>JAGXRN010000033.1 GCA_018335875.1 Dethiobacter sp.
CTGCGCTTAAGCCAGTTGCCGGCGCCGAAAAGTGCCGTTCCACCCTATTATTATATCCATGCGTAGCCTCGTGCTTTAAAGGAAGGAGGGCTTGCTTTAGCCTGCCATTATTGAGCTTACCAAAGAGCGTATTGCCATATGATGTTAATATTGTAATTTTTTGCAAATTATCCTTGGTTACCTTTAATATTTAACGAAGGGACTTTCTGATACTACTCGACAACTACGGTTATCCTTGTTTATATCACACAGATTATATCTTTTTAAAAAAGTAATGTCAAGCTCTGCCACATGGCTGAAATCCTTATCCCTTCGGCATTCCATGCCTGCAGCTTTCCACTGCTTAATCGCTATTGCAGGAGACGGCATATTTTGTTAAGATAAAAAGGTAAGATTTGTTTAAATATTTAATAAATACATATATGTTGTATTGTGTATAACTTTATTCTTCTTTATTAAAAAGACTATTAATGTCCGGGTTTTTACACTTTTCCACAGGAATTGTGGACAACTCATTGATTTTGTGGATAAAATGTTTTTGCCCTGACTTTAATATTGTTTTCCTGTGGACAAGTCTTAAAGGAGGTTTTTGCATGGAACAGGAGCTGCAAGAAATCTGGCAGGCCACCCTTAGCGAAGTCGAAAAGCAATTGAGCAAACCAAGTTTTGAAACCTGGCTTAAAACTACCCGCCCTTTATCCCTCACTGACAGCACCCTGATCATAAGTGTCCCCAATGATTTTACAAAAGACTGGCTTGTGACACGTTATGCCGGGATGTTAAAAAAAGCTCTCCAGGATGTCTGCAACAGCGATTATGACATTCATTTTGTTACACCCCGCATTAACGGAGACAGTGAAGAGGAAACGCCCTCAACAACAGTAAGCATGCCTCGTGTACAGCATTTTACTTCTTCTGTTACTAATTCTTCTTGGTTAAACCCCAAATATACATTCGACACATTTGTGATAGGAGGCAGCAACCGCTTTGCCCACGCTGCTTCCCTGGCTGTTTCTGAAGCGCCGGCAAGGGCTTACAATCCTCTCTTTATTTACGGGGGCGTAGGTCTTGGCAAAACTCATCTAATGCATGCCATTGGTCATTTTGTGCTTGAACATTCCCCTGCTAACAGGGTTGTTTATATTTCAAGTGAAAAATTTACTAATGAATTTATTAATGCCATCCGTGATAACAGGACACTTGATTTTCGAAACAAGTACCGCAGCGTTGATATACTCCTTGTTGACGATATACAGTTTTTAGCAGGAAAAGAACAGACCCAGGAAGAGTTTTTCCATACCTTCAACGCCCTGCATGAAAACAACAAGCAAATTATCATCTCCAGCGACCGTCCTCCAAAAGAAATACCCACCTTGGAAGACAGGTTGCGTTCACGCTTTGAATGGGGCTTGATCACTGACATTCAGATTCCCGACCTTGAAACCAGGATTGCTATTCTGCGTAAAAAAGCCGTTTTGGAA
This sequence comes from Dethiobacter sp., assembly GCA_018335875.1. Taxonomy (GTDB): domain Bacteria; phylum Bacillota; class Dethiobacteria; order Dethiobacterales; family Dethiobacteraceae; genus JAGXRN01. The sequence goes on from JAGXRN010000033.1 coordinate 1,482, forward strand.
AATATTTCTATCTCCAATGACGTCCTCCTCTATATTGCTGATAAAATTGTTAACAACATAAGAGAGCTTGAGGGCGCTTTTATCCGTGTCATAGCCTTTTCTTCGCTTACCAGTCATAAAATAACTTTATCTCTGGCGGAAGAAGCGCTAAAAGATATTATTTCCCGCCAAAACAAAAAAAAGCTTATCACAATAGATAATATTCAAAAGCAAACTGCTCTCCATTTTTCCTTAAAACAAGATGAACTGAAAGCAAAAAAAAGAACAAAAAATGTCTCTTTTCCGCGCCACATAGCCATGTACCTTTCCCGTGAATTAACAGATGCCTCCCTGCCAAAAATAGGAGAAGAATTCGGCGGCAGGGACCACACCACTGTTATGCACGCTCATAAAAAAATTATTACGGACATCCGCACTGATAATGATTTGAAAACCCTGGTCGAACAAATAATCGATAAAATTAACAACTGTTAATAACCTGTGTATAAATTAAAGATAAGCTGTTCTTTTATTATGGATAACTTTTTCCTTTTTGCGGATATGTGAAAACAGTGGATAAAAGTTTCGTTTTTTCCACCGTTTCATCCCCACCTCTTTCCCCCGCCGTTAATTGACTTAACCCTGTTATTAACAATTCACAGGCCCCTATTACTACTACTGTTAACTTAAAATAATATTAATATTAGTTTCTTTACACAACAAAAAAAAGGAGGAGATAACGTGCGCTTATCCATTCCTCAATCGGTTTTTTCTGATCATCTGCAGATAGTGGGAAAGGCTGTGCCTGCAAAAAGCACAATGCAGGTACTGGAGGGAATACTGATTAGAAGCGACGGCAATGCAATGACTCTGACTGCCACCAATATGGAAATGGGTATCAGCACTTCTTTTACAGTTGCTCACACTGAGCCGGGAGGGGTAGTGCTGCCTGCAAAAATTGTGGATATTGTCAGGAGGCTGCCGGGAGAATCAGTCCAGCTTACTGTAAACTTAGATAACTACCTGACAGATATTAAAAGCGGACAGACAGAATTTCAGCTCTACGGAACAGGCCCTGACGAATTCCCGGCCATTCCTCAGGCAGAGGATCAGACGTCCCGCTGCTCTTTTGTCATAAACGCGCAGGAGTTGAAGCGGGCTCTGAAACAAACACTGTTTGCCGTCTCTCACGATGAAGGGAAACCGGCATTTACAGGCATTAATTTTTCTCTGCATGACAACATTCTTACTCTCTCTTCGTCAGACACTTTTCGCCTTGCCAATACTTCCTGCAGGGTAAACAACCTGCTGCAGGAAAGTGCTAATATTCTTGTCCCTGCCAGGGTTCTGCAGGAAGCAGGTCGTATTTTCGGAGAAGAAGATAGCGATATAAAGGCCGACGTGATAAAAAACCAGCTGATACTGGTTTGCGGTGCAACCAAAATCTCTTCCCGCCTGCTGGAAGAAAACTTCCCCAATGTGGAAAGAGTTATTCCCAGGGAATTTTCCGGCCAAGCTGTTATCGATGTAGATGCTTTCCAACGAGCCGTAGAGAGAGCAACACTCCTGGCTGAGGGAGTTAACCATGTAATTCGCCTGTCTATCAGCAAGGAGCAAATGCTGATCAGGGCTGCTTCCAAGTTTGGCAGAATTCAGGAACAGGTTGCAATTAAGTTGGAGGGAGAAGACCTGGAGTTGTCACTTAATGCCAGGTTTTTATCTGATATGCTTAAAATATGCGATGGAGAAAAGTGCTATCTGCAGACGACCGGGGCAAACAGGCCGTGTGTGCTCCGTGATACTGCTTATGAGGACTACCTTTACCTTGTCCTGCCGGTTAAAACCTGAAGATGGAGAGAAAAATGTGAAGATAGAGTCTGTGGAACTGAGAAATTTCCGCAACTATAAAGCACTTGAACTTAAAGCGGACAGTAATCTTAATGTTTTTGTAGGCGCTAACGCACAGGGAAAGACCAACCTGCTGGAAGCGCTTACCTTTTTGGCGGCGGGTAAATCCTTTCGCACACGTAGTGAAACTGAAATGGTACAGTGGGGAGAAAGTTTTTGCACAGTGGCCGGCAAAGTAATACACCAGCATGGCGACAGCAAATTAAAAATAAGCTACAATGCGCAAACAAAGCATAAGAGCTATATTGTCAACGGAAAAGAACAAAGTAAGTCTGCTTTAGTACGAAAGTTTGCCGCGGTTCTTTTTACCCCGGAAGACCTGGAACTTGTCAAAGGAGCCCCGTTTTTGCGCCGCAGATTCATAGACGAGGAAATATGTAAAGTTTCGCCGCAATATGAATATAGTCTGGCCCGTTATCAGCAAGTTGTCAGACAGCGCAATCAACTGCTGCGGACATACAGGCAGAAAATTATTGATTCTGATGAATTAGCCGGGTGGAATGAGCAGCTGGCTAAGCTATCTGCAGCAATCATAAAAAAAAGACTGGCTGCTATACACCGCCTTGGATTGCTGGCCAGGCTGGTACACAGAAAGCTGACAGGGAGAGAAGAAAGCTTTGAACTTTCTTACCGGACACCGCTGACAATCGGGGAAGAAGCAGGAGAAGAAGAGATTTTTTCCGCGGTTATGGCAGGACTGGCGCAGAATAAGGAAAATGAGGCAAGACAGGGACAGACTCTGGTGGGGCCGCACCGTGATGACCTGGCGCTAAGAATAAACGGCCGGGAAGCCCGTCATTTTGCGTCACAGGGGCAGCAGCGAACACTGGTTTTGGCGCTTAAAATGGCAGAGTTAGAATTTTTTAAAGGGGAAAGAGGGGAATTTCCTGTCTTGCTTTTTGACGATGTATTTTCAGAGTTGGATGAGAGAAGAAGGCGCCTGCTGGTGGAAGCCATAGACGGCAGGGTGCAGACTTTTATAACAGGGACAGAAGTGGAGAAAATGGGCAGGCTAAGAGTCTCGGGCACTGTTTTTTCAGTTGCCGACGGCGAGGTGAAAAAATTTGAAGAGGGTATCTGAGATCCTGGAAAAAACGATTAAAAAGATGCCTAACTCACTTAAAATAAGAGGACAGCTCATAATTGACGCCTGGCCGGATGTGGCAGGAGAGCTGATAGCCGCAAAAACAGAGCCGCTGTTTGTTGAAATGGGTACTCTCTATGTGAGGGTGCAGGACTCGGTCTGGGCCCAACACCTTTCCCTGCAGAAAATAAGCTTTATCAACAAACTGAACCGCAAAGCAAGGACAAAGATACTTAAAGATATACGCTTCCAGGTGGGAGTGAGAAGTAATAAAAGCTGCCTAAACCAGCACACAGAAAAAGAAGAGGAAAACAACTGGCGGGATATGGAAATTGAGGGAAATGAACTGACCGCAATAAAGAGTGCTCTCTGTGAATTAGACAATTGGCCTGAGCTGCGCGGGCCGATGGAAAAATTGATCATGTCACAGAAAAAATGGATAAGATGGCAGCTAAAGCAGGGTTGTGACGCCTGCTTAAACTGTGGGATGCCTGTATATCCCGGGCACGCATCAAAGCTTTGCTCCTGTTGCCGCAGTTAAAACTGTTGAAATTCAACGAGAAGGGTAAAATATTATAAAAAGAGGAGGCAAGTTTATGTTTCTTCATATAGGCGGCTCAAATGTAGTGGCGGCTGAAAAAATTATTGGCATTTTTGATGTGAGAATAAAGGAAAAGCAGTGTAATAAAGAATTCTTACAATCTGTAAGGACAGCAGGCAATAAGTCTGAAGAGGAGTTTAAGGCGTTTATAGTAACTGACCAAATGGTGCACTTTTCACCCATTGCGCCGGGAACGCTTAAAAAAAGGTTTCAGTCAAATATATTCGATAAAGAATGATAGCAGCAGGATGTAAATGTGGACGGGAGGGTTAAAAGTGACTGAAGAAAAGAAAAACAATCATGCAGCCGGCAGTTATGATGAAACACAGATTCAGGTGCTTGAGGGACTGGAAGCTGTAAGAAAGCGTCCCAGCATGTATATTGGCTCCACCGGGGCAAGGGGGCTCCATCATCTTGTCTTTGAAGTGGTGGACAACAGTATAGATGAGGCGCTGGCAGGTTTTTGTGAAAATATAACAGTTACTATTGGCGAAGATAACCGCATTACAGTCACAGATGACGGACGCGGCATACCGGTTGGAGAGCACCCCCAGATGAAGCGCCCGGCAGTGGAAGTGGTGCTGACAGTGCTTCATGCAGGAGGCAAGTTTGGCGGCGAGGGGTATAAGGTCTCAGGAGGCCTGCACGGTGTGGGGGTATCAGTGGTGAATGCTCTTTCTGAATGGCTCGAAGTAGAGGTACAAAGAGAGGGTCAGATTTATGTGCAGCGCTTTGAGCGCGGCAAGCCGGCCACAGAATTAAAGACAGCAGGCAAGTCAAAAAAAACAGGTACTAAAATAACGTTCTTAGCGGACCGGGAAATTTTTGAATCACTGGCGTTTGAGTATGACATGCTTTCTCAGCGCTTGCGGGAACTGGCCTTTCTAAACAGGGGGATCAGAATTACACTCAGCGACCTCAGACATCCCGGCCAGGAAAAAGAAGTATTTAAGTATGACGGCGGCATAAAGTCTTTTGTGGAATTTCTTAACAGAAACAAAGAGCCGCTGCACAAAAAGGTAATTTTTCTGGAGCAGGAAAAGCGGGAATTCGCCAGAACAGAAATTGCCCTGCAGTATCATGACGGCTACAATGATATGATTCTTTCCTTTGCCAACAATATTCGCACACATGAGGGCGGAACACATGAACTGGGCTTTAAAACGGCCCTGACCAGACTGGTGAACGACTACGCCCGCAAATATAATCTGCTCAAAGAAAATGAGAGCAATGTAAGCGGTGAGGATATACGCGAAGGCCTCACAGTTGTCATCAGCGTCAAACTGCTTGAACCCCAGTTTGAGGGACAGACAAAAACAAAACTGGGAAACAGCGAGATGAGGGGCATTGTCGATTCCATTCTCTATGAAGAGCTGGGCGCCTTTTTTGAAGAAAACCCTCCCATCGCGCGCCGGGTGATTGAAAAAGCGATCAGTGCCGCCAGGGCACGCGAGGCAGCAAGGAAAGCAAGGGAATTAGCGAGGAGAAAAAGCGCGCTGGAGATAACTGCACTGCCCGGAAAACTGGCAGATTGTGTCAGCCGCGATCCTTCTATGTGTGAGCTTTACCTGGTAGAGGGAGATTCAGCCGGCGGTTCAGCTAAACAGGGCCGGGAGCGCAAGTTTCAGGCCATTTTGCCGCTGCGGGGAAAAATTATCAACGTGGAAAAAGCCCGTCTGGATAAAATTCTGGCCAACGAGGAAATAAGGACGATTATAACGGCGCTGGGGACAGGTATCGGCGAAGAGTTTGAGCTGTCGCGCGCCCGCTATCATAAAATTATAGTTATGACTGACGCGGATGTGGATGGTTCTCATATACGCACACTACTTTTGACCTTTTTTTACAGGTATATGCAGAGGCTGGTAGAAGCGGGCTACGTTTATATAGCCCAACCGCCTCTCTACCTGATAAAGAAGCAGAAAAAAGAATATTATGTCTATACAGACGCTCAATTGGAAAAGTTGCAAAAGGAAATCGGACGCCAGGGAATGGCACTGCAGCGCTACAAAGGCCTAGGCGAGATGAACCCGGAGCAGCTGTGGTCCACTACCATGGATCCCGAGACGCGCACAATCCTGCAGGTAACAATGGAGGATGCCATCCGCGCTGACGAAATGTTCACTGTGCTGATGGGGGATAAAGTAGAGCCCAGGCGGCTCTTTATTGAGAAATATGCGCGCGAGGTCAAAAACCTTGATATCTAGTAAAGCTGATTATGGCTTTTAGTGAGGAAGGAAGTGAAAGCATGGATTTTTCACACGGCAAAATTGTACCAATTGCCATTCACGATGAAGTTAAGAACTCTTTTTTAGACTATGCCATGAGCGTTATAGTAAGCCGGGCGCTGCCCGATGTGCGCGACGGGCTGAAACCGGTGCACCGCCGCATTCTTTATGCCATGCATGACCTTGGCATGTGGCCGGACAAGCCTCATAAAAAATCGGCGCGCATCGTCGGTGAAGTATTAGGTAAGTATCATCCGCATGGTGATATGGCTGTCTATGATGCCATGGTGCGGCTGGCACAGAATTTTTCCAGCCGCTACCCCTTAGTTGACGGACACGGCAACTTTGGTTCAGTTGACGGAGACCGGGCGGCGGCCATGCGCTATACAGAAGTAAGAATGGCCAAGTTAACAGTGGAAATGCTGGCTGACATAGAGAAAGAAACAGTGGATTTTCGGGCTAATTTTGACGATACACTGGAAGAGCCGGTAGTACTGCCGTCACGTTTCCCCAATCTGCTCTTAAACGGTTCCTCAGGGATTGCAGTGGGTATGGCCACCAATATTCCTCCTCACAACCTGAGAGAGGTAGTTGACGCCCTGACACTTTATATCGATAACCCGGACGCTGAAGACCAGGATTATATGCGGATGATCAAGGGGCCGGATTTCCCCACCGGCGGCCTGATTTTAGGCAGGGAAGGAATCCGCACAGCATACCGCAGCGGGCGCGGCATAATCAAAATAAGGGCACTGACACAGATAGAGCGGCTTGAAGGCGGAAAAACCCGCATCGCAGTTACAGAACTGCCTTTCCAGGTGAACAAAGCCAAAACCATTGAAAAGATAGCCGAGCTGGTGCGCGAAAAGAAAGTTGAAGGCATAAGCGACCTGCGGGACGAATCAGACCGCAACGGCATGCGGATGGTGATTGAACTGAAGCGTGACGCCAACCCGCAGGTAGTCCTGAACAAACTGTTTAAACTCACTCAACTTCAGCAGACCTTCGGCATCATCATGCTGGCCCTGGTAGATAACAACCCCCGTGTCCTGAATCTGCGCGAGATGCTGCACCACTATCTTGAACACCAGAAAGAAGTAGTTGTGCGTCGCACACGCTATGATTTGCGCAAAGCTGAAGAAAGAGCGCACATCCTGGAAGGGTTGCGCATTGCTCTGCGCAATCTGGACGCCGTGATTAAACTGATACGCGCCTCCCGCACCGCAGATGAGGCCAGAAGCGGCCTGATGGATAAGTTTAAGCTTACAGAGATACAGGCCCAGGCCATCCTGGACATGCGCCTGCAAAGGCTGACAGGACTGGAGCAGGAAAAGCTTGAAGCGGAATATCTGGAGTTGATTAAAAAGATCAGCTACTACCAGCAGATACTGGCCAACGAAAGGTTGGTCTACCAGATTATAAAAGATGAACTGCGGGTAATCCGCGAAAAATACGGCGATGACAGGCGCACTCAGATTGTTGACCACGAAGACGATTTTGCTGTGGAGGACCTGATTGCCGAAGAAGATATGGTTGTGACTCTCACACACAACGGCTATATCAAGCGCCTGCCACTGACAACCTACCGCGTACAGCGCCGAGGCGGACGCGGGGTGACCGCCATGTCAACGCGCAGTGATGATTTTGTGGGGCATCTCTTTATTTCCTCCACCCATAATTATTTATGCTGCTTTACAAACAAGGGAAGAGTCTACCGCCTCAGAGTGTTTGAAATTCCCGAGGCGGGCCGGCAGGCGCGCGGAACAGCCATTGTTAACCTGCTGGCCGTTGAGCAGGGCGAACAGGTGACAGCGGTTATACCTGTCAAGGATTTTCAGGAGGGCAGTTTCCTCTTCATGGCAACCAGGCAAGGCTATGTAAAGAAGACGCCCCTTGAGGAGTATGGCAACCCCCGCAAAGGCGGCCTCATCGCACTTACTCTCTCCGAAAACGACGAGTTGATTGACGTGCGCCTCACTGACGGCAATCACGAAGTAATGCTTGTCACCAGCCGGGGTATGTCCATTCGTTTTGCCGAGGATGATGTGCGCTCCATGGGAAGAAGCGCCCGCGGCGTCAGGGGTATTGCCCTCTCAAAGAAAGACAGGGTTATTGCCCTGGAAACTCTCTCCAGGCAGCAGGGAATGGAAAACGAACTTTTGGTAGTGACAGAAAACGGTTTCGGCAAACGGACACAGCTGGATGAATACAGGGGACAGACAAGGGGAGGCAAAGGAATTTATACCATCCGTGTCACTGATAAAAACGGGCCGGTGGTGGGAGTTAAAATGGTGCGCAGCGGGGATGAAGTTATGATTATTACCGCCCGCGGCGTGGTGATTCGCCAGGATGCAAAGGAAATTTCACAGCAGAAAAGGCAGACTCAGGGAGTGACCCTGATCAGGGTTGGGGAAGGGGACCGCGTAGTCAGCCTGGCACGACTGCTGCCGGAGGATAACGAGTAAGGCGGAGGAAGAAATGCCGAAGAAAAAAAGAAAGAGCCGCCTTTGGCGCAGGGTTTTTATGATATTATTATTAGCTCTTACGCTGGCTTCTTTTAGCCGGTGGTCACTGCAGAACATCCGTCCGGAATATCCTGCCGTGCCAATAAGTGTAGACGTGGTTGTTGTGGGGAGCGGCCTTGCCGGGTCTGTGGCAGCTTTGTCTGCAGCTGAAGCGGGGGCCGATGTTCTCCTGATTGATTTATCAAAGCCGGAGGAGGCGGGATTCCCGGCCTTCAGCACTTCCTTTTGGGCGGCAGGGTCAACATATCAGGAAGAGCTGGGGATTGAGTATTCCCCATCCGCCATGGCAGCCGAGATTTATGCCCGGGGCAGGGAAGCAGGAAACCCCGGGCAAATCAGGGAGCTTGCGGAGGCATCTGCCGCAAGCCTTGACTGGCTGGAGAAGAGGACAGGCGTTTTATTCTCCAGCTTGGCCGACCCGCAGTTGCGGCCGGGCCTGCACCTGCCCGCTTTCGGTGACGCTGCTCTCTTTGTGGCGCCCTCACTGGCAAAAGAACTGCCCAAACTGGCTGCTTACTCAAGCGTTCTGCGGCCGGAAAAATTGCTGCTTGACGGGGGCAGGATAACAGGCATATTGCTGCGCGATGAAGAGGGTGTCCTGCTTACTGTTTACAGTCGTGCTGTGATACTGGCCGACGGGGGCGTAGGCGGTGATGTGGGCTTGCTATTTACATATACCGGCCGGACAGGTGTTGTGCCAAGGCCCGAGGGAGGCCACGGCGGGACGGGAATCAGGCTTGCACTTTTAGCCGGGGCTATTTCCGAGTCTCTGGAAAGAGCGGCGCTGCTGCCGGTTTTTTTGCCATCGGGACGGCGCCTGCGGATTGCTGCCTACCCGGAAGCCCGCTACCTGGACAGCAATGGAAATGAGCTGCTTTTGGGTGCAGATGCCGCGGCTCTCAGCCGTGCAGGCGGGACGACTTTTTTAGTGCTTGGAGCCGGCCACGGGGAGGCCGGAGGCAACTTTACCGCCTATGACGGAATTGACGAGTTGGCCGTCCGCCTTGGGCTGCCGGCGGAGAGACTGGCGGAGACCCTTGCCGCGCTTGATGCCCCTTACATGGTGGCTGAGGTTGGACTGATAGCTCTTACCCCGGGAGGACTGGCCACAGATGAAAAATTCAGGGTGCTTGGCCCTGACGGCCCCTTGGAAGGACTTTTTGCGGCCGGAGAAATAGCTGCCGGACTGCACGGCGACGACATCATACCGGAACTGTTTTTTACAGCCGATACGGTAGGGCCGCTGCTGGCAGGCAGAGAGGCTGCCCGTCTTGCTCTGCGCTAAGAAAGCACTTGCTTTTTTAAATAATAAAAGGTATATTTAAAGGTACATTTATTTCCTAAGCCCCGGGTGCTCACCCACCAGACGGGGTATTTCTATAATATAAAGAAGGGTATTAAAGACAAGAGCGCAAATAAGCGCGCTAAAGAGGAGGATATCTACATGACACGGAAGAAGCCGGTTGGAATCACAGACACATCATTCCGTGATGCACACCAGTCACTGATGGCGACGCGTATGAAGACAGACCATATGCTTGGCGTGGCGGAAGTAATGGACGGCATCGGTTTTCACTCCATGGAAGTGTGGGGAGGAGCAACTTTTGATACCTGCATGCGCTTTCTGGATGAAGATCCCTGGGAAAGACTGAGGAAACTGCGCGGTTCGATTAAAAAAACTAAATTGCAGATGCTGCTGCGCGGCCAGAACCTGTTGGGATACCGGCATTACGCCGACGACGTGGTGGAAGAGTTTATAAAGCGGGCCGTGGCCAACGGCATTGATATTATACGTATTTTTGATGCCTTGAATGATGTGCGCAATATGGAAAAAGCAATGGAAGTGACAAGTCGCGAGGGCGCCCATGTCCAGGTCACCATTTCTTACACACTTTCACCTGTACATAACCTGGAGTACTTCACTCTGGTTGCGCGCCAATTGGTGGAGATGGGGGCGCATTCCATAGCAATCAAAGATATGGCAGGCCTGATTTCACCCTATGACGCGTTTGAACTGGTGACAATGCTGAAGCAGGTGGGCGTGCCCGTTCAGCTGCACTGCCACTACACCAGCGGCATGGCGTCCATGGCTTATCTTAAAGCTGTGGAGGCCGGAGTGGACGTGGTGGACACAGCCTGTGCGCCGCTGGCGCTTGGCACTTCACAGCCGCCCACAGAAAGTATCGCTGCCGCACTGAGGGGGACGCCCTATGAGCCGGAACTTGATTTGGGTCTTCTTTCCCAAGCCAGCGAGTATTTTAAAGAGATACGCAAAAGTTATTATATACCCCCGGAGGCGCTCGGTGTCGATACTGATGTGCTCAGCTACCAGATACCAGGCGGCATGATTTCAAACCTGGCCTCCCAGCTGGCGCAGCAAAAAGCAAGCCACCTGCTGCCCGAGGTGTTAAAGGAAGTACCCAGGGTAAGGGAAGAACTGGGGTTTCCTCCGCTTGTGACGCCTTCTTCACAGATTGTAGGCAGTCAGGCAGTTGTCAATGTGCTGCTTGGAGAGCGCTATAAGCTTGTCTCCACTGAAGTAAAGAACTATCTGCGCGGCTTGTACGGCCGGCCGCCGGCGCCTGTAAACAAGGAACTGCAGAAAAAAGTACTGCTTGATGAAGAGCCGGTTTCAGGCCGGCCGGCAGACCTGATTTCACCGCAGCTTGAGTCGGCAAAAGAGGAAATCGGCGAGTTGGCCGAATCCATTGAGGATTTAATCTCCTATGTGCTCTTTCCGCCGGTGGCAGAGAGTTTTTTCCGGCGGCGCAAAGGCCTTCTGCCGCCGCTGGCGGAAGAGGGGAAAAACGGTTTTGCGCAGAGTTCAGCAAATGAAACAGCGGGCTGTGGCAGGAAGCACGAAGTAAATTTTGAGCAGCTCTATACTGTGGATAAATCTCTTCTGCTCAATGATGAAGACAATAAAAAGTACACAGCGTATCCAGTTGGGTAAAAACAGGCTTAAGCCGGCATATTTATGTCCTTTTGGCGGAAACTAGCAGTACAAACGCAGAAAGGATGATATTATGCCCACTGTTTCACTTTACACCACACATACCTGACCATACTGCCAGCGCGTGAAAGAGTTTCTTTCCGAGAGAAATGTTGACTACAAGGAATACAATGTGGAAGATGACCAGGAGGCACGCCGCCGTATGGTTGAAATTTCACGTCATACAACAGTGCCCACAGTGGTAGTGGGAGATGAAGTTGTGGTCGGTTTTGACCCGCAAAAGCTTGATAAACTGCTGAGTTGAGATATTGTTGCGAAATTGTTGAAAATTGTTGAAAAATACTGTTTTTATTGACAATTCCGGGCTTCTTGTTTATAATAAAAAGCAACATTTTGAGAAATAAAAGCAATGAAGAGGAGAGTAAGCCGGGTAGTTTTACAGAGAACCGGTGGTTGCTGCGAACCGGTAAACGCCCGGGTGAAGGTCGCCTCGAAGCTGCCAGCTGAAATCAAGTAAGTATGGCCGGAGCTGTCCGTTATCAGCAGTCGCTTAACCGAGAGTTCGGCTCTGCCGAAGAATAAGGGTGGTACCGCGGAGGAAATCCTTTCGCCCCTTACTGCTGTGAATGGGCGGAAGGTTTTTTTTTACTTAACTAAGAGAGGTGATAAGGTTGAACAGCGATAAAATGAAAAAAGGCCTGGAACGTTCACCACACCGCTCGCTGCTTTACGCAATGGGTTGGGTGGAAGAAGAAATGGAAAGGCCTTTAATCGGCATTGTCAATTCCGCCAATGATTATATCCCGGGCCACAAGCACCTGCACCAGATAGCTGCCGCGGTTAAGGAAGGTGTCCGCCTGGCAGGAGGCACACCGCTTGAGTTCTTCACTATCGGTGTCTGCGACGGCCTGGCCATGAATCACCAGGGGATGAACTATTCCCTGGCCAGCCGCGAACTGATTGCCGATTCAGTGGAAATTATGGTCCGTGCCCACCCGCTTGACGGCCTGGTGTTTATTCCCAACTGTGATAAAATTGTCCCCGGTATGCTGATGGCTGCGGCACGCCTTGATCTGCCTGCTGTATTTGTCAGCGGCGGACCGATGATGGCTGGCCGTTTTCGCGGCCAGAAGGTAGACCTGAGCAGTGTGTTCGAAGGAGTGGGCAAAGTCCAGTCCGGCCAGATGAACGAGAGGGAATTGGTTGAACTTGAAGAGTGTGCCTGTCCAGGCGTTGGTTCCTGCGCGGGTATGTTTACCGCCAATTCTATGAACTGTATGACAGAGGCTCTTGGCATGGGGCTGCCCGGTAACGGTACTGTGCCGGCGGTGACTGCGGCACGCATCCGCCTGGCAAAACAGGCTGGTATCCGGATTATGGGCGCTGTGAGCGAAGGGCTTACAGCTGCTAAAATAATGACCCCCCAAGCATTTAAGAACGCTCTTACTGTTGATATGGCACTTGGCTGTTCAACCAACACCGTTCTCCACCTGCCTGCCATCGCCCATGAAGCCAGCGTCAGGCTGGACCTTGACATGATAGATGGCATCAGCAGGCATACGCCGCAGGTCTGTAAACTGTCCCCGGCAGGCGAGCACCGCATAGAGGACCTGGAGGCAGCCGGCGGTATACAGGCGGTGATGAAACTGCTGGCCGGCAGCGGACTGCTTGATGAGACATGCCTCACAGCGAGCGGGAAAACACTGGGTGAGCAGCTGGCCAAAGCCGCGGTCCTGGATGAAACTGTTATCCGCCCCCTGGACGACCCGTACAGTCAAAGCGGAGGTATCGCAATTTTGCGGGGGAATCTGGCTCCTGACGGAGCTGTGGTCAAGCAGGGCGCCGTAGCACCTGAAATGATGAAAAAAACCGGCCCCGCCAGGGTCTTTGAGAGTGAAGAGGAAGCCGTGGCCGCCATTATGGGCGGGCGGATCAAAGCGGGAGATGTGGTTGTCATCCGCTATGAAGGGCCAAAGGGAGGCCCGGGGATGCGTGAAATGCTCACCCCCACCTCCACAGTGGCAGGACTTGGCCTTGATCGCGAAGTGGCGCTGATTACAGACGGCCGCTTCTCGGGAGCTACACGCGGCGCCTCCATCGGCCATATCTCTCCGGAAGCCATGGAGAAAGGCCCCATTGCGGTGGTTCATGAAGGCGACCTGATCGCCATTGACATCCCACAGCGGCGCCTTGACCTGCTGGTGGACGACGAAGAACTTAAGCGACGCCTGGCCGAATTAAAGCTGCCTGAACCCAAGATAAAAAAGGGTTACCTGGCACGGTACGCGAGGCAGGTAACCTCAGCCAATACAGGCGCCATACTCAAAGATTAATTTTTAGCTGTGTGCTGCAATAAAGATGTTCATTTCAGTATAAAAAAGGAGGCAACAACAAAATGGCAAAGATGTACTATGACCAGGATGCAAATCTTCAGTATTTAAAAGACAGGACTGTGGCCGTGCTCGGTTACGGAAGCCAGGGGCATGCACAGGCCCAAAACCTGCAGGAGTCAGGAATAAAAGTGGTGGTGGGGCTGCGCAGGGACAGCCGCCGCTGGGCGGAAGCAGAGGCTGCCGGCCTTAAAGTGATGACAGTGGTTGAGGCTGTTAAGTCTGCTGATATCATCCAGATACTCCTCCCGGACCAGACCCAGGCCCAGGTCTACCAGGAAGAAGTGAAGCCCTACCTGAAAGAAGGCGGCGCCCTGGTTTTCTCACACGGATTTAATATTCACTATGGACAAATTGTGCCGCCGTCAAATGTCGATGTTTTTATGGTGGCGCCCAAGAGCCCCGGTCACCTGGTAAGAAGAACTTATGAAGAGGGCAAGGGAGTACCGGGCCTGCTGGCAGTCTATCAGGATTACACAGGCAAAGCATATGAACTGGCGCTGGCCTACGCCAGAGGCATCGGCTGCACCCGCGCCGGAGTAATTGAAACTACTTTTAAAGAGGAAACAGAGACAGACCTTTTCGGAGAGCAGGCAGTGCTCTGCGGCGGCGTCTCCGAGCTGATCAAGGCCGGATTTTACACACTGGTTGAAGCCGGCTACCAGCCAGAAGTAGCCTATTTTGAATGCCTGCACGAATTAAAACTGATTATTGACCTCATTTATCAGGGCGGCCTGTCTTATATGCGCTACTCTGTTTCAGACACCGCACAGTACGGGGACTTTTCACGCGGCAGGCGCGTTATTAACGAGGATACACGGCAGGAGATGAAAAAAATCCTCACAGAAGTGCAGGACGGAAGCTTTGCCCTGGAGTGGATTCTTGAAAACCAGGCCAACCGCCCCCGTTTCAATGCCGTGGACAGAATGGAGAAAAGCCAGCTGTTGGAGACTGTGGGTAAAGAGCTGCGCAGGATGATGCACTGGATTGACGCAAAAGAAGGCTTCTAAAAGAGAAAGCGGGAGATACATTATGAACATGACAATCGCTGAAAAAATCCTGGCCAGGCACGCCGGACTCGACTCTGTCCGTCCCGGCGAGTTAGTCAACGCCAGGGTGGACCTGGTGCTGGGAAATGATATCACAGCCCCGTTTGCCATTCAGGAATTCCGAAAAATCGGGGTGGATAAAGTGTTTGACCGTGGCCGCATCGCTCTGGTACCGGACCATTTTACACCTAATAAGGATATTAAATCTGCCGAGCAGAGCAAACTTCTGCGTGAATTTGCACGGGAGCAGGAGATTACTTATTACTATGAAGTAGGAAGAATGGGGATAGAACACGCGCTGCTGCCGGAGGAAGGGCTGACACTGCCGGGGGAAATTATAATCGGCGCAGACTCGCATACCTGCACATACGGCGCCGTAGGCGCACTGGCAACCGGTGTTGGCAGCACCGACATGGCCGCGGCCATGGCTCTTGGCGAGGCCTGGTTCAAAGTTCCCTCCACCATGCGCATTACCATCCGTGGGGAGCTGCAGCCGTGGGTAAGCGGCAAGGATCTGATCCTTTATATAATAGGGAAAATAGGTGTGGACGGCGCGCGCTACCGGTCCATGGAATTCGAAGGTTCGGCTGTATCCGGCCTTTCCGTGGACAGCCGCCTCTCTATGTGCAATATGGCAATTGAAGCAGGGGCCAAGTGCGGGATTATAGCTCCTGACGAAACTACACTGGCTTATGTGACGCCGAGGGCAAAAAGAGAATTCACCCCGGTTTATGCCGACAGGGACGCAGAATACGAGGCAGAAATTATTTATAACGCAGCGGATATCGAGCCTCAGGTGGCTTTCCCCCATTTGCCCGAAAACACGCGCCCCATCAGCGGCGTAGGAGAAGTACGCCTCGACCAGGTTGTAATCGGGTCATGCACCAACGGACGTATGGAAGACTTAAGGATTGCCGCCTCGATACTCAAAGGTAAAAAAGTCCACCGTGATGTCCGCCTGATAATTATTCCGGGCACGCAGGATATTTACCGCCAGGCCATGCACGAGGGGTTGGTTGATATTTTCCTCGATGCGCATGCAGTTTTCAGCACTCCTACCTGTGGTCCCTGCCTGGGCGGCCATATGGGAATCCTCGCCGCCGGAGAAAAAGGCCTCGCCACCACCAACAGAAACTTTGTGGGGCGGATGGGCCATCCCAAGAGCGAAGTTTATCTCTCCAACCCTGCTGTGGCCGCGGCTTCAGCGGTGACAGGCAAAATCTCTTCCCCTGAGGAGGTGCGCTAATGAACGGCCGTGTCTGGAAATTCGGTGATGATATAGATACTGATGCCATTATACCGGCGCGCTACCTGAACACATCCGATGCACAGGAGCTGGCCTCCCATCTCATGGAAGACGCAGACCCGGAATTTCCGCAGAAAGCAAAAAAGGGCGACATAATTGTGGCCCTTAAGAACTTCGGCTGCGGCAGCTCCCGTGAGCATGCACCCATCGCCATTAAGGAATTTGGCATCTCCTGTGTGATCGCCCATTCTTTTGCCAGGATTTTTTACCGCAACGCCATCAACATCGGCCTGCCGATCCTGGAGTGCCCGGAGGCAGCTGAGGCGGTTGCCGAGGGTGATGAAGTAAGTATAGACCTGGCAAACGGCCGCATCACCAATCTCAGCAGCGGAGCCGTCTACCAGGCCGTGCCATTCCCGCCCTTTATGCAGGAACTAATGGATAAAGGCGGATTAATTCCCTATGTACGGTGGCGCCTGAAAAAAGGCTAGATATCCTCACTGCCGCTGTTTGCAGCCGGAATGACCAGGGCGCAGACCAGGTAGGCAAGAAGGCCGCCAAAACCGAAGCCCAAAAAGAGGGAGCCTATTACCCAGATCAGACGGACAATGGTGGGGTCAACGTCGAAATATTCGGCGATGCCGCCGCAGACACCGGACAGCATTTTACCATTTTGCGAGCGGTAGAGTTTTTTTGACATCGTGACTCTCCTTTATTAAAATAATTACTCACGGTATATAAACTTCTGTTTCAGTGCAAAAACCCCTTTTCTTCTCGGGAGTTTTCTTTTGAATGATAAGCATGGGAGGTGAAGAGCAATGGCCCTCTGGCAGTGCCCGCAGTGCGGCTTGGAACAGGAGGCGCGCTGCAAGCCGAAAAAATGCCCCGCGTGTGACGAGCAGGTAACATTTGAGAAAAAGCAAGAGGAAAACGGGAAAAAAAGCAAGTAATAAGAGCGGGGCGCAGTGTTGTGCCCCGTTTCCCACATAAAAATATGTTTTTGGAGAAATATTAACCATTTGGAAGGATTTTTCCGGGGATAAGTCGAAGTAAACTGAGTATTTGTCAAAATACTGCCCTGTTTGAATGTATAAGGAGGATTTGCATGAAAAACTATACGACTGAACAAATTCGCAATATTGCTCTTGTGGCTCACGGTGGAGCAGGTAAAACATCGCTGGCGGAGGCTATGCTGTTTACAGCCGGCGCCATCACCCGCCTGGGCAGGGTGGAAGCAGGCACTACCACCACCGATTTTGATCCTGAAGAAGTAAAGAGGCAGATTACAATTAACACCTCACTGGCACCAATTGAGTGGGCCGGAGTAAAAATCAACCTCCTCGACACACCGGGCTACTTTGATTTCATAGGAGATGTGGCCGGAGCGCTGCGAGTGGCTGATGCTGCAGTAGTTTGTGTGTCCGCAGTGGCAGGTGTGGAAGTGGGTACAGAAAAAGTATGGTCTTATGCCCAGGAGAATAACCTGCGCCGACTGGTTTTTGTCAATAAAATGGATAGAGAAAATGCCAATTTTGACAATACCCTTGAACAACTCCAGCAGTTTTTCGGCCTGAAGGTTGTCCCTGTCCAAATTCCCATTGGCGCCGAGGCTTCTTTTAAAGGAGTTGTGGACCTGGTAAAAATGAAGGCCTTCATCTTCAGCGGCGACGGTAAAAAAATCACAGAGGAAGAAATCCCGGGTGAGCTGTCGTCGGCGGTGGAAAACTACCGCGAAAAACTGATGGAAGCTGTGGCGGAAAGCGATGACGAACTGCTTCTGAAATACCTTGACGGCGAACCCTTAAGCGATGAAGAAATGAATTCGGGCCTGCGTACAGGGGCGTTGGCGGGCAAAATCATCCCTGTCCTGTGCGGCTCAGCCACCATGAATAAAGGCATCCAGCCACTGCTTGACCTGATTGCCACGGCCATGCCCTCACCCGCCGATATGGGTGCGGTAACTGGGAAAAAGGCAGACAGTGATGAGGAAGTTTCTGTGGAGATTAAAGCGGCAGGCCCGCTATCTGCCCTGGTCTTTAAAACATTCGCCGACCCGTTTGTGGGTAAAATATCCTACTTTAAAGTATTGTCGGGAAAGCTAAAGGGCGACAGCCAACTCCACAACGCCAATAAAGACAGAGGCGAGCGGCTGGGCCAGATGTTTACCATGCTTGGTAAAACACAGATCAACTTAGATCAGGTTCCGGCCGGGGATATTGCAGCGGTAGCAAAGCTTCAGGTCACAGCCACCGGGGATACCCTCTGTGATAAAAGCCTTAATGTCATTTACCCGCCCATCGATTTCCCTTCACCGGTTATTACTTATGCTGTTGAACCGAAAAAGCAGGGCGAAGAGGATAAAGTAGCAGCCGGACTGGCGCGCTTCCTGGAAGAGGACCCGACTTTCCGCATGGAAAGAAGTGCTGAAGTCAGGCAGACTCTGATTTCAGGCATGGGGGAGCTGCACCTGGAGTTTATCACAAGCAAACTGGCTAAAAAATTCGGCGTTGAAGTGGAGCTGACTCCACCTAAGATTCCATACAAGGAGACTATCCGCGGCTTTGCCAAAGTGGAAGGAAAACATAAAAAGCAGTCCGGCGGGCGCGGACAGTTTGGACACGTTTGGATTGAGTTCGCTCCTCTTGAGGCTGGTGAATACTTTGTTTTCGAAGATAAAATTTTTGGCGGTTCTGTACCCAGGCAGTATATCCCGGCAGTAGAAAAAGGGCTGCGCGAGTCGCTTGAAAACGGAGTGCTGGCCGGCTATCCGGTGGTCGATATCAAAGCCAGCCTCTATGACGGCTCCTTCCACGCTGTGGACTCCTCAGAGATGGCCTTTAAAATTGCTGCCCACCTGGCTTTTAAAAAAGGTGTGGAACAGGCTAAGCCTGTGCTGCTTGAGCCGGTGATGTATGTGGAAGTAAGCGTTCCCGAACAGTTCATGGGAGATATCATGGGTGATTTCAACAGCAGGCGGGGACGGATTCTCGGCATGGAGCCAACTGACGGTTTGCAAAAAATAAAAGCAAACGTGCCGATGTCAGAAATGCTCAAGTACTCAATAGACCTGCGCTCCATGACCCAGGGCAGAGGGGCTTTCAGCATGAAATTCGACCGCTATGAAGAAGTGCCGGCGCACATTGCCGAACAGGTTGTGGCGGCAGCCAAGGCAGAAAAAGAAGAGTAGGTAAAAAGGAGCAAGCGTGAGCTTGCTCCTTCCATAATTTTTTTGTATACGTCCTGAGCATTGTTGAATAGACTAGTACTGTGTAACACCTAAAAGTTTCATTTTATTACAGGATATAATCGTTTTAACTTTGTCCTTGCGTCCTCGGTAGTAAACTGCCAATCAACACCTTTTTGTGTCTGGTTGCGATCAACATACCATGCCTTTAACTCATGATTTAGAACCGACAAATTACCGATACGTCGGCTTCCCAAGCATTGACGAGCAAGTGCAGACAATTCAATCTCGGCAATGTTAAGCCAGCTTCCATGTTTCGGTGTATGGTGTATCTCCAACCGTTTAGCCATCGATAATGCTTCTTTTGGGCAGAAAGCCTCATACAGGGATGATATATTGTGTGTGTTCAAGTTATCCATGACCAGCACAACCTTTTCAGCAGTAGGATACTGGTTTTCCAGCAGCCATTGGATCTGATGCGCCCAGTCTATTTTCGTTCGACGTTCACATCCCTCAGCAGAACGCCATCCGCTTAATGGCTCCGTAAAGAGAAAAATACTACACGTCCCGTTTCTTATGTATTCATTATCAATACGCTCCGGTTTGCCAGATTCCATTTTGATTCTGCAGCGGGCATCGGCAAGCAATTGTAACGGTTTTTCGTCCATGCAAACAACGGGAAACTTTTCGTCATAGGGGCGGCTGTATACCTCAAGCACATCTTCCATCGCAGCAACAAAGGCAGCGTTATGTTCGGGGGGTATACACCAGCACTTTTTCAGGTGAGGTTTAAGTTGGTTTTTTTTAAAGTGCGCTGGACCGTCATGTGGGAGATGGAATCAATATATCCAAGTTCTACGGCTTTATCAGCAATTAACCGCAATGTCCAACGTTCATACCCCTGAGGAGGTTCACTGCAACTAATAGAAATAATGTAAGCTTCAAGATTTCCGTCAACCTTCGGTGGCACCGGTGGAGTTTCACGTTTCTTCCTATACAGGGCACCATGGAGTCCGAATTTAGCAAATTCTGTCCGGACGGTCTGAACCGTTGTGGGTGTTGTGTTAAAGCGTTCCGCAGTTTCCGCTACCGTAAGAGGTTTTCCAAGCGATGAGTCGGATGCAAGCAAAATGTTGGCCCGGCTAATTACCTTTGCTGGAGAAGTACCCGTCTTGATAATTCTTGTCAATTCTAGGCGTTCGTAATCTGTGAGTTTAATAACATACTTTTTCTTTGGCATATGATATCCCCCCACTTCACTATATTAAGGATATCATAGCATGGACCAACATTTTATACAAGTTTTAGGTGTTACACAGTACTAGTAAGAAAGTAAAAAACTGCTCAGCATTAAGCAGAGCAGTAAGAAAAAAGCGGGGGGGATTATATTGGCCCGGTTGCAGATAGCAGTTCTTTTTGGTGGCCGCTCCGGAGAGCATGAGGTTTCTCTGCGTTCCGCAGCGGCAATAATAACGGGCCTGCGCGCACAGGAACAGTTTGAAGTACTGCCGGTGGGAATCACACGGGACGGGTCCTGGCTTTATGGCGGCGACCCGCTGCAGGCGCTCGCAAGCGGCAAGGTGCCGGGAGACAATGTGTGTGTCACTGTGTTGCCTGATCCGGCCAAGCGGGGGCTGTATGTACTGGAAGGGAAAGAAGCCGGCTGCATTATACCTGTCGATGTGGTGTTTCCGGTCCTGCACGGCACATTTGGCGAAGACGGCACCGTCCAGGGCCTGCTGGAATTGGCCCGGCTGCCTTATGTGGGAGCCGGGGTGCTGGGGTCTGCCGCCGGCATGGATAAAGTGATGATGAAGGCGGTTCTGGAGCAGGGTGGCGTGCCTGTGGGGCCGTATGTCTGGTTTAAGTCCATTGACTGGGAAAGGGACAGCAGCCGAATTATGATGGAAGTAAAGACTCGCCTTGGTTACCCCTGTTTTGTAAAACCAGCCAATTTGGGCTCGAGTGTGGGTATCTCCAAAGTCCATATAGAGGACGGCCTGGCGCGGGCGGTTGCATTGGCAGCCCGTTTCGACAGGAAAATACTGGTGGAAAAATACCTGCCCGGCAGGGAAATAGAGTGCAGTGTCCTCGGCAATGATGAACCGCGGGCCTCTGTGCCGGGTGAAATCATTCCCTGCAATGAATTCTATGACTACCGGGCCAAGTATATAGATGACCGGTCAGAAATACTTATTCCCGCAGACCTGTCGTCACAGTTGAGAAAGCAGGTAAGGGAGCTGGCAGTTAAGACTTTCGTCCTCATGGACTGTGCAGGACTTGGCAGGGTGGACTTTTTCGTTGATGACAAGGAAAATAAAGTGTGGGTCAATGAAATCAACACAATTCCCGGGTTCACCTCAATTAGCATGTATCCGAAGATGTGGGAAGCAAGCGGACTCCCCTTCGAAGACCTGCTGGCGAACCTTGTTGCTTTGGCGCTGGAGCGCTTTGTTGACAGGGAACGACTGGAGACTGTGTACGACCCTGAAGCATAGCAGCAAACCCCTGACCGGCCCTGTGGCCGGTTTTAAATTGCCGGACAAGCGGTGTAGAACGATTAACGATTATACATTTAATTAGGTATAAAATCTTGTCCTTTTTTGGAAAGTATAGTAGAATGAGTTATTATTGAACGCTCTTTGAACAGGTTGACTGAAAGGGGAAGAAATACATGGTAGAACATGGAACATTCAGAGTAAAAGCAGGGTTGGCCAAGATGCAAAAAGGCGGCGTGATAATGGACGTAACCACGCCTGAGCAGGCCAAAATAGCCGAGGAGGCCGGCGCGGTAGCCGTAATGGCTTTAGAACGTGTCCCCGCCGATATTCGTGCTGCAGGCGGTGTGGCCCGTATGGCCGACCCCGAGGTAATAGTACGCATCATGGAGGCTGTGACCATCCCGGTTATGGCCAAGGCCCGCATCGGCCATTTTGTGGAGGCCCAGATACTGCAGGAGCTGGGAGTTGACTATATTGACGAAAGTGAAGTCTTAACTCCGGCTGATGAGGATTTTCATATTGACAAGCATGTCTTTACAGTGCCATTTGTTTGCGGCGCCCGCAATCTGGGGGAGGCGCTGCGTCGCATTGGTGAAGGCGCGGCCATGATCAGGACAAAGGGCGAACCCGGCACGGGCAATGTGGTGGAAGCTGTCAGGCATATGCGGACAGTGATGGGTGAACTGAGAAAGCTGGTCAATACGCCTGATGATGAGCTGATGACTTTTGCCAAAAACATAGGCGCCCCGTATGAACTGGTGCGTGAAGTCAAAAAATTAGGCCGCCTGCCGGTTGTTAATTTTGCAGCTGGCGGCATTGCCACCCCCGCTGACGCGGCACTGATGATGCAGCTTGGCTGTGACGGCATCTTCGTGGGCTCGGGAATTTTTAAGTCCAATGATCCGCAGGCCAGGGCCAAGGCCATAGTGGAAGCCACGCTCCATTACAGCGACCCTGCCGTCCTGGCCCAGGTATCCCGCGGCTTGGGTGAAGCCATGCCGGGCCTTGAAATTTCCAGTATCCGCCGTGAAGAACGGATGCAGGAACGCGGCTGGTAGGTGTGAGAAATGAAAATCGGTGTACTATGCCTCCAGGGAGCTGTGAGTGAACACGGCGAAGCGCTGGCCAGTTGTGGTGCTGATGTAGAGTATGTAAAAAGAATAGAACAGCTTGATCACGTGGACGGGCTGATTATTCCAGGGGGAGAAAGCACCACTATCGGCAAACTGATAGAGCGTTTCGGGCTGGCTGGCCCGATTAAAGAGTTGGCCTCTTCCGGCAGGCCGGTTTATGGGACCTGTGCAGGATTAATACTTCTCTCCCGCAATGTACCCGGGCACAGCGAGTTATTGCTCCAAATGATGGACACCACTGTCTCGCGCAACGCCTACGGCAGGCAGCGGGAAAGCTTTGAGGCGGACCTTGATATTCCGGTGCTGGGAAGCGCGCCCTATAAAGCTATCTTTATCCGCGCGCCGCAAATCATCGCCCACGGGCCAGATGTAGAGGTGCTGGCCACGTATGACGGGCATGCTGTGGCGGCAAGACAGGGAAACATCCTTGTAACCTCCTTTCACCCCGAACTGACAGACGATAACAGGATGCACTGTTATTTCATGGAAATGGCCCAAGAAAAAAAATAGATTGGCGTTAAAAGAAGGGGGAACACCCTTCTTTTTCGTTATCACTTAAAACAGGAGAAAACAGTAACGTGTTGAAATATATATGATGGTGATGATAGATGAGTGACAAAAATTTATTTGACCTGCTGGCATGTGCGAGCAGGCAGAGTTTAAAATCGCATCGTCCTAAAGCTTGCGTGCAGCCGGCGGGGGCACTTGACGCCCTGGCACTGGAAACGGCAAAGTGCACACGCTGCCCGCTGCGCCGGGGCGCCAGTACTGTGGTGTTTGGCCAGGGCGACCCCGGTGCAGACCTGATGTTTATCGGGGAAGGCCCGGGTGCCGAGGAGGATGCACAGGGACTGCCGTTTGTCGGCGCTGCGGGACAGCTTCTAAACCGTATTCTTGACGCTGCCGGGATAAGCCGCGAGGAAGTATTTATCGCCAATATTGTTAAGTGCCGCCCTCCTGAAAACCGGGTGCCGCTAAAAGACGAGGTAGACGCCTGCTTTCCCTGGTTGCAGGAACAACTGCGGTTGATAGCACCCAAAATAGTAGTCTGCCTGGGGTCTCTGGCAACACAGGTCCTGGTTGACCCCAAGGCTAAGATAAGCCGGGTGCGGGGTAATTGGTTTGAGCATAACGGTATACGCATCATGCCGACATACCACCCAGCCGCACTTTTACGCGATTCCTCGCGCAAGCGGCCGGTATGGGAAGATATTCAACAGGTTCGTGATGTTTATCGCAAGATTAGGCCAAAGGAGTGATAAAGTGACTCGTATATTGGTTGTAGATGATGAACGGACAATCGTCAAGGGCTTAAAGTTCAGCCTGGAAAAGGAAGGGTTTGAAGTGTTTACGGCCTATGACGGTGATGAGGCGCTGCGTGTCTTTGCAGCTCACAAGCCCGACCTGATCATACTTGATCTTATGCTGCCGGGGGTAGACGGCTTTGAGGTGTGCCGCCGCCTGCGCAAAACAGAGAGTGTGCCCATAATAATGCTGACAGCGCGCGGCGAGGATATTGACAAGATACTGGGGCTGGAGCTTGGCGCTGATGACTATGTGACAAAACCTTTCAATCCCAGAGAATTGGTAGCCAGGGTCAAAGCAATCCTGCGCCGTGCCCAGACAGTGGGACTGGACCCTGCTAATATGAAGGTTATCAGGTTGCAGAATTTGCAGATAGACCTCTTTCAGCATAAAGTGAGGGTCCATGACAAAGACATTGACCTGACGAGCAAGGAATTTGCACTGCTTAGCCTTCTTGCCAGCAACCCAGGGCGCGTTTTTAGCCGGGAGAAGCTGCTTGAGCATGTCTGGGGGTATGAATATTACGGGGATGCCCGTACTGTTGATGTCCATATCAGGCACCTGCGGGAAAAGATTGAGCCGGACCCGGGCGCCCCGCAACTGATACTTACAGTGTGGGGGGCGGGTTACAAATTCCGGGAGGGTAAAAATGTTTAATAATATACGTACCAAGCTGACCGTCTCTTACCTGGTACTAATCCTGGCGGTCATGGTACTTACTTCATTTTTTCTTCTCGACAATCTTGAACAATACTACCTGGATTACCAATCGCGCGCACAGATGGCAGCTGCAAATATGGTGGCAGAGTTTACTGCAGGCTACCTGCGTGCAACGCCCGATGTTGTAGCAATTTCCAACATGGCGGAGTCCTTCGCGCGGGAGATTTCTTCACGCGTCATCATAACCGACCACCGTCAGCGCGTGGTCGGTGACTCTCTGCGCGTAGGAGGCCTGGTTGGCTCAGTCTTGGACAGGCCTGAAGTTGAGCTGGCTTTGGCCGATGGTGTCGGCTTCAGCGTTCAGTATTCAGAGCAGTCCAAACAGCATGTAATGCAGGTTGCCATACCCGTTAAAAGTGACGGAACAGTTCTGGGCGCGGTGTTTATTTCATCTTCGCTCTCACTGGTCTACAGGGTGCTGGGTGACATCAGGCTTTTTTTGCAGACAGCCACCATCCTTTCACTGTTTTTTGCCGGGCTGCTGGGCATTGTTTTTGCTCACCGCATTACCGGCCCTATAAAGTCGCTGACACGCGCCACAGAGTTGATGGCGCGCGGTGACCTCACTGTGCGCGTAAACATTCATTCCAAGGACGAAATGGGGCGCTTGGGTGACCAGTTCAACAACATGGCCGGCAGGGTGCAGGCGATGACGCGGCAGCTTCGTGAATTTGTCGCCAACGCTTCCCATGAATTACGAACACCCCTCACCTCAATGAACATTATGGTTAAAACACTGCGGGATTATCCCATGGATGCGCCGGAAAGAGAAGAATTCCTGAAAGATATAGATAATGAACTGGAAAGAATGACACACTTGGTTGAAAATCTGCTCGACCTGAGCAGGCTTGACCGCCTGGCCACAGAAGACACCATGCAGATGGTCAGTGTGGGGTCAATTGTGGAAAGCACCCTGGAGATGATGAAAAAAAAGGCCCAGCAGAAGGATATCGATCTTTCCTACTCCATCACAAAGCAGACTGCCAAAGCCCTCATTGTCCCGCACCAGATTAAACAGGTCGTGTTTAACCTGGTGGATAACGCGCTGAAATATACTCAGCCGGGGGGAAGTGTCTCTGTTACACTGCGGCAGGGACTAAGAGACCTGATTCTTACTGTCGCAGACACAGGGATAGGTATTCCCCCGCAGCACAGGGAAAAAGTGTTTGAGCGCTTTTATCGCGTGGACAAGGCGCGTTCCCGTGAACAGGGAGGCAGCGGCCTTGGCCTGGCAATAGTGAGGGAAATTATCAACCACCATGGCGGCAGGGTATGGGTGGAAGATTCCATGGGCAGCCAGGGCGCCGTATTCGTGGTGACACTGCCACTTGCCGGGGATGAGCTGATATAATAGGACTGGAATATTAAGAAAAATTAACGTCAGGATAAATCACTGTCAATATTTTAGGTTTATAATAATAAGAAAGAGCTTGTCAGGAGTGTATAATGCTTAAAACTAGCAAGAGAGTGCAGATTTCTCTAATCATATGCCTTACCCTGCTGCTCGCCCTCTCCGGCTGCGGCAGGCCTGCTGTTACTCTGAAAGGTACGCCGGTGGAACCGATTCTTCCCGGGGAGGATAAGGGGGAGATGCAGGCGCTGCAGGGCAGATTCGCGGTAAAGAGCGCGGATGTCCTCATGAGCCTGTCGGCTACAAGTGACGGCACTATGGTGGCAGTGGGCTCGGCATCCCGTACAGTCTACCTGTTGGAAAGCGACGGCAGACTGCGCTGGGAGAGGCTGTTTAATACAGTGCCCTTACAGACATATCTGGAACCATCCGGCAGGTTTATGGCCGTGGGAACAGCGGGGGGAAGAGTTTACCTGTTTAACCCCGACCAGTCGGTAAGGTTGGAACAAAATCTGGGAGACCCGGTGGGCTTACTTAAAATGTCAGCCAACGGAGAACTGATGCTGGCCGGCCTTTACCCGGAAAAGGGTGCTTCTGACAAAGTTGTGATTTTAGACAGATATGGCCGCCGGCTGACGGAGATGGAAGTTGAGAACCTGCTTGACGGCACAATCGCCGGCCCTGACAACAGGGTTATTTTAAACTGGGAAGCACAGGGAGAAACTTATCTTGGCGCCTTCACTCCGGAAGGAGAGAAAATCTGGGAAGTAAAAGACAGAAATCTCCTGGCAGTATCGGGCAACGGGCGCTGGCTTGCCAGCTCAAGCGGTCAGCAGATATTTTATTACGCTAATGACGGCGAAAAAGTGTGGTCATATAACGCAGCAGGAGTTGTCAGGAAACTTGTTTTTTCAGAAAACGGCCTTTTCCTGACTGCCCTGGTCAGAGATGAAGCCAGTCTTAAAGAAGAACTTCTATATCTGAATACTGACGGGGACAGACTGTGGAGCAAACGGCTGCCTGACGAATCAGAGCTTGAAGTATCTTCTGACGGCAGAAGGGTAGTTATCGCCTCCTGGCGCCAGTATCGTGATGATGCCACTCAGATTTTGATCTATAATCAAAGAGGAACCGAGATAAACACCCTGGAAGTGGCAGGAAGGGTGCAAAAAATGGCCCTGAGGCAGGATACACTGGTGCTGGGGCTGGAAGACGGCAGCATTTACTTCCTTAATATCGCCTCCCCCTCTACCGGTAATACAGCAGCTCTTAATCAGAACACAGATCATGGCCTGCAGTCGTTTTACCATCCCGTTGACTTCAGAAGAGAAAAAGACGAAACGCTTTTGACACTGTTTTTCTACGACCTCAATGCACAGGCGCTTATTCCTGTGACAAGGCGCACCAAGTGGACTCAGACGGCGCTCAGGTCAAGTATTGAGGAACTAGTTCGCGGGCCTGTTCAGGGCAGCCAGTTGCAGCGCACCATACCCAAAGACGTGGAAATCGCAGTTGCGCTCAACGAGGGAGTGGCTGTTGTGGATTTGCCCGCCGCACTGGATGAAATGAGTGGTACTACCTTTTTAACAGGCGCTTTGGAGTCGCTGCTGCTCACCATCAGCCAGTTTCCCACTGTGGAAGGGATACGTTTTATTGTGGGCGGCAAAGAAAAAGAGACCTTCGGGCAGGATGGTCTGATAATCAGTAATTCATTTGCCCCCAGGCGCTTTAACCGTTTGGAGGGAGAACAGCTGATTTTTCTGCCCTATCAAAGCGGGTCACGCTACTACCTGCTGCCTCTCTCCTACAGCTTCCTGCCATTGAAGGAAAAAGCGCTTGCTGAAGCGCTGGTGCTGCAGATACTGAGCAAATCACAGGACTTATTTCCTAATGACATTCGCCTCAAAAGCCTCTGGTTTGATGGTAATACAGCCTTTCTTAATTTCAGCGGAGAGATTGCCCAACTAACACAAGGGGAGGATGCCGAAGCGGCAGCTATCGCCGCCGTTATCCGGGATGCTATTGTTTTAAGCATTACTGAAAATCTCAACTATACCTCAGTGAAATTTTTAA
>JAGXRN010000034.1 GCA_018335875.1 Dethiobacter sp.
TATTGCAGTGCCTGTGGCGATGGCGTCGCTGGCAGACAGCGATAAAGCAGAGCTGGAAGGCCTTTACCGGCAGCAACACCAGTTGCGCCTGCAGATTCTCCAGAAGCAGGCGGATTTTGGCCTGATGGATCAGGAGCAGGCTGCGGCAATGCGTGAGCGTATGGAGCAGCAGTGGAAAATACGCGAGCAGAAAATGGCCGAAGGTGACTACTTCTATGGCCGGATGGGCCGCCGGGGCGGATTTAAAGGTTTCCGCCAGGGAGGCGGTTGCGGCAACTGTCCGGTACAACCTCAAGAACAAAGTGCTGCACAAACTTCTTTATAAAACGGCAGGCCGAAGCTAAAGCTTCGGCTCTTCCCTTATTTGGGGCCATTAAATGTTCGAATATATTTGGGGACATTCCTCGACCCAATTTATGAGCCCTCTTCAGAGGTGTGTCCCATACCTTGTTACCTGACCCCAAGTTTTCTTTCTTTTTATTCTTCGCTGTTTTATAATGACCTTATATAGCGGGGGTGAGCATGTTGGAAAAAATTCTGGTCGTGGATGATGAAAAAAAAATAGCCCAGGTAATCAGGGCCTACCTGGAGAAAGACGGTTTTTATGTTGTGACAATCCATGATGGGCGCGAGGCGCTGCTGTTGGCCGAAGAAAGCGGTTTCGACCTGTTGATTCTTGACCTGATGCTGCCGTCGCTAACCGGTGAGGAAGTATGCAAACGTCTAAGGCGGGCAGGAAACGCTATCCCCATCATTATGCTTACCGCCAAAGGCGCGGAGGAAGAAAGAATTCAGGGACTGGGGCTTGGCGCCGACGATTACATGGTGAAGCCGTTTAGTCCCGGTGAGTTGGTGGCAAGGGTGCATGCGGTGCTCCGCCGGTTCAGACATGTAAAGGCAGGCGTCCTGGCTGACCTTTTGGAGTATGCCGGTGGGGATCTGACAATCGACACTTTGCGTCATCATGTAACTTATTGCGGAGAGAGACTTGAACTGACAGCCACAGAGTATAAATTACTTGCCACCATGGCCAGGACTCCCGGCAGGGTATACACCCGCGGTGAACTGCTGGAAATTGCCCAGGGAGCGCTGCCGACCGGGTTTGACCGCACCATTGACAGTCATATCAAGAACCTGAGACAGAAACTGGAGCCTAAACCGGAACAGCCGCGGTTTATCAGGACTGTATACGGTGTCGGTTATAAGTTTGAGGGTGAATAGCATGAAAAAAAGTATTAGCCATAGGCTTACCCTGGCCATGGTCACCTTGGCCGTGGGAGGCATTATCCTCACAGCTCTTCTGACCAACCTGGCGCTGGACTGGAATTTTCGCCGTTATCTGCGCAGCACTCAGGAAGCACAAAACCGCAGGATTGTGGAGACTTTGGCCGAGCTTTACAGTGAAGCCACGTCCTGGCTTGCAGTGACGCGTTCAACCCGGCATGTAGGCACAACAACCGGCACACAGATTCGCGTCTTTGATATGCAAAACCAGCTGATAGCCGATTCACTTACCGGCATGATGCAGAGCATGCAGGGCAGGCACTGGCAGAGAGCCCAGGAGCAGCGCGGGAATACCTACTCTTATCCTCTCTTTATAAATGAGCAGCGCATCGGCACAGTTGAAATAACCCACCTTGGACAGGTGGGTTTATGGAGCGGAGAAGCTCTGTTTTTCCGGCGTACAGTGAACCAGACCATGCTTGTCACGGGACTGGGGATTATCCTGATAGCAGCACTGGCCGGAAATATTCTTTCACGCCGTATGACAAGGCGCCTGGAAAATATGACAGAGGCCGCCGAAAAGCTGGGACGGGGTGATTTCAGCGCACGAACCGCCGTGGATGGTGAGGATGAGCTGGCGGTGCTGGGTGAAACGATGAACAGGATGGCTTCACGGCTTGAAGAGCAAACGGCCTTACGTAAAAAGCTGACAGGCGATATCTCCCATGAACTGCGCACGCCCCTTACAGCGATACAAAGCTTTATAGAGGCTTTCCTGGACAGTGTGATGCATGCTGACGAAGAAAATCTGCAGGCTGTGCTGGGAGAGACACACCGCCTTGCCCAGCTTGTAAACGACCTGCAGGAATTGTCAAACGCTGAATGCCGAGACCGTGACATCAGCCTGAACATTCTTAACCTAAACAGTCTGGTGGCACTGGAGGCAGAACGGACCAGGCCCCTTTTCAGGCAAAAGGGTATTGAACTTGTGATAGAGGATGGCGGCCAAAGCATTGAATGCCGCGCCGATGAATTACTGCTTGGCAGGGTACTTGGCAATTTACTGGTTAATGCCTGGAAATACACGCCGGCAGGCGGCAGGGTAACTGTGGCTACATTCAGTCAGGATGATAGGGCCGGGTTTACTGTGTCCGATACTGGTGAGGGGATAGAGGAGGAGCATTTGCCTTATATATTTGAACGCTTCTACCGTGCAGACCCCTCACGGTCCAGGACTACCGGAGGCTCAGGCATTGGCCTGGCAATAGTGCTGGAATTGGTGCAGGCCATGGGCGGCGCCATTGATGTTGAAAGTACGCCCGGCCAGGGGAGCACTTTTCGGGTTACTCTGCAGGTTTAAGGCCTCGGGTTGCATCAGTGGACACTGCTTTGCGGTCAAGATACCAGGCTACTGCTTTGGTGACAACAAAGGCCAGGACAAAACGCAACGGGAAGAGTATGAAGATGTTGGCTCCCAGGGCACCCATTACCAGATTGTCTTCGATGATGCTGTGGTTAAAGGCTAAAAAAACACCGCAGAGCGCCAGATCCCTTTTGTTTAACAAGCCCTGCCTGCTGTATTCGAGAAATATGGCAGCTCCGTAAAAAATGCCGATAAAAAGTCCCACAATCAGAGGAAAAGAAGCCTGTGGAGACAGGTTTAGCGAACGCGGCAGCCACCCGAGAAGGGTAGAGACTTTCTCAAGCAATTTGTAGCGGGCGGCATATTCAATCATAATCATAATTGGCACAAGTATCATTGTCAGGCCAAGCAGAGTGGTAATACCGGTACGCAGCGATTCAGTGATAATTGCAATAATCAAGGCTTTAACCTCCAAAGACTATCAATATTATGTTTAGTATGAAACCAAAGACCAAGGCTCCTCCAATGCGCAAAAGCATGGACACCAGGGGGGAGAGGCCTGTAAACTTAAGCACGGGCGATTCCATCAGGAGCGAGTGGCAGGTTAAAATCATCAGGCCAATGACAGTAATCTGCCGTGCGGAAAGTGACAGCACTGCAATTGCTCCCACTGCTGCGTAGAAGTTGACAAAAAAACCAAGCAGCAGGGGAAGTGCAGCTTCACCGGGCAGCCCGAAGATTCTCAGCAGCGGCCCAAATACTGCAGCTACAGTTACCAGCCAGCCCAGCCTGTCAAGTGCCACCAAAACAATTGTTACAGGAATTACTATTTTTGAGAGTAAAAGAACAGTCTTTAAAGCTTTAAGAGTTCCTTTAAGGGCGGGCTCGAGATAGTACTTGATGTTTTTAGAGTGTTGCTGCGAGGCGTTTTGCAAGGCCGTCCCTCCTGAATAATTATAATCTTTTTCTTATTCTTCTATGTGAGTTTAAATCCTCTAGAAAAGGCAATTTTCTTTCCGCCGGCCCGGGCTAATGCCCGGCCTTCTTGCTTTAAATTGGTAAACCAGATATAATAAAGCAAGAAAAAACAAGGAAAATAGCTAGTAAGGCGGCAGGTGAAAAAAATGGCTGAAAACTGGCGGCAGCACCATCTCAGATCTTTACCCGCTGTAGATGTGGTTGTAAACATATACCACAGAGAATACAGTGCCACTCGCTACCCTCACTCCCTGCTGGTGAGCGTTGTCCAGGAAATTGTGGCGGGTTTGCGCCGGCAGATCTTGGCTGCCTCCGGGGATGAGGAACTGACAGGCCTCCCTGTGACGCCTGAAAAAGTGGCGTTTTGGGTTGACAGCAATCTGAGGAAGATGGAAAAGCCGTCACTGCGCCGGGTTATTAACGCTACGGGGACGGTGCTGCATACAAATATGGGGCGGGCGCCGCTGGCTGCAGCAGCCCGTCAGGCTATGGCTGACGCTGCCGGCTTTTGCAATCTGGAACTTGATTTGGAAGAGGGCCGGCGGGGTTCGCGCCACAGCCATATTGAGGACATTCTAATCAGCCTGACGGGGGCGGAGGCAGCCTGCGTGGTCAACAATAACGCTGCTGCTGTGATGCTCTGCCTGAACACCGTGGCAGCAGGCAAAAAAGTTGTTGTATCCCGCGGAGAACTGGTGGAGATAGGCGGCAGTTTCCGTATACCCGATGTAATGACAGCGAGCGGTGCACGCCTGCTTGAAGTAGGAACTACAAACAAAACTCACCCCGCCGACTACAGGCGAGCCATAGATGAAGAGACGGCACTCCTTTTAAAAGTACATACCAGCAATTTTAAGGTGGTGGGCTTTACCGCCGCTGTGGATACTGAGGAATTAGTGGTCATTGGCAGGGAGCACGGGCTCCCTGTGATGGAGGATCTCGGCAGCGGCCTTTTGGTTGACCTTTCAGGCTTTGGCCTTAACAGGGAGCCTCTGGTATCTGAACGTATCGAAGCGGGAGTTGATCTGCTTACCTTAAGCGGGGACAAGCTGCTGGGAGGGCCGCAGGCCGGCCTGATTTTAGGCAGGAGTGAACTGGTGGAACGTGTGAAAAAGAACCAATTAATGAGAGCCCTCAGGCCTGATAAGGTTACACTGGCCGCGCTTGAGGCTACACTGCGTGTTTACAGGTTCGGCGATCCGCTGCGTGAAATACCTGTACTGGCGATGTTAACCGCTTCCCCTCCGTTGCTGAAGGTACGTGCAGAGCGCCTGGCTAAACTTCTGCATGAGCACTGCAACGAAGCGTATACCCTGGATGTGGCTGAGGATTATTCATATGTGGGCGGCGGTGCCATGCCGCTGACCAGGCTTTTAACTTATGTTTTGGCTATCAAGCCAAAAAGTGCTTCACTGTCTGAATGGGTGCGAAAACTCCGCACAGGAGACCCGGTGCTTGTGGGCAGGGTGCAGGATGACCGCCTGCTGCTTGATTTGCGCACTGTTGCTGAAGATGAAGAAGAAGAGGTGATCCGGTGCCTCATGTCATTATAGGGACTGCCGGTCATGTGGATCATGGTAAGACCGCGCTGATTAAAGCACTGACAGGCGAGGATACCGACCGCCTGCGCGAGGAAAAGGAACGGGGCATTTCCATTGAGCTGGGGTTTGCGCCATTCAGGCTGCCCGGAGGGCGCCTGGCCGGCGTTATTGATGTGCCGGGCCATGAACGGTTTATCCACAACATGCTGGCTGGAATCGGCGGGATTGACCTTGTACTGCTGGTAGTGGATGTGTCTGAGGGTGTGATGCCCCAAACCAGGGAGCACGTGGAGATCATGGAGCTGCTTAAGATAGCCCGTGGCATTGTGGTGCTGGCCAAGGTGGATTTGGCCGATGATGAAGAATGGCTGGACATGGTGGAAGAAGAAGTGCGCGATGCTCTGGCGGGTACTTTTTTGGCTGATGCGCCTTTTCACCGTGTCTCTGCGCACACAGGCAAGGGGCTAAAAGAGTTGCTTGTGCAAATAGACCTTCTTACCGGCGAGTTGCCGTCCCGTGATGCCACGGCGCCGCTTAGGCTTCCGGTGGACCGTGTATTCAGTATGACCGGTTTTGGTACAGTTGTTACAGGCACACTGCTTGCCGGACGTATTGCAACCGGCATGAATGTGGAAATCCTGCCGCTTGGCAGACAGGCCAGAGTCAGGCAGATGCAGGTGCACGGGGCTGCAGTGGATGAGGCCATTGCCGGCCAACGCGTGGCTGTCAACCTGGCAGGCGTGGAGAAAGAAACCCTGGAGCGCGGCAGTGTACTGGCAGCGCCCGGTTCGCTATCAGACACATCCCTGCTGGATGCCCGCCTCTATCTCTTAAAGAGCGCGCCAAGAGCAGTGAAAAACCTGACACGTGTCCATGTCTTCCTGGGTGCAGGCCGCACGGTGGGCAGAATTGCTCTCCTTGACTGCGATGAACTGCAGCCCGGAGGAGAAGCCCTGGTGCAGCTGCGCCTTGAACATAAGCTGGTGGCCCATGCTGGTGACCGCTATATCATCCGTTCCTACTCGCCTATGACTACCATTGGCGGTGGTGTGGTGCTTGACGCGCATACTGCCAGGCATAGGAGAAAAAAAGAAGATGTGCTGCAGAGGCTGAAAGAACTGGAAAAGGGGGATCCGGCGGTTCCTGTTTTGCAGCGCATCCGCAGGGATGCTGTTGTGTTGGAGTCAGTGTTGCAAAAGCAATCCGGCCTGCCCCCGGAAAGTTTATCGGCTATACTTGAGCGATTGCAGCAGTCAGGTGAGGTGCAAACTATTGACGGGCTGCTTGTTGACGGCGCCGGCATGGCAGATTGGCGCCGCCGCCTACTTGAGGCTTTAACTGCCTTCCATGCTGCAAATCCGCTCTCTGCCGGTATCTCACGGGCAGAATTGAAAAACATTCTGCCCAAGGCAGTGGCAGCGAAGGTATACGGCAGCTTGTTGTCAGGGATGACAGAGAGCGGAGAAATATCAGAATCCGGCGATTTAGTCAGCCTGGCCGGGCATGAGCCGGCGCCGGGGCCTGAGCAGGCCCGTCTGCTGGAAAGACTGACCGTTCTTTACCGGGAGGGCGGGTTTACACCTCCAACACTGAGGGAGGTTGTTGAACAGACAGGCATTAAACCTGCTTTGGCGGAAAGCCTGCTGTCTTATCTTGCCAGGCGTGGCGAAGTCGTCAGGCTTGACGACCAGCTCGCCCTGCATCATGAGCATTTTTCACGTGCCAAAGAGCTTCTGTGCGAGCATTTCCGCAGCAATAAATCACTGGCTGCCGGCGAGTTTCGCGATAAGCTTGGGACTTCAAGGAAATTTGTACTGCCGCTTTTGGAAACATTCGACAGGATGAAGTGGACCAGAAGAATGGGTGATGAGCGGGTGCCGTGGCGGCTGGACTTGAGCAGCAGGGAGGTGGAAAACAAGTGAGTGAAGACAGGCAAAAACGCCTGACCCAGTTGACCTGCAGCGGCGGGTGAGCGTCCAAGATGCCCCCCGGGGTACTGGCACAGGTGCTGTGCCATCTGCCGCAAATGGATGATGAAAACCTGCTTGTCGGCTGTGACTCTTTTGCCGACGCCGGCGTCTACCGTGTAAGAGAAGACTTAGCCCTGGTGCAGACAGTTGATTTTTTCACACCGGTAGTGGACGATCCCTACCTTTTTGGCCAGGTGGCTGCGGCCAATTCATTGTCCGACGTCTATGCCATGGGAGCGCGGCCGCTTACCGCCATGAATATTGTCTGTTTCCCCTATAAAACCCTGGATGTTGCTGTCCTTGGCAAAATACTGCAGGGAGGCGCCGACAAAATTATGGAGGCCGGGGCAGTTCTGGTCGGCGGCCACAGTATAAATGATGACGAGCCTAAATACGGCCTGGCGGTGACAGGCATCATCCACCCACAAAATCTAATCACAAATTCCTGCGCCCGCCCCGGCGACAGCCTGATACTGACCAAACCTCTTGGTTCCGGTCTTATACTGACGGCGGCAAAAGCAGAAATGGATGGCCCCGGCGAATTGGAAGCGGTAATAAGGGCCATGGCAGAGCTAAACCGGGAAGCGTCCGAAGCCATGCAGTCTGTTGGTGTAAATGCGGCCACAGATATCACCGGCTTTGGCCTGCTCGGCCATGCCAGGGAAATTGCACTGTCAAGTAAAGTTTCCATAGAGCTGTCTTTTGGCAGCATTCCTCTCTTCACAGGAGCGCTGCAGGCAGCCTCCATGGGTCTTGTGCCCGGAGGCGCCTACGCCAACCGCGAATATGTTGCCGAGGGCCTGGAAATTGCAGAGGCAATTGGCGAGCGCGAAATCGATGTGCTTTGCGACCCGCAAACTTCAGGCGGCCTGCTGATTGCAGTCCCGCCGGAGAAAGAAAAGAAGCTGACGGCACAACTGGAGAACAGGGGCGTACTCGCCGCCGTTATCGGGAAAGTCCTGCCCGGCAGACCCGGCATAATTAAAGTAATGCCATAAATCACATAAGGCCGGACAACATCGTCAATGGTGCTAAGGGCTGCATAAAGATTTTTTAGAGATACTGTCTGAAATCGGGCCGTATCTCTTTTTAGTGCACAAGCATTAATTTTAAGTAGAAGATTATTAATCAATAAACAATTACACAGAAGGAAGAGGGGAAAATATGGTGAAATAAGTAAATGTTGTATGAAATACTTTAAAAAATGGAAATGGCAGGTAATATTAAATTAAAAAAAGGAGACATTTATGGTAAAGCTCCTTAAAACGCCACTGTATGATGATTTCTTTAATCTAGTAGCCTCGTCTAAAAAAAATATTAAACTGTGTTCACCATTTATTAAAAGCGATATAGTAGACCATATATATGAAAAAGCTAATAGCCGTTGCAGTGTTTCCGTTATTACTAGTATTAACCTAATGAGTTTCTATAAAAAATCTTCGATTCGAAGAAGCATCAGAGATCATCGACAGACGTATGCCTAAGGGACTATTTTATACCATTGAATCAAAGGCCTTTGTAGGTATTGACAACAGTACCGGTGACGCTTGGACGGAGGAGTTTAAAAACGTACGGACGTGTAAACGGTGGCTATTACAGAAGTGTAAACGGTGGCTATTTTGGTAGAAAAACAGGCTTATTTCTCTATCGTAAACTCATAGTATACGTCGCTGCAGCCTTCGCCGGCCGGATCAAAAGTGCGCTCGCTGAAGAGGACCCGGTTTTCATGGTCAATTAGGATGACTGTGGATGACCGGGTGCCGTAATCTGGTGACTTGATAAAGACAGGGGAAAGGATGCGTTCCCACTCCAATCCCATGCCGGTGTCAGGCAGGTCTTTATCTTTTGCCCGGGTGCTGTCGGCAAGGAGCGCGAAGAGGCTTTCCGGGTCTATGCTGCTGTCAAGACAGTGACGGAGGCCGTTTTTGGCTCTTTCAACTTTTGGCCACAGCGTGTCGAGAAAATGATTGCTGATTCCGTAAAGACCGGGGTTGATGCGGCAACAGGACAGAACTTAATTCCCCTAACGGCCCTACATGACAATCATAATTATATTGTCTGGTATGGTTGCTTATGATACAATACCGCCAGGGGGTGGTTTATGTGGCGGAGCAGGAAAAGCTAAAGAAGGTTACTTTCGCCCTCCCGGAAAGCGTCTTGCACCGGTTGCGGGAATTGGTTGCTGAAAAGAGAGTAAGCTCAGCAAATGCCGTAGTCAGAGAAGCTGTGGAAGAATATATAATCAGGATAGAACGTGAAGAATTTGCCCGTTCAATGGCTGAGGCTGCCAAAGACCCCGAGTTTATCCGTGATATACGGGAGGCAGATGATTCATTTCGCGATTCCGACGCAGAAACGGCAAAAATGACTCCGCCATGGTAGAATACAATTGGTCAATATTCTGGGCTGATTTAAATCCGGTGGTGGGTTCAGAGCAGGCTGGCCGTCGGCCTGTACTTGTTATTTCTGCTGAGGAAGCCAACCAAGCCTTGCCGATTGTAGCTGTTCTGCCACTCTCTTCGTACAGGGAGGGAAGGAAGGTATACCCCACTGAGGTCCTGCTGCCCGGAGAACAAACCGGGCTAAACAGAGACTCTCTGGTACTGGCGCACCAGATACGCACAATAGCCAAAGAAAGACTGGGTGATAAGAGCGGAGAAGTGGCGGATCAGGAACTTCGGTCTAAAGTCCGCTATGCCCTTAAGCGCTATCTGGACTGGGAATAAAAATGCAAAAACAGACATCACGAGGAAGTAACATGGATCAGTTTATAAGTGGGACACCTTATTTTTGATCAGGGAAGTCTATCGGCAGCTGGGGTTCATTGGTCGGTGTAGAGAAGATAGGAGCCGTACCTGCAGAAAGAAGGAACTGCATACCTTTATGCCTAAATAAACTATTACATAAAGGAGGTGGTTCAATGTATGACCTGCTGATATATAATGCGAGAATCTTTACCTTAGATGAACAGGGGACGATTGAAACCGGTTATCTATTAATAAAAGAAGGTAAGTTTGTCAAGGTTGGCGAGGGGTTGCCGCCGGATGTTGTCTGCACTCAAAGACTGGATGCTGATAACATGTTGGTTATGCCGGGGCTGGCAGACTGCCATACCCATCTCATGGAATACGCCACGTCTGAAATCCACTGGACGCAGGGCCAGGCGCAAAAGATGGCAGGGACAGCAAACCTCTTGACAGCTCTTAAATGTGGAATTGTGGCCCTTGGCGAACACCATCTGGGTCACCCCGTATTGATTCAGCCACACGGTGTATACAAAACACTAATGAATGATGCTCCTTTAGATGTGAGACTGGCTTGTGGTTGCTGCTTTATCGGAACGGAGCCTATGGCTCTGGTCTCTTCGATCAGGCCTGGAGAAATCATCGCAAAAGAAGACTTAACAGAGGCAGCCTTCTTAGAAATGGCTGATAAATCCGATTTCCCGGGTGAAAATATATTTTTGAATGCCACCGTGGCGAATTTACCATTTGACGCGGCACCCCGTGCCGGTGAATTGACATTCTCATTTGCTGAAATAAAAAAAATCGTTAGTATTTTTCACGCACAAAACAAAAAAATCGGGGCTCATATAGAAGGGGACGAGGCCGCCAGAATGTTTATAGACGCCGGG
This sequence comes from Dethiobacter sp., assembly GCA_018335875.1. GTDB lineage: Bacteria > Bacillota > Dethiobacteria > Dethiobacterales > Dethiobacteraceae > JAGXRN01. The sequence continues at coordinate 10,711 of JAGXRN010000034.1, forward strand.
GGAGATGTGATTTGCCACGGCCATGCTTTAAGCAGCTCACTTATTGATTTAATCGCGGAAAAAAGAATACCTGTAGTGATAACCCCCCACGGAGGGACAAGCTCAAGGCCCACATCGCCGGCAGAAGTTTATCGATTCTATAAAAAAGGCGTTAAACTTGCCATTGCCACCGACTCATATTTACCCGTTCACCCAAAGGCGGACTGGATTGACCTGCCCGCAGGCACGCTGGTAGGGCCGCAGGATTTTTTAACCATTGCCAAGCCTGCCTTTGACTACTTGCTTGGCAAAGGAGTAGAAACCGAAGAAGTACTGAAGCTAATTACAATAAATGGCCTGGAAATAATGAATCTGGCAGATGACGCCGGTAGTATAGCTGTGGGAAATAAGGCTGACCTAATCATCTCGAGAAAAATACCTGTAGTTGAAACCACCGATGTTCAGGACATTAAATATGTAATTAAAAACGGTGAAATACTAGTTGCCAAACCGCTGTGAGCGGGCCAGAGACAAGAATCAGTGACCACGATAATACCTGAGTAAAAAAATAGGGCGTAGTGCCCTATTTTTTGCTTTCCTGTTTAAAAGCAAGGAGGATAATTTCCTCGCCCCTGGTGTTGTGTTCCGGTTGAGAGTTGAAGAATTGTTCTGTTTCTCGAAGTTTATCCAGCTCACGGTCAGTAAGGTCGGCGAATTTAACATCTTTATTGTGATGCACTAAACCACCTCCTGTCAGAGTCTCTTATATAGTTTTAAATTATTTGATTAAGGTTATACTGTCAAAATATGTGACGGGTTACATTAAACAGAAACCGGATGTGCGCTATTTTTTCGTCAAGGAAATTATATCATACCTTTTAACTTCCTTTCCTTGACGATGGGGGTTGTTAAGGGGGACTCCCCCTTAATCTTGCGGGGTGCTCAGGGTCCGCAGACCCGTCGAAGGGGCGGCAGCCCATAGCGAACAAGAAAAACGCGACCTATGTGAAAAAGCGCGAAGCGTTTTTCTTGAGTATCATGGAGCAGGGATTAAGCATAGGATATCTGGGAAAGGAGTGCAGAGGATTGTGTGGACTGTTTGGTATCTGGTATAAAAGCGCAGGCAGTGCGCGCCTTGACATGGAGAGAGTAACTTCAGCTTTTGCTCACCGCGGGCCGGATGGAGAAGGGAATGCAGATTTTGGAACTGCGGCGCTTGGGTTTCGGCGGCTGAGCATTATTGACCTGGCCAGGGGAGCACAGCCGATGTATAACGAAGACGGCAAGATTTGCCTTGTTTTTAACGGAGAAATCTATAATTACCGCATGTTGCGCGAGGAGCTTTTGCAAAAAGGCCACAAATTTAAAAGCGACAGTGACAGTGAGGTCCTGGTCCATCTTTATGAGGAAGAGGGCGAGGAATGTGTTAAACGCCTGCGGGGCATGTTTGCTTTTTGTATTTATGATACTGTGAGGGGGGTTCTTTTTGGTGCGCGCGACCGCTTCGGAATTAAACCCCTATATTACCTGGAAACACGGGAGGCTTTTGCCGTGGCCTCGGAGGCGAAGGCGCTTTTAGATGTGCCCGGGTACAGTGTTGCTGTAAATGAGGCAGCAATTCCGCATTACCTTACCTTTCAGTATGTTCCCGAGCCTGCAACCATGTTTGCCGGTATTTACAAGATCCCACCGGCGCATACTTTTACATACAGTAATGGAAAACTTGCCACCCGGCGTTACTGGCAGGTAGAATTTAACCCGCAGGACCGCTCCCTCGACGAGTTCATAGAAGGGACCAGGCAGGTGCTGAGGGAATCTGTGAAGCTGCATACACAGGCCGACGTTCCCTGGGGAGCTTTTCTTTCAGGCGGAATTGATTCCACTATCATTGTGGCTCTTTTGCGTGAATTGGGAACTGTGTCCACCTTCAGTGTAGGATATGAAGACCAGCATTACAGTGAGCTCACAGAGGCTGCAGACACCGCCCGCTACCTGGAGACTGACCACGAGGAGTACCTGATAAAACCGGAAGGGTTCTGGCAGGAACTGCCCAGGCTCATCTGGCATTTTGACGATCCTGTTGCTGACCCGGCAGCAATTTCGCTTTTCTTTGTGGCGAGGATGGCAAGGAAGAAGATTACAGTAACACTGTCAGGGGAAGGGGCAGATGAAGTCTTCGGCGGTTATGGTATCTACCGTGAGCCTTATGCCCTGCGCCCGTTGTCCTGGTTGCCGTCGCCGCTCCTGGCGGCGGTGGGAGGCGGGTCCCGTCTGCTGCCTTCGTTTGTGCCGGGTAAAAATTACCTGCGCCGTGCTGCCACGCCGCTGGAGAAGCGCTATGTTGGCAATGCCCTTATTTTCAGCGAAGAGGAAAAGCGTCAATTGCTTAAAAAGAGAAATTTTCCTCCTGCGTCTGTTGTTACGCAACCGCTGTATGACAGGATAAAAGGGCTGGACGATGTGGCAAAAATGCAGTATATTGATCTCCATACCTGGATGGTTGGAGATATTCTGGTCAAAGCTGACAAGATGACCATGGCAAACTCCCTGGAACTGCGAGTGCCCTACCTTGACCACCATGTCTTTGAATTTGCTGCTGCCATTCCTGCAAAGTTTAAGATACGCGGCGGTCTGACCAAATACTTGCTAAGGCAGGCTTTTGCCGGGATTGTACCTCCTGCGGCAGTAAACCGTCCCAAGCGCGGTTTTCCCGTTCCGACCCGTGTCTGGTTGCGGGGCAAACTGGGCAGGCAGGCAGCTGAAATTGTGTCTGCGCCAGAAGTTGGCAGGTATTTCTCACGCCCGTATATCCAAAAACTGCTGTCTGACCACGCGGCAGGCAGGGTAGACAACAGCCGCAAAATTTGGACACTGGTTATTTTTGCTCTCTGGCAGGAGCAGTTTCTGACGAAAAAAGCCAAACTTTAACGTACTGTCAATTATTATTCCACGACTAAAATTAAGACGGCTGCAACAGCCGTCTTTTTAGTGTAGAAAAAGCTTGCACGCCTCTCTTGTATTGTTCTAAGCAGAAAAAGATTTTCTTCCCTGCAGTATTGACACCGTCATACTAGCCTTCTATAATAATGTTAATACATAGTAAACCTATATATTAATAGGTAATAATGCAAATTCACCCTCGATGTGTTAAAATTGATGAAGAGCATTATGACGGACATATTTTAATTTATCAGGCATTTGCAGGAAACAGGAGGGCAACCGGGATGGAAATGAATGTTGCCGACCTAAAAAAGGGCGGTTTTATGAAACAAACACAAAAAGACTATTTCGCAGTACGACTGCGGGTGGCCGGCGGTAACCTGACACTGGAGCAGTTGGAAACAATCAGGGAGGTGGCTAATAAATATGGACAGGGATATGTTCACCTCACTACACGCCAGGGGATGGAGATTCCCTTTATCCATTTTACAAATATAGAAACGGTACGGGATGAGCTTTTGGCCGGAGGCGTTAAGATGGGCGTCTGCGGCGGCACAGTGCGCGGTGTAATGGCCTGCCAGGGCTCCTATATGTGCCCGCACGGCCTTATTAACTGCAAAGAGCTGGCAGCCGAAATTGATGAGAGTTTCTTTGCCGCGCCGGTCCCCTGCAAGTTTAAAATTGCAGTGACCGGTTGTTCCCGCAGCTGCGCCAAACCACAGGAAAACGATTTCGGTTTTGAAGGTGCGGTTAAGCCTGTTTTTAGTAAGGAAGAATGTATAAAGTGCAACCTGTGTGCTGATACCTGCCCCGCAAGCGCCATTACCACAAATGACGGTTTTCCGGTGCTTGACAGGGGAGCATGCACCAATTGCGGTGAGTGTGTGGCAGTCTGTCCCACGGGAGCTTGTGCTACGGGTGAGCGTGGTGTGAAAATCTGGGCCGGCGGCCGTATCGGGCGTGACCCCAGGCTCGGCGAAGTGGTCGCCGACTTTCTGCCACCGGAGAAAATACCCGCTGTTATTGAAGCAAGCTTGGAGTTCTTTCGTGAACACGGCAGGACCAAGGAACGCTTTGGCAAAGCTATAGAACGGGTTGGCTGGGACCGTTACCGGGAGGTGATTGCCGGTGCAGCCGAGTAAGACACTTGATATCACAAAAGACGCCTGTCCCATAACCTTTGTGAAGACCAAGCTGGCACTGGAAATACTGGATGCAGGTAATATTCTGGAAGTGCTGCTCAATGCTGGCGAGGCGGTTCAGAATGTGCCGCGCAGCCTGCGCAGCGAGGGCCACAGAATAGTCTCGCTGGAGAAACAGAATAGCGGCATCTACCGGATGCTGGTTGAAAAGGAGGGCGGGCAGTGAGCGACACGTATAAACTGGACGCGGATCTTTACCGCCAAATGCTGGCACAGTGCAGCAACGAGGCGCCGGCGGAAGCATGCGGCCTGCTGGGCGGCGCCGACGGTCATTGCGGCACACGAATCTACCCCCTGGAGAACCTGGATGCCTGCGCCGAATCCTACCGCATGGAGGCCAAAGAAGTGTTGAAGGTGATGAAACAACTTGACGAAGACGGGATGGTGTTAAACGCTATTTATCATTCCCATCCGGCCACACCGGCCCGCCCTTCAAAAACGGATATTGCCCAGGCATACATGCCGGCTCTGTATTTAATTTTATCTCTTTGCCAAGAGGAACCTGTTTTGCGCGGTTACCTTATTGAGGAAGGGAATGTTACAGAAATCCCCGTGGAGATCGTGGAGAAAGCAGGTGGTAAGCCATGCTGAGTGACGAGCAAATAATGCGCTATTCGCGGCACATCCTGCTGCCGGAAGTAGGTGGCAGGGGACAACAAAAATTGTTAGCTGCCAAAGTGCTCCTGATTGGGGCGGGCGGCCTCGGCTCCCCGGTAGCGCTCTATCTGGCAGCGGCCGGTGTGGGGACATTGGGGGTTATGGACGCCGACACAGTAGATTTAAGCAACCTGCAGCGGCAGGTCATCCACGCCACTCCTGACATAGGTAAGCTGAAAGTGGAGTCGGTCAAAGAAACAATTAATCAGATTAACCCTGATGTGAATGTGATTATGTATCCGGAGTTTGCCACAGCAGACAACGTGCCTGAAATCTTACCGCAATACGATCTGGTGGTAGATGGCTGCGACAATTTTGCCACACGCTACCTGATGAACGACGCGGCGGTTATATATAAAAAACCGTATGTCTACGGAAGTATTCTTCGTTTTGACGGCCAGGCATCAGTATTTAACCCGCCACAGGGGCCGTGCTACCGCTGTATTTTCCCGGAAGCGCCGCCCCCGGGAGCTGTGCCAAGCTGCCAGGAAGCGGGCGTGCTAGGCGTCTTACCGGGACTTTTAGGGCTGATTCAGGCGACCGAGGCAGTCAAACTGATTCTTGGTGTCGGGGAGCCGCTAATTGGTCGCCTTCTGATTGTGGATGGGCTGGGCATGGAGTTTTTGCATGCCAAAGTGAAACGCAATACAAAGTGCCCGGTCTGCGGTGATGAGCCCACCATCACCAAGCTGCTGGAAGAAAATTACCTGCAGGCTGTGTGCAGCGTTGGCTCAGCCGAAGAGTAAGGGGAAAACAAGGAGGAGACAACAATGACTATTTATCTGCCCACGCCGCTTCGTCGTCATGCCGGCGGCGCCCGCGAAATTGAAGTAAGCGGCAAAACAGTGCGCGATATATTTATTGGCTTAAAAGATAGCCACCCTGCCCTGGCGGAACAGCTTTGGGACGACTCAGCCAATGATCTGAAAAAATATCTAAGCGTATTTATCAATGATGAAAACATCCGCAACCTGCAGGGTCCCGATACTCCTGTCAGTGGGAAAGACGTTATTTCTGTCATCCCGGCTATTGCGGGGGGTTCCATCTAATGGCTGTATTAGCCGACATTACAGCAGCGATCGGCAACACGCCGCTTTTGTCACTATCCCGGCTGGGCAGGGGACTGCCCGCCCGTGTGCTGGCCAAGCTTGAGTCCTGCAACCCACTGGGGAGCGTCAAGGACAGGACAGCCTGGGCCATGATTCGCGCTGCCGAAGAACAGGGGAAGCTAAAGCCCGGCGGCTATATCGTGGAAGCTACCAGCGGCAATACAGGGATTGCCCTGGCCTACATCAGCGCAATACGCGGCTACAGGCTGACACTGACCATGCCTGAAAATATGAGCAGTGAGCGGGTGCAGCTTTTTCGTGCGCTGGGCGCCGATGTGCAGCTGACATCGCGCGAAAACGGGATGTACGGTTCGCTTACCATGGCGGAAGAATTGGCCAGGGAACATAATGCCTTTATTCCCGGGCAGTTTGAAAACCCTGCCAACCCGCAAATTCATTTTGAGGCCACCGGCCCGGAAATCTGGCGGGACAGTGGCGGGGATGTAGACATTTTTATAGCCGGTGTGGGCACCGGCGGTACTCTGACCGGTGTGGGGCGCTACCTGAAAACTAAAAATCCGGCAGTGCAGATTATCGCGGTGGAACCGGCTTCTTCGCCTCTTCTCTCCGGCGGCAAGCCTGGATGGCACGCCATCCAGGGCATCGGCGCCGGGTTTGTCCCTGATGTACTGGATGAAGCAATTATTGCACAAATTATAACTGTCACTGACGGGGAAGCAATAGAGGCGGCACGCAAACTGGCACAGGCGGAAGGCATCCTTTGCGGTTTCTCCAGCGGCGCCGCCGTGGCCGCCGCGTTGCGGGTAGCAAGTCTGCCTGAAAACAGGGATAAAACAGTGGCAACAATTTGTCCCGATGGCGGTGAGCGCTATCTGTCAACCAATCTGTTTATTGGGAAAGTGTAAATACTTTATTGCAGAGCCTGTCTTACTGCAAATTGAAAATTGCGCTTAAATAACGTTACGGTTTACATTGTGGCGCCAAAAAGCTTATTGAATACGCAGCTTTTTGGCTTTTTTATATCTCAAGCATGGCGTAGGAGGTGCTTTAGTGAACAGGAAATTCGGTAGCGGAGCTGGTCGGGGCCGCAAAATCGCTACAAAACTAGTGCAAAGTGGTGTGAAATTTGATACTGACACCGGTGCTGTCAGTGTGCCTATTTATCAGTCAGCTACGTTTGCACACCCCGCCCCGGGAAAATCCACAGGTTACGACTATGCACGAATGGGCAATCCTACCCGGCAGGCATTGGAAGAGGCACTGGCAGCATTAGACGGCTGTGAGAGCGCGTTTGCTTTTTCGTCTGGAATGGCGGCGATTATGGCGGTAATGCTGCTTTTTGAAACAGGCGATCACCTGATTTTTGGCGAGGACCTTTACGGTGGAACGTACCGCCTCATGGACTGGGTATTATCAAAATTTGGCCTGACAGTAAGCTATGTTGACACTACAAACCTTGCAGCCGTTGCAAGTGCTGTAACACCAAAGACAAGGGCTGTGCTTCTGGAAACTCCGTCCAACCCCAATCTTAAAATTACAGATATTGCTGCCGTGGCGGCACTGTGCCGGAAAAAGCGGATATTGACCGTGGTTGACAATACATTGATGACGCCTTACCTGCAACGGCCCCTTTCTCTGGGGGCGGATCTGGTTGTTTACAGTGCCACAAAATATTTAGGCGGACACAACGACCTTTTGGCCGGCGCAGTGTTAACAGCAAACCCACGTCTTGCTGATGAACTGACAGTGATCCAGCAAGCCTCGGGACCGGTCCTGGCGCCGCATGACGCCTGGTTGCTGCTGCGGGGATTGAAAACGCTGGCAGTGCGTATGGACAGACAGCAGGAGAATGCTCAATACCTGGCCGAGTGGCTGCAGAAGCATCGGGCAGTGGAATATGTCCTTTATCCCGGTTTACACGAACTGCACCCACAGGCAGATGGCCCGGGAGCGATGCTCTCTTTTACTTTGCGGGATGGGGAACTGGCAAAACATTTAATGTCCGGACTGGAAATAATCACCTTTGCCGAGTCTCTGGGTGGTGTGGAATCCCTAATCACATATCCATACTTGCAGACACATGCCGACTTGCCGGAAGAGACAAAAAAGCGCCTGGGTATACATGAGCGCCTGCTGCGGCTTTCGGTTGGCATTGAACACTGTGAAGATCTGCAAGCTGACCTGGAGCGGGCTTTGGGTCAAAAGAGATAAAAATAAAATATAATTTCCATGGAAAATTCTGTTGACAAAAAAAATGACTATATTGTATAATACTACTATACCAATAGGAATAATAGGATATAAAAACTCCAAACGAAAACGGAAGACAAAGAGCAGGCTGGCTACTTGTTTTTCTTGTAAGGGGCAGAAAAGAAGGAGGACTGAAGAATGAGCCAGGGGGCGGAGAAAAAAATCAGCGGATGGTCAAAATTATTTCATCAGGAAGACTGGTGGGCGGTTTGGTTAGGGTTCTTTGTAATCGCCGCCGTGGTAGTCGGATTGCTGGCAAAACCGGTGCTGCCGGGCCGCTGGGGGCAAAGCGGTGCCACAATTCTGTCGGCATTGCCGCGCGAAGCACTGCTGGGGAGCCTGATAACCGGGCTTGTGGTTCTGACAATATTTGCAGTAGCAGTGGCGTTTAGCAGCAGAAAAGATCTGTCCAGGTTTTTGCTGGCATTCCCCTGCCTGTTTATCCTGGCTTTGGGCGCCGAGCTGCTTGGCGGCTACAACCCGCTGCGGCACTATGGGATAAATAATGTAATCTGGGCTCTGGGCTTGGGGCTACTTATCAGCAACACAGTAAAGACTCCGCAATTTTTAAAAGCTGCTGTCCGTACCGAAATATACATAAAAACGGGGCTTGTCCTCCTTGGCGCCTCAATTCTGTTTAACCGCATGCTGGCTTTGGGTGCGCTGGGCCTGGGTGTCGCCTGGCTGGTAACACCAATTGTGCTGGTTTTTATGTACTGGTTTTCCCAAAAATATTTAAAAATGCAGGAACAGAGAGGATTGGCAATAGCTGTGGCTTCAGCTACTTCAGTGTGCGGTGTCTCCGCAGCCATTGCTGTCGGTACTGCAGCCAGGGCCAAGAAAGAAGAAATCAGCCTGGCCATTTCTGTAACCCTGATTTTTACCATTGTTATGATGGTGGCCATGCCCGCTGTAATTCGTCTTGCGGGGATAAATGATGTTGTGGGCGGCGCCTGGCTGGGCGGCACAATTGACGCCACCGGTGCTGTGGTAGCATCTGCGTCCATGCTGAGCAGGCAGGCGGTGGAAATCGCTTCTGTTATTAAAATGATTCAAAATATGTTAATTGGTATCATTGCTTTTGCGGTAGCTGCCATTTGGGTTAGCGTAGACGAAAAAGGAGGTGCCACTGCCAAAAAAACGAAAGTAAGCTCTATAGAAATCTGGAACCGCCTGCCAAAATTTATCATTGGCTTTGTTCTGGCCTCTGTAGTCTTTTCATTTGTGATTCCGGACTCTGTGGTTTCCAACGCTACCGGCGCCATCAACGGTTTTCGCGACTTCTTCTTCACCCTGGCGTTTGTGAGCATCGGCCTGGAATCCAACTTCAAGGAAATGGCAGGCATGATGAAAAGCGGCAGTCCGGTTGTCCTCTATATCGTGGGGCAAGCCCTTAACCTTGTATTGACACTGGCGGCGGCATACATCTTCTTTAGCGGAAACTTCTTCCCGCTGCCGTTTTAGGGTTAATTACATGAAAAAAAGAATATCCATTGTCACCTGGATACTGCTGATTGCCGCCATTTTCTCCGCTGTGCTGATTGCTGTTTTTGACATAGGGAGTTCCTCTGAAGGAACAAGCGGCGCCGGGGATATCTGGTGGGTAGATGTGCCTGCAGTGGAACAAAGCTATCTCAAAATCACAAATAAACGTTAATATATAAAACGTGTATTCCTTAGGATACACGTTTTTCAATATATTAGAACCAGTGTTTGCTGTATTAATAATAGATGTTCAAAGCGTCGTAAAAAGTTCAATATTTGGTCACAAATCGTTCACTTTTGTTTCTGGGGCTGGTGGTATAATTTATTGTAGTGTATTGTGCCATTTGTCACGAGCGGAGGGGATTGATTGGATAATCTTGTTGAGATTAAGAAGCTTAGTAAAGCCTACCGCTATCGTAAGCTTTTTACAGATATCAGCACAGTCATCTCCGACCGTTCTGTTTTTGTGGTGCTCGGTCACAACGGGAGCGGAAAAACAACATTGCTGCGTATCGCCTGCGGCCTTATTTCCGCCACTTCAGGCCGGATAGATATAATCATGGGAGGAAAGCCGCTATCACCGGGTGAGCGCAGGGCGCAGATTGGCCTGGTATCGCCTGACCTGGAACTGTACGGTGAGCTGACCGCCCTTGAGAACCTTGAGTTTTTCTCCGGTGTCAGGGGGCTTCCCTACAGCAGGGAAAAGGCGCGCGAATTACTTGAATATGTAGGCCTTAAGGGCAGGGGCATTGATTATGTGGGGACATATTCGTCGGGTATGAAGCAGCGTATGAAGTTTGCTTATGCCCTGCTGCACGACCCTCATATCCTTGTTCTGGACGAGCCAACAAGCAACCTGGACGAAGAAGGGATCGCCATGGTTGACAATGTTATCAGGCGTCAGAGGGAACGCGGGATAGTTATAATGGCTACAAATGAGCCAAGGGAGGTGTCTTATGCCGACCAGACGCTTAACTTGGGTTAGCCGGGGAGCCGCTGTCCTGCGCAAGGATCTGCGCATAGAATTCAGGACGCGTTATGCTTACAGTGCGCTTGTTATGTTTGCCGTTACTACGCTGGTTACAGTGAGCTTTTCAGTGGGTAGTTTTGGTCTTGAAAATGACATTGCAGCAGCACTTCTTTGGATTATCCTGTTTTTTTCGGCCATGGCCGGACTTGCACGTACTTTTGTGCAGGAAGAAGAGACAGGGACGGTGACAGCGCTTAAAATGGCAGCGGAGCCGGAACCTGTATACCTTGGCAAACTTTTTTTTAATATTTTTCTGATTTTCAGCCTGGCAATACTTACGGTGCCCTTATTCTTGGTGATGCTCAACCTGCGTGTGGTTTCCGTCTACAGTTTTTTACTGGTGGTCATACTTGGCTGCCTTGGGTTAGCCGGGGCCAGTACCATATTGGCTGCAATAGTCTCCAAAGCCGGTGCCAAGGGATCACTGCTCACAGTTCTGGCTTTCCCGATTTTGCTTCCTCTTTTAATCGGCGCCATTAATGCAACCCGTTCGGCCATGTCCGGAGTGACGCCGGAGATCATCAGGCCGGATCTGCACCTGCTTTTATTTTATAACGGTATGGCTATCGTGGCTTCCCTGTTATTATTTGAATATGTCTGGAATGAATAAAGAATTTGAGCGAGGTGAAGGAAACAGATGATTTGGCAAATTATCTTAGGGGTCTGGATGACAGCCGTAATTTTAGCTTCTTTCCTTTATGTACCACCGGCAGTAGGTCTGGGTGAGATGGGGCGGATTCTTATCTACCATGTACCGTCAGCCTGGATAGCAGTACTCGCCTACCTGATGGCCATGGTAAACTCGGTTTCTTACCTGCGCAAAGGCGATATTCGCCTGGACAGGCAGGCACAGGTAAATGCGGAACTTGGCACAGTTTTCTGCATTTTGGCCACAGTTACAGGCTCCATCTGGTCAAAGGGTTCCTGGGGTATGTATTGGAACTGGGATCCCCGCCAGACATCGATAGCCGTACTGCTTATGATTTACGCCGCCTACTTTGTGCTGCGCGGTTCCATTGAGGATTCGGACAGGCGTGCCAGGTTGTCTGCGGTTTACGCCATTTTGGCCTTCCTTACTGTGCCGTTTTTGGTTTTTATCGTGCCGCGGATTTATGCGTCTCTGCATCCGGATTATATCGGGCGAGGTAAGATGCAGATAGACAGACGCATGCTGCAGGTGTTTTTAGCCTCGCTTGCGGGGTTCACCGGGCTTTACGCCTGGATATACCAGGTACAGGTCCGCCTTGAAAATCTGTTATACAAACAAGCTATGAAAAGGGAGGCATAAGCATGAGCGAACTTAATTTTGTGCTCGGCGTTACCTTGATTACCTGGCTCGGGGTTTTTATTTATCTTTTTAGGATTGACCGCAAGGTAAAGGAGGCACAGCGGCGTGAAGAGATATGATAAACTCGTCCTGCTGCTCTTACTTGCCGTGTTTGCCGTTGGTGGTTACAGGACAATTATCAGTGCAATGACTCCTTATGTCAGCTTTGCTTATGCGGAGCAGGCTGCAAAATCTGTACAGGTAAAGGGTTATCCCATTGAAGGCTCTATTATGCTGTTAGAGGATGAGGCCTTCTCTTTCATCATGGAAGATTTGGAAGGCGGCAATGCCACAATCTACCATAAGGGCACCATACCGCAGAATCTCATGGAAGCCGAAAGTGTTGTAGTGGTTGGGCGTTTTGAGGATGGGGGATTTGTAGCACAGAACATCCTTGTAAAGTGCCCTTCAAAATACCAGGCGCAGCAATAAATAAAACGGGCTAAAAAATTATATCTTTTGGGGGGATAAAGTTGACTAACGATACTCCGGGCTTGCCGGAACAGGCTCCTGTTCAGGAAAGTCCAGTGCGCCAGATTCTTAAATTCTTAAGTTCCATGCAGCTGGGAATCATACTTCTCCTGTTGCTGGCGGTTATCTCTATCTATGCCGCTACCTGGAAGGAACATCAGGTAGCTATCAGTTCTGTCTATTCTTCGTGGTGGTTTATCGGCATTATGGTTTTTACCGCCTTGAACCTACTGCTTTGCACCGTTGAGCGCATCCGGCCTACCTGGCGCCAGGCTTTCAACCCCCGTCGGGTGATGAAGGCTGAAGCGATTAAAAGAATGCCTGTGAACAGGTCTATCAAAGTAAAGCAGGCAGGCACTCAGCCTTTGGAGCGGTTAGAACAGGTATTCCGCGCTAACAGGTTAAAATCTTCAGTCAGCGACAGCCCTGATGGGCAGGTCCTCTTTGGTGAGAGCGGCAGGTATGGATATTTTGGTTCTGTTGTTACCCATTTGAGCCTTCTGCTCATTTTGCTTGCTGCCATGTTCGGGGGAATGACAGGCTTTGAAACTCGTGATGGCGGCTATGCCGGGACCATATTCAATGTGCCGCAGGGCAACTTTCAGGCAGTGATTAACAATGTCACCTTGCAATACCTGCCCGAGGGGCCGCAGGTCAGGCCAAGAGCCATCAGTGATGTTACTGTCTCTCGTAACGGAAATGTTATTAAGCAAGGCAAAATATCTATCAATGAGCCGCTTCGTTTCGGGGGCATTGCTCTTTACCACACTACTTTCCTCTGGGTATCGGAAGTGACTGTGTCCGACCCCGATTCGGGCACTGTTTTAGAGCAATTCAAGCTTTATGAACGCGACAGGTATTACATGCATGAGATGGGTTTTTACATTGATTCTCTGGCCTTTTTCCCAGACTTCAGCATGACAGGCATGGGTCAGCCCATAACGCGCAGCTACGCCACAACAAGGCCGGTCCTGGCTTACCAGGTAGGTTACCCCAATGGAAAGACTGAACAGTGGGCGCTGCTTGATTTGAATGAGCCGCAACTGGTGGAGACAGAGAATGGTCCAATAGTACTGACACTGAATGGCTTCGAGAACGCCGCAGTTTTTAACATCATTAAAAACCTCGGCCGCCCGTATCTGTTTGCAGGCTCGCTGCTAATGGTAATCGGCTTGTATATGAGCTTTTTCCTCTTTCCGCGGCGCTTTTGGGCGGTGTTTGACAGTAAAAGTTCGTCGTTTCTGGTCGGTGGTCGCAGCAGGAACAAGCTTGGCCTTGAGTCTGTCTTTGACCGCATCGAGGAAGAAATCAGCAAAAGAGAGGAAGAGTAGCCATGAGTGGTTTAATTAAGGTTTCTCCCACGGGCTTGCTTATTGAAAATACGCTTTTTATCCTGGCCTGCCTTATCTACCTGCTGGCGACGATTGGGTATGTAATAAACCTTTTTGGTAAAAAAGAATGGGGCAGCTTTGCCTCCAGCGTGCTCCGGGTTGCCTTTATTGTTCACACCGGCTTTATTGCGGCAAGGACGATAAATGTAATGCGAGTTCCTTTTGTGGGCCACTTTGAATTCGGCAACCTGTTTATTTGGGCTACTGTACTTGTTTATATCTGGACCGAATGGCGACTCAAAGATAAGTACTACGCAGTAGGTGCTTTTCTGACACCCGTGGTTGTACTGTATATCGCCTACCTGACAGTAATCCCGAAAATTTTTACCAGAATCGCCGTCAGTTCCGCCCACAACCCTCTCCCCCCTGTCCTGCAATCTTTCTGGCTGAAGATCCACGTCAGTTCTTCTGTGATGGGTTATGCGGGATTTTCGCTTGCTTTTGCAGCTGCGGTGATGTGGCTGCTGAAAAACGGGATGGAAGAAAAAGGCCTGTCTAAAAACGCTTCTTTTTCAAAAACACTGGCCCAGGCGCTGCCACAGCTGAAGATTCTCGAGGAGTATATGTACCGTGCATCGGCTTTTGGCTTTCTTTTTCAGACAGTAATGATTATAACCGGCGCTGTGTGGGCGGATTATGCCTGGAGCCGCTACTGGGGCTGGGACCCTAAAGAAATGTGGTCGCTTATTACCTGGTTTGTGTTTGCTGTTTATCTGCATGCCCGCTTTACCCGCGGCTGGACCGGCAAACGGACTGTGGTACTGGTCATGGTGGGCTGGGTTGCCATGATGTTTACCTGGCTCGGTGTAGCCTGGCTGTTATCAGGCATTCACTCTTTCGGTTAACAGTTATGGAAAATGGCCGCTTCCTTTGGCAAAGCGGATACGAGGTGTAGATTTTGACAGAAATACTTGTCGTAGGAATAAACCATAAAACAGCACCTGTTGCATTACGCGAGAAGCTGTCATTCACTGATAGCCAGTTGGCTCGTTCTCTTGCTTACTGTAAGGAGTGCTCAGATGTTGGTGAAGCCGTCATTCTGACCACCTGCAACCGCACTGAGATATATGCCGCGGGCAGGGAAAATAACTCCTGCCTGGAGAAGGTTATGTCCATGCTTGCGGAAATAAAAGAAATTGATACAGCAGCTATTCGGCCCAGTTTGTATCAGTTTACTCAGCAGGAGGCCGTGGAGCATCTGTTTAAAGTTACCGCCGGGCTTGATTCTATGATTCTCGGTGAAACACAGATTCTCGGGCAGGTTAAAGAGGCCTATACAAAAGCCAATGACGCAGGCTGTGTAAATACTGTATTTCATGCCCTTTTCCGCCAGGCGGTTACTTCAGCCAAACGTGTCCAGACCGAGACGGCGATCAATCAAAACGCCGCCTCGGTTTCCTATGCTGCTGTGGAACTGGCAAAAAAAATTTTCCGGCGGCTTGATGACCGTACTGTGCTTGTAATCGGTGCCGGTAAAATGAGCGAGTTGGCGCTTCGTCATCTTTATGACCAGGGAGTCAAGCGCGTGGTGGTGGTAAACCGGACTAAGTCACGAGCAGACAAGCTGGCGGCCTGTTTCGGCGGCTTTTCAGAGGACTATGAAAACAGGCAGGAGTGGCTGGTTAAGGCTGATATAGTAATTTCATCAACTGGCGCTCCCCACTTTGTCCTCAAAAAGGAGGAAATCGCCTCCGCTATGCGCTCCCGCCGGGGCAAGCCCATATTCCTTATTGATATTGCCGTTCCCCGTGATATCGACCCTCAGGTTAACAGTCTGGAAAATGTGTATCTCTACGACATTGATGACCTGCAGGCTGTGGTTTCGGCTAATATGAAAGAACGGGAGCAGGAGGCAAAAAAAGCCCAGGTAATTCTCAACGAGGAGATAACAGCCTTCCAGGTATGGTTCAAGACCCAGGAGGTTGTGCCGCTGATCGCAGCGCTCAGGCGTAAAGCCGAGGGTATCCGGCAGGATGAACTGACCCACTCACTACAAAAACTCTCAGCTCTTTCAGAAAAGGAAAAAAAGTATGTTGATAACCTGACGAGAGCCATAGTGAACCGTATCCTCCGTGAGCCGGTGCTGCGTATTAAGGAATTTGCAGTTGAGGACAATAGCCAGATTTATGCCGCCTCACTCTGTCATCTTTTTGACCTTAACGAGGATGTTAACAGCCAACCAGACTGGCAGGAACAGCCAGCAGTAAAGGATGCTGAGGGGGGACTGTCATGAGCGGGACAGGGCTTGCTTTATATATCCTGACCCTTTGCCTGTACTTTGCAGCAGCTGTTGTTTTCCTGCTCGACATGACGGGCGCTGAAAACAATAATCCCTTTAAAACCGGGCGCCTTTTACTGATTGGCGGGTTGATGCTGCTTACACTGCTCATCTTCAGCCGCAGCCTTACCTTCCGCTATCTTCCGCTTCTCACTTTTCACGAGACTCTTCTCCTGCTTGCCTGGGTGGCCACGCTGGTAGTCCTGGCTCTGGAGCGCGCCTATCAGTTTAAGGCTGTCTATTCCTTCATGATGCCGCTGCTTTTTTTAGCGCTGTTTCTCGCTCTCTTTTTTGCAGCAGCCGGAGTGAATCCGGCGCCCGAGCTGCGCAGCGGCTGGCTTATCAGCCACATTGTTTCTGTAATAATGGCATACGGCACATTTGCCGTTTCCTTTGTAGTTTCAATCATGTATTTGGTGGTTGACTATTATCTCAAGAAGAAAAAAATATCCTCCTTGCTATTAGGCCTGCCAAGCCTGGACTCACTTGATTTTTATATCTACAGGCTTGTTACGGTAGGTTTCTTTTTGCTGACAGTAAGCATTATTCTTGGCGCCATGTGGGCCAACACAGTGTGGGGGGAATTCTGGCGTTGGGAACCCAAAGAAATTTGGGCGGCAGTTACCTGGATTATCTATGCCGCCTACCTTCATACACGCCTGCTTTCAGGCTGGCAGGGACGCAAAGTTGCACTGCTCAATTCATTCGGCTTTGCCACGGTGCTCTTTAATTATGTATTTGTCCGCTTTTTCCTCACTGGCGGGATGCATCGGTTTTTCTAGTGGACTAACTGCTAAAACTTAGAGGGAGGGAAACACTATGCTCACATATTTCCTGGTTTTTGCCGTCGCTTTCCCTTTTGTGTATTCATATCTGACACTGTTATTCCTTTCAACCCAACCCGATGCCTTAAATCAGCTTAACTTTGGATTGATAATCGGCTTATTGATATGGATTGCAGCTAAAACCGGTGATATGTCAAGAATATACTAATGCAATGAATCGAGTGTGCTATGCAAACTTACTACCCGGCCTTTTTAAAACTTAATAACCGATTGTGTGTGGTTGTGGGTGGCGGCAAGGTGGCTGCCCGCAAAACACAGGCTCTGCTGGAGTGCGGCGCAGTTGTGCGGGTGGTTAGCCCGTCACTGTCCCCAAAGCTTGCTGAGCTTGCTGTGCAAGGGCTCATAGAACACCTGGCACAGGCATACACATGCGAAGTGCTGGAGGGCGCTTTCCTGGTAGTTGCCGCCACAGATTCTGCTGAAGTGAACACCCTCGTGGCAAAAGACTGTGAGGTTCGCAATATACCGGCCAATATCGTGAATGAACCACAGCTTGGCAGCTTTATTGTGCCATCTACTCTCCGGCGCGGCCCGCTTATTGTTGCCGTTTCCACCGCGGGCGCCTCTCCCGCTCTGGCGCGCAAGGTCCGGCTGCAGCTGGAGGATATATTTGATGAATCCTATGGCGAACTGCTTGTAATACTTGCAGAGGCACGCAGCCGTGTAATGAGTGAAATAGCTGATGCGGAGGTGCGTAGGAAAATATTTTCCGCCCTGGCCGCAGATGATCTGCCTGGTATACTCCGTGAGCAAGGCAGAGAGGCGCTTTGCGCCCGCATTAATGAAATTATAGGAGGATGCTGATGCAGCAGTTAATTGTAGGCAGCCGGGACTCTCAGTTGGCCCTGATCCAGGCACACTATGTGATAGGAGAAATAAAAAAGTATTTCCCACAATATGAATTTAAGATAAAAGAGATAAAGACCGAGGGTGACAAAATCCTGGATGTGGCCCTGGCAAAAATTGGCGGAAAAGGTCTCTTTGTCAAGGAGATTGAAAACGCCCTGCTTAATGGGCAGATCGACATCGCCGTACACAGCATGAAGGATGTGCCCACTCTCCTGCCGGAGGGGCTTCGCATATCAGCGGTTACCAGGCGCGAGGATCCCCGCGACTGCTATATCGCCAGGGACGGAAAAACAGCTCTCTTTGCAGCAAGGGAAGGAGCTGTCATCGGCACCTCCAGCCTGCGCCGTTCAGCACAGCTGCTGCACACCCGCCCGGACTTAAAGATAGTCCCCATCCGCGGCAACCTCAACACACGCCTGCGCAAGCTGCACACCCTGGAACTTGATGGTATCGTACTGGCTTATGCCGGGGTCCACCGCCTGGGGTGGGCCGATAAAATAACCGCGATTATAGATTTCTCGGACTGCCTGCCCGCAGTGGGACAGGGAGCGCTGGGTATTGAAACCAGGAGCGGTGATGAGCAGGTAAATGAGGTGGTGTCAGTACTTAATGATGCTGCAGCCAATGCGGCCATTACCGCCGAACGTGCCTTCCTGCGCAAGCTGGAAGGCGGCTGTCAGGTTCCAATCGGAGCATACGGCAGGTTGGAAGGCAAAGAACTGGTGCTGGACGGAGTTGTTGCCGGCCTGGACGGCAGTGTGGTTTTACGCGGTAAAGCTGCCGGCGACCCCGCTCTGTCAGCAGCTCTTGGCCGGCAGCTGGCGGAGAATCTGATTGAACGCGGCGCCGCCGACATTTTGATAAAAGCAAGACAGGAGTGTGAAGCTGATGCCTGAGCAGGGAATTGTCTACCTGGTAGGTGCGGGCCCCGGCGACCCCGGGCTGATTACAGTCAAGGGCCTGGAGTGTATACAAAAAGCGGCTGTGCTGGTTTACGACAGGCTGGCCGGCAGGCGGTTATTAACTTTTGCACCCAGCGGCTGTGAAATGATTTATGTAGGCAAGCTTCCTGACCGTCATACTTTGCGCCAGGAGGAAATTAACCAGCTCCTGGTGGATAAGGCGCTTGAGGGCAAAGTTGTGACCCGGCTCAAGGGAGGAGATCCTTATGTGTTTGGGCGGGGAGGCGAAGAAGCCGAGCTTCTGGTGCAGAACAATATCCCCTTTGAAGTGGTCCCCGGTATCACATCGGCCATCGCGGTGCCGGCCTATGCCGGTATTCCTGTCACCCACCGGGACTACACGTCCAGTTTTGCCGTCATCACAGGGCATGAAGATCCTGACAAGGACGAATCGTCCATTAATTGGGACAAGCTTGCCACTGCCGCCGGCACATTGGTTTTCCTGATGGGTGTGGCCAACCTGCCTTTCATCGTGCAAAAGCTGATTAAATTTGATCGCGACTCATCTACGCCTGTAGCCCTTATCCGCTGGGGAACACGACCTGAACAGCAGGTGCTGACCGGTACGCTTGCCGATATAGTCAAAAAAGTTGAGGAGGCCCACTTTACCTCTCCGGCTATCATCATTGTGGGCGAGGTTGTGAAGCTGCGCGATACTCTTTCCTGGTTCGAGAAAAAACCGCTCTTTGGCAAACGGGTAGTTGTGACACGTTCACGGGAACAGGCAAGTGTCCTCTCCCGCCGCATTGAAGAGTTGGGCGGAGAGGCCTTTGAGTTTCCCGCCATTGATATAGGCGACCCTGTGGACTTCGGACCGCTCGATGAGGCCGTTGCCAGGGTGGACAGCTATGACTGGCTGATCTTTACCAGTGTTAACGGCGTGGACTACTTTTTCAGGCGCCTGCGCCACTACGGCCGCGATATCCGGGACCTGAAATCTGCCAGAATTTGCGCCATCGGCCCCAAAACAAAAGAAAAGCTGGAGGAAATGTGCCTGCGTGTGGAATATGTGCCTGAGGAATACAGGGCAGAGGCGATACTTTCCGGATTGCGCGGCAAGGTTGCCAACGGAGAGCGCGTTTTGCTGCCCCGTGCCGATATTGCCCGGGAAATCCTCCCGGATACACTGCGCCGGATGGGTGCCCAAGTGGATAATGTGACAGCTTACCGCACTGTACGCGGCGGCGGTGAAGCCGCGCTGCTGCTGCAATTGCTGGAAGAAGGCATGATCCACTGCGTAACCTTTACAAGTTCGTCCACTGTGAAAAACTTTGTAGATATGTTGGGCAAGGATAATCTGCACCACCTGCTTAAAGGGGTCAGGCTTGCCAGTATCGGTCCCATCACATCCGCATCTGCCCTTGACCTGGGCTTAACAATAGATATTGAGGCTTCAGAGTACACCATCGATGGCCTGGTAGACGCATTAAAACAAATTTAGCTTAAAACTTCTTTGATTTTCATACCCAGTTGCACCGCTTATGGGCAGCTTGGAAAAGGGGGAAATCCAATATGATCAGTGTAACTAAACTTCTCAGCGGGGCCGGCCATTTCGGAGATTCACTCCGCTACAGCCATGATTCAAGAGGTGCGCTGCACGGCACGACTCACGGCATGGGGCCGGTGGTGGTATGGAATTCCACAAGGACATGCAACCTTAAATGCATTCACTGCTACATGGAGTCAGACTCTGTTAAATACGAAAACGAGCTGTCAACGGAAGAAGCCAAAAGATTTATTGATGACCTCGCTGAATTTAAAGTGCCCGTCATCCTTTTTTCAGGCGGAGAGCCGCTGATTCGCCCGGATTTCTTTGAGCTTGCAGAGTACTCTGCTTCCCGTGGCCTGCGTGTCACCATTTCCACCAATGGCACACTGATTGACAAGGAGACTGCGCAGCGCATCAAAGACCTGGGTGTAGGCTATGTTGGTATCAGCCTGGACGGGATGGGCGAGAAGAACGACGAATTCCGCAAGAAAAAAGGCGCTTTTGACGCGGCGCTGCGCGGTATCCGCAACTGCCTGGATATTGGGCAGCGAGTGGGCCTGCGCTTTACAATCAACCGCCACAACTACGCTGAAATGGAAAATATCTTTAAACTGATAGAGGAAGAGGGGATTCCCCGCATCTGCTTTTATCACCTGGTCTATTCCGGCCGCGGCTCGGAGATGATGAAAGAAGACGTGACACGTGAGGAGAGCCGGCAGGCCATGGATATGATCATTGATAAGACTCTTTACTTCCACAATAAAGGCATCGACAAGGAAATTCTTACTGTAGACAATCACGCCGACGGCGTTTACACCTATCTGCGCATGCAAAAAACTGACCCCAGGCGTGCCGAACAGGTCTGGGAGCTGCTGCGCAATAACGGAGGCAACCGCACAGGCATTGCCATCGGCCAGGTAGACAACCTGGGTTTTGTACATGCCGACCAGTTTACACAAAACCATACTTTCGGCAACGTAAGGGAGCGAACGTTCGGCGACATATGGACTGACGGCAGCCACCCAATCCTGGCCGGCCTGAAAGACCGCAAACCTCTCCTGAAAGGGCGCTGTGCAGCCTGCAAGTGGCTTAGTGTCTGCAACGGCAACTTTCGGGCACGCGCGGAAGCCGCCACAGGCGACTTCTGGGAGTCGGACCCGGCGTGCTACCTTACGGACACAGAAATCGGGGTGTGTTAGGCAGTCGGTTGATAGGCTGCGCATTACTTCGTCGCTACGGGCGCCGGCATCCTCGACGTATACACGATACGCCTGCGGTGCCGCCGCCCCAGGCTCCTCGTCCTGCTTGCTTCTGAACCGCCTGCTTGTAAGCCGGGATTGTAAGCACCTTACAGATAATAATAGTTGTTCATAAATCAATGCATTATTCATAAGGGAGGGGTGGAATTATGTATTTTCCTGTTAACAGGCCGCGGAGGCTGCGGCGTACTGAGGCGTTAAGGAGTATGGTGCGTGAGACGCAGTTGTCTGTGCGGAATTTAATTTACCCGCTTTTTGTCACGCATGGTGAGAGAGTGAAGGATTCAATTGCTTCCATGCCCGGCGTTTACCAGATGTCTGTGGATGAAATTGTCCGTGAGGCGGGCGAATGCCTGGGACTTGGCATAGCGGCAGTGATTCTTTTTGGCCTGCCGGCCTATAAGGATGAGAAAGGATCTTCGGCCTATGACCAGGAGGAAGTTCTCCAGCAGGCGGTGGCGGCGCTGAAAAGGGCTTATCCGGAGCTGATTGTGATTACCGATGTCTGTCTGTGCGAATATACCAGCCACGGCCACTGCGGCCTGATCAGCGGCGATGATGTGGAAAACGATACTACGCTGAACCTGCTGTCACGCACGGCGCTCTCTCATGCCCGTGCCGGCGCCGATATTGTGGCGCCCTCAGACATGATGGATGGGCGTGTCGAGGCCATCCGCAGCACTCTTGACGAACACGGCTTTTCTCATATACCCATTCTTTCTTACGCTGTAAAATATGCTTCTGCCTTTTACGGGCCTTTTCGCGACGCCGCAGGGTCTGTGCCGCAGTTTGGTGACCGCCGTTCCTATCAGATGGACCCTGCCAACATCCGTGAAGCGCTTAAAGAAACAGAACAGGACATAGCCGAGGGGGCCGACATGGTTATAGTTAAACCGGCCATGGCCTACATGGATGTAATACGTGCTGTTAAAGAGAATACCAATGTCCCCGTTGCCGCATACAACGTCTCGGGTGAGTACTCCATGGTCAAGGCGGCGGCTCAAAACGGCTGGATTGACGAGAAAAGAGTGGTCCTGGAAATTCTGACAGGTATTAAACGCGCCGGCGCTGACCTGATTATCACATATTTTGCCAAAGACGCAGCAATGTGGCTGAAGGAGGAAAAGCAATGATAATTTCCTGGAATACTACCCGTGAATGCCATCTGAAGTGCAAGCACTGCTATCGTGATGCAGGCGACAGGGAGGCCGGGGAGCTTTCAACTGATGAGGGGAAAGCACTTATTGACGAGATAGCCAAAGCAGGCTTTAAAATACTGATACTTTCCGGTGGGGAGCCGCTCCTGCGCGAGGATATATTTGAGCTTACCACCCACGCCAGGGAGAGAGGAATGCGCCCGGTTTTCGGCACCACCGGCACAACAATCACACCCGAAGTGGCAGGGAAACTAAAAGCAGCAGGAGCTGCCTGCATCGGTATTTCCCTTGACAGTGCCGGCCCCGCCATCCACGACGAGTTTCGCCAGGTGCCGGGCTCCTGGCAGGGCGCTATTGAGGGCATGAAAAACTGCCGTGAGCAGGGCCTCCCTTTCCAGGTCCACACCACAGTGGTGGAACAGAATTATCATGAGTTTGAGTCTATCACAGACCTGGCTGTGGAAAAAGGAGCTGTGGCTCACCATGTGTTTTTCCTGGTGCCCACGGGACGTGCCAGGGATATGGAGGCTGAAGGCCTGCGGGAGATGCAGTACGAGCAGCTGCTGCACCGCATTCTGAAAAAGCAAAAGCAGGTAAAAATTGAACTGAAACCCACCTGTGCCCCGCAGTTTATGCGCATTGCCAGGCAGATGGGCATGGAAATGCGCTTCTCCCGGGGTTGCCTGGCGGGCACCGCCTACTGCTGCATTATTCCCAGCGGTGACGTCCATCCCTGCCCCTACCTTCCTGTTAAAGTAGGCAATGTGCGCGAGACTCCCTTTTCCGAAATCTGGCGCAATGCCGAGATGTTTAAGCAGTTTAGAAGCGACGAATTCGGCGGCAAATGCGGAACCTGCAACCATAAAGATGTTTGCAGCGGCTGCCGCGCCCGCGCCTACTATTACACCGAAGGCGACTACATGGCAGAAGACCCGTGGTGCCTGTACCGGAGGGGTTCATCCCATGAAGCAAAAAACTGCTGTTGACAGCCTCTCAGGTGTGGACAGAGAACTCCTTAATATTATTCAGACCGACTTTCCTCTTGAGCCCAGGCCCTATGCTGTAATCGGCGAGCGACTTGGCCTCAGTGAGAAAGATACGCTTTCCCGCGTTGCCGCACTCAAAGAAAAGGGTGTCATCAGGCGTATAGGCGGCATCTTTGACTCCGGTAAGCTTGGTTTTTCATCCACTTTGGTGGCGCTGAAAGTAGAAGAAGACAGGGTGGAAGAGGTGGCGCGCAGCGTGGGCAGCTATGCCGGGGTTACTCATAATTACCAGCGCGCACACGAGTTCAACCTCTGGTATACACTGGTTGCCCCCTCTGTGGGGGCAATGGAACAGATTCTTGCTGAAACGTCATGCCTGCCCGGTGTGCTTAAACTGCGCAACCTGCCTGCACTGAGGCTGTTTAAAATCGGTGTTAATTTTGATATGCAGGAGAACGATTGATGATACTAAGTGAACTTGACAAAAAAATTATTTCCCACCTGCAGGGAGACCTGCCCCTTGAAGCCAATCCGTATGCTGCTATTGCTGCACGTGTAGGCATATCAGAAGAAGTACTGCTGCAAAAAATAAAGGACTACCTTGAGGCCGGCATTATGCGCCGCTTTGGCACGATTTTAAGGCACCACCAGGCAGGTTATACTGCCAACGCCATGTGTGGCTGGAATGTGCCTGCGGACAGAGTGGAAGATGTGGGCAGGGTTATGGCTTCTTTCAAAGAAGCTTCACATGTTTACCAGAGACCCACCTATCCCGATTGGCCCTACAACCTTTTCACTATGCTGCACGGCAGGACACAGGAAGACCTAAAGGATGCCGCGCGCAGGATCTCAGACCTGACAGGTATAAGCGACTACAAACTGCTTTACAGCACCAGGGAATTTAAAAAGACAAGCATGGATTACTTTTAAAACTGGCCGGGCCGGCTAACATCCGGCCTGGCTGTAAGCTGTCTGATCAGGATTTTGTTCTGAAGCCGCTTGATATACATATTAACATTAAGGGGGTATTTAGATGTTAGAACGTTCTGGAGAGCTCTTTGCACAGGCACAGAAGTTAATGCCCGGCGGAGTAAACAGCCCTGTACGGGCCTTTAAGTCTGTGGGCATGGATCCTCTGTTTATTACACGGGGCACGGGCTCAAAAATCTACGATGCAGACAGCAACAGTTATATAGATTATGTAGGTTCCTGGGGGCCACTTATTTTAGGGCATGCCCACCCGCGTATCGTGGAGGCGGTCATCTCTGCTGCCGCACGCGGTACAAGCTTTGGCGCTCCCACTGAACTGGAGATTGAGTTGGCGCGTATGGTGATTGAAGCAGTCCCCTCGGTGGAGATGGTGCGCATGGTTAATTCGGGTACAGAGGCTGTAATGGGAGCTCTGCGCCTGGCCCGGGGTTTTACCGGTCGCGAAAAAGTAATTAAGTTTATCGGCTGTTATCACGGCCATGCCGACAGCCTGCTCATTAAAGCGGGTTCTGGTGTTACCACCCTCGGCCTGCCCGACAGCCCCGGCGTCACCGCCGGTACGGCCAAAGACACCCTCACTGTCCACTTTAACGACCTTAATGCAGTTGAAGAAATCTTCTCACAGGCAGGCGAAGAAATCGCAGCAGTAATTGTGGAGCCCATTGCCGGCAACATGGGCCTGGCGCTGCCAAAGCCCGGTTTTCTGCAGGGATTACGGGATTTAACTGCCAGGCATGGCGCCCTGCTGATTTTTGACGAGGTGATGACCGGCTTTCGTGTCGCCTACGGCGGCGCGCAGGAGCTTTATGGCATCACCCCCGACCTGACTACCTTGGGCAAAGTAATCGGTGGCGGCCTGCCGGTAGGCGCCTACGGCGGCAGGAAGGACATAATGGAACAGGTGGCGCCAAGCGGCCCTGTCTACCAGGCGGGCACTCTCTCGGGCAACCCGCTTGCCATGAGCGCCGGGCTGGAGATGCTCAAAGCCCTAAAAGAGCCGGGTACTTATGAAGAGCTGGAGGCTAAATCTGCAAAGCTGGCCGATGGCTTAAAAGCACTGGCCGATAAGCACGGCACAGAAACCTGCTTCAGGCGCGCCGGCTCCATGTCCTGTATCTATTTTACCAAAGAAGAGGTATTTGATTTCCCCACAGCCCTCACTTCAGACATTCCGCGCTTCCGCGCTTACTTTAAGGCACTGCTGGAAAACGGGGTCTATATTGCTCCGTCGCAGTTTGAAGCAGGCTTTGTCTCACTTTCGCACAGCGATGAAGACATCTTGCACACACTGGACGCCGCAGACAGAGCTTTTGCTGCCGCGTCACGGGTGTGACGCATATCACAGCCAGCCAGCGAATATTCAGATAGACTGTAGTAAAAAACCGGGGTGATTGTCTGTGCGCCAAGTGTTTTTGTTTTTCTCCGTCCTGGTTTTGCTTGCTGCTGCGGGATGCACTGCAAGATACTCAGATTCTGCCGCTAGCGGAGAAGACACCTGTGTGTCCTGCCACGGCGAGACCGCCCGCTTTGTTTCGGCCTCGGTGCACGGCACAGAGGGCTTAGGCTGCAGCCACTGCCACTCTGAAGCCGCTGCTCACCTAAAGGACAGGCGTGTCTCACCCGGTGTTGATTATTCCGGCGCTACCTGTGCGGTCTGCCACGGGACAGAATACCATGAGTGGACATCATCACCCCATGCTGTGATACCACTTAACCTGCTGCCCAATGATACGCGTATCATGGAATGCCTGAAATGCCACCAGGCGGGCGGGTTTGCTGCAGTATTGGCAAGCGGTGGCAACTTTAAAAACGCCAAGGCTCCGCCACCCACCAGAGAGCCCGAGCCAGTCACCTGTGTTGCCTGCCACACGCCGCATGGCGGAACCGACTATAAACTGCTGCGGCTGCCCAAAGAAGAACTTTGTGCCGCCTGTCATGGCGGCAAATGGCAGAACCTGGTGCTAAACGGTACAGGAGGCCACCAATACCCGGGACGTGATTACACTGTTTTTTCTGCTCACCCGCACAACAGCGTCGGGCATTGTGCAACCTGCCATATGGCACGTACTCCGGGAGCGGATGGCGTGGGAGGGCATACATTCAGTATGCGAGCAAAAGACGGCGGGCAGCAAAACACAGGCGCCTGTGCCGCTTGTCACGGTGAAACTGAGGATTATAATATAAGCGGCAGGCAGCACGAAGTTGATGCGCTGCTTATACAACTGCGCACCGTCCTTGAGGAGCGCAACAACGGCAGCCTGCCCGGTTTTCAGCCCGGCGCCTGCAACCAGTGTCATCGCGGCGGCACGCTGCCGTTTGATGACGACCCGGAGTTAATACTTGAGGAAGCCTATGAAAATTACAAACTGGTGGACCGTGACAAGTCACGTGGGGTTCACAACCCGGGCTATGCCCTACAGCTGCTGCGTGACAGCCTGGAAAGCGTGAAAAAAGAATATAGCCGCTAGAGTATTAACAGGGACAGCAAAAGCTGTCCCGTTTCATTTTATTTGTACAAAGATGTCAGTAAAGATTCCAGCCATAAGATTTGTTTATGGCTATTGTATATAGGTATGGATGCAACACAGGGAAATACCTTACGCACTTCGAATATAATTAATCATATAGTTTAAGTTATAGTATCCCGTGTGAGTTTGTCCATATTGGTGAAAGTGATAACTATAACAATACGTAGAGGGGGTGGGTTCAGCATTCAATGATGTATAAGTTGCAGACATTGCCGGTACATACCAAAACAAAGGAGGAAGAGTAGATGCCAAACGAAAAAGTGAAAGAGTTAACAAGGAGGAAGTTCTTACACGGGGCAGGGACTTCTCTCGCCGGACTTGCCTTGGCTGGCAGCGTGGGATTGCTGCTGCCGGGGTGCACGAAGCAAGCAACACCAGCACCGGTGGCGGCGCCGGACCCTGTAATCGGGGTACCCCAATGGCCTTTAAGCTACGTAAAGCTGGACCCCGCTGCGGCGGAGAAAAAAGCCTATGACGCCTATATGAAGGACGGGTGAGGCTACGGCGCTGCTGAGGGGACCCTCGGCTATTTGGCAGAAGTAGTGGGTTATCCTTTTAACCAAATTCCCACAGAAGGTTTTTCAGCTTTTAAATCCGGCGTCCACGGTTGGGGCTCAATCTGTGGTGCGCTGGTGCCTGCTATCTATGCAATAAACGTGGTGGCAGAAGGCGATGATCAAGTCAAGATGATTAACGAACTGATGGCCTGGTACAAAGACACTCCTTTCCCCATCTACCAACCCAAGGGCATGAACCTGCCAACTACTGTGGCAGACTCCAGCTTGTGCCATGTTTCAGTCACAAAATTTATGCAGGCTATGAACATTCCCCGTGATGCACCGGAGCGCAAGGAGCGCTGCGGCGGACTGACGGCGGATGTGGCGAAGTTTACAGTGGCTATGCTGAATGACTTTGCAGACAAGAAGTTGGCCACAGGTGTATTCAAGCCATCTGCTGTTGTGGGCGAGTGTATGGCCTGCCACAGCAAATTGGAATGGGCTCATGGCAAGGAAACCTGCACCTCGTGCCACGGCGACCCGCATAAGTAAGCTTCAAACTTCCATGCTTTTTGCAGGCAGGGACAGCAACCGCTGTCCCTGCTTTTTATTGTCGTCAAGGAAATTATAGCATACCTTCTACTTTTTATCTCCAGTACATTCCATGGGAAAAAATACATTCAAAATCCGACAAATTTGTGTATAAAATGTGTCGAAAAAAGAAGGTGTTTATGTCAACCAAGTGAATAGTTATATTGCTCACAAGCGAGATGACTCAGCAGAGAGCGTCAACTCAAAATAATTTGTTGGTTTATAGTTTTCAGGGGGTGTTCAAATGCAAAGATTGAAGATCTTTAAGGGTCTTTCCCATGGTGCCAGAAGGGGGCTTTATGCAGCGGGGGCTGTTTTTGCCTGCATAATCTTTATTTTCCTGCTGACCTTGGCAGCGGATGCACGGAAGCCGGAATTCTGTGCCAACTGTCATCTGATACAGCCTTATTACTACACCTGGGAAAACTCTCCCCACAGCAAAGTCAATTGTCTTGAATGCCATGTTGAGCAGGGTACAGGTTTTGTAGCGATACAGGCACGGGGTTTGAAAAACCTGTCTGTTTATAGAGCGGGAGATGTAGACCCGCCAATTACCGGCACAAAAAAAATCAGCAGTGATGTCTGCCTGCGCTGTCATTCTCCTAACAGAAAAATTACACCGTCAAAAGATCTGTCCATACCACACAGCGAGCATCTGGGCTATGGCACCGACTGTGTCGATTGCCATGTGGGCGTCAGTCACGGCGGAATCAGTGAGATGGATAAATTTAGTGTCGACGAAACTGTCCTGGCCGGTTTTAAAAATACTGACTATAACGATTTTGCCCTTACAAAGACACGCTGCCTTGAGTGCCATAATGGTATGAAAGCTACTTATAACTGCCAGGCCTGTCATACCGAAACCCGTATTCCCAGTAACCACTCACAGACTGCCACGGTGCAGGAGACAAATGTCTGTGACTTCCAGAGTAAAACACCCTGCCGGTAAAAAAAAATATTTATACTTTATACTTGCGCTGGTGACATTTCTCACAATCCTCTCTATGGGGCTTGATGTTAAACAGAATTCACCCGGTTTTTGTTCAAGCTGCCATACCATGAAGCCCGAGTATTATACCTGGCGGTCGTCTTCTCACAGCAAGCTTGACTGCCTGGAGTGCCACCAGGCAGAGGGAGTAAAAGGAGTCCTAAGTTTAAGCAGCGACCTGGTTCGTATGACTTACGCCGAAATTACCAAATCATACATCCGACCTATCCGGCTTTTCCGCAGCATTGATGACCAGGTCTGCTTCCGCTGTCACAGCTATAACCGAAAGGCTTCACCAAAAGGCGACCTGATCATCCCACATGAAGCGCACAGTGATCGTAGTGTACGCTGTATCTCGTGCCACAGCGCAGTGGCCCACGGTGATATCGCCCGTCGCGCTATCACAAGAAGTATAGATTACTCCGCCTGGGATATGGATGAGGGGGTCCAGCAGATGGCCGGCGAGTTGGCCCGGCCCAGTATGGAAAACTGCATGTCATGTCACTATAGGCGCCGTGTCGCAACCTCCTGTGAAACCTGCCATACAGGCATGTCCGGCCCCGACAATCATCTTCTCGCCGATTTTGGTGTAAATCACGGTACTTTTGCCAGGGATGGGCTGCAGGATTGCAACTCATGCCACGGCTACTCCGGTGAAAAGAAGCTGCAGTTCACAGAGAAAACCAGCCTTGCTCAATACACGCGTGAAAACAGATTCTGCCTCTCCTGCCACCGCACAAGGCCTCCGAGCCATGAGAACAGTATTTTTAGGAAAACCCACGGCCTCGGGCTGCAGTATGAAGACAGGGAGAAAGATGGCTGCCTGGTCTGTCACGACAACAACCGGTCCGAGCTGCCCCGGGTCACTGAAGTATCGTGTGCCCAGTGCCACCCCTCAAAGCATGGAACAAACTGGCGCAGTGGGCATCTGCCCGCACTTGCCCTGCAGGATGGGATTTCCAACACGTGCTTCCGCTGCCATTCATCCGATACCTGCCTTGGCTGTCACTACCTGCCGGGCAGCAGTACGGGGGGGTGGCGCGGCGCCCCACCGCTTGATATCTTCGAACCTCTGCCACCCCCGATTTCCAGCTAAACAGTACAGTTTGAAAGGAGAACATCATGGAGACAGCCATCAGCAGACAAAAGGCATATCCTCTCTGGAAAGTAGTTTTTGGCATGCTGCTTTGCGCAGCACTGATAAGTACGACGGGCAATGTGATTGGCAGCCGCTTTTTTTGGACGGAGCTTGACCTTCGGCGACTCGACAAGCAGATTGCCTATTACCAACAGTTAGTTGATGCAGAGCCAATGGAGCCCGAGCACAGGGTGAACCTCGGCTACACGCTGCTCCGCCGCAGCGACTACGCCCGCGCGCTCATCCAGATGAATGCTGCCGTGGAAATTGACAAGACATACATGCCTGCTTATCTCAATGCCGGTTATGTCTACCAGGCCATGGAGCTGTGGGACGAGGCGCTTGTGCAGTTTCACAAAGTGACAGAACTTGCTCCCGAAGATTACCGCGGCTTTTTTAACATGGGAGTCTGCTTTATGTATCTGGAGATGTATAATGATGCGCTGGACATGTACCATATCGCCAAACTTCTCAGACCCGGTGCAAGCGATGTGGCTTATTATACCGGTATGAATTACGAGCTTATGGGTCTACCCGAGTCGGCAGTAGATGAATACGTGGAGGCTCTCACCTTTAATTCCAAGTATAAGGAAGCACAGGAGGCAATTAACCGCCTGACCGGTGCCGGGAAGTAATCTTTAACTAATGAAAGGGGGTGTGCGGCCAAGCCGCAGAAGCTATGCAGTCAGTCAGCAGTTTTTTAAATAAACCAATTGGACAAAAACAGGCACGTGTTGTTTTTACCGCTCTGGTTATTTTATTGTTTGCCTATTATGGCCACCTCTTTGTTACCAGGAGGCCGCCGGTATCCACAGCCCTTGGTGCTGTACTTCCGGGGCGGGCCGGTGTACCGGTCTTTGACAGTATGATTTACGGTGAATTCGGTGATGGTCAATTTGATAAACCAATGGCGGTGACGACCGCCCACGGCCGTATCTATATCTCCGACACCAACAACAGCCGTGTACAGGTCTTTGATAATGCCGGCAGATTCCTCTTCACTTTCGGTGAAAACGGCAAGGCTCCGGGCCAGTTCCTTTATCCTTATGGCATTGCCGGCGACCGTAACGGTAATATCTACGTTGCAGAGCTTTATCTGGGACGAATACAGGTTTATGACACCGACGGCAACTACCTGCATGATTTTGCCTCAGAGTTAACTGCAGCCGGAATCATTCAGGGGCCCGGCGACATGGTCATTGTTGACCGTACCATGTATGTTACTGATATTAACCGCAACAAGGTCCTGTTGATCGACCTTGAAAGCGGTGAGTTAATCAGGCAGGTGGGCATGCCCAACGACCTGCTTGCGCCCAATGGCGTCGCAGTTGACGAAGCAGGCTATATATTCGTCGTTGATACCGGACGGCAGCGCGTGGTGGTCTACGACACTCACGGTAATCCTGTCCGTGTCATCAATGGCACTCCAAACGGCCACGGCAGAGGTTCTGTGCTCATTAATCCCCGCGGTATCGGCCTTGACCGCTCGGGCCACATTTTTGTGGTAAGCAATATGTCTCACTCTGTCTTTGTCTTTAACCGGGAAGGAGAGGTTGTCCGCTCCTTTGGCGGCCAGGGAGACGGCAACAATGAGTTCATGTTTCCCCACTTTATAATCCAAACACAGTGGGCGGCCCCATGGCGGCCATTGACGGCACTAAAATCTTCAATAAATTCTTCGGTATTAACTATGGCGCTGCTTACGCTTACTTTAAAACACAGGCGGACGAAGATTATTTCTTCAATACCTACCTGCCTGAACGTTTCCCGGGACAGAACTCCGTATGGGCTGACAGGGCCGTTTTCCTGGCCGGCCTCAGGATAGACGCCGGCGGAGTAATAAAGGTCACAGCCGGCTATAATTACCCTGACACTGCTGCAAACCGTTATAAGTCAGACTTCATCGACCCTGTCACCTATGCCGGCAACGTCCTCATGGGCGCCACCAATGCTCCGTATAACCTGTTCTGCGCAGCCTGCCACACCGATTATCTTGACGGGTCGGCTTCCAGCCAGCCTGCAGGTGGTGTAGGCATCTACTCCAAGGCTTTCCGCCACACTATCAACCGGGGCGCCACCGGCGGCGAAACCATGGCTGTCCGCGCCGCCGGCAATAATCTGTTATGTGTATCCTGCCACTTTGCCCACGGTGTTGACTCGTCTTTCATGAGCCTTGCCAACGCCAAGCTGGTTGACGACCCCACCTCCGGCTTCACCGGTGACAACGATGTGAACCAAAGTTCCGCGCTTAAACGCTACATCAACATGTCTGTGTGCTGGTCCTGCCACGCTAATTCCTCTGCCACCACTCTTAAAAATACCCAGTGGTACTGGAACAGCTACGACACAATGAAGCAGGGCAACTGGTAAAACAAAGCCGGGAGGAGGCGTCACCAGGCGCCCCTCCCGCTGTTAAAAAATTTTGAGTGATTTAGAATAAAACACAGGAGGCGCACTATGAACTTGACAAAAATGGTTGCGGCCGCAATGTTCTTTCTTATCCTTTCCGGGCTGGCAGGGGGCTGTGGCAACTCCGGTGATAGCGGCCCAAATAACGGGGCCGCGCCGCGGAGGCAGGTTGAAAAAGTAAACCCCCCCGGGGATGACGGCGCCATCTACAGTGCTGCCGGAGAGTTTGTGCAGGCGCTGGTCAGTGACGACAGAGACAAAGTCCTTTTCATGCTTACTGTGGATCACCGCAACTCCTGGCAGGAAGACTCTTTTCTCTTCAGGCAGGACGCAAAGGCCGGTTACGAAGAATTTGTGCTTGAAAACCTTAACTATTCAGTGGTCGCTTATCTGAATAACGAACAGACAGGTTTCACCGAACTGGCAGTAATTGATGCTGTCTATGATGTTGTGATGAAAAACGGCGGCGAGGAAGCTGTCCGTGTCAGTCTTCAGGATACACTGGCTTTTCGCAGAGAGAGCGGGCAGTGGTTGATTTCGGTCAATGAGCGTATATTTGTGGCAGACAGGCTGCACATCTCCGGTGTATAATACCTGCACCACCTGCCACTTCGGAACTCAGGCAAAAACCTTTGATGTGCTGGGCGCGCAGGGGCTTGCGGGCGGCCGTTTTTACGACAGTGAGTTTAAAGCCTTGGCAGCGGGAAGGACAGGTGTATCTTTTCACACGGCCACGGGTTATTCAGATAGAGGGCTTCTTGAGCATTGGCAGGCGCCCGGCAGCGGCATAACAGAAGCACAGGCATCACTGCTCCCCAGTCACAGCAGGTGGAGGCAGCAGTTCACATGCGGCTCCTGCCACGCGCCGCATGGTTCCTACAGCGCGCGGCACCTGCACTACAATCCAAACGGCAGTGCGGTTCGCGGCAGCTCACCCCTCCGTGAACTGGCAGGTTACCCGGGAGTGTATGTTACTGCGATAAATACAGCCCCCTGGCTCTATTATGACAGATCAGAGAGGCCGGACATGGCGGTGGCAGTATTCGATAAATCCGGGAGCGACATAACTGAATACTGTGAAATAAACTACTCAAGCGGTGAGATTAGAATGGTTAGAAAAAACGGTGTTCCGGGAAGTACCCCTGCAACTGTTGTTTTTTCCCGGGCAAAGATAGTGGTATTTAACGGGAACGGAAGCCATAAAAGCGGTATCAGTGATTTTTGTGTTTCCTGCCATGTAAACTTTATGGACGTTGCAGTTGCACTCACAAAGATAGAAGAAACAGCAACCAGTGAGGAAGAGTTAAAAGTGCAGTCAACAACGGAAAATGCGCCAGATAATGGAGACATAAACGATGGCGATAGCCAACTGGCTGAGGGGGAGGCAAAACCATGAAACATTTCAGATGCATTATTATTGTGCTGTTATTGCTTGCTGTTGTGGCTTTTGCCGGCTGTGCCCGGCAGGTAGGCGACACTGATGAGCCCACCGAGTTCATGGCCTGGCAGTTTGCCCAGGGAGTTGTGAGGCCGCGTGTTATGAGGCCGGGTAATGCTGTTTTCCCCCGCTACAGTGCAAGTTTTATTGAAAGGCCCGGCAATAATGAGTTTATAATAACAGCGTATCTGAACACACTTGATGCGCAAAACAATACTATAACTTATGATTTTAAAGCGGTAGTAAAGTATGCGGGCAATGATATGTTCAGGGAAGTCTTGGTGGAAGTAAAAAAAAGATAAAAATATATTTAAAGGAAATGAGCTGTCCACCTCGTATATTTACCTTAGTCTTATTTTTACAGGGGGTATGTTTATGAGGCCGCAGCCAGGTTTTACCGATAAATTACGTAAAGTCAGACGGCAACTGCACAGTAATGCTGAGACAAGGTTTGACCTTGATGCAACAAAAGCTTACCTCACTCAGGTATTTGGGGAAGAGGGAATCAGTCTGGCGGAGGCCGGGAGGGGCCTTATAGCTGATATAGGTAACGGAGCGCCGCGCGTGCTTCTGCGCGCCGACATGGATGCTCTGCCTCTAAGAGACGGTAAGCAGGTTGTATATGCGTCAAAAAATGAGGGAGCCTGCCATGCCTGCGGCCACGACGGACACATGGCCATGCTTTACGGAGCAGCGCTGCTGCTGAAAGAACGTCATGTTAAGAACAGTATCCGACTGATTTTTCAGCCGTGTGAGGAGTGTCCGCCCGGCGGAGCGCTCGGTATGATTGAGGCAGGAGTGCTGGAAGGTATCCAGGCTGCTTTTGCTATTCACCTCGATCCCAGCCTGCAGTTTGGCAGGGTAGGCGTTAAGCCCGGAGTACTGATGGCAGCAACTGACGGTTTTACTCTTACAATCAAGGGCAAAGGGGGGCACGGCGCCCAGCCCCACAAAGCTGTGGATGCAATTTTGGCCGCATCCCATGTTGTTACAACTTTGCAGGCGCTGGTAAGCCGGATGAACGACCCGCTGGAGCCGCTTGTTTTGACCGTGGGCAAGGTCTGCGGTGGTACGGCCTCCAATGTGATAGCCGACACAGTAGTTCTTGAGGGCACAGTCAGAACACTAAGCGCTGATTTGAGGTCTGCAATGCCCGAGCAAATTAAGTATGTGGCAGGCGGCGTGTGTGCAGCGTTTGGCGCCTCCTGTGAGCTTAACTACCTCTTGGGTTACCCGCCGCTGGAGAACAACTCAAAAATGACCGAACTGGTGGCGCGGGAAGCGGCTGCCGTAATTGGAGAACAAAATGTTGTGAATCTTGAGCGCCCTGTTATGGGTGGTGAGGACTTTGCCTATATTCTGCAGCGTGTACCCGGTTGTTTCTTCAGGCTCGGGATAGGTGATGAAGAATTCAACCATCCATTGCACCACCCGTGCTTTGATTTTAATGAAGAAATACTTGCTGTTGGAGCTGAACTGCTTGCTGCAATTGCGTCTGCAGTGTGAGTCAAATAATAGTTTTTCAGAATACACACAGCCTGAACATGGTTCAGGCTGTATTCTTTTCCATCAGGTACATATTTTTCTTAGTTAAATATGTACGCTTAAAAACATTTTGAGCTTCCGGGAAGGAGAATTTGCAGGAAATATAGAAATAGATGTCGGAAGAGTTGTTTTCTAAATATACACGGTAATCTTCAGGAGGTTTTAAGCATGAACATTATTGTATGCATTAAGCAGGTGCCCGATACCACAGAAGTTAAGATTGACCCTGTTAAGGGGACTTTAATCCGTGAAGGGGTGCCAAGCATTGTAAATCCGTTTGACAAAAACGCCGTGGAAGCCGCGCTGCAGATAAAGGGACAAAAAGGCGGCAAGATTACTGTGGTAACCATGGGGCCTCCGCAGGCAATTGACGCCCTCAGGGAGTGTCTGGCAATGGGCGCGGATGAGGCCATCCTTGTCAGTGACAGGGCGTTTGCCGGCGCCGATACACTGGCCACTTCATACACTCTGGCTAAAACCATAGAAAAAATCGGCAGCTACGATCTTATATTATGCGGCAAACAGGCCATTGACGGCGACACCGCCCAGGTAGGGCCGGGTATTGCCGAGCATCTCACTTTGCCCCAGGTAACATATGTCCAGAAAATCAGGGAAATAAGAGATGATGGCCTGCTGGTAGAAAGAGCCGTCGAGGGCGGCTATGAGGTCATTACAGTGAAACTTCCCGCCATGATTGCCGTGGAAAAGTCCATTAATGAACCCCGCTTCCCGACTATGATGGGCACTATGAAAGCCCATAAAAAACAGATTCCCAGTTGGTCTGCACAAGATATAGGCGCTCAGGAAGATATGGTGGGGTTAAACGGTTCCGCCACCCAGGTGAAGAGGGTATTTGCTCCCGAGCGCAAGGGCGCTGGTGAGATGATCGAGGCCGAGGACGCACAACAGATTTGTGAGCTGTTAATCAGCAAACTTCGTGATGCAAAAATCGTCTAGGGGGTGACAGGCAGTGAGCGTTAAAATTAAGGCTGACGAGTGCCTGGGTTGTGAGGTATGTATTGATGCCTGCCCTTTCCCGGGTGCCATTATAATGAAAGACGGTGTGGCGGTACTGACTGACAAATGTACAGGTTGTGGTGCATGCGCCCAGTCCTGCGCTGCCGAGGCCATCGAAGTGACAAAGACAGAGGATAAGCTGGCAGTTGACATCAGCGAATATAAAGGTGTTTGGGTTTTTATCGAGCAGCGTGACGGCCATATCGCCAATGTTGCTTTAGAGCTGTTGAGCGAGGGCAGGAAACTGGCCGATGAGCTTGGAGTTGAGTTGGCCGGCGTACTTCTTGGCGAAAACATGGAAGGCCTGACGAGGCACTGCTTTGCTTTCGGCGCCGATAAGGTATACCTGGCGGACGCTCCGGTATTTAAAGACTACCGCACAGATTCCTATACCGATGTAATTGTGGCGCCATAAACAAAGACCCCGAGGCGCCTATCTTTAAGGTAGCCACATATGGCGTTGTGGGCGACCTGCACAAGATAGTCCCCGCACTCACAAAAAAATTCCAGGAATTAAAAGAAGCAGGAAAATAAAAGATAATTAAATGCCGGCTCCATTTTAGCAGGAGCCGGCATTTAATTTAGGCAGCACGTATTTCTTGGCAAAATTTTCTCTATGGCTTATAATGGTCATATCACACAGTTGCAGGGAAATACTAGCTTCGGAGGTGCTTTTTTATGGAGCAGATAGGCCAGGTGGTTGGAATAGATGGGGATACAGCCATGGTAGTGGTGAGGCGCCATGATGTGTGCGGCAAGTGTGGCGGCTGCGGAGCGGTTATTTCAGGCGGCGGGGAGAACTATATTCAGGCACAGAATATAGTAAATGCCCGTGTTGGCCAGACTGTAAAAGTAACCAGCGATACAGGGCAGGTCCTTAAGGCTTCTTTTGTGGTTTACATGGTGCCGGTAATTTCGCTCCTTGTCGGGATCTTGCTGGGACAGCAGGTCGGGGCGGCATTGGGGTTGTTGGCACGGGAAGAACTGGTGGGACTTTTTTTGGGTGTGGTATTTCTTTTAGCTTCTTATTTTCTGGTTAAAGGCTATGACCGCAAAATGAACGCAGGGCGGATGAAAATCTCCATAGTGGAAATAGTTGAGCAACCTGCGGATGTGCCAATTGACGAGAAATGTTAGTCCTGGGTTTGGCAGGCAGTCCCCGTTGTGGAGGAAATTCGGAAATATTGCTTGATGAAGCTCTTGACAGTGCGGCAAAAGCCGGCGCTGCCACAGAGAAAATAGCGCTTTCAAAACAGAAGCCATATAACAAACATCTATGATAAACTAATGGACGCTACCGTTTTTTATTTTTTTTTATTGCTTTCAATTTCTCTGATCTGACGGGAGAGATATGCCCTGCCCCTCCAGGCAAGAAAAGCGTCGAGGTCGGGGAAAATATTTTCGATAGAAAGTCCATCATCCGCCAGTTCCTGCCTTAATAAACGGTAGTTGGCCAGTGTGGGGCTGCGGTAGAATTTATCCACCGCACTGTTTTTTTTCTTAAATTGTAGGAGCATTATCCAACTACCACCCTCCCGCATATACTAGAGTATATATTCGGCGCAGCGACAGTTTTTCCTTTCGCAGTAAAGCTTTTTGTCTCTTTGTGGCTGTGGTTTCCAATTGACAAAACAAGCTTTTCTGTGATAAAATTCTGGAAACAAATAATGCCTCACCGCCTAGGTGAGGTAGAGGCGCGGTTGCCAAGAGTACTGCCTGGGAGATACGGGATTGATGAATGGGCAGGAAAGGGGTTGCCGCCGAAGCCGGCATTTCACCCGCGTGTGCCTGGCTGGGACGTCAGTGAATAACTAACGTACTGTCACCGGGAGCTGCCCTGACTCCCGGTGAAGAGCTATCTCACGGAGGGCGTTGGGGATGTGTCGAGTCTGTAACGGCTGACAGCAACCTGTTGGTCGTTTTATTTTTTATCATAAATTATATTTGAGGGGGGAGTTGCCGATGTTTTTAACTGGGACTATGCGTATCAACGAGAAAGGGCATCTTGAAATCGGAGGATGTGATACTGTTGAACTTACCCGCAATTTTGGCACACCGCTTTATGTCATGGACGAGGAGCTTATCCGTAAAAACTGCAGAGAATATACTGACACATTCAGCCGCCTTTATCCCAACAGTCAGGTTGCATACTCAGGCAAAGCTTTTTTGACCATGGCTATGTGCCGGTTGGTGGAAGAAGAAGGAATGGCACTGGATGTAGTTTCAGGGGGAGAAATCTATACCGCTCTTAAGGCAGGCTATCCGGCAAGTAAGATGATTTTCCACGGCAACAATAAGTCTGCAGTTGATCTTGAAATTGCGCTCACAAGCGGTGTGGGACGGCTGGTGGTGGACAGTTTCTCAGAACTGGAGCTGATTGAATCCATTGGCAGCCAAGTGGGGAAAACAGCCCAGATTTATTTGCGTGTCAAGCCGGGGATAGAAGCTCACACTCACCATTATATCCAAACAGGCCAGCTTGACTCTAAATTTGGACTGGGTCTGGCGGACGGACACGCCATGGCTTTTGTCAAAGCTGCGCTTAAACTCAGGCACGTAGAGCTGTGCGGGCTGCACTGCCATATTGGTTCTCAGATCTTTGACCTTAAACCATTCCAGGTGGCATCAGAAGTTATGATGGATTTTATACAGGGCATAAAAAAGAAGACCGGGCTTGCTATCAGGGAACTTGACCTTGGCGGTGGTTTTGGCATCCGCTACCTGCGTGAGGACTCGCCTCATTCTCTGCCGGCGTTTATAGAGCTAATTGTAACTACTATTAAAGAAAAGGCAGCTGAACATGGACTGACACTCCCCAGGCTTTTGGTGGAGCCGGGCCGCTCAATTGTTGGTGAAGCCGGTACTACCCTGTATACTGTTGGGACAATTAAGGAAGTGCCCGGTATCCGCAAGTATGTGGCTGTGGATGGAGGAATGATGGATAATATACGTACTGCCATGTATGAGGCGAAGTACGAGGCAATAGTTGCCAACCGTGCTCTGGAGGAGCCTGTGGAGAAAGTCTCCGTAGCAGGCAAGGCCTGTGAGTCAGGAGATATGCTCATCTGGGATATTGACCTGCCAAAGCTGGTGCGTGGAGATATCCTGGCGACTTTTTCTACCGGGGCTTATCATTACTCAATGGCTTCAAACTACAATCGTTTCACACGTCCACCGGTAGTCTTTGTCAGTAACGGCCATGCGGAAATAGTGGTGAAGAGAGAGTCTTATGAAAACCTGGTTATAAATGACGTTATCCCTGCCCATCTGCAAAAACGGGTTGAGCGCAGGGCGGCCAACTAACATAAAATATAGAGAAAAGATTCCACATAACAAGGAGGTGAGTCGCGTGGAATTTGTAAAAATGCACGGCCTTGGCAACGATTTTGTGATAGTGGAAGATTTTTCAGGCAGCCTGCGAAATTATGACGACCTGGCGCGCAGGATTTGTGACCGCAACTTTGGAGTGGGCGCCGACGGCTTGGTTCTCCTGCAGTCTTCACAAAAAGCTCCCTGCCGCATGCGTATCTTTAACTCCGATGGCAGTGAAGCAGAAATGTGCGGCAATGCTGTGCGCTGTGTGGGCAAGTATCTGTATGAACGTGGCCTGGTAAAAGATAGCACCATACCGCTTGAGACTTACAACAACCTTCTTACATTGCGTATCAAGACTGAAGGAAAATCGGTAACCGGTGTAGAAGTGGATATGGGCGAACCAATCCTGGAGAGTAATCTTGTGCCTGTCTCAGGTGAAAAAAGGCGCGTTGTGTCAGAAACACTGGAGGCGGCGGGAAGGCAGTTTACGTTTACCGCGGTATCCATGGGCAACCCTCACTGCGTAATTTTCTGTGAGGACTTAGCTGACGTACCATTGACTGAATGGGGGCCGCTGATTGAAACTCACCCGCTGTTTCCGCGTAAGGCAAATGTAGAATTTGTCCAGGTAGAATCAAGGGAACGGGCTGTTGTTAAGGTCTGGGAACGCGGTGTCGGCCCGACGCTGGCTTGCGGGACCGGAGCATGTGCGGTACTGGCGGCCGGTGTCTTAAACGGAAGGTTGGGGCGCAGGGCGGAAATACAACTGCCTGGCGGCGTGCTATCCATTGAGTGGCGGGAAGACAACCACCTTTATATGACAGGTCCGGCAGAGGAAGTTTTCCGTGGCCGGTTGACCGGGTTTTAATTGCCTTAAGATTTTTTAGATATCTTAATAATGATGAAATGGAGTGATAATTTAATGAACATAGAATATGCCGATCGTATAAAGAAACTGCCGCGTTACCTTTTTGCAGAGGTTGATAAAAAGGTCCGTGCTGCGGTGGAAAAGGGAGTGGATGTAATCCGCCTTGGCATCGGCGATCCCGACAGGCCTACTCCTGATTATATTATTGAGAGAATGTCAGAGGAAGTCCCCCTGCCCAGAAACCATACTTATCCTCCCGACGAGGGCCTTACAGAGTTTAAGCAGGCTGTGGCTGACTACTACCGCGAGCGCCATAATGTGGAACTGGATCCAAAAAGAGAAGTAGCGGTACTGCTGGGTTCCAAAGAGGGCATTGCCCACATTTCCGCCTGTTTTATCAACCCCGGCGACGTCAATCTTGTACCCGACCCCGGCTACCCCGTCTACAGTATTGGTACTATGTTTGCAGGGGGGGATGTTTACCGTATGCCCCTCTTGGCGGAAAATAATTTTCTGCCTGACCTGGCCGCCATTGATAAGTCAGCTGCCGACCGGGCTAAGCTGATGTTTCTCAACTATCCCAATAACCCTTGCGGGGCTGTGGCTCCGATGGAGTTTTTTGAGGATGCGGTTGCTTTTGCCAACAGGCATAATGTGATTGTGTGCCATGACATCGCCTACAGCGAGATTGCTTTTGACGGATATCGGCCTCTCTCTTTCCTTGAAGCGCCTGGCGGGAAAGATGTGTGTATTGAATTTGGCTCACTTTCAAAAACATTTAACATGACCGGATGGCGCATCGGTTACGCTGTAGGGCGCGCGGAGGTGGTGGATGCTCTTAG
Source organism: Dethiobacter sp. (assembly GCA_018335875.1). Taxonomy (GTDB): domain Bacteria; phylum Bacillota; class Dethiobacteria; order Dethiobacterales; family Dethiobacteraceae; genus JAGXRN01. Next base: position 52,504 of record JAGXRN010000034.1, read on the forward strand.
CCGTTACAAGACCAACATTGACTCAGGCGCCTTCAAAGCTATCCAGTACACAGGAGTGGAGGCGTTTGCAAGCCCAAAATCCGAAGCTTTCAGGCAGAGTATGTGCGCAGTCTACCAGGAGCGCCGGGACATAGTAGTTTCGGCTCTGCAGCAAATGGGTTTTGCTGTATCTGCTCCCAAGGCTACATTTTATATCTGGGCGCCTGTACCGCCGGGATTTGCCACTTCCGCTGATTTTGTGAGTTACCTGCTGGAGGAGACAGGTGTGGTCGTTACTCCGGGACGGGGCTTTGGCGAATACGGTGAAGGCTTTTTCCGCATTGCACTCACCGTGGAAGCAGAACGCATGAAGGAAGCAATGGAACGTATCAAAAAAGCTTTGAAAAAATAGTATAATAGTATTAGTATATATGTAACAACTTTAGGGGGAAGAGTGATGAAGAAGTATAACGTAGCCATAGTAGGGGCTACCGGTATGGTTGGGCAGTCACTGGTCCAGGTGCTGCAGGAAAGGAATTTCCCTGTGGGTAACCTAAAACTTTTGGCGTCCTCCCGCTCTGTTGACATGACGGTGGAAGTGCTTGGAAAGCCTTACAGGGTGGAAGAAGCCAAGCCCGAGGCGTTTGCGGGGATTGACGTGGCTTTTTTCAGCGCCGGGGAGGCCATCAGTTACCAACTTGCACCAGAAGCGGTGCGCCACGGTGCAGTGGTGGTTGACAACAGCAATGCTTTCCGCATGGATGAAGGTATACCGCTGGTCGTGCCTGAAGTAAACCCGGATGCACTTGACGGGCACCAGGGAATTATTGCCAATCCCAACTGCTCCACAATCCAGCTTGTTGTGGCACTGCAGCCTCTGCAGCAGGCAGCAGGCCTCAGGCGTGTGGTAGTGGCCTCTTACCAGTCTGTTTCAGGCGCCGGCAAAGAGGCGGTGGATGAACTGGCCGCACAATCAAGGGCAATCCTGGACGGCAGGGACGATTTCCCCCGCGAGCGTATACCCCATGCAGGAGCCAAGGTGCAGCATCAGATTGCCTTTAACATGGTGCCGCAGATAGATGTATTCGCTGACGACGGCTATTCCAAGGAAGAAATGAAAATAATCCGCGAATCCCGCAAGATAATGGGTCTGCCGGATCTGAGAATAACCGCCACCACCGTCCGCGTGCCCGTATTTAACGGACACTCAGAAGCTGTCAATATTGAACTTGAGAAACCACTCTCCGCTGACGAAGCGCGTGAACTTCTTCGCAGGTCGCCGGGAATCATTGTTGTTGACGACCCGGCCCAACTCTCCTACCCCATGCCGGCTGGCACAGCGGGACGGGATGAAGTGTTTGTGGGCCGTATCCGGCCTGACAGTTCAGTGCCAAACGGACTCAATATGTGGGTTGTGGCTGACAATATCCGCAAAGGCGCCGCCACCAACTCCATCCAAATCGCCGAGGCGCTTATAGCCCGCGGCCTCCTGTAGGAGGGCGGCATGAAAATTATTGTCCAGAAATTCGGCGGCACATCTGTGGCTAACCCGACACTGCGGGGAGAAGTGGTAAAACGTGTCCGCGAGGCCCGTGAGAAAGGCTATAAACCGGTCGTGGTTGTCTCGGCCATGGGACGCAAAGGCGAGCCTTACGCTACCGATACACTAAAAGACATGGCCGCAATGAACTGCATTTGTCAGGAGTCTTTGCGCGACCTCGATTTAATCATGTCCTGCGGTGAGATTATCTCCGCTGTTGTGATGGCAGCAATACTTTGCGAGAACAATATTGCATCTCTTGCGCTCACCGGCGGGCAGGCAGGCCTGATCACTGACGGCAACTACGGCGAGGCTCATGTTGTGGAGTTTCAGCCTGAACGGCTCCTCGCTCACCTGCGCAATGATGAAGTTGTGGTTGTGGCCGGATTCCAGGGAGCAACCCGCGAGGGTGAAATCAACACCCTGGGGCGTGGAGGCAGCGATACCAGCGCTGTGATACTTGGCGCTGGGCTTGGCGCTGAAAAAGTGGAAATTTACACCGATGTCAACGGTATCATGACAGCTGACCCCAAACTGGTGGAAAATGCAAGGATTATCGACCACCTTACTTACAACGAAGTCTGTCAACTGGCCTATGAGGGCGCCAAGGTAATTCATCCCCGGGCTGTGGAAGTGGCAATGCACCATAATGTGTGCGTAATTGTCAAGCATCTGAAAGAATCTGAGGCAGGCACCGTCATCAGCCATGAACCCGCCATCGGCGCCGAACAACGCTTTGGCCACTGGGAAAGCAGCCGCGTCATAACCGGCATCGCCCATACCACCGGGCTGGCACAGGTTACAGTAGAAACGCCGGAGGATAACAGCGACCTGGAAATGACGATGTTTGACACTCTGGCTGATGCTCATATTTCTATCGATCTTATTTCTATTTTCCCTGAGCGAAAAATTTTCACAGTGAAGAGTGAAAACCTGCAGGAGACCGGGAAGGTTTTGGACAGTTTAGGGATTTCTCACCGTACTCTGGCCGACTGCGCCAAAGTTTCGGTGGTGGGGCTGGGGATGCTTAACCTCCCCGGTGTTATGGCTTGCATTATAAGGGCTATGAATGAAAAGAGAATCCGCATCCTGCAGACGGGTGATTCCAACATTACCATCTCACTTTTAATCCGCGAAGAAGACCTCTCCGAAGCCATTCGCACCCTCCACGACCACCTGAAGCTTGGCGTCCCTCCCGGCGAAGACGAGCGCGTCCTGGCCTAATATTAAATTCATTTTATTCTGACTGATAACCCTGCCGGTGCAACCGGCAGGGTTATCAGTTGCATTTTGTTAAAATTACGAGATAACATCATCGCGAGTTAACAACGCAGGCAACACACGCAGGAAATAAATACTTGACAGCAGCATCGCAGGAAGGTAAAATTAATTTCAAATCCATAAATTAAAAGCGATGAGAGGGAACAGTAAGTCCTGCTTATGACTGCAGAGAGCCGGTGGTGCTGTGAACCGGTGTCAGGGCGGAGGCTGAAATTACACCCTTGAGCAGCGGACCGAAAGATTTCGAGTAGGCTCCGACGGGTTCCCGCCGGTAAAAGGGAAAGGGCATAATCCCGTTTAGACGGGCCGTGCCTGCAAGTGGGCTTTGGCCAATTTGGGTGGTACCGCGGAAATATATCCGTCCCTTCGGGGCGGATTTTTTTATTGCATAGGAAATATATCTTGTTTAAGTGAGGTGATTGCATGGAATCCGACTATGCGTATAAAACTTTAATGAAGGTGCGTTTATGAGGCTAAAAAAGGAAAAAGTAAAAGCAGGGAGAAAATACAGGAGGTAAAAAGTATGATCATTGTTATGAATCCCGGAGTACAGGAAGAAGAAATCAATCAGGTTGTGGATAAACTTAAAAAAGTGGGCCTTGGGGTGCACCTGTCGGTGGGAGAGCAAAGGACCATCATTGGTGCTATCGGCGACAGAAAACTTGTTATGTCCATGGGCCTTGAAGCCCTGCCCTCTGTGGAGAAACTGGTGCCGATTTCACAGCCTTTTAAGCTTGTAAGCAGAGATTTTAAGCCCGACAATTCAGTTTTCTCTATCGGGGGAAGCAGTATCGGCGGCGAGGAGATAATGGTCATGGCCGGCCCGTGCGCTGTGGAAAGTGAAGAACAGGTAATGGAGACTGCTTACGGTGTCAGGGCGGCAGGCGGCCAGGTGCTGAGGGGCGGCGCCTTTAAACCCCGTACCTCTCCCTACTCTTTTCAGGGATTAGAGGAGGAAGGGCTTAAAATACTCGCTCGGGCCAGGGAGAAGACCGGCCTGCTGATTGTAACTGAAGTGACTCACCCGCAGGCGGTGGAGGTGGCCAATGAATACGCCGACATCCTCCAAGTGGGCGCCAGAAATATGCAGAATTATTACCTGCTGCGTGAACTGAGCAGATTGCAAAAGCCGGTTTTGCTTAAACGCGGGCTGTCAGCCACCATTGAGGAATGGCTGATGGCGGCAGAATATATCATGGCAGGCGGGAACTACCAGGTTATTCTCTGTGAGCGCGGTATTCGCACTTTTGAGACCTACACCAGGTTCACGCTTGATTTGAGTGCCATACCCGTGGTTAAACAGTTAAGCCACCTGCCGGTTATAGTAGACCCCAGCCACAGCACCGGCAACTGGCGTTTTGTGCCTGCCATGAGCCGGGCAGCTGTGGCGTGCGGTGCAGACGGTCTGATTATTGAAGTTCACCCGCATCCGGCAGAAGCACTCTGTGACGGTCCGCAGTCACTTACCCTTGAAAATTTCAGTGACCTGATGCAGGACTTGCGTAAAACGGCTGCAGTCGTTGATAAGCGCCTGGGGCAGGTGGTTTAAGTTGACTGCTCTTATCAGGCGTGCAGCAATCATCGGAGTAGGCATGGTAGGCGGTTCTCTCGGCCGTGCGCTGCTGACGCGGGGTCTGGCAGATGAAGTTATAGGTATTGATGAGGTGCCAGAGGTACTTAAGACTGCCGTTTCACTTGGTGCTGTCAGCAGGGGAGCAACATCCCTTGCCGCAGGGATAGACGGCGCGGATTTAATCATCATGGCGGCGCCTGTGGGCTCTGTACTCAGTCTGCTGCCGCAGTTGGCAGGCCTGATAAAGAAACCTGTACTGGTCAGCGATGTCTGCAGCACCAAAAAGCAGGTATCCGACAGGGCCAGGGAAGTACTGCCGGCAGGCGTAACATTTATCGGCGGCCACCCCATGGCAGGTTCGGAAAAAGGCGGTGTGGGAGCACTTGACGAGTATCTGTTTGAAAACGCCCTCTATGTATTAACAGCGGACGAATCTACTGACGGATCAGCGCTTGAGATTATGCTGCAGCTGGTAAAGGGGGTGGGGGCAGTGCCTTTTGTACTGGATGCTGCCCGCCACGACCTCCTGACGGCGGCCATTTCTCACCTGCCGCACATGGCCGCCACAGCCCTGGTGAGCACTGTTGCCGCCCACAAGGAATACAAAAATGAACTTTTAGCCCTTGCAGCGGGAGGGTTTCGAGACACTACCCGGGTGGCGATGGGCAGCCCGCAGATGTGGAAGGATATTTGCCTCTCCAACGAGGATAATATTATCAACCTGCTGGAGAATTATATTGCTGAACTGCGACGTGTGTGCGAACTGATAAGGAAACGGGATGAACCGGGACTGCTGGCTGAGCTGCGCGATGCCAGGGAGTTCAGGCTGCAGGTGCCAACCAAAGGCAAAGGTATCCTGCCGCAAATGTTTAACCTTTATGTCTATGTTCCTGACAGGCCGGGCATTATAGGTGACGTAGCCTCGCATCTGGGATCGGCAGGCGTAAATATAGCCGAAATAGAACTACTCCGTGTGCGTGAGGAAGAAGGCGGGCCGCTGCGGCTTGGCTTCTTAAGCGGGGAAGGGCGCAAATCGGCAGCCGCCTTGCTGCACCAAGAGGGGTTCAGGGCGGAGATGGAGGAAGGAGAGAACTGATGAGTATCAGACTGGAAGCGGCAGGGCCGCTGTGTGGAGAAATCACTGTCCCCGGCGATAAATCAATATCGCACCGGGCGGTTATTCTCGGCGCGCTGGCAGAAGGAGAAACATTTATTGAAGGTTTTCTTGACGGCGAGGATTGTTTATCCACGGTCTCCTGCATGCGGGCACTGGGTGTCGATATAGATGTGGACGGTACTTCAGTCAGGGTGAAAGGCGCCGGCCTTGACGGCTTGTGCGAGCCTGAAAATATCCTTGATGCCGGCAACTCGGGCACCACCGCCAGGTTATTGCTTGGCGTGCTGGCGGGACAGCCTTTCTACACTGTGCTGACCGGGGACTCCTCGCTGCGCAGGCGCCCCATGAAACGTGTGACAGCGCCGCTTAAGGAGATGGGGGCGAGGATCATTGGCCGCCATCAGGGTGGGTTGCTGCCTCTTTCTGTGGACGGGGGGAAACTTTCTCCGCTTTGCTACAACTCGCCGGTGGCCAGCGCACAGGTTAAATCGGCGGTGCTTCTGGCCGGACTCTTTGCTGCAGGGGAAACTGCGGTAACAGAGCCGGCGCAGAGCCGCGACCATACAGAGCGTATGCTTGCCGCTTTTGGAGCATCTGTTAAAGTTGACGGCAGGACAGTAAGCGTAAGCGGCAGGCCGCGTCTTTTGGGACAGGTTGTGCGCGTGCCCGGGGATATTTCCTCAGCTGCCTTTTTCCTGGTTGCTGCCAGTATTGTACCGGGTTCTGACTTAATTCTTAGCAATGTAGGGGTGAACCCCACACGCACAGGCATCCTTGATGTGCTGGCGGAGATGGGCGCCAACATTGAGTACGTTAATAGACGCGAAGAGAGCGGTGAACCGGTGGCAGACATCCGTGTACGTCATTCTGCGCTGCGTGGCGTGGAAATCGGGGGAGAAATTATACCGCGGCTGATAGACGAACTGCCGGTTTTGGCTGTGGCAGCTCTTTTTGCCGCTGGAGAAACAGTAGTCCGTGGCGCAGAGGAACTTCGTGTCAAGGAAAGTGACCGTATTGCGGCAATGACTGTGGAACTTGGAGCGCTTGGGGCAGACATCAAAGCTCTTAAAGACGGCTTTATCGTCAGAGGCGGGCGTCCGATTGCCGGCGCTGCCGTGAAAAGCAGGGGCGACCACCGCGTCGCAATGTCACTTTGCATCGCTGCTCTTGGTGCTAAAGGCACTGTCATGCTGGACTCCCCCGACAGCATTGCCGTCTCCTACCCTGATTTTTTGCAGACACTGCACAATCTGGGAGCGCTTAAGTAAAGATAGTAATCAGCCATATTAAAAGGAAAAAGCTCCCGCTTTGTGGAATATAGTGCCAGGAAATGTTTAAGAGGAGAATATTATGCTGAAAGAATTTTCGCTGCCGGAGTCGTTTCGCCCGCTGCTTTACCGGGACTATCTTGCTGGTAGGAAGCAGGCTGCAGGTTTTTTTGGACCTCACTTTGGAGGTTTGCCTCAGCTTGGTGGCTACGCCGAAAACGTGGCTGCCTCTTTTGGTGGCGACAGGCTCAGAATGGTGGACATGCTCCTTACGTATAACACAGGTTTGGGCTGCTCAGTGAAAACAGAGGAGCAAATTAATAAGCTTAGCGACCCGCGCTCGGTGGCAGTGCTGACCGGGCAGCAAGCCGGGCTGTGTACCGGACCTCTTTATACTGTTTATAAAGCTATTTCGGCGCTAAAGCTGGCGGCAAGGCTGGAGCGGGAACTACAGCGCCCGGTGGTGCCTGTGTTTTGGACGGCCAGCGAAGACCATGACTTTTCAGAAGCCAATCATTTCTGGCTGCTTGACCGCGATAACCGTTTGCAGAAAATAAGCCTTGAACTTGACCACACGGGGGAGCCTGTTGGTATGCTGCCGCTGGGGAAAGAAGCTGCAGGCAGGGTGATTGAAGAGCTGGCTGCACTGACACAAAAGAGCGAATTCAAACAGGATGTAATCGGACTTTTGTCTGATACAGCAAACCATTCCGCCACACCGGCGGAATGGTTTGCCAGAATTATGACTAAATTATTTGCAGAGACAGGGCTAGTGCTCTTTGACCCGCTGCTGCGGGGAAGTCGCAGGATGCTGGCGCCATTTTTTCTTAAAACAATCGAGCGCCTGGAAGAGGCAGGTGAAGCGCTGCGTGGGCGGGAGCAGGTTCTAAAATCAGCCGGCTATCCGTTGCAGGTTGAGCGGGAAGAAGAAGCCAGCCTCCTTATGTATATCTCTGGCAAGCGGTCGGCACTTTACAGGCGTGGGAGCGGCTTTGCCACCCGTGACGGCACGGCGGTTTTCAGCAGGGAGGCGCTGCGTGGGCTGATTCAGGAGACTCCTGAGAGGCTGAGCCCCAATGTGCTCCTGCGCCCTCTGGCACAGGACAGCCTTTTCCCTACTATTGTCTATATCCCAGGTGCGGGGGAACTGTCCTATTTCGCCCAACTGCTGCCGCTTTATAATGTGTTTGGGCTTTCTGCTCCTGTGCTTTGGCCAAGGGGAGGACTGACTGTTTTAGAGCCGAGGCTGAAACGCTACCTTGAGCGCTATAGTATACCGGAGAACCATATCCTAAACGGCCTTGACGGCTACCAGAAAAAAATACTGGCCCAAAAAGCAGGGGTTGATCTGGACGTGGTATTTGGGCAGTTGCACAGCCGGATTGAGGATGGATACCGGCAAGTGCGCCGGGAATTGTCCGGCCTCGACGGACAGTTATCAAGTCTGGCGGACAAAAACATGCAGCGTGTGGTAAGTGAAATAGCCTACCTGCGCAAGCAGGCGGAACAGATAGCCAAAAAGAAAAATGAAACAGTGGTCAATCACTTTGCCAATCTGGAGCAGGCGCTGCTGCCGCAAGGAAGGTTGCAGGAAAGAGTGCTCAATCTTTTTCCGTTTTTAATAAAGTATGGTCCCGATTTCTGGCAGAGCCTTTATGAGGAATTCCCATCTGAGCCGGGCCATTTCCTTTTTTATAACTGATTGTTTAAAGATAAGGCGGTTAAGAAAACAGTTACAGATTGGAGAGATAGTGATGGAGCTTGACATTCTTGCTTTTGGTGCCCACCCGGACGATGTAGAGATAGGTGTGGGAGGTACTCTGATTAAACATGCCGCTATGGGATACAAATGCGGCATAGTTGATTTGACCGCAGGGGAGGCCGCCAGCAACGGCACACCGGAGATAAGGCGAAAAGAGGCCCTTAAAGCGGCCGGGATTATGGGCATGGCTGTCCGTGACAACCTGGGCCTGCCTGACGCCCGCCTGCAGGTGGATGAAGAAAGCCTGCGGGCTGTAATAGAGGTTGTCAGGCGCTACCGCCCCAAGGTGGTAATAACCCCTTATCACAGGGACAGGCATCCCGATCACATCCGCGCCAGTCAGTTGGTACGTGAGGCAGCACACCTTTCAGGGCTGCACCGCTGGCCGGCCGATGGCGAACCCCACAGGCCGCCGGTTATTGCCCAGTATTTCCTGGCTGTTTTCGAAGAACCTTCTTTTATCGTGGATATCAGCGAGTACTATGTAAAAAAAATGGGAGCGCTTGCAGCACACGAGAGCCAGTTTGGCCAACCCTCTGATACTGACTGGCGGACGCTGGTGAACAATCCCCGTTTTATCCACATGCTTCAGAGCCGTGACCAGTATGTGGGCTCACTTATTCAGGTTTTTTACGGTGAGGGTATCTACAGAGAGCATAGGATGATTGTTGATGACATCACAAAGCTGCAGGGCTGGAAGCGGAAAATGATCCTAGAAACTCCGACACCGCTAAAGGGCTGGTAGTATGAAAATAGGCATTGTCTGCTACCCAACCCATGGCGGCAGCGGCGTGGTGGCAACCGAACTTGGCAAAGAGCTGGCAGAGCGGGGGCATGTGGTACATTTTATCTCCTACCAACTGCCTTTTCGGCTTGACCGTTTTCAACCCAATGTTTACTACCACGAGGTTGACCTGCTTGCCTATCCACTATTTAAATATCCGCCCTACACGCTGGCGCTTGTCAATCAGATTGCCGACCTGGCGAAGAGGGAGAGCCTTGATCTAATTCATGCCCACTATGCAATCCCGCATTCTTTTTGCGCGCACATGGCCAGGGAAATCCTTGAAGACAGGAAATTGCGCGTAGTTACCACGCTGCACGGTACTGACATCACACTGGTGGGCAGCGATAAATCCTTTTGGCGCATTACACGTTTCAGTATTGAAAAAAGTGACGGTGTAACCGCGGTTTCCGATAATCTTGCTGCGGAGACGCGCAACACTTTTGGCATTGAAAAACCAGTAAAGACTATCTATAACTTTATTAACACAGAACGTTTTTACCCTCAGCCGGCTGCCCGTGAAAAGTTTGGCTGCCTGCCCGCTGACTGCAGGGTGCTTTTGCACATTTCCAACTTCCGCCCGGTTAAACGTGTGCCCGATGTGGTAGAGATTTTTGCCCGAGTGCGCCGGGAAATGCGCGCTAAGCTGCTTCTTGTGGGCGACGGTGTGCAGCGGCTGGAAACCCAGGAAGCTGTGGAAAGGCACAATTTAAGGGATGATGTTCTTTTCCTGGGCGCTCAGGATAATGTGCTGCCCATCATCTCCGCCGCCGACTTGTTCCTGCTGCCCTCGGAAAAAGAGAGCTTCGGCCTTGGTGCGCTTGAAGCAATGGCCTGCCGTGTGCCTGTCATCAGCTCCGATGCCGGCGGCTTGCCGGAGGTTATCAGGCAGGGAGAAACAGGTTTCATGGCGCCGGTTGGCGATATTGCCGCCATGGCCGTCCATGCACTTGAACTTCTCAGTGACGACAAACGTCTGCGGCAGATGGGGGAGGCCGCCAGGCGCAGGGTGGATGAGCACTTCAGCAGTACCCTGATTGTACCGCAATATGAGAGGTTCTATGAGGAAACTCTCAAGTCTTAGCAAGCACAGATTAAACACAAACTGTTAAAATACTTATTGACACCATAGCAGACCAGTGGTAAAATAAAAATCGTTACTACGTCATCGCGTTAATACGTTAAAGCATTAAAGCAACGGAGGACTGCTATGAATGAGAAGGCAAGAAGACTGCTGATTCCGGACGGTGTGCGCGACCTGCTGCCGGGGTTCGCGGGTCCAAAGAGGGAAATGGAGAACAGAATACAGGAGGTCTTTGGCCGCTGGGGCTACCGTGAGGTGGCAACACCGGCCTTTGAGTATAGTGCTGTCTTTGACGGTGATGCCAACGGTGAACAGGAAGGGAAAGTGTATCGTTTCCTTGATGAACGCGGACGGACAATGGCTCTCCGTCCCGATTTTACTTCTCCCCTGGCAAGGGTTGCTGTCACTCACCTGTCAAATGAGCCAAAGCCTCTGCGCCTGTGTTACGGCGGAAATGTCTATCGTCATGCCTCGGGCCAGCAGGGCAGGCAGCGTGAAATGGCGCAGGCCGGTGTGGAATTGATAGGATCAGGGTGTGCCGGCAGCGATGCAGAAATAATAGCCTTGGCAGTTGATGTGCTGCGTGCGCTTAAACTGGATGATTTTACTCTCTGCCTGGGGCACGTGGGTTTTCTGCAGGCTGTGCTTGATGCCCACGGCGTAACCGGAATTGCCGGTGAAAGAATAAATCACTTCTTTAACAGGAAAGACTTTGTTTCTTTGAAGGAATTATCCTCAGAGCTGCAGTTGCCCGCTTTCTCCCGGGAAAGCATTCTGCGTTTGCCGACGCTGCGCGGCGGCAGGGAAGTGCTGGCTGAAGCGGATGTACTTCTGCCGCCCGGCACTGATCGTGGCTCACTGGCTACCCTGGATGAAATCTGGCAGGTGCTGGAAGACTACGGGGTAAGCCGTTTTATTACCTTTGACCTTGGATTGGTCAGGGCTCTTGATTACTATACCGGGATGGTCTTTGAGGGCTATACGGGTGGGCTTGGCTTCCCGCTTTGCGGAGGCGGTCGTTATGACAGGCTGCTTGGCCACTTTGGACAGAATTCACCGGCAGTGGGCTTTGCCATCAATACCGATCACCTGCTGCTTGTGCAGCAGCGGCTAAAAAAACTTCCACCCTCACCTGCCCTGCTGTTTGCCGCTTACAACGAAAAGGCCAGGGCAGAGGCGATTGCCAGGGCGCAGGAGCTGCGCGACAGTGGACTGGCAGTAATTATTGATACCAAAGCGCGCGCCTCCGGCGAGGCCAGGGATGAAGCAGGCCAAAGAGGGGCTTCTTTACTTCTTTATTTTGATGAATCAGGCTGCAGCCAGACAGACTTAGCAGGGGAGGCGTCGTCAGATGTCTGCCAATGATTGGTTGACAATTGCACTGGCCAAGGGAAGGATACTTCCTCCCACACTGGAGCTTCTTGAGCGCGCCGGCATCGGCTGCGGCCGGCTGAGGGAGAAGACCAGGAAGCTTGTATTTTCCCTGGATGAGGTTAAACTGCGCTTTATTATGGCCAAACCGGCCGATATCCCCACTTATGTGGAATACGGGACTGCCGACCTTGGTATTGTGGGCAAAGACATCCTGCTGGAAGAGGAAAGAGAGCTTTATGAGCTGCTGGACTTAAAATTGGGTTACTGCCGCTTGGTGGTGGCGCAAAAAATAGGTTCGGGACCCTTCGCCGGCGGTTATGTTGCCACCAAGTACCCGCGCAGTACTGAACGGCATTTTCAGCAAAGGGGGAAGCAGTTTGAGGTGATAAAGCTGCACGGCTCCATCGAACTGGCACCTCTTCTAAACCTTGCTGATGTGATAGTTGACCTTGTATCAACGGGAAGGACACTGAAAGACAATAACCTGGAGGAAGTGGAGACTGTAGCCCATGTCACATCCCGCCTGGTGGCCAATCCGGGCAGCTACCAGGTAAAAGGCGCACGTGTGGCCTGGCTGGTGGGGGTACTGGAGAAGGCTGTGGACAGTGAGGTGACATTGTGTTAAAAGAGTTTGACGGAGAAACTTTCAGACAGCATTTCAAACGCCGCCGCTTTGACGACTACCCGCAAGAAATATCGGCTGTGCGCGAAATAATCAGTCAGGTGCGCCGCCGCGGCGACGAGGCGGTACTGGAATATACCAACCGTTTTGACAGCGCCGGGCTTAAGTCGTTATGTGTCAGCGCTGAGGAGTTTGCCGCGGCGGAAGCGGTAGTTGACACTGGTGTACGGGAGAATCTGAAGTTGGCTGCCTCAAACATAGAGGCCTTTCATCGCCGGCAGTTGTGTGTGTCCTGGCTTGACAGGCGTGAAGACGGCGTTGCCCTTGGACAACTGGTGCGTGCACTGGAGAGGGTTGGGGCCTATGTGCCAGGAGGTGGCGCCGCGTACCCGTCATCGGTGCTGATGACTGTTATCCCTGCCCGGGTTGCCGGGGTGCGGGAAGTAGTACTGACTACACCGCCACTGCCGGGCGGGGAAATCAACCCCTACACACTTGTTGCTGCGCGCATCGCCGGCGCCGACGCCGTCTACAAATGCGGCGGCGCCCAGGCTGTGGCAGCTTTGGCCTATGGTACCGAAACCATTCCCCGGGTGGACAAGGTTGTCGGTCCGGGGAACATCTATGTGACTCTGGCTAAGCGCGAAGTGATGGGAGCTGTAGGTATTGATATGCTGGCAGGCCCCAGTGAGGTGCTTGTGCTGGCCGATAATACCGCCTGCGCCGCCTGCGTGGCCGCCGACCTGCTCTCCCAGGCGGAGCACGATGCGATGGCTTCTGCCTACTTTGTAACAGACTCCAGGATTTTGGCAGCGGATGTACAAAAAGAACTCCGCAGGCAGTGTGCCGCATTGAAGCGGCCTGAAACAGCTGTAAAAGCACTGCGTGGACAGGGCGCACTGGTGCTTGTCAACAGCATTGAAGAGGGGATGTCAATTGCAAATGAATTGGCGCCTGAGCACCTGGAACTACACCTTGCTGAGCCGTGGCTCTGGCTTGACAGCGTGCAAAACGCGGGAGCTGTTTTTATCGGTGCTTTTACGCCCGAGGCAGTGGGTGATTACTGGGCAGGGCCAAACCATGTGCTGCCTACAGCCGGGGCGGCCCGTTTTTCTTCTCCACTGTCGGTGGATGACTATATTAAGAAGAGCAGTGTGATTTATTACCCGGCAAAGGCTTTGCTTGCGGCGGCGCCGGCAATAGAATCGCTGGCAGGGGTGGAAGGGCTTGATGCCCACGGACTATCGGTTAAAATGAGGAGGGATATGCTTGAAAAAAGAGAGGATAGCAAAGATTAAACGGCAGACCAGGGAGACTTCCATTGAACTTTCCCTTTGCCTGGACGGCAGCGGCAAAGCAGGCCTCAAAACAGGGGTTCCGTTCCTTGAACATATGCTGGAGCTTTTTTCGCGCCACGGATTTTTTGACATGGAGGTCTTGGCGTCAGGTGACCTGCCTGTGGACTCCCATCACCTGGTCGAAGACTTGGGCCTTGTACTGGGTGAGGCTTTCAGAGAGGCCCTTGGTGACAAGGATGGAGTGAGGAGATATGGCATGTCGCTTTTACCCATGGACGAAGCGCTGGTGATGGTGGCGGTCGATCTTTCCGGCCGGCCCTTCCTCGGCTTTGATCTGCCGCTATTATGCGGGAGCCTGGGTAACTTTGAGACCGAACTGGTGGAAGAATTTATGCGTGCTTTTGTAAATAAAGTTCAGTGCACACTTCATGTTCGCCTGCAGGCGGGCAATAACACGCACCATATTATAGAAGCTGCTTTTAAAGGCCTTGGGCGTGCCCTGGCCGAAGCTGTCTCCTTCGATACCAGGGTGGACGGAGTATTGTCTACCAAAGGTTTATTGTAAGCGCGGCTTTCGCCCGATTGTATCCAAAGATAAAGTATTAAAATCCTAGAAGAATAGCAGGATATTATTTTTTAGTGTATAATATTCTATGAGGGAGCAGCGAACTCAAATGATTGTTATTATAGATTACGGAGTGGGGAATTTAAGCAGCGTCAAAAACGGCTTTGCCGAGGCCGGCTTTTCGACCGCGGTGAGTAGCGACCCTGAGCTGATAGCCGCGGCAGATGGCTTGGTGCTGCCCGGTGTTGGGGCATTTGGCAGGGCTATGGAAAACCTGCGTATGGGGGGCCTTCACAGTGCGGTTTTGTCGTCCGTCAGGAGGGGCGTGCCACTGCTTGGGATCTGCGTGGGGATGCAGATGCTGTTTGAGCGCAGTGAAGAGATGGGGGACTTTGCGGGCCTTGGCCTCATTGCAGGCAGTGTGGTCCAGTTCAACAGTGGCCTTAAAGTGCCGCAAGTCGGCTGGAACCAGCTTGTAATCAGGCGTTCTCACCCGCTGCTGGATGGTATAAAGGACGGCGACTATTTTTATTTTGTCCATTCCTACCACGGGCTGCCCGCAACTGACGTAGACCTTCTTGCCACCGCTGATTACGGTCTCCATTTTCCTGCTGTGGTGCAAAAGGGCAATATTTATGGCGTCCAGTTCCACCCTGAAAAGAGCAGCGGCCTGGGACTGAAGATACTGGACAATTTCGGGAGGTTGGCAGCATGCTGATAATACCGGCCATAGATATCAGGGCTGGCCGTTGTGTACGCCTTCTGCACGGCGAGCTTGACAAGGAGACCATCTACTACGAAGACCCGGTGGAGGCTGCGCTGCGCTGGCAGAGTGAAGGCGCCCGCCGGCTGCACCTGGTGGACCTGGACGGCGCTTTTGCCGGAGAGATGAAGAATGCGGCGGTAATTGAGCAGGTGGTGAAGGCAGTAAATATTCCCGTCCAGATGGGCGGCGGCATCCGTGATATGGCCACCGCCGAAGACCTGTTTGCCCGCGGTGTGGAACGTGTAATTCTTGGCACAGTGGCTGTCACTGACCCAGAACTTCTCAAAGCAATGTGCAGCAATTTCCCGGGCAGAGTCATGGCCGGGCTCGATGCACGCAACGGCAGCGTAGCAATTCGCGGCTGGGTGGATGACTCCGGACTGCGGGCAGTAGACTTGGCGCGCAGTATGGCGGGACTCGGCGTTGCCGAAATCGTCTACACAGATATTGCCAGGGATGGTGCGCTTACAGGGCCAAACCTGACGGCGCTGCGTGAAATGGCGGAAGCGCTTGAAATTGACGTTATTGCTTCAGGCGGTGTTTCATCACTTGATGATATCAAAAACCTGCTGCAGTTAGAGCCTCTTGGCGTAACAGGCGTAATTGTGGGACAGGCGTTTTACACCGGCCGGCTGGACATGGCCCGTGCGCTGGCCATACAGGGGGTGGATTGATTGCTTGCCAAACGGATAGTACCCTGCCTGGATGTGAAGGATGGAAGGGTTGTCAAGGGAACGCAGTTTGTAAACCTGCGTGATGCAGGAGACCCGGTAGAGCTGGCGAAGTTTTATGACTGTGCCGGTGCTGATGAACTGGTATTTTTGGATATTACCGCCTCACACGAGGGGCGCGGCACCATGCTTGATATGGTGCGCCGTACAGCAGAGCAGGTCTTTATTCCTTTTATAGTGGGCGGGGGTATCAGCGAGCTCGAACATTTGCGCCAGATTCTTGTGGCCGGTGCTGATAAAGTTTCCCTAAACACTGCGGCGGTGGAGAACCCCGGCCTGCTCACAGCGGGCGCTGAGCGCTTCGGTTCACAATGCATCGTGCTGGCAGTGGATGCCAAATGGAACGGGGTAATGAACGACTGGGAAGTTTACACCCACGGCGGCAGACGCCCTGTCGGCATGTCTGCACTGGATTGGGTCGTGGAGGGTGAAAGGCGCGGGGCCGGGGAGATACTCTTAACCAGCATGGACTGTGACGGCGGTAAAGACGGCTATGATGTGCGGCTGACCAGGGCTGTGGCGGAAAGGCTGAATATTCCCGTTATTGCCTCTGGCGGCGCCGGGGCAATGGATCATTTTTACACCGTGCTTACAGACGGCATGGCTGATGCAGCCTTGGCAGCTTCAGTCTTTCACTACAGAGAATTTACTGTGGAAGAAGTTAAACGTTACCTGGCGGAGAAGGGTGTGCCTGTTCGACTATGACAGAGCTTAAATATAATGAAGCCGGCCTGATACCGGCCATCGTCCAGGATGTCGGCAGCGGCCGGGTTTTAATGCTTGCTTACATGAACAGTGAGTCGCTGCAGAAAACAAAAGAGACCGGGGAAACCTGGTTTTTCAGCCGCAGCCGCAACCAGCTCTGGCACAAAGGCGTGACGTCGGGGCATACACAGGAAGTGGTGGGCATTCGCTACGATTGCGACTGCGATGCTCTGCTGGTGCAGGTGAAGCAGCAAGGTCCTGCCTGCCATACCGGGGCAGTCAGCTGCTTTTACCGCACTCTCCCCGGGCAGGAAGAACACCTGGCCTGTGATTTTTTATTTGAGCTGGAACGGATTATAGATAATCGCAAAGTACAAAAGCCGGAAGGATCTTATGTTGCCGGCCTTTTTGCTAAAGGGCTGGACAGGATTCTGAAAAAAGTGGGTGAAGAAGCCGGTGAAGTGATCATCGCCGCTAAAAATGAAGACAAGAATGAGCTTGTTTATGAGGCTGGCGACCTGCTCTTCCACCTGCTTGTCCTCCTGTCGCAAAAAGGCGTGTCTCTCTCGGAGGTACTGGCTGAGTTGGAGAGGCGGCACAGTCAAAGAAATGAGGTAAAGAAATGATTGATTACCATATCCATACCTCACGCTGCTGCCATGCCACAGGGGTTATTGATGAATATCTGGCTGAGGCGGAGCGCAAAGGGCTCTTGGAAATAGGATTTGCCGACCACTTTCCATTGGAGCTGCTTGGCTGTGAACCGGAAAACCGTGTAACTATGCATGCAGATGAACTACCCGCTTATCTGGCCGATGTGGAAAGGATGCGCAAAATTGCCTGCATACCAGTGCGCACAGGCGTGGAGGCCGACTACCTGCCCGGCAGGGAGGAAGTTACAGCCGCGGCGCTTGCGGCTTACCCCTTTGACTATATAATTGGTTCCATTCATTTTCTGGACAGCTGGGATTTTACACACCCCCGTTACCTGGAGCATTATCGGAAAACTGATTTGGACCTGCTTTATGAGCAGTATTTTGCAACAGTGGCTAAAATGGCCGGGAGCGGGCTGTTTGATATTGCCGGGCATCTTGATGTTGTTAAAAAGTTTGCTTTCTTTCCGCAGAAAGACTGGTCTTATCTTGTGGAGAAAACGTGCCGCGTGCTGGCGGCAAATGACCTTTGCGTGGAACTTAATTCTTCGGGTTGGCGCGCTCCGGTGGCTGAGGCCTACCCCTCACGGACGTTCCTGGAGAAATGCCGGTCGCTCGGTGTGGCAGTTACCCTTGGTTCAGATGCCCACTGTCCGGGTGATGTGGGCAGAGACCTGGGGCGGGCTGTTTCGCTGTTGAAAGAGGCAGGTTTTGCTGAAGTGGCTGTGTTTGAAGGCAGAAAGCGTATGATGCGGCCCCTTACAATCTAATCTTACTAAGGAGGAGAAGAAGGGATGCGGATTTCAACCAAGGGCAGGTACGGGGTAAGGGCCATGTTTGACCTGGCCATGCACAATCAGGATAATGCCATTGCCCTGAAAAGCGTGGCCCAGCGCGAGCATATTTCTGAAAAATATCTGGAGCACCTTTTTGCCAGCCTGAAAAAAGCCGGACTTATTCACAGTGTCCGTGGCGCCCAGGGGGGGTACCGCCTGGGGCGCCCGCCGCAGGAAATTACACTGGGTGATATCATCCGCGTGCTCGAAGGGCCTGTAACACCGGCGGATTGTGTGACGGACGGCTGTGATACAGATGTCTGCGAAAGGGCCTCAGATTGTATTATGCGTTCCGTCTGGATCAGAATCAGGAACGAAATCAACAGTGTCCTTGACAATGTAACGCTTGCCGACATCTGTGAAGAGCAGAAAAAACTTCAGAAAAACGGCTACATGTACCATATTTAAAAAGCAACTTTTGTGTGAGGAGGTTTAGGCAGCTATGGAAAGACGGCTGATAGAGACCTGCAATGGGCCGCTTCAGATTTCATTTAATCAGAGCGGGCTTTTTGAGCTTAACCTTCCCGGCAATTTGCGGCAAAACGGAGAAATGCCGACAGCTGTCGGCGATCCGGAGTGGGTGTGGCGTCTGGCTGATGAGTTGAAGTACTATTTCAAAGGCCTGCCGGTTAGCTTTTCCTGCCCGCTGGATTTCTCGGGGTATACCCCGTTTTTCAGGCGCATTCTGCTGGCAGCGGCTGAAATTCCCTACGGGGAGAGAAGACCATACCGCTGGCTGGCAGAGCAGGCCGGCTCTCCCGGAGCGGCCAGGGCAGCGGGACAGGCCATGGCCGCCAACCGCACGCCACTTGTTATTCCCTGCCACCGTGTTGTCAGGAGCGACGGCGTAATCGGCGGCTTCAGCGGCGGGCCGGGGTGGAAAGAAAGGCTGCTAAATCTTGAAACTGCTGGGAGGACATACAAAAATGACTGAAATAAATCCTGTTGCTTTTCAAATATTTGGCCTTCCGGTTTACTGGTATGGTGTGATGATCAGCACCGGGCTTCTGCTTGCTTTTTTGGTGACTCTCACACGCACTGAGAAATACGGGTTTGACGCCGACCAACTGGTCAACTTTTTACTGTTCGCCGTACCGGCGGCGCTGATTGGCACAAGAATCGGTTATGTTGTTGCCCACTGGGATGAATTCAGCGGCAACCTGGTATCAGTTTTTGCTGTGCGCCAGGGCGGGCTTGCCATCCATGGGGGAATATTTGCCGCCATTCTTACAGGTGTGATTTTTGCGCGCGCTACCAGGGTGAAATTCTGGCGCCTGGCCGATCTCTGCGCGCCGGGACTGATACTGGGCCAGGCCATTGGACGCTGGGGGAATTATTTTAATCAGGAAGCTTACGGTGTGGAGACCGGCGTGCCCTGGGCCATGTATATTGCCGGCGCCATGCGTCATCCCACATTTCTCTATGAATCCCTGTGGAATTTTATGGTTTTCCTGTACCTGCTCTGGGTCAGCGGGCGTGAAAGGACGGACGGCGGTATTTTTATCCGCTACCTGATCTGGTATTCAGCAGGCCGTTTTGTGATTGAGGGCCTGCGCACAGACAGCGCCATGATAGGTGGCTTCAGAACGGCTCAGCTGTTGAGCCTTGTTTTGATACATGGCGGCCTGATACTTCTGTGGTGGCTAAAGAAGCAGAATAAAGAGCGTCTCGGGAGGTATCTGTGATGCGCTACCTCACAGCAGGTGAATCACACGGGCCTTCACTGACTGCAATCATTGAGGGATTGCCGGCAAACCTGCAGCTTGACATGCAGCAGGTTAATTTTGAGCTGTCCCGCCGACAGCAGGGATACGGTCGCGGCGGGCGTATGAGAATTGAGACTGACAGGGCACAAATCACTTCCGGCCTTCGTTTCGGCAGGGCACTTGGCAGCCCGCTGGCTATCAGTATTGAAAACCGTGACTTTGCCAACTGGCAGGACAGAATGTCACCGGAAGGCGAGAGGCCGCCGGAGCTTGCCAGGGTTACCAGGCCGCGTCCCGGTCATGCCGACTTGGCGGCGTCGCTCAAGTATGACCTGCACGATATCAGGGATGTCCTGGAGAGGGCGAGCGCCAGGGAAACAGCAGCCAGAACCGCTGTGGGTGCGGTGGCAAGGCAGCTTCTTGGCGTGTTTGGCGTCACTGTTTTCAGCCATGTACTTTCAATTGGCAGTGTGTCTGCCTCACTGACTGGTGAGTTAAGCCAACTCAGGGAGGCGGCCGGGAAGTCGCCCGTGCGCTGCGCCGATCCTGCAGCAGCGGCGGAGATGATGAAAGCCATTGATCATGCCAGGGAAGAGGGCGACTCTCTGGGCGGTGTGTTTGAAATAATCGCAACGGGAGTGCCCGCAGGCCTTGGCAGCCATGTGCACTGGGACCGCAAACTGGACGGGCGCCTGGCTGCTGCGCTGATGAGCATCCAGGCCATAAAAGGCGTGGAAGTGGGCGGAGGCTTTGCCCTTGCCGTACTGCCCGGTTCACTTGTCCACGATGAGATAAGCTATGAGAGTGAAAAAGGATATTTTCGCCTCAGCAACAGGGCGGGCGGCATAGAGGGCGGCATCACAAACGGGGAGCCGCTGGTGGTGAGGGCTGCCATGAAGCCCATTCCCACACTTTACAAACCTTTGCAGAGCATCGACATGGATGGCCACGCGCCTTTCACGGCCATGGTTGAACGTTCCGATACCTGCGCTGTTCCCGCCGCCTCCGTGGTGGCAGAAGCTGTTATTGCCTGGGAAATTGCCTGCTCTTTCCGGGAAAAATTCGGGGGCGACTCACTGGCGGAGATGCAGTCCAATTATAATTCCTACTTAAAAATGATGACTGACCGCTGACCGGGGTGATTAAAAAATGCGCAGATTACAGGTGTCCCTTGAAGGGCGCAGCTATCCAATCTATATCGGCAGGAACCTCTACCCGCATCTTTGGGGGGCATGGCAGGAGTCGGTGAAGCCCACTAAGATCCTGCTGGTCAGCGATGAAAATGTTTTCCCTCTTTTTGGCGGCAAACTAATCGCCGAACTTGACAGAGCAGGCTTTGCCTCCTCACTTGTGGTTGTGCCCGCAGGTGAGGGAAGCAAGTCAATGTCCTGGTTGGAGGCGATTTACAGCAGTGCCCTGGAGGCGGGACTTGACCGCGGTGGCCTGGTGCTGGCGCTGGGGGGCGGTGTGGTTGGTGACCTGGCAGGGTTTGCAGCAGCTACCTACATGCGCGGCGTACCATTTATACAGGTGCCCACAACTCTCCTGGCACAGGTGGACAGCAGCGTGGGCGGCAAAGTGGCGGTCAATCACCCTCTTGGTAAAAACCTGATCGGCGCTTTCTACCAGCCAAGGCTGGTCTGGATAGAACTGGAGACGCTGCGCTCACTGCCCGAGCGTGAATTTCTGGCCGGCGCCGCTGAGGTGATAAAATATGGAATCATTCTCAGTAAACCTTTCTTTAATTATCTTGAAGAAAACTGGACAGCTTTCCTTGCCAGGCAGGAAGAAGTGCTCACAGAGGTTATTGCCGTCTCCTGCGGACTCAAAAGTGAAGTGGTGGCACGCGACGAGCGCGAAGAGGGTGAAAGGGCGATACTTAATTTCGGCCATACCTGGGGGCACGCTCTGGAGGCTGCCACAGGCTATAACTATTACCTGCACGGGGAAGCAGTGCTGGTGGGTATGGCCCTGGCAGTACACATGGCCGCAAAGAAGAAGATACTCTCCCGCACCGATGCCCGGCGTATCGTGTCCATGCTGGCAAGGATCGGCCTTAGACCCCCGCCTCCGGGCCTTGACTCTGAAAACGTCCTGGCGTCTCTTAAATACGACAAAAAAAGAAAAGACGGGCGGCTTGTATTTGTGTTCCCTGTGAGCATCGGAGAGGTGGCGCTTTTTAGTGACACCGACACAGGACTGCTCTTTGCCGTGCTGAACGATTATTTATGCGGCTGGCTGGAAAAGGAGTATTCATAATGCAAATTGAGGTAGCAGTCAACAAAACAGCTAAATATGCCAGCGGGGATTGTGGTGACTCTGCTGAAGTGGTGGAAAGACCAAAAGGCGGGATATCAGCTCTTTTGCTGACGGGCAGGGAAGCGGCCGTTCTGCCAAGCTCATCAGCGGCCTGGCTGGAAGGTGGGCGCCCGGGAGACGATATGACAGTACTGGCGCTTGGTGTGCACGGTGATGATGAGTGTAAAATCGGAAGGCTGCGCGTAACCTACCCTGTCTGAATTATTGATGCGGACGGAGATGGATCATGAATAATTGCTGCGGTAAAAGAATACACGTCCCAAATGGCAGGCGCCTGCCAGGCCGGTTTGGATTAAGATTTGCGTCTGCAGCAATATTGTGCAGGCGCCATGTTTTAATTTAAGTAACTATGGAGGAGACCCGGTATGTGTAACGATGATAAAATTGTAATCACTTCCTGTGGCGATAACTGCGGCGGGCGCTGTATACTGAGAGTGCATGTCCGCTCCGGCAGGGTGGTGAGAATTTCCACAGATAATACAGAGGAAAAAGACGGCTGCCACCAGCTGCGCGCCTGTATGCGGGGGCGCAGCTACCGGGAGAGACTGTATCACCCTGACCGCTTAAAATACCCGCTGCAAAGAACGGGAAAAAGAGGAGATGGGGAATTTAAAAGAATCTCCTGGGAAGAGGCTACCACACTGATTGCGGGTGAACTTAAAAGGATTACGGCAAAATACGGCCCTGAATCGAGGTATATCAATTATAGCTCCGGAATTAAGGGTGTTTTGGCTGAGAGGGAGTTTTTCCGCCGCCTGCTGTCGGTTTACGGGGGAGGCTACCTTGATTACTACGGTTCCTACAGTTCGGCCTGCACCAGGATGGCCACAAGCTATACATTTGGTACCGATAAAACAGGAAGCTCAACGGACAACTGGCAGCATTCAAAACTTATTATCCTGTGGGGGCACAACCCCGCTGAAACCTCCTTTGGCACAAACACTCCCTATTATTTAAAAAAGGCCAGGGAAAACGGGTCAAAAATTATTGTAATAGATCCTCGTTACTCAGATTCCGCCGTGGCTTTGGCAGATGAGTGGATTCCTTTGCTTCCAACTACTGATAATGCCCTCATGGATGCCATGATATATGTAATGATTACTGAAAATCTCTATGACAGGTCTTTTGTGGATAAATACTGCCTCGGTTTTGATGAAGGCCAGATGCCGGATGGGGTTCCGGCCGGCAATTCACTTTGCAGCTATATCCTGGGACAGTATGACGGGATTGCGAAAACTCCCCAGTGGGCAGAGCAGATAACAAGGGTGCCTGCGGGGGCCATACACAGGTTAGCGCGTGAATATGCAACTATGAAACCAGCGGCGCTGCTCCAGGGCTGGGGGCCTCAGCGCCATGCCTACGGCGAACAGCCCGCCAGGGGAGCCACTGTACTGGCAGCCATCACCGGCAATGTTGGCATCCGGGGAGGATGGGCCTCGGGGTACGGCTTTCAGTCCCAGATACAGCTGGCCCCGCTGCCATATGAAAATCCGGTTAAGGCCTCCATATCTTTCTTCACCTGGACCGAGGCTGTCCTGCGTGGACGGCAAATGGGACCCGACTCCGGGGTGAGAAATGCCGGCCGCCTGGAGAGCGACATAAAATTCGTGGCCAGCCTGGCAGGAAACAGCCTGTTAAACCAACATTCAGATATTAATATGACCAGGGAAATCCTGAAGGATGAAACAAAGTGCGAATTTATCCTGGTGTCTGATGAGTTTATGACACCAAGTGCCAGGTATGCCGACCTTTTGCTTCCCAGCACCAATTTCCTTGAGAGAGTCGGTATTGCTACCGCACTGGAATACCAGGATTATGTTATCTTTCAGGGCAAAGCTGTGGATGCTTCTTATGAGTGCCGTAACGGTTATGACTGGATGCTTGAGGTCGCTGAAAAGCTTGGTGTGTGGGAAGAATTTTCGCTGGGTAGGAACTATGAAGACTGGGCTCGTTATATTGTTGAGAAAACAAAGGAACTGGATCCTGACTTTCCAAGCTTTGAGGAGTTTTCCAGGCAGGGAATTTACAGAAAGCAGCCAAAATCATATATTGCATTCCAGGAGCAGGTAGAAGATTTTGCTAATAATCCCTTTCCCACCCCATCGGGTAAAATTGAGATTTTCTCTCCACGTCTATTTGCCATGAACAACCCAAGTGAAATCCCTGCCATCCCTAAATATATTCCCAGTTGGGAAGGACCGGGCGACTCTGTAAATATTCAATATCCTCTGCAGTTGATTGCCTGGCACAGCAAAAGGAGTACCCACTCCACAATGGGCAACTCAGCCTGGCTGGAGGAAGTGGAACCGCATAAATTATGGGTAAATCCTAAAGATGCACGGCAAAGGGGCCTCTCAAGCGGTGATCGGGCCAGGGTCTTCAATATGCGCGGGGAACTGGAGATTACTGTTAAGGTTACTTCACGCATAATGCCCGGTGTGGTGGCCATGCCACAAGGCGCATGGTACAAACCGGATCATGAAGCGGTTGACCAGGGTGGTTGTATAAACACCCTCACCAAATATCATCCAACGCCGCTGGCAAAGGGCAACCCCCAGCACACAAACCTGGTTGATGTTAAAAACTTAAAAACAGGTGAATTAAAATGAACAAACAATACGGATTCTATCTGGATGCAGACGGCTGTATAGGCTGCAACGCCTGCGTTATGGCCTGTAAAGATAAAAACAACCTGTCTGTAGGCTCCCTGTGGCGCCGGATTTATGAAAGCGAAGGCGGCGGGTTCGAAGAGCAGGGTCATGGCCTGAATGCCAATGTTTATGCTTTTTATATTACAATTTCCTGCAACCACTGTGGCAACCCGTCCTGTGTTTTGTCATGCCCTGAGAAGGCGCTGATTAAAAGGGAGGAGGACGGCCTTGTTATCCTGGACAGTGAAATATGCACCGGCTGTGAGGCATGTACGCTTTCCTGCCCCTACGGGGCGCTTCACTTCAGCAAAGAAACGGGTAAGGCCGGTAAATGTGATGGCTGCCTTGATCTGCTTGCTGCAGGTGAGGCGCCCGCCTGTGTCGCTGCCTGCCCCATGCGCGTGCTTGATTTTGGCCCGCTCGCACAGCTGCGGGCAAAATATCCCTCGGCCAATGTATATGGGAAGGCAAATGTTCCAATGTTCGGACCTGACCCCAAGCCGTCCCTTTACATTACGTGCAAAAGTTACAAATTGACAAGCCCCAGGTAACCGTTTATAATAAACTTTGAGACTCGGGGCAGTCCCGCCGGCTTTGCCGGAAGAAGCCCCTTTTTTTACGTCTGTTACAGCCTTTGACACAATGAAGGAGGTTTAACCCGGAGATGAGAAAAAACCGGCTCCTCACTCTATCCCTGGTAGTTCTGCTGCTCTTGGCGCTCAGTGCCGTGTCATTTCAGCACGCACTCAGCAATATTAATCTCGGCCTTGACCTGCGTGGCGGTGTCTATGTGCTGCTGCAGGCTGTGGAAACCGGCGACAGCGGTGGGGATACCTTAGACCGTGCAATCACAGTTCTCCGCAACCGTATCGACAGTCTTGGCGTCACCGAACCGTTGATCCAGAAGGAAGGGGACGACCGTATCCGCATTGAACTGGCTGGTTATGAAGACCAGCGCAGGGCCAAGGAAGTTATCGGCACCACTGCCATGCTGCGATTTATCGGACCGGATAATGAAGTAATCCTCACCGGCGGCGACTTAAAAGACGCCCGCGCCTCTTACGACGACCGCAATCTTCCCGCAGTATCCCTGGAGTTTAACCCAGAGGGCAGCAGGCTGTTTGCCGAAGCCACAGAGAAGTTCCTGGGCCAGCCAATCATCATTTACCTGGACGAACAGTTGGTTTCCGCACCTACGGTACAGGCCATCATCAGGGATGGTAAAGCTCAGATTACTGGAATCAGGAGTCTTGATGATGCCCGCAGTATCGCGCTTATGCTTCGTTCAGGCGCCCTGCCTGTTGATCTGATTGAGCTTGAGACCCGTTCTGTAGGCCCCTCGCTGGGGCAGGATTCACTTAACCGCAGTGTACGCGCCGGCATCGCCGGGTTTATACTTGTCCTTATTTTTATGATAGTTTATTACAAGCTCTTTGGCGTAATCGCCAACGTGGCACTGATGGTCTATGTCTCCATCGTCTTTGCCGTTTTAGTGGCAATAAACGCCACACTGACACTGCCCGGCATCGCCGGACTTATACTGTCGGTGGGTATGGCGGTTGACGCCAATGTAATCATTTTTGAGAGGGTCAAAGAGGAACTGCGCGCCGGCAGGACTATGCGCACATCGATTAACGCCGGTTTTGAGCGTGCTTTCCGTGCCATTCTAGATGCCAACGTGACCACTCTAATTGCAGCTGCAGTACTTTTCCGCTTTGGGGACGGCCCCATCCGCGGTTTTGCCGTCACACTCAGTATCGGTATTATAGTGAGCATGTTTACAGCCATCATCCTGACACGCTACCTGCTTCGCCAGGCAGTGCGCGCCGAAGTGCTCAGGACTCCTGAAACTGCGGAGGTGAGGGTATAATGAGAGACATTAACTTTGTGGCTTTACGGAAATATGCCTTTACACTGTCGGCGCTGCTAATTATTGTGGGTATTATCTCCATGATGACTGTGGGCCTCAACTTAGGCATCGACTTTACAGGCGGCACACTCATCCATTACAATATCGGCCAGGAATTCACCGTCGGTGAAGTGAGAGAAGTACTGGCCCCGTTTGGCCTCGATGGCGCCACAGTACAGAAGGTAGGCTTTGAAGGTATGGGCGAAAGCAGGCAGCAGGAAGTGCTGATCAGGACGCCTGCCCTTTCGCCTCAGGAACAGGACGATATATTTACAGCTTTCCAGCAGCGCTTTAATCTTTCTGATAGCGACCTGCTGCGTGTGGAAAGTGTGGGTGCAATCATCGGCAGCGAACTGCAGCGCAAGGCTTTCTGGGCGCTCCTGATTGCCAGTATCGGCATGGTTATCTATATCACTTTTCGTTTTGAATACAGGTATGCGCTTACAGCCATCGCAGCGCTTCTCCATGATGCCATGATTGTGCTTGCTTTCTTCTCGGTGTTCCGCCTGGAAATCAACAGCCCCTTCGTGGCGGCGATTTTAACCATCATCGGTTATTCCATCAACGATACCATTGTCATTTTTGACAGGATTCGTGAGAATATGAAAAACCGCCGTAAAGAAACCATGGCTGATGTGGTCAACAACAGCATTAAAGGGTCTCTGACGCGCTCCATCAACACCTCGGCGACCACATTGTTTGTGCTGGTAACACTGTTCGCTTTCGGCGGCGTGACGCTGAGGCCCTTTATCAGTGCACTTTTAGTCGGTGTGCTGACGGGGACATACTCATCCATCTTTATCGCCAGCCCGCTCTGGTTGGCCTGGAAGGAAAGAGATAATCCCAAAAAAGTTAAAGTTAAAGCAGCCTAAAGCCACCGGCTTTAGGCCTTTCTTTTTGCTATTGAAAATCAAAATCAGTCCCAGTGGTAAAAAACTGGCGATGGGAGAGCGATGGACATGGTCGGTGAAGAACGGTTTAAAAACAGCATGGCCGGCGCGCGTACCGGGGTTATTGTAAATATATTTCTTGTGCTTGTCAAAGGCAGTGTCGGCATTCTATCCGGCAGCATGGCCATGCTGGCCGACGCGCTTCATTCCGCGGCAGACATAACCGCATCCGCCGTAGTATATATTGGCATTCGTGTGGCAAGCAAACCAGCCGACGATGAACACCCCTACGGCCACGGCAAAGCAGAGTCTATCGCCGGCAAAATAGTGGCTATCATTATTATACTTGCCGGCCTCAATATTGGTGCTTTTTCACTGCGGGCGCTTTTCCATGTTGCCCATCCTGCGCCCGGAAGCGCAGCACTATGGGCGGCTCTGCTTTCTGTGGCCGTCAAGGAAGGACTTTTCAGGCACACTTACCGCATCGGCCGGCAGTGGGAGTGCAGGGTGCTGGTTGCCAACGCCTACGAACACCGCAGTGATGCTATCTCTTCACTGGCGGCACTGGCAGGTATCGGCGGCGCCAGACTGGGGCTGCTATTTAACAGGCCGCAGTTGTTTTTTCTTGATCCCCTGGCGGGGATTGTTGTGGCGGTATTTATTGTGAGGATGGGTTGGAAAATAGCCGGGCAGGCGGCCAGCGAACTCATGGACGGACGTGCCGACCCGAGCTTAATTGCCGAGCTGTCGGGACTTGTCCTTGACGTCAGTGGGGTAGTGGAACTTCATGAGGTGAGGGCTCGCGCTGCCGGCCCGCACTACCTGGTTGATCTGGAGATAGGTGTTGACGGGAAGATCTCCGTCATGGAAGGACATGATATAGCTGCCAGCGTCAAGGAGTGCCTGCTCCGTGAGAAGGCAATGGTTGCCGATGTGCTTATACACGTTAATCCCTGCCGGGCCCAGGACAACACTGAAAAAGAGGGTTTAACAGAGAAATGACGAATCTTTTGGCAGAGAGGTAAGGAGGGATATCATGCAAATCGGGGTCATATTCGGGCTGCTTTTTGGCTTTATCATCGCCTTTTTTGCCATACTGAACACAGAAACAGTTATTTTAAATTATTATTTTGGCGCTGTGGAGACATCGGTGGCACTTCTGGTTTTGGCATCAGCTATCTGCGGCGCTTTAGCCATCGGGCTGCTTGGTTTTCTGAAGCAGATCAGAGCAGGGTTTGCCATCTGGGATTTTCAAAACAAGTCAAGGCGATTGAATAAAGAGGTGGAAGCGCTGAAGGAACAGAAAAGCGCGCTGGCCGATGACCTGTCCTTCCTGCAGGCTGAGTATGAAAATAGAATGCGGGAAAAAGAATCAGAGTGTGAGGATTTGGTCAGGTTGAAGGAAGAGGAGCTGGAATCAATAAAAGAGCAAAAGAAAACACCTGATAGTGCCGTGCCGCTGCAGGCGGGGCGGGAAGTTGAGAATGATAATGTAAATGGCGCCGATGCAGAAACAGAGAAACAACCGGGGGAGCACACAAACAGTGAGTTATAGCTGGCGATGGACAGCAGCCAAAGCAGACCAGGACGCAGTCAGGATTCTTTGTGATAGTCTGGGAATTCAACACATAACCGCAGCTTGCCTCATACATGCCGGGATTGACACTCCAGGCAAAGCTGAACTATTTTTAAACGGGGGGCTGGAAAATCTGGCTGACCCGTTTGCCATGGCAGGGATGAGAGATGGTGTTGAGAGACTGTCCTGTGCCGTGAAACAGTGCGAACCAGTTCTTGTTTACGGGGATTATGATGCTGACGGCGTTACATCCACAGCGGTGCTGACCTGCTCCCTGCGCAGTCTCGGAGTTTCTGCTGAGTATTATATTCCCAGCCGGCTAAAAGAAGGTTACGGGCTGCATGCCAAACCACTGGAGGAGTGGGCTGCCCGGGGCGGCAGGCTGGTGGTAAGTGCTGATTGCGGAAGCAACGACTTTACTCAGATGCAGTTGGCCGCAAAACTTGGAGTTGACCTTATAATAACAGACCATCACCTTGTTGCTCCCGGCGAGCGCCCTGTGACGGCTTTTATAAACCCGCGGCAGCCTGGCTGCGGTTACGCGGAAAAGGAACTGGCCGGTGTCGGCGTGGCATGGAATCTGATCAGGGCACTCCACCGGCAGCTCGGCCTGCCGGAGGATGAGAGCACCTCCTGTCTCGACCTGGTTGCCATTGGTACTATTGCCGACGTTGTCACCCTCCTTGGTGAGAACAGGATACTTGTACGTCACGGCTTAAACAAGCTGCGTCATAATCCCCTGCCCGGGATAGCCGCCCTTGCCCGCAGGGCAGGCCTTGATGCCGCCGGTATCGGCGCACACCAGGTGGCTTTTGCCTTGTCGCCGCGACTGAATGCGTCCGGCCGCCTGGGGGATGCGGCACCGTCCGCGGAGTTGTTGCTGGCTGAAGAAGCGGAGAAGGCGGAAAGCCTGGCAGAGATACTGGAAGAAGCCAACGGCCGGCGCCGACAGGTGGAATCAGAAATACTGGCACAAGCCCAGGTAATGGCGGCAGAGCAGGCTGCCCGTCCTGCGCTGGTGCTTTGGAACGAGGGCTGGCATGCCGGTGTGGTTGGCATTGTGGCGGGCCGGCTTGCTGATGAATACTCCCGCCCCGTGGTGCTGATCGCTTTGTCGGAAGAAGAAGGCCGTGGTTCAGCGCGCTCTGTCCCCGGCTTTGACCTGATGTCTATGCTTTCAGAATGTGCCGACCGCCTGCTGCGCTTTGGCGGACACAAAGAAGCTGCCGGGCTGGCCATTGCGCCTGAAAACCTGGCAGCTTTCCGCGAAGATTTCTGCCAAAGCGCCGCCGCATTTAGCGGTCCAGATGAGAGTCGATATCAGGCTGCCGCCGAGGTTGGCCTCAATGATCTGTCGCTTGCGCTGGCCAGGGAACTGGAACTGCTGCAGCCTTTTGGCCAAGGCAACCCCGACCCCGTTTTTTTGGCCCGCTCAGTAAAGGTTGTATCATCACGCCTGGTCGGCAGCAGGAGGAATCACCTGCAGCTGAGGCTGCAAAAAGACAGTCCGGCAGTGGGGGCGATCCGCTTTGGCATCAACGGTGAATTAATGCCCAAGGCGGGGGAAATAATTGATTGTGCTTTCACTTTACAGGAAAACAGCTGGCAGGGACGCTCCAATGTTTCTTTACACCTGCGCGACATGCGGAGCGAGTCTGCATTAGCCATGCCTGGTATCGCCATAGATGACAGGCGACAGAGCAAAGAGAGGGATACCTCTCTTGCGGGGCTGGCAGCTGCAGGACAGCGGCTGCTTGTCTTTGTTAACACTAAAAACACAGCAGATTTACTGAAAAAACAATTCCCGGCTGAATTGGTTACTGTCTCTCACAGGGGCCTGGCGCCCCTGCAGGGAAGCTATGATGCCCTGGTCTTCTATCACTTGCCCTATGACCGCAGCACAGTGGAGCAGATGCTGTCCTCACTTGATTTTAAAGCCGGGCTCCGTGTCCACATCCTGTTTGACAGGGAAGACCTTACTTTAAACGAGCGCATATTCACTGCCAGCATTCCGGGACCCGAGGTTCTACAGGCGCTCCTGCCCTGCCTGGAACGTGCGGGCGGCGACACTGTCGCACCGGAGGCGTTGAAGGAGCAGATTTCATTTACGCCGACACGTTACCTGCTCACCCGCTCCCTGGCCATCCTGCGCGAGCTTGGCATCAAAGAACCTGTGCCGTGGACATACCTAAAGGCAAAACTTAACCATTCGCTTACATACACTGAAGGCAGGGAGATACTGTCCGCCTTTCGCCGCTACCAGTCATTCTGGTTGCTGTCGGATACCGCTCAGTTGTCATCCTACTTAAAACAACCGGAAAACTTTTCCCTCCCGGAGGGGGTTGCAGAAGATGAATCTGGAAGATTTGAAAGAGCAAATTAAAACTTATTATCCGGTTGCGCCGGACTGGAACAAGCTGGATGATGCATACCAGTTTGCTCTCGCTGCCCATGTGGGGCAGAAGCGCTTTTCCGGAGAACTTTATATCACTCACCCGCTTGGCGTGGCCAGAATTCTTGCCGAGCTTGAACTGGATATAGACACGATTGTGGCCGGCCTGCTCCATGATGTGGTCGAGGATACAACAGTGGCACTGGAACAGATACAGGGGCGTTTTGGCGAAGAGATTGCCATGATGGTAGACGGCGTGACAAAGCTTTCCAAGCTCGAATATAAGTCAAGGGAAGAACACCAGGCAGAGAATCTGCGCAAGATGTTTATCGCCATGGCTAAGGACATACGGGTATTATTGATTAAACTGGCAGACAGGACTCATAATATGCGCACGCTTAAGTACCTTACATCCATCAAGCAGCAGCAGATTTCGCGTGAGACGCTTGAAATCTACGCGCCTCTTGCCCACCGCCTCGGAATTTATAAAATAAAGTGGGAACTGGAAGACCTGGCTTTCCGCTTTCTGGAGCGCGACGGCTATTATGCGCTCGTGGATAAGCTGGCCAAAAAGCGTAATGAGCGGGAGGCTGTAATTACACAGTATATGGAATCGCTGCAGGAGAGGCTGGAGGAAGTTTCTATCAAGGCCCATATTTCCGGCCGGCCAAAGCACCTGTACAGCATTTCGCAAAAAATGAAAGAACAGGGCAAGGAATTTCACGAGATATTTGACCTGACAGCTGTCCGCGTTATTGTCGAATCGCTGAAAGATTGCTACGGCGCCCTGGGCATCGTGCACACACTATGGAAGCCTATACCCGGGCGCTTTAAGGACTATATTGCCATGCCCAAACCGAATATGTACCAGTCCCTGCATACACTGGTTATGGTGGCCAAAAATGATCTGCTCGAGGTGCAGATTCGCACCTGGGACATGCACAAGATTGCAGAATACGGGATTGCGGCCCACTGGCGCTATAAAGAAAAGGATAAAAAGCACGATGAGGAGTTCAGTGAGAAGCTGACGTGGCTGCGCCAGATCCTGGAGCTGCAGCAGGAATCCAAGGACGCCCATGAATTCATGGAAAATGTGAAAATAGACCTCTTTACTGACGAGGTCTTTGTTTTCACGCCAAAAGGCGATGTCATAGACCTGCCGGCGGGTTCAATTCCTCTTGATTTTGCTTATAAAATACATACCGATATCGGCCACCGCTGCATCGGGGCCCGTATAAACGGACGTCTGGTTCCCCTGGACTACGAGCTGCAGACTGGCGATATTGTGGAAGTAATCACGTCCAAGCAGGGTTCGCCAAGCCGCGACTGGGTCAACATGGTGAAGAGTTCAGGCGCTAAGGCCAAAATAAGAGGCTGGTTTAAAAAAGAGCGGCGTGATGAAAACCTGGTTAAAGGTAAGGATATGCTGGAAAGAGAACTGCGCAAGCAGGAACTTGAGACGCATCTGTATATGAAGCCTGCACTGATGCAGGAAGTGGGGCGCAAGTTTAACATTCTTTCCGAAGAGGACCTCTATGTGGCTGTTGGCCTTGGCGGGGTGTCCCCGTTGCAGGTGATTACCCGTCTTAAAGAGGAGTATAGAAAAAAATACGGACAGGGCGACCCGGAGCCGCTGAAAGAATTTAAACCATACAAAGGCACAGGTAAAACAGGCAAAGGCGTTATGATCGCAGGTATGGACAACATGCTCCTGCGGTTTGCCAAATGCTGCACTCCTGTGCCGGGAGACGACATAGTGGGCATTGTTACCCGGGGGCGTGGAGTTTCCATTCATCGCAGCGATTGTACTAATGTGGCCAACAGGGGGGAGCAGCAGCGACTGCTTGAAGCTGACTGGGAGGAGAGCTCAGAGGGCAGTTATCCTGTGGAAATTGAAGTTTCCGGCATGGACAGGCCGCAGATTCTCTCCGATGTGGTCAATGCTGTAGCCGAGTGCAAAGTCAACATAACTGCGGTAAACGGTAGAAGCACCAAAGAGCGCATGTCGGTTATCCACCTCACAGTTCTGGTACATGACCTGGGGCACCTGGATAATGTTATCAAGAGGGTGGGCCGTGTCAGAGATGTCTTCCATGTCCACCGCATCAGCGGGTAAGGGGTGAGTGAGTCAGTGCGTGTAGTTATACAGCGTGTCAAAAGCGCCAGGGTTGAAGTGGACGGCTGTGTAACCGGTGAAATCGGCAGCGGCCTCCTGGTGCTGCTTGGCGTGCGTCATGGCGACAGCGAGGATGATGTTAAATACCTGGTGGAAAAGACGGCACACTTGCGTATTTTCGAAGACAACAGCGGCAGAATGAATCTTTCTGTGCTTGATGCCGGATGCTCTGTCCTGGTTGTGTCACAGTTCACGCTCTATGCAGACACTAAAGGGGGCAGGCGCCCGGGCTTTTCTGAAGCAGCCGCGCCCGGGCATGCAGACCTCCTCTACCGGTGCTTTATCGACACAATATCAGGCATTGGTGTGCCGGTGGCCACCGGGCGCTTTGCAGCCATGATGGATGTAACACTTGTCAACAACGGACCTGTCACAATTATCATTGACAGTGAGCAGCGTGGTCACAACAAAAAAATCTCCACATAACAGGAGATGACCGCTGCACGAGAATAATACTATCCTTTAAACGGGGAGGAGCGTATAAAAGTGGGGAGAATATGCGTTGACGATGATTTTGAGAAATTGCAGGGCGACCTGGAGAGGTACAAAGAAAGGGCGCTTAATCTTGGCGCCTCCAGGGCCAGGATTGTAAAAGTCTCTGAAATTCCCGTGGATGAAGTTATTACGCTTAAATGCCAGATACCACGGTGTTTTGGTTATGGGACATGCGCCCACTGCCCTCCGCATACCCTAAAACCGGCGGAGCTGAGGGAGCATCTGAAAAAATACAACTGGGCGGTCTTTTTTACCAGGGATGTAGCTCCGCAAGTAATAGTAAGAGATAAGGCAACCATCAAAGAAAGAGTGAGTGCCTATCAGGATGTTTTCAACATTGTTTCTGAAGTTGAGTCCATGGCTTTTTACGATGGCTATTACCTGGCATTTGGTTTTGCCGCAGGGTCCTGCAAACACACCTTTTGCGGGCAGCAGGAAAGCTGCATAGCACTTGAAGGTAAAAAATGCAGGTTTGCTTTGCGGGCCCGCCCATCCATGGAGGCTGTAGGTATTGATGTCTACAAAATGGCGGCGGAGGCGGGATGGGATATTTATCCTATCGGCAGCAACGCAAAGGCCGCTGAAGTGCCAAAAGGCGTACTCGCCGGGATTGTAATAGTAAAATAAATTAAAAAATGCGGCAGAATCTGCCGCATTTTTTGTTGCAGGAAATTATAAAGATTTCCTTGCAAGGGATTTTTCTTTTATTAAAACTGGAAGAAGCGCTGCAGTCCAAGAAAGATGGCATGGGCTGATCTTTCACGGAAATCGTCGGTCTTTAGCAATGCCTCGTCATTGGCGTTGGACAGGAAAGCAAGTTCAACCAGGGCGGAGGGCATGGTGGTTTCGCGTATTACGTGGAAGTTGCCATGCTTAACACCTATATCGCGCAGGCCAAGAGCCTTGACAAGCTCGTTTTGCAGGTGGGCAGCCAGGTAATAGCTTTCCATAAAGTTGGGCTTATTGCGGAAATAATAAGTCTCTGTCCCTGAAACATTGCGGTCCGGGTGGGCATTGGCGTGGATGCTGACGAAAGCGTGTGCGCCGGTGGCTTCTGCAATAGCAACGCGCTCGGCCAGATGGACAGTGGAATCATCATCGCGGGTCATTATAACAATGGCGCCGGCCTGACGCAGTTTTGCGGCAACACGCAGCGAGACATCAAGAACAACAGCTTTTTCCGGCAACCCGGTTATACCGATGGCGCCGGAGTTGCCTCCACCGTGGCCGGGGTCAATGACAATGATTTTACCTGTCAGCGGCGAGGGGCCGCTTGGTATGGGAATACTGCCGGAGCCTCCCGGTGCAGGGGCCTGCTGGGTGAAGACAGTTACATGCCAGCCGGCAACCCAGGCGGTTTGGCCGCTGAGAAGACTGACCTGCAGCCAATCGCCCTGCTCGGAGATAATGGGCAAAGTTGTCGCCTGCGGTAAAAGTGTAATTATCGGTGCATCGGTGCTTGGCGCGCTGCGGGCATTGAGCGCACTGACAGTGACTACGGCCATTTTTTGTATGTCAGGCGATGGCACGCTGGGGGATGGCTGTTGTGCAGGCGGCACCAGTGTTGTGTATGTAGCGGTTACCCAGCCGGCCTGTCCTGAAGGAAGCTCTACCTGCAGCCACTCACCCTGTTTGGAAATAACCGGCAGTACGGAGTTTCTGTAAATAGTGCTCATAATTTCCGACTCGTCGTTTGGGGAACTGCGGACATTGAATGAGTTTACGTTGAGGACGGCGGTTGTTCCTGCTGCAATGATATCAGGGATTGAGGGTGTGCCGCCGGACGGTGGTTGTTGTGGAGGCGAAGCAGCCGGGATATCGGTATACTGTGCAGAGACCCAGCCTGTTTGCCCTGAGGGGAGTTTAACCTGTAACCATTCACCCTGTGCCTGCAGGATTGTCAGCGCGGTGTCCCTGGAAACAGTGGTCAGCAATTGAAAAGCTGTATCAGGACCGCTTCTGACGTTTAAGACACTTACATTTACCACAGCCACTGTACCCGGTTGGAGTGTGGCGGGAGTGGCCGGGGTCGTGGATACAGGCGGTTGTGGAGTACTGGGTGGCGGAGCCGGGGCCGCCACAGGGGTAGTGTATTCAGCTGCAACCCAGCCGGTCTGCCCTGAAGGGAGTCGCACCTGCAGCCAGGCGCCCTGTTTTTGCAGTACTGTCAGTATGGTAGCCAACGATACAGTAGTTAGCCTGCTGTGCTGTGTCCCCGGGCCTGAGCGTACATTTAATACGCTGACATTAACTTTAACTGACTGTGCGGGTGCAGAAGCAACTTCATTTTTTACAGTTACATAGCTGGTAGTTACCCAGCCGCTCTTGCCGCTGCCCAGCGAAACTTGCACCCAGCCAAGCTGCTCTGACAGCACCGGAAGGACTGTACCTAATGTCACTTGCGTGATCACAGTGTGCTGCAGTCCCGGCCCGGAGCGAACATTCAATACACTGACATTGACTGTGGCTGTGCGCAGAGTGTTGGCGCCTGCGAAGGGGCTTGTCCCAAGCGCAAGGGTGAAGAGGAGAAGGAGAATGAGAAGGAAGGAGAGCTTTTTCTTCAAATAATTCACCCCTTCTGACAAAATATGATAATACAGGGAGCAATCTTACTATATTCTAGCATAAAACGCCATTACTGACTATGGGCAATCTTTCCCATTTTCCTATATATAACTATTTGTACAGGCAAGATATTGGGGAATAGTTCTTATACTTAAAACATTGTAATTTATTTGTTACTTGTCCAATTTAGAAAGAGGAGAATTTCACAAGCAGAAGAATTATTATGAGTATAAGAAAAAGATATATATGCATCAGACGTTGTAAAGAACAATTTCGGGGTGAATTTAATGTCGGACTATTTCATTGACGCCCTTGGCGAGATGTGCCCCATCCCTATTATCAGAGCTGAAAAAAAAATAAAGCAGATAAGGGTCAGTGATCGGGTCGTCCTTAAAACTGACCACAGCTGCTCTATTTCAAGTGTTACCAATCATTTTCAGAAGAAGTTCGGTTACAAATGCTCTGTAATCGAAGAAGAGGATGGCGTTTGGCGGATAGTCATCGAGAAGACTGTTTAGCAAAAACCGCGGTCCTTGGAATTGAGGAATTTGAGGAAAGCACTGTAAGGCGGCTTGCCGTTTTCAGTATGGTAATAGAGAAGAGTGAAGTCGTGGGAGAAAGATATTCCATCCACCGGCAGTGCCTTAACAGTTTTATAATTCAACTCTTTGCGCAGGGCCATCTTGGGCAGGAGAGATACTCCCTTGTTGGCTGCTACAGCAGATTTAATAGAATTTATGGTGTTAAGCTCAAGAATTATGTTTAAGTCCTTCAGTGTTAGCCCTTTTTCTTCTAAGGCCGTTTCCACCGTGCTTCTGATGCCCGACCCCTTTTCCCTGATAATAAGCGGTAGTTTTTGCAGATCTTCCAGCTTGACGCTTTTTAGTTCCCTGAACTTTTCAGCGTTTGGAACAATCAGGAACAGTTCGTTGTGTGCAATAACTTTTGTTTTAACCCCTTCCTGGGCCAGTGCCTTTTTGTGCGACTCTGCAAGAGGTCCCTCCACAAGCCCCATTTCCACTTTACGGTTGAGCACACTTTCCGCCACACGCTGTGAGTTGCTGATCTCAAGCGATATTTTGCAGTCAGGGTAACGTTCACTGAAAACATACACTGTGCAGGGAAGGGCGTAATTGCCGATAGTACTTGCTGCTCCAACCATAAGTTCCCTGACGGGGTTCCTGTTTCGATTAATTTCACTTTCTATGTTTTCCAGAATGGCTAAGATTTTTTGCCCCTGATTGTAGACGAGGAGACCGGTTTGTGTAGGTTTTATGCCTTTGTTTGTCCTGTCAAAAAGGCTTTCTTTATAATATTTTTCCAGCCCCTGGATCTTCACACTAAGGGCGGGCTGTGTAATAAAAAGCTTCCTGGCGGCTTTGGAGATGCTTCCTGTTTCCACGACTGTGCAGAATGCTCTGAGGGAACCAAAGTCCATCTTTTTCACCTTCTCAATCAAGTTATATTGTTCACAATATAAATTATACTGAAATAACATTATTCCTTCTTCTTAAAAAGAGAAACGGAGGAAAATTCTAAATGGCAGAAGTTATCCCAGTCTCTATTAAAAGTAAAAAAAGTATGCAGGTCCACATTTCTGTGGTGATTGCGGTCTTGTTTATTTTTGCAGCATTTTTGCTGTCCGGTTTTAATCAAAACGCCGTTCTGCCTTATTTTTTCGGTTTCTTTTTCGGCTTTACCCTGCAGCGTTCCAGGTTCTGTTTTGCCGGCTGCTTCAGGGATATTTTTCTCATTCGCAACACATCCCTGACAAGGGCGCTGCTTTTAGCCGTGGCCCTGACAAGCGCCGGTTTCATCGCGGTAAACTTTTTGCCGGGGGGATTACAAAAATTAGAATCTGCCGGCAAAATATTCCCTGTGGGAGTCCATACAGTAGCTGGAGGCTTAATATTCGGCTTTGGTATGGTTATCGCCGGCAGCTGTGTTTCCGGCTGCCTAAGCAGAATGGGAGAAGGCTACATCATGCAGTGGTATACTTTTGCCGGCCTGTTGGCGGGTTCTGCTCTTGGCGCCTGGAATCTGGGGTGGTGGCATGAGTTTTCAATCCGCCAGTCTGCCGCGGTTTTCCTTCCATACGTACTCGGTTGGCCGGCGGCGGTTTTACTGCACTTTTTATTAATTGTTTTTTTCTACCTGCTTGCCTTAAGATTGGGGGGGGAGGTAAATAATATAGGCAGCCCTAAGAGAAAAATAAATATTGCACACGCTCTTTTTACTAAAAAATGGTCTTATACCACAGGAGCTGTGATGCTTGCTGCCGGCAACACGTTGTTGTTTAGATTTTGGGGCCACCCCTGGAGTATAACTAGTGGCTTAACCAACCTTTCAGGCTGGGTAAGCTGCAGAGTCGGCCTATCTCCTCTTTCCTGGGCTTACTTCAGCTGGCTTAGCCGGTGTGGCAGCGAAACTTTTCTCTACCATCCAATACTGTATCTGGCCCTGGCCATGGTTGTAGGTTCGCTTTTTTCCAGCCTGCTAAACAGTGAATTC
The DNA here is from genome assembly GCA_018335875.1 of Dethiobacter sp. Taxonomy (GTDB): domain Bacteria; phylum Bacillota; class Dethiobacteria; order Dethiobacterales; family Dethiobacteraceae; genus JAGXRN01. The sequence goes on from JAGXRN010000034.1 coordinate 91,632, forward strand.
AGGCTGCGCCGCCCAAAAAACACCAGATATATTCTATCAGCTCTTATTGGGGGACTGCTCATGGGCTACAGTTCAAGGATTGTCCTGGGCTGTAATATAGGCGCATTTCTGAGCGGAACAAGCTCACTGTCACTGCATGGCTGGGTGTTTGGCCTGTCCTTGCTGCCAGGCGCTGCTTTGGGCGGAAAATTTCTTATCAGATACCTTATCGACTGACAGCCATGGCTGTCAGTATGATTATATAATAAAATTCTTAAAGTTGGTTATAACTTTCACAGCATGGATATTTATTCCCTCAAAGATAGTGATGATGGCTGACGTGGTCTTTCCTGAGCCCCACTTCCTTGAAAACGAAACCATGACTCCACGCACCTACAATGCCCACTACCCTCAGCTCGCCTACTCCGTGCCAACAGTGGGAAAGCAGGTCTTGTAAAATATCAGGAAAGAATAAAGGAAGTTGAAGAGAAAGAGTCGAATTAATCCCTGGGAAGACCTACTTCACAAAGCCAGGCAGGTTTTTCCTGCCTGGCTTTGTGTCATACTAAGACCGGGGGAAGAAATGTGACAAACGATAGCAAAAAGAAAAGTGAAATGGGATTGCTCGATCACCTGGAAGAACTGAGGACCCGGCTATTTATCTGCATTAGCGGGCTGGTAGTCACAACAGCTGTCAGTTTCGCTTTTGTGGACTTCTTGCGCAGCCTGCTTACCAGGCCGGCAGGGGATATGACTTTTATTTATACCAGACCGGCGGAAGCGCTGATGGCCAACATTCGTGTTGCTTTTATCGCCGGTGTTATCTTTGCCATGCCCCTGATCCTGACACAATTTATCTTGTTTATTTCCCCTGCTCTCTACAAAAATGAGAAGAAAGTTATTATACCCACAGTTTTGGCGATGCTTCTGTTTTTTGTATTGGGTTTTTCTTTTGCGTATTATACAGTCCTGCCCTTTGCAATCCGTTTTTTTATAGGTTTTGCCTCTCACGACCTTACTCCCATGTTTACAATCTCGGAGTATCTTGGCTTTGCCACGCAATTTCTGTTTTCTTTCGGCTTTGTGTTCCAGATGCCGCTTGTGTTTCTGTTTCTAGGCAAACTGAATATAGTAACACCTGGGTTTTTGCGGAAAAACAGAAAATATGCCCTGTTGATAATTTTTGTTTTTGCCGCAATCCTTACGCCCCCCGACGTGTTTTCTCAAATAATGATGGCCGTTCCTTTAATGTTTTTATATGAACTTGGCATTATGCTGGTTGTAATATCCCAGCGGCGCAGGAAAAAGGAAGATGACTGGAAATAAATAACAGGCAGGAGTGTATAGAATGCTGTTTACCAGAGTAAACAAGGGTCTGTTTGACAGAGCTGTGGCTTTACTGCTCATATTGGCACTGCTTGTTGGTGCCGGAGGAATCCAGCCTCTTTCTGCTGCCGGGAGCAGTGATATTAATTTTACAATTCTGCACACCAACGACGAGCATTCCGCACTGCTGCCCTCGCCCCTTGTAGATTACCTCCCTGGCTATGAAAATCCATCCCTTGGCGGTTTTGCGCGACTGGCACATGCTGTGGCTGGAATACGGCAGGAGAAGGCACAAACAGGTGAACCTGTGCTTTTACTCTCAGCAGGTGATTATCTGGGAGGCTCACCTTATAGTTGGCTGGCATTGCACGGCAGTGCTCCTGAACTGACTCTTATGCTCGAACTTGGTTATGATGTGATTACCATAGGTAACCATGAATATGATTACGGCCCTGAGGTGTTGGCATCTTATCTGCAGGCTGCCGGCTATCCAGGCGCAGCTGCCAGGACCGCCATCGTGGCCAGCAATACCCAGCCGCCTGCAGATCATCCACTGTCGCAGAGAGGCCTGCAAAATACATTTGTCAAAAAGCTTAACAACGGCCTGACCATTGGTTTTTTTGGTTTAATCGGCAAAAGGGCCCTGCAGGATGCTTCTCTTACAGGCCCAGTTGTCTTTTCTGATCAGCATGAAACGGCCAGGGAGATGGTAGAACAACTTCAAAAAGCAGGCGCCGATGTGATTGTGGCTATCACGCACTCCGGTGTGGCAGAGGATCTCGAGTTGGCCCGTGCCGTCCCCGGGATTGACATTATTGTGGGAGGGCACTGCCATACCGCCCTGGAGCAACCGGTGTTTGAGGGCAATACAATCATAGTACAGACCGGTGACCGTCTGAACTATCTGGGAGTGCTGGAGCTTTCATATAATCCTGCCTCAGGCAGGCTTTCCATACGCAATGAACAGTACAAACGCCCTTATCTGCTTCCGCTGGACCATAAAGTGGCATCTGATCCCGCCATGTCCGAGTTGGTCGCTGGTTTTACCGACGAGTTGAATGGACTTATTCAAAATCTGTCAGGCGGACGTTACAGCACTATTTCCGACAGGGTCGTCTATTCGGACTTTTCACTGTCTGACAGGCCCACAGATGTGTCGAATCCTTTTGCCAGCTTTGTCACCGATGCCATGCGTCTTATGGCTGAAGATGTAACAGGGGAAAAAGTAGACTTTGCCATACAGGCTAACGGTGTAATCAGGGGCAGCCTGGAACCGGGAGTTATGGCTTTCTCCCGCGGTGAGATATCGTTTTTTGACATGGTGAGCCTGATTGGCCTTGGGGTGGGGCCTGACGGTGAGCCCGGCAACGCAATGGTATCCATATATTTTACAGGCGAAGAAATACGCAGGATATTGGAAGTCTCCGTACTGCTAAGTGAAATCTTTGGTGATTCTTACTTTCTGCAGTACTCAGGGTTGAGGATGGCCTATGACCGCAGCCGTGCCATCATTATGTGGGTCCCGGTGAAAAAAATTCCTCTTCCCAGCACCAGGGCAGTTATAAAAGCTGAACGCTTCACAGGCGACGGTATTCAGTCACAAGAATCATATGAGCCAATTTTACGCGGTGATGAGAAACTGTACCATGTGGTAGCCGATTATTACCTTGCGACATTTTTACCCATGGTAGGCGAAATGCTGCCAAGCCTCGGCCTGGTCATGAAAGATAAAAACGGTAACCCTGTGGAACTGGATGACCGCATCATTTACCGGGGAGGCAGTGAATTCAAGGTTTGGCAGGCGGTGACTGAATATGCATCCAATCAGCCAAAGGGGCCGGACGGCAACCCCCGTATCATTGCTTATTATAATAGCCCGCCTGCACGCATAACAACCGTTCAGACCATACCCCTGCTGGTATGGCCGCTAATCCTGCTTGCGCTGATTCTCGCCGCGGTGATCTTTTTTGTCAGACGCAGACGCCGGAGGCGCCGGGCGTTGGCCTTTAACCGTTTTAAATAAAAAGTCAACATAATTTGCATAAACTTTATTCAGGGGAAATTGCAAAAGGAACCCGCTGCACAAATGGGGTTCCATTTTATCAAAGTGTGATATTATTTTATAATAGATTGTAATAGTAAAGAAATGGAGTGATAGCGTGAAAATAAAAGTGCTGGGATCAGGGTGCAGAAACTGCCTCAATCTTGAAGCTGAAGTCATCAACGCCCTGGCGGAGTTGGATGTAGCGGCAGATGTGGAAAAAATTACCGATATGGACAGAATTCTGGAGCATGACATACTTATGACCCCAGGCCTCATCATAAACGATAAAATCAAAGCCTTCGGCCGTGTCCCACGCAGGTCTGAAATCAAAAAGTGGATAAGTGAAGAAATGTGATTAAAAGCCTTCCAAGCATGGGAGGTTTTTATATTATGAATCACTAGCGTTGCATTAAAATTATTAAAAAAACGAAAGTGCTTTGCCTGCAACGAACATATGTAAGTTTACTCTATTTATAGTAAAATATGTAAGGGACATTTCTCGCCTGTAGTTAAAAGGACTAGAGCCGGTAAAGGGTAGTCCTCATCCACATTTTGCCAGTATGTTTACTTACAGAATTACGGGATCATAGGTCAGATCGTCCAAATGATCCGCTTCGCCAGCCATCACCTGCCTATAAGTTTCTTGAAATATCGCCTCGTAGT
>JAGXRN010000035.1 GCA_018335875.1 Dethiobacter sp.
GTTAACGGTAGCTCAGTAGGTATCTATGACTGTCGGGCAAAGGTTGTCATGGGTTCGGAAAGGGTTTGCTGCAGCCGTATGGTTGCAGTGAGCTCCCAAAGGATTCATGTCAGCCGGAGCGAAGGTCATTACGGGCTCTCTTTTTTTTGACCTCTTTTTATGGTATAATCATATAAATTAGGGGACATTCCCCGCCATTTATCTCGGCTTCAATCAAGGGGTGTGTCCCCTTACCTCTAAAGGAGGCAAATTATGCATAAAGGCCCATTCAACCTTGGAGAAACCCTGGAAGTGGCCCGCAAAAACTTCGCCGGGCGCCGGCCCCTGGAGATGGCTGCCAACAGCGGCTGCCTCCTGGATATGGAAAGAAACATTTTCACAGTGCCCTTCCTTGGTGAAAAATACCTGGCTGCCCACCCGTCCGGGCAGGTCACAGCAGCGGCCAAGGGCGTGGAGGCGCCAACAATAGTCTCCATCCTCATACTCCACTACCTGGACCGCGCCTCCGGTGTAGAGGAGGCGGGCAGCTGGATTTCCTTCAAAGAGCTCCAGGGCGGCGGTATCTACATAGAACCGTTTCAAAATCGCGCCGTTATTCCTTTTGTCAGAAACTTCGGCGGCCGTCCGGAAGCGTTCGCCACTGCTGCTGCCACCCTCGGCGGCCATAAAGCGGAACACGGCAATATTTCATACATAATTCCAGTCCTGCCCCGCGTCAAACTGCTCTACATCCTGTGGTACGGTGATGATGAATTTCCTGCCAATGGCACAATTCTTTTTGACAGGTACGCCAATACCTACCTGCATACAGAAGATTTTGCCTTTCTGGCCGGGATGACAGTGGGTGTAATGCTTGCCGCGCTGAAAAAAGAATAATTTTTATTCTCCCATAAAACCGCGCAGGCAGACACTTCTCGCATGCCCAAATAATAAAGCAAGAGCAAAAAACCTCCGATGGAGGTTTTTCTTGTCTTTCCTTCCCCCGCTTTGTCGGATGAAACAAAACACGCTTCCCAAGACTTCGCACTCCCGCTGTTGTATAATTCCCCCAGGGAAAGGGGGCCCGCTATGCTTAAATGGGATGAATTCGAGGAGGAGAGCCGCCCGCTGCGCCTGCCGCACCTATTATACTGGGTGATTGCCGCCGTCTATACAGCTGCTTTTGTCCTGGTCCTGTTCGGCTGGATGCGATGGCTTGGACTGGTTCTGAATTACAACCAAACCATCTTTTCTCTGCTTAGATGAGCGCCCCAATATGAGAAAAATCCTGCTGGCAGCCGTTTTCTTTTCCATTGCCTCTTATGTTTTTTTTGCCCTGAGCGGCCTTGCCCCGCTGCCTCCTGATTTTAACCGCTATTCGCTGCTGACGGTAAAAACCGGCAGCATGAAGCCTGCACTCTCCACCAACGCCGTGATTGTGGTGGACAAGCAAAGAAACACCCTTTTTAACACCGGCGACATTATTACCTTCCACGCCGGCGACGGCAGGCTGATAACTCACCGCATTGTGGCTGCCGGCTTTGACGGTGATGTATACTACATTACCAAGGGCGACGCCAACCGCAGTTCCGACCTGCAGCCGGTGCGACGGTATGACATCTTTGGCCGTGTCATTTTTGTCACCCCCGCCTTCCTGGCCCTTTTTATCCACTTCCTGCGCTCTCCCGCCGCCTTATATACTTTGCTTGGCCTTTTCCTTATTATGCTTGTACGCTCAGCATCAGCTCTGCGCAGTTAGCAACGTACATATTACATATTTCCTCCCCCGCAAAGGCATATTACAAACAGCAAAAACAGGGAGGACATTATGGCCAATATTGTTTTTTTTGAGACACAAAAAGGAGACCGCCCCTACTACAACAAGCGCCTGAAGGGTAACCAGCTTCATTTTTATGACGACACAACAGATAAAATAAAAGATGCTGCCGAGGCCGAGATAGTCTCGGTTTTTATCCATTCTTCCCTCCAGGCACAGACGCTGTCACTCTTCCCAAACCTGAAACTCATAGCCACCCGCTCCACAGGCTTCAACCATATCGACATTGCCGCCTGCCGCGACCGCGGCATCATTATCTGCAATGTGCCTGTCTACGGGGAAAACACTGTGGCTGAGCATACCTTCGCCCTGCTTTTGTCACTGTCCCGCAACCTGCACAGAGCTTACCTGCGCACACTCAAAGAAAACTTCACCCTCTCCGGACTGCAGGGCTTTGACCTTGTGGGCAAGACACTGGGTGTAATCGGCGCCGGCCGTATCGGCCTGCACGTAATAAAAATAGCCCGCGGCTTCAATATGGAAGTTCTGGCCGTGGACCCCACGCCTAACACTTTTTTGCCAGAAGTGCTCCAGTTTAGCTACGCGTCCCTGGAAGAAACCCTCAGCAATTCAGACATCATCACTCTGCACGCACCCCTGAATGAAAAAACCCGCCACCTCATCAACAGGCAGAACATCTCACTGATCAAAAAAGGCGCGCTCCTTATCAACACAGCACGCGGAGAACTGGTGGAAACAGAAGCACTGCTTGAAGCGCTGAATTCCGGCATCCTCTCCGGCGCCGGACTTGATGTGCTGGAAGGCGAAGAAATGTTCACCGAAGAAGAAAAACTGTTCAACCCCCAAACCCCCCGCGAAACACTCTCCACCATGTTAAAAAACCACCTCCTCCTAAACAGGGAAGACGTGGTGATCACGCCGCATATCGGCTTCTATTCCCGCGAAGCCGTGCAGCGCATCCGCGAAACAACCGCGGACAATATTCTTTCATTTCTCGCGGGCCGCACGCAAAACGCGGTTAAAACCCCCTGAAATATTCCTCCTTCAACATATGCGGGTCCTTAAGCGCCCTCTCCAATCCGGCCAGCATTGCTTTCTTATCGGCAGGCAGCCTGCCCCCCGCGGCGTAATAATTGGAAGCATGGTTTGAGCGGAATACACAATCGCTCACTTCCAACTTTTCAATCATCAACTTAAGCTCCTCCAGACTCTGCCGCGGCGAAAGCAGCGAAAACTCGCCGCGGCCTGTTTTTGCCGCCAGCGCCGCATCTTCATGTACCATCAGCGTCAGCGCCGCCAGGTATGACGGATTAATTCTTGACGCAACCTCTGCCGTCTGCACAGCGTGCTCAACCCAGCGCTCCCTGCCGCCAAGCCCCAAAATCACAGTGGCTGAAAGCTCAATTCCCGCCTCCTGCACTTTTCTGCCTGCCACTATCAGCTCCTGTGGCGTAACTCCTTTTTTTACTTCCCGCAGCACCTGCTCATCGCCGCTCTCAAGGCCAAAATAAGCAAGCGTCACACCGGCCTCCCGCACTGCTTTCAGTTCATCCACAGTCTTTGCCAGGATATTTCCGGGACCCGCATAAACAGATATCCGCTCCAACCCGCCAAATGCTCCCTTTATCTCAGCCAGCACCTCCAGCAGAACGCCAGTCTCCATGGCCAAAGCATCGCCGTCAGCCAGGAATATTCTTGACACACTGTGATATCTCGCTCGCGCCCAGGCAATATCCTCCCTGATCTCCTGCATGCTCCTGACACGGAACTTTTTCTGTTTGTACATCGAGCAAAAAGTACACCTGTTATGCGAACATCCTATGGTAACCTGTAATATCAGGCTGTAAGCCTCACTTGGCGGCCTGAAAAGCGGCTGCTCGTAGCGCATGTCCTTCCTCCTGTCTGCATCTAATCTATGTATACTACATCCCACCCCGATTTCCTCCCTCTTCCGTCCAAGTCGCCAAATTTGCAGTAAAAAGCCGGGGCACGCCCCGGCCTTTTACTGCAAAAGTTAGTTCAATAGTTTAAACCTGACCCCAAGACCTACCGCATTTCAGCGCCGGGCACATCATCGCCTGTGAGCATCTTGTAGGACTGCTGCAGAAGCTGCACTGCAAACATGGGATTGTGCACACCCAGGCTGCCGTCGTAATAGACCAGAAAGTAGTTGTACCCCGCCTGGTAGACTTCGTTTGGCACCTCGACCTGTTCACCGGCAGCATTCAAGAACTGCACCTGGCCGCCGCCTGTCTGGAACGACCCTCCGTCCAACACCTCGTTGATCGCAGCCTTCAGGACATCCAACAGTCCCTGCACTTCATCCTGGATGCCCTCGGTGCTGCCGTCGCCGTCATAATCATTTCTGGCCTGCAAATTTAAAGTGTTGATATTCTGGTGGCAGCGCCCGCAGGCTGCCGCTGCATCTTCCACTCTGAAGGTGTGCTGTCTGTATCCATCTTCTGTAGCGGTCATATGGCAGCCCACGCACGTATCGTCAATATTTGTATGCGCAGCCGTACTGCCATAGTTAAACCCCGGCGCCCTGATGCCGCCTGAAGCGGTAAACACATCGGACTGTGCACTGGAGTGGGGCGAAGAACGCCTTGCATCATTGATATCAGGCACCCTCCGTGCATTATGACAGGACATACACATGGCGCCCAGGCCGCCCTGCACATTCTCTTTGGTAGGAATACTGACAGTTCCCGCCTCCATTAACTCTACTCCCCTGCCGTTGTGGCAGGCCCTGCAGTCAATGGCCACAAAGAAATCCCTGTCAATCTCCGCCTGTTGGGTCAGCTGCGCAGAAAAAGCGCCGCCATCGTGGCAGACCACACAGTTGTCACGCTGTGCCGGGACAAGATGGATATTGGCGTGATTTGAATCAACCCACTGCGCCACAATAGCGTTAATATCTATCTCCGAGCCCCCGGCCGGCGGCGGCTGCTGCCCTTCATCACGCTTCGCGCACCCCGCCATTATAACCACAAAAGACAAAAGCAAAATTAAGATAATCCTCCTGTTCAATACAACCACCCTTTCCGGCTGAATACTTGTATCAATAGCTTTACCCAAAAGATGCAACTTATGTAAAAAAGTTTGTTTTTTTTATTGCAAAAAAATAGCCGGCCCCATGGCCGGCAGAGCTTGCTGAAAAAATCGTATTAACACAGACCGTTCAAAAAGGATGCAATTGCGCGCCTTTTTGCTACGGCTTGCCTATCTGGGGATGATTGGCAGCACAATATGTGACGGATATCTCTCATTATGCAGCACAGTTTGCAGTGCGGGCTGCAAGTCTGCGCTATCCCTCCCGGATACGCCCGTATTAGTGTTTCTGTCAAAACGAGGGAAATTGCTGCTTGATATTTCTACACCAATGCGGTGTCCGGCTTTAAACAGGTTGCTGGTAGCCCACAAATCAATCCGGTATTCATAAACCTCACCGGGCATGATTAACTCAGGTGCCGCGCTTTGGTTCCTGCGGCTGGAGCGTATTATACCATCGGCAATATTGTATGTCTTGCCTCCAGGATGAACATCGACAAGTTTGGCGGTGAAATCTGTGTCAGGAGCGCAAGAAGCAGCATACAGCACAACTTTAACCGGGCCGGTGATCTCGATATCGCTGGCAAGAGGAGCTGTTAAATAAACAAGTATGTCATCCCGCTCTTCAACCTTTTCCTGGCTTAACGGGCCCCTGAAGTAGTTCATTGTCATCAGGTGGTTGCCGCCAGTGGTTGGTACAGGGTCGCGCGGATCATACATAAATTTGTCAGCCTCTTCCTGCCCCGGCGCAGTGGTGGAAAGCGAGCCGTCTCCATGCCTTGTATTGGCACTGCCCCCACTGTGGAAATAGCGCAGCAAAAGGCATAAACGCCTTGCTGTACGGGATGCGTTCCAAAAGCACCGGGTATCTCCCCTCGGCAGCCGGGCGGTAGACTTCAGCCTTCAAAACTGTACCGTCCCGCATAACCGACGGCACATCACGCTCCATAATAATGCCGCCTGTTTGGCTCACTTAAAAACCTCCTTTTCTTCCCTAATTTAAACCCGGCTCTTCCTTCTTCTTATCAGCCTCAACCCCGCCTGCAGTTCCTCCACCCCCAGCAGATAAATCATGGCAAAATAGACGGCAGCTCCGACTCCGATCAGAATGCCAATCTCGAGCGCCTGCCGGGAAAAACCGCCACCTGTCAGGTAATTTCTGCCAACAGTAACCACAGCAGCCATCGCCAGTGAAGCCAACCCCGACTTCCACAGTGTCTTAAAAATCCTGCTGCCGCCAAAGGGCCCTATCTTTTTCCTCAGCAGATAGCCAAGCAGCACAGTGCCGATATTTATGGACAATGCCGTCCCCAGCGCAATGCCTCCGTGCTGCAGCGGCCCGATTAAAATCCAGTTGAAAAAAATATTAAGCACCACCAGCACAATTGTTACTATCATGGGTGTAACAGTGTCCTTCATGGCATAAAAAGCCCTGTTCATCATCAGCTGCCAGCCCACGCCCACAAGCCCCAGGCTGTAAAAAGCCAGGGCAAAAGCAGTACTGTGAGTGGCAGACACATCAAAGGCGCCCCGCTCAAACAACAGCCTCACAATCTCCACCCTCAGCACCACCAGGCCCACCATCATTGGAAAGATGGAGACTATCACCAGCCCGATACCCTGCCTGAGGGTATCCTTAAACTCCCCAATCTTGCCTTCCACATGCAGCTCTACCAGTGTGGGGTAAATCACAGTCAGCAGCGCCAAAATCAAAATACTGTGCGGCAGCAGGTATATCCTGTTGGAAAAATTCAAAGCCGCGATACTGCCCTCCGGCAGCAGCGAGCCAAACACCCTGTCAACCACGCTCTTCAATTCAAGGGCTGCCCCGCCCAGTATCACCGGCGGCAGCAGCACCCCCATCTTTTTTATCCCCGGGTGCTTCCACAGCAGCTTGTCCCGCTTAAATATCCCCTGCCTTGCCACAGCCGGCACCTGGATCAGAAACTGTGTTATCATTCCAATAAACGTACCCCAGGCCAGCCCCACAATGCCAAACCTGACACCAAAAAAAATGGCAGCGGCGATAACAATCAGGTTGCTGGGGAATGCAACAATGGCAGGGACAACAAAATTTTTCTTGGTATGAAGCAACCCTGCCGAGAGGCCGCTGAGGCCGATAAAAACCAAACCCGGCATCAGTATCCTTGACATGGCCACTGTCAGACCATAAGTCTCCCCACCAAAGCCGGGCGCCACCAGGCGCACCACCAAAGGCGCCGCCAGCACCAGCACAAAGCTGGTCAATATAAGGATAGCCCCCAGCAGCACATACACGGTACGGGCAAAAGCATTGCCCTCTCCCTGCCTGTGATACTCGCCGTAAACAGGAATAAACCCGGTCTTCACCGCGTCATTAAAGGCCATAAACAATATCTGCGGGATGACAGCCGCCACCAGGTAAGCATCAGTCACAGCACTGGTCCCAAACCTGTAAGCAATGGCTGTCTCCCGCACAAAACCCAAAAGCCTGGAGATAACCAAAAGCACAGTCACAATCCCTGTCCATTTTAACATATTCCTGTCGCTCATCTATCACTCTTCCTTTGTCGCTGCAACCTCTCTTAAGCTTAGCTCTTCTTTTTCCAGCACCTCGTTTTTTACCAGGGCTCCCGCCGGCACCACACAGCCCTCAGCCACAATGGAGTCGGAAAGCTCGGCTTCTTCCCCCACAATAACATTATTCCATAATATTCCTCTTTTAATAACCGCATTTCTGCCAATCCGCGAATTATTGCCTAAAATAACAGGCCCGTATATCCTGGCCCCTGCTTCCACTGTACAGTTATCGCCAATAAGCACAGGGCCTACCAGTACTGTGTCAGGATGCACCGCCACCCTCTGCCCCAGCCAGATATTAGCATCAAAGCGCTTACCCGGCAGCTCCACCTCCACCACACCTGCCAGCATATCATAGTGAGCCTCCCGGTAAACACTCAGATCCCCCACATCGCACCAGTATTCCTTCATCTCGTAGCCGTATACCGCCTTTTTCTTGGCCAAAAGCTGCGGGAAAACCTGCCTGCCGAAATCATAAAAAACGCCATCCGGTATCTCGTCAAATATCGCCGGCTCAAACAAATAAATCCCGGTATTGGCCAGAGAGCTTACAGCCTCGTTTATCCCGGGCTTCTCCTGAAAGCGCACAATCCTCTCTCCGTCTTTCACCACCACCCCGTACTGAGTCGGGTCGGCCACACGCTTTAAAGCCAGCGTGGCTACTCCTTTGCACTCTTTATGGAAGCTGTAAAAATTAATCAAATCAATATCTGTTAGCGCATCGCCGCTTACAATCAGTGCTGTTTCATCCTCAAAAAACTTTTCCAGCCGCTTAAAGCCACCGGCAGTGCCCATCAGCACATCCTCATATGAATATGTAATACTGACGCCAAACTTACTGCCATCCCCAAAATGTTCCCGGATAATCTCGGGCAGGTAATGCAGGTTGACCACAATCTCACTTATACCGTGCCTGGCCAGCAGCCTCACAGTATGCTCCATGCACGGCCGGCCCGCCATCTGCACCATGGGCTTTGACACCGTATTGGTCAGAGGCCTCAGCCGCGTCCCCAATCCCGCCGCCAGGATCATCGCCTTCACTTTACCACCATCCCCATATGTTGATCCCGGAAAGAGCCAGCATCTTCCCCGCCAGCATTATCAACCCCGAGGCAACCACGCCCAGCGAAATAACAAGAAAAGATTCACGCTTGCGAATCCTAAACAGCCTCGCCGCTATACACGCCGTCCAGGCGCCTGTGGTAGGAAAAGGGACAGCCACAAATAAAAACAGCGCATACTTCCCGTACTTCCTGAAAGCATCCTTCTTTCCCTGCACCTTCCTGACCGCCCTCAGATAAAAACCCTTCACCGCCCTGTTGCGCGCCAGCGCCTGCTCAAACTTTTCAAGCACCCACAGCCAGGGCACAATAATTGAAATATTACCCAAAATACTAATAAGCAAAGCTTCCCACCTGGGGAGCCCCAGAATTATCCCCAGGGGGAAGCCCCCTCTCAGTTCAATCACAGGCAGCATAGAAAAAACAAATACCTTCAAATAGTTCACATTGAACCTCACTGTAATCTATTTATCAATATTCTTTCAATATTCTTTTTTTTTCATCAATTTCCTGCCGCGTCTCTTAATCTACCATAACCTTACAGTCTCATGAAAGAGAAAGCCATTTCTCAAGCTCAGCCACAATCTCCCTGGCTTTCGGCGGGCACCCGCGCACATACGACTCACATCCCCGCGCACACTCGCCCACGCCAAAATAGCCTCCTCTTCCTTTAAACCCCTGGCCCACCTGCACCTTTCCCGGCAGGCCTTTTAACTTGCCTTTTTCCTTCAATCTCATCAAGGCATGCATAACACCGCCATAACACGGCGAACAGGCCATATCTTCCTCAACATATTTCTTTAAAAAATCAATCTCCCTGCCCCCGGGGAAACTCCCGGCAAACTCCCCGACGCTGTTTCGCTCCACCACTCTGCCCTCCAGCACTGAGCTACCCACTCCCAGTTCCTCCGCCATCCTGATATAAGGTACATCATCCACATCATACCCCAAAAGCGCAGCAGCATAAGAGTCCACCAGCACCGGATCCCTCCCGGCAATCACCCTACCCATCTTCACCGGGTTGCCGCCCTCCTCATGGAGCAGATCGCCAAAAATCCCGTCCACCACAGTCAACCCGGGTCTCACCGCCATATTCAAACAAGCAATGGGCCTGTGCAGGCCCAGCGCATGAAACCTTCTCTTCTCTTTGTCGGGAATGCACCCTTTAAGATTCTTGAGTGCACAGCTCAGCTTCGTCTGGCAGTGCGCCTTAAGCACAGGCATATTGATTAAATAATCTACGGCCAAAACACTGCTGCAGACCTCAAACTTAAGGCCCCCCGCCTCCACCAAGATACCCTTATCCTTCTTTAAGTCCACCAGAGGCAGATTAAACTCCCTGCTCAAATCCTCATAGCCACAAACCCTGAAAGCTGCGCGAGTATTGTCGCCGAGCCAGGAGCTCTCCATGATAACCAGAGTGTTAAACCCCCGGCTTTTTAGGTAACGCACCACACCGCGTACCAAACCAGGCTCGGTGGTAGCCCCCCACTGTGCAGGCTGCGACACCACTAAATTAGGCTTAATACCAATCAGCGGCCTCTTAAAACCCTTAAGTTCCTCTGCAACATCCATCTCTTCCAGCAAAGATACCGCCAAAGCCTCGGCCTCCTCGCCGCACATCACATACAGCTTATCCACTCAGCGCACCACCTGGATCCACGTATTGCCAAAGCTCATATCAACCTTGTCACCGTCCATGTAATAGTAAGAGGTGATACCGTCTTTCTTCTCCCAGCTTATCTCATACTTCCTGCCAAGCTCATATAACAATCCTTCCCCTTTACCCTCCAGGTCAATATCCACCAGCGCCCCAGGTAGATTGGTATGCTTGTTTTTTCTCACAATAACCCTTCTTGCATTGTACTGCAGGCCGCTTTCCCTGTCAGAGTGTACTTTGCCGTTGATAAACCTCAGATATACCTCTTTTTCCTCATCGTAAGTATAAGACACCTTGTTGGTGCTGTAGTAGACAAGCTCAAACTCCCTGCCTTCCTCAAAAACAGCGGGCAGCACAGCCGGCTCCACAATCTGCTCACGCACCTCCGACTCACCACTGGCCTTGTACATCCTCTCAATATCCGTATACAGGTTATGAGGCGCTTTGCGCGAGGTATCCCGCCACATATAAGCCGGAGCATCTCCAACCTGCCTGATTTTCAAACCGCGAATCATATCCCTCGTTCTATCCGACATGCCGCTGTGTGCAATCACACCCCCGTGCTCCACAGACTGTACAGCCAGATAAGGCCTCAAACTCCGTACAGGCCCAATCACAAGGCCCTCAAGCAGTGTATCATAAACAGCCAAAAACCTCGTCACTCCGCCCTCGGCCAAAAACTCATAAACAATCCTTGCCTCCTGCAGCCCCGACTGCGGCCTTGCCTCATCGTGGTTGTTTACCACCACAGTCACAGGATTCACACTTTTTAAAACCACAGGCAGATCCTCTTCTTCCTCCGGTTCCTCCACAATCTCCTCTATCTCCGGCTCCTCAACCACAGGTAGCGGTTCAGCCTGCTTGGAGCAACCCGTCACCATGATAACAATCAACAATAAAAACAAAACAAGCCTTTTTTGCATATGTATATTCCCCCCGCAAAGATTCAACAGCCAGTCCATAACCATCATATTCCCAAGCCCAAACAAATATTATCTTCGACAGCTTCTTAATATATCCTGCCCTTTTCTTAATTTGTACCGGCCCAATAACAGGCCCCTGCGATTAAATCGCAAGGGCTTTAATTGAGGAGGGGACGCTGATAAACCTAATTTAAAAGCCAGCGCCCTTCCTCAAGGATTAGTTCAACATAAATTTCTTCAATCTGGTATAACCCAACCACAAACTTTAACAAAATACGCTCATCTTCCCACTCTACTATATTATATTCAACAATCAGCTCAGTGTACTGCAGTGGAAAAATACTTGCTATCTCATAGCCCCACTCCCAAAGGTACAGATTATAAAAGTCCTCAAAGCTGTTATCCAGGATATCATCTGCCCAGCGCTCACTAAGCATTGCCCGTACATCCTCCCACGCAGGCTTCTCATCCCCTTCCACCTCAAGCAAAAAAGCCCCTCCAAAAATTTCAGAAGCCAAGGCATGAGCCTCTCCGGCCACCACAACCGCCTGCTCCACAGTAATATGCAAAGTATCCCGCTCAGGCGCAACCCTGCAGCCCGCCAAAAACAATAAACATATTACAATTAATATTCTTTTGTACACACCAATCATCTCCGCTTATATTATATGGCATATTATTCCATAATACTCCCCCTTTAATACCTAACAAGAAAAGCGCGCTTATTCGGTTCCCTTAACGCGCGCTTTTGCCGGTTTCCGCTGCAGCTTTGCTGACTGCAAAGCGGTATAATGCTACCGGTACAAAAAAAAACGCGGGCGCAAACCCGCGTTCACTCTTCAGGTATTTCTTCCCGGCTTTCCACCGGAGTAAAAGTATCACAGCAAGTCTCCATTGAATCGCTTGCCAGCATTGAAGTATCGTCACAGTTTATCTCAATAGCTTCGGCAGTACACTCCAAATGAGAGTAGTACTTGCAGTTTGCCACTGAGCATTTAACGCTGACTTCCATTTTGTCACCTCCCCCCAGGCCGCCTCCGTTGGCTCACTAAGAGGCAGACGCGGAACCGCAGCGCGAAAAAACCAAAGCAGCAGAAAAAAAACAAGTAGGAAGACAAGTATGTAAATCCAGTTAAACTTGCGCAATGTAAAAAACCTCCTGCGGATAACTTTCCCCGCCGAGGTTCCTTTAATTCGCCTCGGTGTCTTTAGAATATGCTCGCTGGCTTTTACCCTGCACACTTTACAGTTGTACAGTTTCTACCCTGCTTTTTTGACTCATACAGCCCCTCATCAGCCCAGCGCAGTATTTCCCCAATACTTTCAGCTTCATTGAAATAGCATGCAGCGCCAATGCTGATAGTCATCCTCATCTCCTTTTGTGCATATACCACTTTTGCCTCTGCCACCGCCCTCCGAAACTGTTCCGCCGCCACATGCGCATCGTCAATAGCGGTGTTTGTCAGAACAATGGCAAACTCCTCTCCACCAAGACGGCCAAAGATATCGATTTGCCTGAAATTAGTATTGATCAGCCTGCCAACCTCCCGGATAACAGCATCTCCGGCGGCATGCCCATGAGTATCGTTAACCACTTTAAAGTTGTCCAGGTCCATCATTAAAACAGAAAATCCATGCCCGTACCTCTTAGAACGTTCAAACTCTTTCTGCGCCAGCTGCATAAAATGCTCCCTGTTATTCAGGCTGCTCAATGCGTCGGTCGTTGCCAGAATTTTAAGCCTTTCCTGCATCATTTTCCTTTCGGTAATATCCCGTATGGATTTCAGGCTGCCGATATTCCTGTCATAAGTGTCAAGTATGACAGCCGAGCTGACCTCAAAAGTCCGTTTCTGCCCTCCCTGGAACTCTTCCGGCGTTTCCCTTTTAAATATCTCCAACATTTCATGTTCCGCACCCAGGATACTCTCCAGATTACCGTTTTGCAGTGTAATGTCCAGAGAAGAAAAGAAATCCCCCGCCGCCTTATTATAATCCATGACTCTAAACTCTTTATCCAGCAGAACCATTGCATCGGAACTGTTCTCGAACATAGTCTCCCGGGCCAGGGTCTTTATCTCCAGGAAATCAAACTTAACAATGGCAAAAAGAATCAAAAATAAAGAAACAGGCATCATCAAAGCTGCATAGTCAAGGCCCAATCCCAGAAAATTCACCAGAGTCAGCATCAAACCGATATAGGGTAAACCAGAAGCAACAAGCAGTACCCTAAACCGGGTCTGATCCCACCTGCTGCTGTTTCTGTATTCCCTGTAAAGAACAAAATTGATGATAATCAGTGCAATCAAAATATAAATACCGTGAACATAGTACCAGGGGCCTTTCTGCAAATACAGCAACGGCATTACAGCATTCTGCTGCAACTCCAATGAAGTGTAGTACAGATAATGCAAGGAGTTTGTGAGCCGAATGAAAAACGTCAAAACAGGAATCAAAAGCAACCAAACCAATGTCCGCTCCCTCAGAATAAGCATCTTCTTTGTATACAACAACGCCACCAGCAGCCACAACCCCGGAATAAACGGCAGGCCAAAGTACTGCACCAGATTCCAAAAAACCATCTGTTCAAAAGTCGTACTGTTAAGCTCCAGCACATAACCAAACAAATAGAGACTGACACAAATACTAAAAACAGAAAAAACCTTAATATAGTAAGATTTCCCCTTAGAGAGCACATATGTTGCCAAATAAGAAGTCAAAAGCACCGCCAGAAAAAGGTAAAGGCTGATAAAATTTCTCATGCTGCTCTCCTCAATTTCACAAACTTCGCCGACTTATTTAGTGAAATTATACTAAATACCGACAAAGCTGTCCATAAGTAAATCTCATCTACGCGGCCGTATGCTGCACACAACAAGTACACAGTAACAGTGATTATAAGCGGTTCTCGTTTTCCTTTTCAATGAATTCCACTACTGCAGCGCTAAACAAGGCAAAATCTCCAAGCCTAGTTAAAATAATATTATAAATCTCTTCAGGAGTAACGTTAGCGTAACCGTGTACAAGCCTATTGCGGTATCCAGCCATTCCAATAATGGTTTTGCTAAATTCAGAGCTAATCACATTGTGCTTTCCAAGAATCTCGATAACTTCCTTATAGTTTTCCGGCGCCCCGAAACCCTTTTTTGCCGCAATATGGCGTCCGATATCAAAAAGCGCCTCAAGCGTTCTTCTCAGATGGTGTTCAGCCACTGCAAAATTGTCTGGTTCTGCCAGAAATTCTTCTTTACTCATTACCTTCATTTTGGACAATCTGTTTGCTGATCCTCTGATTTGATTAAGCCTTTCATCCAAAAGCTTCAGGTTAAGCATAAAAGTCACCTTCCTTTATGGCATCCCTTACTTCTTTTCGGTATGTGTCCAAAAACGGCTTAAAATCTAAATAATCTCTGATGGCCACATCCTCAAAATCAGTTCGAAGATCGTCATCATTTGCGTAAACAACAACTCCCTGTTTAATAACTATAAACTTCATTTCGATAGATGCAGAATTTAAAATCATCGTATCAACATCCGTATTTAAAACCCTGGATGCTTCGTTGGCGATATCCATTTCCAAAAGAACGGCTTCCTCAAAAGAAGGGGTTTCCGTAAATAAAAGGCCAAAATCATAATCGCTCTTTTGCGTTGCAGTACCATCGGCACGTGAACCAAACAGATAAACCGCAACCAAGTCATACTTTGCAAAGATTCCACCCAGCTTCTCCCGAGCAGACAGCACTTTTTCTACCATTACAAACAACCCTTTCTTCCGTACTTAACAACCCTATTATATACCAGTAAATGGATAACAGGCAACCACCGCTGCATTAGAGATATTTCAGCCAGTAACAAAATAAAGTAAAGGGTAAAATGGGATAATTTCCTTAGAAAACTGTTAAGACCGTCCACAGCTATTTAGGCCGGGAGCCATTCGATATGGACTCTTCCGTCCACCTGCAGCCTTTCAAACTCGCGGTCGCCCGTCAGTAGGGCGGCTTTATTTTTTTCCGCCAATGCAGCTGCAAATGCATCCGCGTACGATAGCGGGTAAGCGGCTTTGATTTCAGCGGCGGCCAGGATATCGTTTTCGGAAGGTATAATTAAAGCAACCGGCCAGTGCTTTATCGCTTCTAACACCCGGATGGCCCTGTCAGCGCCCTCCCTTCGGATAACAATATAATACACCTCGCCAAGGTTGATCCAGGACAGGTAGAGAGCATATCGCTTGTTTTGCGCCTCGGTTAAAATATGCTCTATTTTGTCTGCTCCGTCTTCATCACGCAGGTAACACAGGATGGCGAACGTATCTAACACATACGATCTAACCGGATTCCCGACCACGACATTATTTCTTTTCACGGCTCAACTCTTCCATACGGTTCTCCCGGACAATATCTGCGAGTGAACCATTTTTTTTCAGCATTCCCCTTGCTTCAGCCACCGGGTCCTCCGGCAGCACGGAAAGCAGCAGCTGCCCCTCTTTTTCGGAAAATATGATTTTTGCGTTCGGTGCTATTTTTAGCTTATCCCGGTAGTACTTGGGGATTACGATCTGACCACGCGAGGAGATTCTGGTAGTATACATACACTTAACCTCCATTTCATACTTTTATCTATATTATATGATAAATCAATGAATATACATACTAATATTTTTTAGCACATTGATAATAAGGAATCTATCTTAAGTGGATGAAATGACAAGAGCCAGACCTGATTAGCCAAGTCCGGCACTGATGTCTTTAAATAACCATTCCTTAACCATTAAAAAGTTATAACGGCCAGTTTGTGACTCTGTTAGAAAAGCCTGATGTTTCTCATCATGAGCAGGGCGCTCACGCTGAAAAAGAGAGAAATGCAGTAGATGACAAGAACAGCCTGGCGGTGGGAAAGGCCTCGCCTGAGCAGGCGGTGGTGGATGTGCAGCTTGTCCGCCTGGAAGATGGGCTTGCAATTGCGGTAGCGGCGGAAGATGGCATAGCAGGTGTCAAAGATGGGGACGCCAAGGATGATGATGGGCACGATGAAGGCGATAAGGGTGACACCTTTGAGCAGGCCAAAGACAGCGAGCACCGAGACCATATAGCCCAGGAACATACTGCCTGAGTCACCGAGAAAGATTTTGGCCGGGTGGAAGTTATAGCGAAGAAAGCCGAGGATGGAGCCGGCTAAGGCGATGGAAAGCAGTGAAACTGTGGGCTGCCTCATCTGGAAGGCGATGATTGAAAAGGTAAGAAGGGCGATGGTGGAGACCCCGGATGCCAGCCCGTCTAAGCCGTCGATAAGGTTGACAGCGTTTGTTACCGAGACAATCCACATAATGGTGAAGGGGATGCTGAGGATACCAAGCTGAAAATAGCCGTCAAAGGGGTTATTAATAAACTCCACGCGGATGCCAAAGTAGATGACAATGCAGGCGGCAAGGGCCTGTCCCACAAGCTTAAGCTTTGGTGATAGCCCGCGTATATCGTCGGCAATGCCAATGATGAGGATAACTGTACCACCGAGAAGCAGGCCGGTGACTTTGGGGCCTTTATCAAGGAGCAGGGCAGCAGACACCAGAAAACCCGCATAGACGGCGAGGCCGCCCAAACGGGGCATCATATGGTCGTGAATTTTTCGCTTGTTTGGTTTGTCCAGTGCGCCTATTCTGAAAGCCAGGGAAGCAACCCAGGGCGTAATAAGCAGGCTGACCAAAAAGGCAATGCCAAACAGGAGCAGGTACTGCTGCATAGATTCTCCTCCCCCGGTTTAAAGCTATCTTTAATGACGCTTAGAGTGAAAAAAGGTTCCTATCGTTCTAATATATTTTTATCACAAGTTTGTTCTTATGGCAACTTACTTTAATTCCTGCTAGTTACATTTCCTCCCAGCGCAGGTAGAGACGGATGGTTTCGCGCAGAAAGTCTTCGTCAAGCTGGACGTAGGAAACGCCGTTTATATTGACAGTGGAGCCCTGCAGCAGAACTGTCTCTATTTCGTCAAGGTTGATTTGCATCGCTGTTTTGCTAAAGGAAAGCAATTGTGAAATAGCCATGTCTGTGCGCACGTGCCGCGCTGCATGCTCAAGGAGCTGAGGCACTTTAAATACAATGGAAGGTTTGAGAACCTCTTCGGCTACTGCCTTGAGAAATTTTTGCTGGCGCTGCATGCGGGCAAAGTCGCCGTTTGAATCGCTGCGGTAGCGCACATAGCCAAGAGCCTGCGTACCGTTTAAGCGCTGCACTCCGGGGTAGAGGTCGATGGGATTGTTTGCTTCAGGATACTCCATGCGGCGTTCCACGTCGATGGTGACACCGTCGAGGATGTCCACTATCCTGGTAAAGCCCGCAAAGTTGGTATAGACATAGTGATGCATGGGCACGCCGAGCAGCTTTTCCACTGTCTGCTTCATGAGAGCGATCTCGCCCCTGTAGGCCATGGCATGGTTGATTTTATCAAGACCGGAACGCCCGGGGATTTCCACACGAGAATCACGGGGGATGGAAATCAGGGCTACCTCGCCGGTATCCTGGTTAAAGCTCATCACCATGATGCTGTCGGCTCGGGCCGCCTCGCGTTCCAGTTGGTCGATGCCCAGAATCAGAACATTCAATATGTTTTTATCCGGTACGTCAACGACTTCGGGTGGCGGGTCCTCGCTGGTGACAGGCGGCGGGGGAGGATCGTCGTGTATCCTCACCCAGACCGACCAACCCCAGGAGGCTGCGGCCAAAAACATGACGGCTACAATTAGTACAGTTGGTGAAAAGCGTTTTTTCTTCTTCCTCATGTAAGCACCTTCCTGTCTCAAAAGCCACCCGCTATTAATTATAATTGATAAGTACATTTCTTACAATGGAAAAAAGGAATTGTAAAGGAATCTTCAATATTCAGGCAAGACGGCAGGTTTTGCCTTTTAGGCCTTACCTCAAATCTGCCATTCATAAGGATCAACTCCCATGCAATAATATTGGAAAATGGGATTTTCCTATACTAATTATAGTCATTTATCAAAGCCCCCCCCCAGTCCAAAGACATGGAGGGCAATTATTAATATCACGACTATATCCTAATTTACCCGGCTCGCGTCCCGGAGGCTGCAGGCAGTATCCTCACGGCGGATGCCTTCACCGAGTGTGGTGACGTTGAAGCCTTCTTTCTGCCAGGCTTCAACATCGAGCACGCGGCGTGTATCGATAAGCGAGCGGCGGCGGACCAGGCGCGCCACTCTTGACGGGTTGATAAAGCCGAAATCGTCGTGATTGACAAGGAGCAAAAGCAGGTCTGCGCCACGCAGTGCTTCAGCCAGCGTCACAATCTTTTTGCTTTTGGCCAGGGGGTCGTAGATGCCGAGGCGATAGCCGAGCTGCTCCAGGCGGGCGGTGATTTCCACAGCCGGGCTTTCACGGCAGTCATCCACATTTGCTTTGTAAGTGAGGCCCAACACCGCAATCTTGGGGTCGCTGATGCCCTGGAGTTGCTGGCGCACAAGATTGACCACGTGCGAGGGCATGGAGTCGTTAATTTTACGGGCGGTTTCAATCAGGCGCGCTTCGCCTTTGGCGCTTTCCACTATAAACCAGGGGTCAACGGCGATGCAGTGCCCGCCCACACCGGGGCCGGGCTGGTGGATATTAACACGGGGATGCTTGTTGGCAAAATAAATGGCGTCCCAGACATTGAATCCGGCCTTTTCCGAGATGAGCGCAAACTCGTTTGCCAGGGCGATGTTTACATCGCGGTAGGTGTTTTCCATCAGCTTGGTCATCTCTGCCGTGGTGGCGTCTGTGAGAAAGATCTCCCCGCGCACAAAGGAGGCGTAGAGATTTTGGGCGGCAACTGCCGAGGAATCGTCCACACCTCCCACAATACGGTTGTTGTTGACCAGCTCTTCAAGGATCTTGCCGGGCAGCACGCGCTCGGGGCAGTAGGCTACCAGCAGTTCATCACCTATGCACAGGCCGCTCCTGCCAAGGATGGGCAGCAGGATATCGAGCGTGGTGCGGGGCGGCACTGTGGATTCAAGAATCACCAGGTCGCCTGCTTTCAGATGCGGCACAATGGATTCGGCAGCTTTGCAGACGCTGGAGAGGTCTGCCCTCTTTTCAGCTGTAATCGGTGTGGGTACTGATATGATAAAAGCGTCGGCAGTCTCAGGTGTGGTGGCGGCATAGAGTTTGCCTGCGGCCACGGCCTCTTTGACACGTCCGGCAAGGTTGGGTTCATTGATATGGATGTCGCCGTTGTTAATGACGGCGACTATATCTTCATTGACATCGACCCCGGCAACGATATGGCCGTTGCCGGCAAACATCGCCGCTGTGGGCAGCCCGATATAACCGAGGCCGAGCACACATATTTTTTTCATTTTTGCTCCTCCCCAATCTTTAATAGGCGCAGCTTTACAGCCAGCACAAGCAGGATAAAACGGGGCAACGCCGCCATGCGCAAAATGCGCCTTGGGTTTTTAAGCAGGCGGTAGCTCCACTCCAGGCCAAGGCGCTGCATCCAGACCGGGGCGCGCTGTGCTTTTCCGCTCACCACGTCAAAGCTGCCGCCCACACCCATGCAGACGGGCACTGCCAGCTCTCGGTGATATTTTTCAATAAACTTCTCCTGACGGGGGCTGCCCATGGCCACAAAGAGGAGATCAGCGCCGGCGCTCCTGATTTCTGCCACTACGCCAGGTTCATCCGGCTCTGTAAAGTAGCCGTCTCTGACGCCGGCAGTGACAAGGCCGGGATATCTGGCCGACCAGATATCAGCGGCTGCCGCGGCCACACCGGGTGCGGCGCCAAGCAGATAGATTTTCCAGCCCCGAGCCGCTGCCTCGCCAACTAAGGCTTCCAGCAGGTCGGCGCCTGTGACGCGCCCGGGGAAAGGCCTGCCAAGGAGCTTTCCGGCCAGAAGGATACCGGCGCCGTCAGGGATAAAGAGGCCGGCCTTTAAAAGCAGACGGCGCAGCAGCGGGTCGTCCATTGTTTTTATGATTTTTTCCGGGTTGACTGCCATAATCCAAAGGGGAGTGTGTGAATCCACGCTCCTGGCGGCAAGCTCCACTGCCGAGCTGTATGTTGCGGCATCAACAGGCATGCCGAGAATGAAACGGCGCTCCATATTGTCACCTGCTTATAGCGTGTTCTTTTGTTGCCTGGAGGCAGCAGCTAAATCGTATACCCTGTTAATCTTCGCCAGCTGCTGTTCTTTGCAGTGTTTCTGTACCTGGGTGCGGCCGGCTTTTCCGTATTTTTTGCGCAGCGAATCATCTTTCAGCAGCCTTGACATGGCCGCAGCCAGCTCTATCTTATCGCCCGGCTCCACCAGCAGGCCGTTTTTGCCGTCAGTCACAATTTCAGGGAGGCCGCCTGTGCGGGAGGCCACCACAGGCACGCCGCAGGCCAGCGCCTCAAGGGCCACCAGGCCAAAACCTTCATGCAGACTGGGAAGTACCAGAAGGTCGGCAGCAGAGATTATGGCGGGCACCTGGTCATGCTCCACAGGCGTCAGCCAGCGGCAGGAGTTTTCAATGCCAAGTTGAACCGCCAGCTCCTGCAATTCGTCCCGCAGCGGGCCCTCACCCATGAGGGCGAGCTGTGCCAGGGGCTCATCTTTTGCCATCCAGGCAAAAGACTGCAGCAGGTTTTCAATCCCCTTCACAGGCACAAGATTGCCCACAAAAAGCACCAGCTTAGTTTCAGCGGGGACACCCAAAGCCGCCCTGCTTTTCCTTTTATCCCGGGGTGAAAACAAGTCAAGGTCCACTCCACAGCTGGCAACTGTGATTTTTTTTATATCCACACCAAAGCTTTTATTTATTTTACCGGCCAGCGACTCGCTGACAGCAATCACGCCTTTTGCAAAGCTCAGCGTCAGCTTGGTTAAAAAACGAAACTGCCTTCTCTGCCCAAGCAGCACATCGCCGCCGTGGGCGGTGAGTACCACGGGGGTGCGTGTTACCAAAGCAACGGGAAGCACAATCAGGCCCGTGGGGAAGAGGTAGTGCACATGATAAACATCATACTTGCGGCCGATGGCGCTGACCATAGCAAAGAAAAGCAGCAGGTATTTTCTGATGTTGGCGACAAAGCCCTTGCGCCTGTCAGTAATCACAGCCAGGTCTACCTCTATGCCGCCCGCGCGCAGCTGTTCCACCTGGCTCTTGACAAAGCCGCCATAAGCAGGATGCTCTTCACTTGGGTACATATTGCTCACAACCAAAACTTTCAAACTCTCCACCTCACAAGCTTTCGCCTTACAATCTAACTTTTACCTTAAACAGGTTTAATGTGTAGAGACATGCCGCCAGTAGAAAGTAACCGACGACGATGAGGTCGATGATACCGGTTTCCACGCCAATAATGGCATAAGAGATCAAAAGAGCGTAAATGCCGGTGTATACGGCATGTCCGCCCTGCAGCAGCCGGTTCCCCAGGCCAAGGACCCCTCCCAGGGCGCTCATGCCGAAAAAAACGCCCAGAGTGCCAAAATCAACAACAAGCGGCCCCAGCAGGGTGGCGGTAATGGTGATCCCGGGCCGCCAGCTGATAAGGCTGGCAATGATAAAACGCGGGCCAAGCTCTGATGCCGGCGCCATACTTCTCAACAGGCCGCCGTGCGTGACTCCGGTCAAACCGCCAAGCTCCACCAGCAGATCAAAGATACTCATGGTAAAGTTGGCGCGTACACTTAAAAGTGCCAGGGGGCTGAAGCTCCAGGCATACTCGGCCGAGGCCCTGTAGTAGCCCACCACCACTATCAAAAGAAATGCCAGCAGTGAGACGCCCAGGATTTCCACCACACTGAACAGCCTGGTGTAATAACCGATGACAGCAACCACCATCAGCACCGCAATAACAGGTGTCCTGTAGCCAAGCGCCGCCAGCGGCAAGATGCAGGCAGCAGTAAGGACAATGGCCCTGAATCTGGCCCTTTCATACTCCAATTGCCCGTTTTTAACCATTTCGGCAAAACCGGAAACCAAAATCGCCAGGGCCGGGATAAGAAGAAAGGACGGTATGGAGAGCCTCGGTGACAGCATATACCGCAAAGACGGCCGCAGCAGGGGGATTCCACCCACATGCGCCACCGACAGAAAAGCAAAAAACAGTCCTGTGAGAAAAATTACAACACCAACCGCCATGATGCTGCCGGTATCAAAAGCCACGGTGTTTTCTATCCTTTTACTTTTCTGCGGCAGCAGCGCAAATATTGTAAATGATAAAAGGCCAAGCGCTATGGTGAAGCGTGTCATGGGTGATACCGCGTAATTGCTCAGTGCCATGAAAAGAAGAAAAGCGAGCACCACCACCAGTGGCGAAAAAAGTCCCCGGTCGAGGATTCGGCTCCTACGCAGGGACGGCTGGCGAATTTTTTGATAGAGGGATAAAGAGCAGCTTTCCAGCCAGAGATCCTCCATCTTGCTGTAGAGGAGAAGAAAAACGCCGACAAAAAGACTGTTTCGCAACATGCTTTCCATCCGTTTGCAGGCGCTCGCAGTTGCAGTTAAGATCGTGCTCATGAGAACCACCTTTTTCAGTTTAACCGCTCGCCCGGGTAGTAGACCCTCATAATTATGGAGTCACTTAAACCCTCGATGCTACCAAGAATGCGGGAAGCAGTTTTCAGGTCTTCAAGGCTTGCGCCGTCGATGCTCAGGTTGTTTCTAAGGGCAAGTGGATAGACTGACACATATTTTTTTTCAGCGCGCAGCCCGTTAACAACCCCCTGGAATTTAACCATATCAGAGGCATCTACTAAAGCAATCTGCGTGTATATCCTGAAAGTTTTATCAAGCTTGCCCTCAGGAATTAAATCCAGCAGAGTTGTTATCTTTTTGGGTTCCAGGATTATATTTTCAACTCTTATCCTGTGGCTCACTTCCAGTATAATGCTTCTCGCAAAAACATCCTCATACCTGCCGGCCGGCCCGCCCACAGACACTGTCTCCCCGCCGGCTTCAAGTATAAGCTGGCCTCCGCTCGCCCATTTAACCACACCCTCAACATTCACGGACTTTCCATCCAGATTAGTACCACTGATTTTGCCGTTTAGTACATAGCCCTGCTGGTCCAGTTCAAGATATTTCCTTACCGCCCTGCTGATATCAGTGCCGTCAAAGGTGAAAGATTGAACACTCGGACCCGTCCTGGTAAAAGCAAACACAGCCGCCAGGATAATCAGTATCACAATTGCCGCGT
Organism: Dethiobacter sp.; assembly: GCA_018335875.1. Taxonomy (GTDB): domain Bacteria; phylum Bacillota; class Dethiobacteria; order Dethiobacterales; family Dethiobacteraceae; genus JAGXRN01. The sequence goes on from JAGXRN010000035.1 coordinate 23,211, forward strand.
CAATAATATTTAATTTAAGTTTCATCCATCCACCTTCTCAATTATCGCAGCCCGCTACCAGGTCCTCCCTGACGCCGCGGCAGCGATTTTTTCAGCAGTCTCATAGCGGGTTGCGCCCTCAATGCGGATGATTTCCGCCTGCGGCAGACTGCTCCGCAATTGGTTCTCAATCTGCTGCGAAACAGCCACCGGCCCGCCGATAATAAATATCTTTTTGGGCTGCAATGCTTTAAAAGCGCGCCCGGCCTCCATGCTCAGAGTCTGCGGCGTAGTCAGAAGCATCACAGCATTAAATTTCTGCACCAGAGGCGCCACGGCAATGGAGTCAAAGGGGATATCCCCCCTGGTCAGAACCACTGTCTGCCCCAGGGTTGTCCCAATCTGCTGCGCCACATACTGCTCCAGGTAACTCCTGCTAATCAACGGGTCCTGCTCCGAACCCGGTTCAGGCACTGTGTTTGCTCCCACAGACCTGCCCGCCCAGAAGCTAAAGAACACTAACGCAACTATAACTACAGGAACCGCTACTTTTCTCATAATGCACCTTCCTTAGCTAAAAGTCAACATACTAATACTGGCAGACTAATAATTATTCGACAGGGAGCATATGAAATCCTCCCGGCCACAACCAGTGCCTCCGATTTACGTTATCATTCGACAGTAGGCATGCAAATCCTTTAATTCCACCGCAACAATAAAAATCACCGGGGAAAATCCCTGGCGATAAAATATTTCCCGGCAAGGGAATACGTACCTGCTAATACTTCAGTCCTGATATGTCGATAATCCCTAACCCCTCATTGATATTAAACATATACGATCCATAATAACCGGCAAAGCGTCAGGGAAGTTGTCTCCCCGCACGATAATAACAGTGTTTGCACGCTGCCACCCTTTGCGGCTGATCATACTGCTGTCTCGTAGCGGTCTTGCCTGGATATCCTCTCAAACTGAACACCAGCGGCTTGAACCACACCGCAGGCCAGGAGAAAGATAAACAGTAAAAAACCGCACATTACTCTACGCATGCCCAAGTCCACCTACTCCGTAATATTCCGCCACATCCTTACTTCCCCGTTAAAACGTTGTACAGCAGACCCTGGACACCGTCGCTGACGGCAGCCTGACCGCCAAGGATACGTGCCCCAATAATCTTAGTTGCATTGTCCGCAAGATAATCATGCACAACATTGGGGACGGCGCCTGAACGCACCAACAGAATGGCCGCCTCTTCCCTGGCGGCAAGCGACGCTCCGGCCAGGATGTCGGCGAAGTCGTCGCCACGTGCTATAAACACCTTTTTGGCCGGGTAAGCCTTCGCCACCTCCACCGCGGTAGCGTAACGGTCACTGCCGGCAAGACGGCTCTTCGTGCCGGGCAGCGCCTGCAAGACAGCGTCGCTGACAGCGGCGGCACCGCCCACCACTGTCACATTTTTCACTCCCCGCGAGTTGAGGGCCGCCAGCGTAACAGCAGGCACACTATCCTTCCGGATAAGTAGGATGGGAATGCCCTGGCTTCCGGCATAAGCAGAAACCGAAAGCGCATCGGCAAAGTCAAGCCCGTTCACCACAACGGCTTCCGTTGATGGCCCAATCGCTTCGGCAATCTTCGCCGCCGTCTCAAATCGGTCGGCGCCGGCAATACGCTCCACGGCGTACAACTGCTTTAGCTCATTTTCCACTGCCGCAGACACGGCATTTTCCCCGCCAAGGATGATTACCCTGGTGGGCTTTAGTCGCGCCAACTCGTCCTTTACATCACTTGACACTGCAGCAGTGCTAGTCAAAAGCACCGGTGCGTTATACTTTGCCGCCAGCACAGTACCTGCCAGCGCATCGGCAAAATGATCCGACCTTGCCAGTATTACAGTACCCGCCCCGGTCGCCCAGCCCTGCTGCGATATATTTACAGCCGTCCGGATGCGGTTCTCCCCCGCTGTCCTCTGCACCAGGTCCTCTTTACGCATGGCAACAATCTCTGCCTGCTGTTTTGTCCTGATATCTGTAACTGTAATAATCCCTGACACTCTCGGAGTCAGTGTAAAACCCACGCTGCCATCACTTGAGGTAAACACCTCTGCCACATTGTTTTCCCCGTTTAGCCACAGGTTACGCCCACTAATGCCGGCACCGGCAGCAGTAAAGTTTACTTTAACCTCAACTGTTTCATCAATAAAAACGCGGTTGTGACTCGCCTCCAATTTTAAAAACGGCCCCTTGCCGTCATAGCGAGACAACAGCTCCACAGCCGCATCCATCTCATCGCCAACCAGGAGAATATCGGGTGTCAAGCCCACTCCGTCTATGGGGTCGCCAAGCGGTGAATAAAATCTGTAGGTGGTAAGCTTTAAAATACCTCCGTCAGACAGCCCAAACAGCGTCTGCACCGAACCCTTGCCATATGTATTTGTCCCCACCAAAACAGCATCACCATGGTCCCTCACAGCACCAGCCAGGATTTCAGAAGCACTGGCGCTATAATCATTGACCAGAAAAACTACCGGCTGCTCAATCAGGTAACTGTGGTCAGTCCCAGTCAGATAGTCAGTGCCTTCCCTGTCCACTATCTGCACAGCCGTTTTGCTGCCGATAAAATGACCGGCAATATCTACGGCCGTGTAGAGGTAGCCGCCTGTATTGTTGCGTAAATCAATAATCCAGCTGTCCACGCCACGGGCCTTTAAATTTTCAATAGCAATCACAAACTGCTGGGCTGTGTCGCCGCCAAAGGAATTAAGGTCGATATAACCGATATGGCCGTTTAAAACGTCAACGGTAACAGTGGGGATGACAATTTTCCTCCGAATTACATCAAAGTTCAAATCTTTATCTCCGCGGCGCAGGAAAAGGCTTACAGTAGTGCCCTCGGGGCCCCTCAGGATGGTTATTGCCTCTTCAGTGGTCATCCCTTTCATCGACCAGCCGTTGGCCCTGATAATTACGTCTCCTGCCAACAGCCCCGCTTCTTCACCAGGGGAATACCTGATCACGGACTGCACCAGGATGCCGTCTTCGTGTGTGTCTATGTAGATACCGATGCCGGAAAAACTCAAGTCTTCCATGGATTCGAGAAATTTGGCAAACTGCTCCGCCGACAGGTAGGAGGTGTTGATGTCAAGACTGTCAAGAATTTCTCCGATGATAGCAGCATTAAGTATCTCCTCAGGTACCACATCCACATAATAGGACCTTATCAAATCCCGTACTTCGTCTAAAACCGGACTGACAGCTAAAACGGCAGACATAGCAAAACACGTTATAATCAAAAATACTAATGTAATAGCAAGAATCTTTCTGAACTGTCTCACAATGCACCCCCAGATTTACTTTTCTGCATCGGCTTACTTTCCAGCTTTGCAACAATAAAACATTCGACAACATCTCTGTAAATCCTTGTATGTAAATGAATAAGAAGAAACACCCCTCGAAAGATCGCTCTCTCGAGGGGCATTCTTGTGTCACTTAGTTGTTAGAAACAACTCGGAATGCTAGTTCACTTTGTAGGTAATGCTGAAGGCGTTAGCTTTGTTACCTGCAGAATCCACAAGATAGTTAGCATTTGATACGGCTACGGTAACATTTTCGTCAACAACTAAAGTCTTGGTGATGGCTATACCTACTGTAACCACACCTGCAGACCCTTGTGCCGATGCAGATACTGTGTAATCAACACCAGCGACTAAAGCTGCTCCCTTATAGGTGATAACAAAATCAGTGGCTAACAATGATGCGTCGGTACCTGTCTTATATCCAACGTCTTCATTGAATGTCAGTGCGATAAGGCCAGTAGTTGCATTAACGTTTGCGGGAGAGGGGACAACTACGGAAGGAGCAACATTATCAGTTATGGTAGTTACGTTAATGGCAGGAGTATTGGCTATACCAGTATCTGTTACCAGCTTACCCGCAGCAAATGTTACCTTGGTAGGCACAGCGCTGGGACCGGTTAGTGCTGATACGTTTTTGAGTGTCGCTACTATTGTAGTTTTTGTGCCGTCATTAGTATAGCTAATCATCGCAGGAGTTTCCAGCACGGCATTATTGTCTACAATAATGTCAGCGGCAAGAATTTGAGGTATTACCTTGTTTACAACAATCTCGATAGTGTTAAGGCTCTTGGTTTTAATTGTGATGTCTCCGGGAACCGGTTCGGCTTCGGCATCTCCGGCTACGAGACCAACAGATGTTGAAAGTGCTACCATGCTGTTGCCTGAAACATCAGCCAATTGCCCGTAGGTGAAGGTAGCGCCGTTAAATACTGTGGTATCTGCAAAAGTTAACCGATATTTGTTGGTTCCAAACGCGGTAACCGCGGACGGCTTAACTGTACCGAGCCTGTAGTTGTTTACATCTAATACACTACCGGGTCCGGAAGTAGCCATAGCTTCGTTGAAAGTTACATACAGATACTCAGGGGTTCCAGCAGCAGTATTAACATATTTAATGGAACTTACCGCAGGAGGAGTCTTATCTGTAATAGTAAAGCTCAACGTTGTGGCAGCCATTGCGTTCGGGGCCAAAGCTGTATCAGTAATGTTGGAAATGGTAACTGTGTATACGCCGCCGGCCATGACAGCACCGAGGTTAATGTTATAAATGTTTCCTGAAACATTTGTAACACTTATGCCTGGTACAGTAGTACCGTCAGCCTTCTTCACAACATTGTTGGCACTAGTGGTAGCACCGGCTACTGCTTCACTATACTCAACCCTAACATTCTGTTCGTCAACGACTTCTTTAACAGCTACTGTGGGAGGAGTAGTATCTGCCGTTACACTACCAACAAGAGTAGTATTAGCAGCAAAATCAACGCCCCATACATCGGTTATTTTTACCGGAACAGCACCGCCGTCGTTAGCCTTTACAACGAGGTTAAAGCTGCCCTCCGGAATGGGATATGCATTGAAGGTTAAAGTGTAAGTAATATTGTCAGTGGTTGTAGCAGTATTGGGATTATAGGCAGAGAATGTGTGATAGAAGTGATTAGCGTTTAAAACTGTTGCAATTTTCTTACTGAACTTCACTTTCACTTCAGTTTGCTTTGCAGAGCTAATGGATGCTACGAGAGCTGCGGTATCTTTCGCATATGCTAAAGTCAGCTCAACGGTATCCATGGTGAAATCTGCATAATCTTTATATCCGATAATTTTAACGGTATAGTCGCCGTCAGCAAGAGCAGCTGTGGTAACAGTTACCTTATTGCCAACAGGACCAGCAACTGTAGCGCCATAGATGCCATTATTAATCATGACACTACCGGCTGTTTTAATTGGCTCACTGAAAGTTATATCGAAAGTTGTAGGACCAGTCAGGGTAAGACCGGTTACGAATGGGATCTGGGTATCCATAGCCAGTACTGACTTAGCATAGTCTGCTGCAATTCCAACAGCTTTCTTGACAACAAGCGCGTAAGTAGCCTGGTTAGTGGCCGAGATGGCAGCAGGAGTTACAGTCACAGTTGTTTTGTCAGCGCTGAGAGCAACAGCGGCTGCGTTAGCGCCACCAACAGTGAAATTAGCTACTACTACTTTTGTTGCATCAAGAGGCTGGTTGAACTTGACAACGATTTCAGCAAGGTTGCTTGCGGATGCAGAAGCAACTGCGAGCGGCTCTACAATTACTAATGGCTTCTTAAGCTCTGTTAAGAGGTTTTCAGCAAAAGCTACTGTGCCACCATATACTACGGTGTTGCCTTTAATTGAGGCTTTATTGTCTTCCAGCCACTTATTTACAGCAGCGGAAGCATCATCTGTCAGGATGATGGGATAGCCCAATTTGGCAGCATAGGGTGCTCCGACAAAGGCATCAGGGAAGTCTTTACCGGTGGCGAAGATGACACCGGGAGCATTGGTATAGTTGGCAGCCATCTTAAGGGACAGGTCATAGATATCAGTATAATTCATGCCCTTTACCAAAGTGTAACTGGTGATGCCCGGCAAGGAAGTGTAAGTGCCTTGAGCATCATTGGCATAAATGATAGCGATACCGGCTTTGGCAGCCCAACCGGAAACGGCAAGGGCTTCAGTGAAGCTGGTCCAGCCGTCCACGACAAAGGCGCTGGTAGCGTTGGTTCTGGCTGCAATCAGCCTTGAGGTCTCAACCCTGGTAGCACCCGCGATTCTTTCCACAGTCAGGCCGGCAGTTGAGAGCTCAGCGGCAACTTCTGCAGAAACAGCGACTTCGCCGCCAAGGATGATAATCTTAGTGGCGCCAAGCCTGCTAATTTCCGCTTTTGTCTCTGCGGGCAGAGCATTAGCCCTTGTGAGCAGGATTGGTGCGTTTAATGCGGATGCCAGCGGTGCGCCGGCAAGAGCGTCGGCATAGTTCCAGCCAGTTGCCAGGACTACTGTACCGGCAGAGGCCCAACCTGCCTTGGAAACTTCGATGGCAGTGGCGATTCTGTCTGCCCCTGAAATTCTGACTGAAGTGGTAGAGGCAAATGTAACGCCGGCGAAGAGAGTCATAACCATGGCAAGAACGAGGATAAGTGATAGAGTCTTTTTAATCTTGCGTTTTATCATTCTCCAGTTTTCCCTCCTAGAATTTAATTTCAACTGATACATTTGAAGCCTATAAAATCCTACTGGCTCTTCCAGTAACCACCCCTTTCAGTAAACTTTTTAACCCAAGAAAACTGTGCACGGGTTTCTTATGTACAACACCCCAATGACGGGCGCTAGTACCAAGCAGGAAAGGTTTTATGTTTATGCCATACTATTCGCAGCTTACCTAAAAAAAATGGGCATAGTACATCACAGTAAATTTTACCATTAAATCAACCTGTATTTCAAGGGTTTTTTTACCAATTCAGCCATTTGCTATGAATAATTAACATAAATGGGGTTTGTAAGTATCCAGAGCTTGTTGTTGCAAAGAACTTCGAGACGGTAGACCCCCGGTTCCCTGACACGGACTGTCACATTACATCGCTTGATTTCGTCCAGCAGTCGTCCGTTTAGGAAAATACGATGCTTAAGCTTTCCTTTTAGGTAATACGGGCACTTGATGTGGAGTCCTGTCACTTCGCCCAATGGTACAACTTCTCCCATGTGATATTCACGGTCATCGCTGGTGGCGGTGAAAGAAAACCCGGCGGCGGTCCCTATAAGGCTGTTTACTATGAAGCTTCTACCCCGGCGAAGGACGCTGTAAATCTGTTGTTTAGCAACAGCGAGTTGAAAGGAGAGCGGCTCCTCGAGGACTATGCAGTTGTTTATGGTACGAAACTGGTACTGGTAGGGAAACATGGTGCGCCTGATGGGGCCTTTCCGGAGGGGGTAAGCGTGGGCATCTGTGCCGGCGATGGCTACTATGTGTCGTTTTTGAGACAGCTTATCGAAAAGGGCTAATGACTCGCGGCAAGGACCTTTAATGGGGCCTGCCGGCTTGAAATACGAGTAGTAAAGGCTACGGGGGATGCTTTGAAAGCTATCTCGCCATTGTGAGGACCAATTCCATACTTCTATGCCGGTAAAGCCTGTAACACCCCAATCAAGCCAGGGGAAGCACTCGCCGTTATTTATCAGCGGGGTGCCTTTCTCAAACGGGTGGGCGATAAAGCCGATTCCCTTCTGGGAGTTTACGTTGTCAATGACCTGTTGAGGTTCTTCGTCGTTGACAGGAATATCCTCGCTGACCTGAAGGGCGAGGTAGTGGTTCTTCTTTTTGTTGATTTCGCTGCCTACGAGCACCAGGACGCCTTGATGATAGCCTTCTTCCGGTAACCCGCGCAGTGTGTTGTGGTCTGTGACGATAATAAAGTCAAGCCCTGCTTTATAGGCGGCAAGTGCTATTTCGTCTATTGAACCGTGCCCATCAGAGTATGTAGTGTGAATGTGGATGTTCCCCGTGACCTGAAACATAAGAACCCACCTTAAGGCATACTTCGGATACCTGTATTCTGCCGATTTTGACCGGATTCCTGCCAGGCGGGGAAAATCCTTCTAGGCTGCTACTTAATATTTTCGACTGGAAAAAATTTTTTTTGGGGGTAGTGACAGTTTTCTGTTATAATAATTTTGACACTCAGGAACTTTTTTTGTTCCAGTACGTCCAAAATACTGAGGTGGTGACATTTTGAAGAGAGTTGCTGTTTTTATAGTACTTATTTTATTTTTTGTAATCTTTGTGCAGAGCTTTGGATTTACGCAGAACCAAGTACAGATTGAGCGTTTAGCCGGTGAAGATCGTTATGAGACGGCGGTAAGAATAAGTCAAAAGGGTTGGCAGAACGCTGATACGGTGATTATTACAAGGGGCGACGACTTTCCAGACGCTCTTACAGGTACGCCGCTGTCATACAAGCATAATTCCCCTATTTTACTGACATACCCCGACAGGCTGCATCCGCTGACAGAACTGGAACTACAGCGCCTTGGTACCAAGAAGGCGATTATTCTCGGAGGAGAACAGGCGGTATCACTCAGTGTGGAAAATACTCTTAAGCTTATTGGCCTTAGTGTTGAACGTTATGGAGGAGCGGACCGTTACGAGACGGCTGTGGAAATAGCCAATGCACTCGGACCTGTAAATAAAGCTGTTGTAGCAACAGGGGAAACCTTTCAGGATGCTCTTGTAGCCGGACCGTATGCGGCAAGAGAAGGGATTCCTGTTTTGTTGACACAAAAAGATTCATTGCCCCAAGCAACACAGGACTACCTCTTAGAGGCGGAAATCAATGAAACCATTGTAATCGGTAACACTGCCGCGGTTTCTGCCGCGGTTGCAGATAATCTGCCCGGTGTACAGCGGGTGGCCGGAAGCACTGTTAATGCGACAGCAGTAGCAGTCAGTCAGCTACTCATGCCCGGCAGCACCAATTTCTTCTTCAGCAGGGATGACGTGTTCCCCGATGTGTTAGCCGGAGCAGCATTGGCCGCCAAATTAAATGTACCCATATTGATTACTCCTACAAATAATCTGGATTCCACTGTAAAGGTATACCTTCAAGGGGAAAAGAGCATATCCCTAATAACGCTACTTGGAGGTAGAATGGCACTTTCCCTTAGTGTTGAAAACGAACTGCGCAACATATTTTCTCTGCCGCAAAAACTTACCCCCCAGCAATTGGCGCGGGAGTTATCTGATAACTATTCTTTTAGAAAAATCGGCAAACACCTGGTCTGGTTCCCAAGTGTAAGCGTATATGAGTCTGACGATGTTATCAGCATTCCTATCCGCCTCGATGACAAGAGCATAGATCAGTGGATACTTGCACTTGATGACAACCACTGGGAAGAAATAGAAACCTGGCTTTTAAGTATGGTACAAAGGGTAAGCCAAGTATATCCGGACCGTGAAATTGCAGTTTCAGTATATTTTTATGATTTCTATGAACATGTGCCTAATTGGGTCCCGTCTAACAGTTTGGTTGATCACAAAGGAGATAACTGGTGGTCAGTCAGGTTTACTTTATTGGGATACAGTGTAAGTAAAGATTTTGAATGGTTACCAAATAAATAATACTTTTATAAAGACACCCTAGCAGCGTTAGTAAAATGTGTAGCCGCTTCCAGCACAAGCACAGGAACTACATGGCACTACAATGGGTTTGACAGAGTGATATTGATGACCCGGGAGAATAGTACCCGGGTCATCTTTTTTATCACTCCTCAGCTACAATCTAAGATTCCTCTTCATCTTCGTCGTCTTCACCTAAGAGCTCTTCTACTTCCTCTTCTACTTTTTCTTCTACTTCCTGCGAAGCTTCTTTAGCGCGGCCCGGCGCATTCTGGTTTGGTCCTGCTTTTTCACCGTTCAGTTTGGCCTCTTTTACCTGGAGGCTGCGTATTTTCCCTGTTTGAGAAACTACCATAGCTTTTTCCAGGGCGGGCCTGGCCTGCTCGGGTACTTTTTCCCAGGCGGCCTGCAGTGCCATTAATGAAGGGTGAGACTGTAAAGATGCGTCGGCCACATCGCCGTCGTCTTCATCCTCTTCTTCGTCTTCTTCAATGTTACCGTCTTCCTCAATGTTACTGTCTTCTTCTTCATCCCCTTCTTCTTGGTCTGGCTCTTCACTTTCCGCCAGGAGCTTGTCCACTTTTTCCATGGCCTTCAGGAAGGCTTTGGCCAGCTTTTCGGCGTAGAGCGCCTGCTTTTCTTCCGGCAGGGCAGCCAACTCGGCGAGGCGTGTTTCAGCCTGCTGGAGCAGCTTTTCTGCTTTACCTTCGGATGTGAAGGTGAACATTACCTGGATTTTCTCAAAGAACAGCTTGATAAAGTAAAACGGTGAATCCGGTGTGAGGCCAGTTGCAGAGGCTTCCTCCTCATTCTCTTCCTCGTCATCCTCTGTGTCGGCGTCGGTGTCTGCTTCATCTTCATCTTCGGTGTCAGCTTCGGCTTCTTCTTCTGTATCGCCCTCTTCATCTGCTGAGTCTTCGCTGTCTCCTTCTTCCTCTTCTGCGGTGTCTGAGTCCTCGTCGCCTTCGGATTGGCCCTCTTCGGATCCTTCTGTCTGTTCGACAACCTGATTTTCTTCGGTTGTCGTTTCGCTGCCGGTCTGGGCGGCCGCTATGGCCGGTATAAATACCATTATCAGGACCAGCAGCAGGAGCAATAGTTTTTTCATGTAGTTCCCTCCTATTTGCTCCCCCGTTACCGATATTTTCGCAGGAGGGTTTTTTTTGTTGGGGGTGATGATAATTTTTGATATAATAGTCCTAGAGAGGGGATGACTGTAGTTGGATAATAGTTATAGGACTGAAAAAAATGCTGCAGGTTTTCGGGAAAAACCGGAGGCTGATGTGATGGAGTTGGGGGCTTGAGATGGGCAGGATAAGGATTAAGCATGAAAGTGATGTAAGGAAGAAACTGGGAGAGATTATTGAGAGCCTCTGTGAAGGTCCTGTGTTTGTGGCCAAAGACAAGCGTGTAAGGGCGGTAATGCTTGATATTTCGGACTATTATGATATTTTAGGTGAAATTGAAGATTTAATGAAATTACTGCATACTGTGGGCGGCTGTGGCTGCGAGGAAGAAGACAAGCTGCTTGACGAAGTGCTGGGTGAAGTTGGGGACTAAATCAATCTGGACAACTTGCCCTAAACTAGACCAGTTCACGGCCTGTTGAGGTGATGGTAAGTCTACCGTGTTTAACGCCGCGGGTGCCTATCAAGCGGTCGGCTATCATCTGTACATGGCCGGCCTGACCTTTCACTACCAGTACTTCCAAACAGTTGTGATGATCCAGGTGGACGTGCATGGTGGACAAAAACAGGTGATGTGACTCATGCTGCAGTTCTGTGAGCAAACTGCCAAGTCCGCGCACATGATGGTCGTAGACCAGTGTGATCGTCCCAGCCACATCCTGGTCATCGTTCTCCCAGGTCAGCTCAACCAGGCGGTTGCGAATAAGATCCCGTATTGCCTCGGAACGGTTGGCGTAGCCCTGGGCAACTATTCTTTTATCAAATTTATCAAGGAGTTGTTCATTCATTGATATGCCAAAACGTACCAGCTCAGACAAAAATTTTCCCCCTTCTGATTAGTTAACTATTCCAAAGTATCTCCCTCACAGTAAAAATTCCTGCATCCTCTGTCTGGAAATATGATTTCAGGTATCTTTGCGTTGCTCCTTTTTCAGCAACTAATATCTTTTGCTTTTTAACCAACAGCTAAGATTTAGTAAAATGCCACGACCGAATTAGTGAAACGCTTCCAAAACGTTTTTGGGAAGAACATCCGGCGCCAATTCGGGCAATTCCTTAAATATGCGCGCCACTACCGGAAAGCAGAGTTGCGCCTCTTCAATTATCTGCTCGTTTACCAAAAGGTCTGTCCCTCCCTGCGCCAGGCAGCGCCCGCCCGCAATGATAATAACATCATCGGCCCACTCTGCCGCCAGATCCAACACAGCCGTGGCAACCCAAGTCTTGGTGTCTAGAAATCCGTCGGGTATATGCATGAATACAACCTCCAAAAATTTTATTAAATCTATTGTAGCACATTTTTTATAATCGTAACACTATGCTGTTAAATTAATTATGCAAAAAAAACAGAAGGTAAAGACCTTCTGCTATGATATCAAATGGCGTAGCGAACCTGAGCTGAATTATTTTGTTAGATTGTTGCGGACAGGCGTTTTGGCGAGATCAGTGTGTGGACGAGCTTCTCCAGGTGCTCCAGGACGTAGCCTGTGCCTTTGGCCACGCAGGCCACGGCGTCTTCAGCCACATAGCACAGGACACCTGTCTCTTCGCTGAACCTTTTGTCAAGCCCGTCCAGCAAGGAGCCGCCACCGGTCATAACTATGCCGTGTTCGATGATGTCGCCGGCGAGCTCGGGCGGTGTCCTTTCAAGAAGGCGCTTGATGCAGTGGAGAATATCGTCAAGGGGTTCTTGCATAGCTTCAAGCACATGGTCTGTTGTGACCAGGAAGGAGCGGGGCAGGCCGGATATCATGTCGCGGCCGCGGACTTCCGCTTCGCGGAGGCGATTGCCGGAGTAGGCGGTGCCGACTTCGACTTTGAGGGCCTCTGCAGTGCGTTCGCCGATGAGGAGGTTAAACTCGCGTTTTATATAACGGGCGATGGCTTCGTCAAACTTGTCTCCACCGACGCGCACGCTTTCTGTGACCACTGTTTCGCCGAGAGAGAGCAGGGCTACATCGGTTGTGCCGCCGCCGATATCTACTACCATGTGGCCGCTGGGCTGGAAGATATCGAGTCCGGCGCCGAGAGCGGCGGCGCGGGGTTCCTCTACCAGGAAAGCCTCACGGACACCGCAGCGCATCACTGCTTCGATTACTGCCTTTTGTTCGACGGTGGTGGTGGCGGCGGGGATGCAGACAACGACACGGGGGCGAAAGAGGCGGCGTTTGTCGCAGACCTTGGTGATAAAATGGCGGAGCATTATTTCTGTAATTTCAAAGTCTGCGATTACACCCTCACGCAGCGGCCTGGTGGCAGTAATGTTGCCGGGTGTGCGGCCCAGCATGCGCTGTGCCGACTCGCCTACAGCCAGGACCTTGCGTGTGTTTTGTTCAATGGCAACCACGGACGGTTCATGGAGCACAATACCCTTGCCTCGCAGGTGGACAAGCACCGTAGCAGTGCCAAGGTCAATTCCCATATCGGAACCTAAATTCATCGCCATCACCTCATGTCTTCAATAGCTTGTCTATCACGTTTGCGTCTGGTGTTTTATTCGTCAGATGGGCCTATTTTCCTTTTTTTTGCTTTATTTTTCCTCAGTAAGATATTTTTTGCGTGTGGCCTCGCCCCCGCGCAGATGACGTTCCGCCTTGTTTTTATCCAGGATTAACTTGACTTCTCTGGCGATAAAGCGATTTATGTGGGGGAGTCGCTCTGTGAGATCCTTGTGAACTGTGGATTTGGAAACACCGAACACACGAGCCACGTGTCTTACTGTAGCACCTGTCTCCAGCATATAATTGCTGACCTCCAGGATACGCTGCTCGATATAGTCCTGCATCTGGCCGCCCCCTTATTAACATTTGTTAAAAAATATATGTCGGGATGGGCCAATTATGACAGGAAAGCAAAGGAAAACCGGCCCAGATTGCAGGCCGGTTAAAATTACCTGGGGGAGAGCTCTCTTACAGGGTCAACAGCCCTGCCGTCGCGGTAAAGAGCAAAGTGAAGGAAATAGCCTTCACCGGCATCAAGCCTGGCTGTTTGCCCGACTTCCGCGATTGCCTGGCCGGCTTCTACTATATCGTCTACATTTACAAATACGTCATACAGGTTGCCGTAGAGGCTGATAAAGCCGCCACCGTGGTCAATTTCCACCATTAATCCCAAGGCGCTTTCTGCGCGGACATCAATGACTACACCGGGCCAGGCGGCAGCTACCACGGTTCCTGCTTCAGCGGCTATATCCACGCCAACATGGAGATGGCGCACGCTGCCGATGTAGTAGGACTCATGATGGCCAATCAGGATTTCTCCTTCCACGGGCCAGAGCATAGGCCCACTGGGTGCTGAGACAACAGGGGCGGGATTTTCTTCTTCCACTGTGGTATCAGCCACATAGTCCTCATCAACCGGGACGGAGGGGGCGGTTGCTGCCACATCAGGTTCGGCATCGGTTTCTGCTGCCCCGGTTTCAGATACCGGGGGAGGCAGTTCAAGCCTGGTCACAGTCACGCCCCGCCAGGCCACAAATGCTATCATCAGGCCAATCATGAGAAAATAAATAAGCAGGATCATTCCCCTGCGGCCCAGGCGAATCTTGCGCAGCGCCGCTTTGGGAGCTATATTTTTTTTCATCCGGACATCACCTCTTGCGAGGTATTATGTCCAAAATTTACCTGATTATTCGTTTATTGCCAGGGTGACAGTGTCCCCATTTCGATCCCGGTATAGTAGTAGCTGATGATTTCTTCGTAGGTTTTACCTGCTTTGGCCTGTCCATCAGCACCATACTGGCAAAGGCCCACACCGTGCCCATAGCCGCGTGAGGTGAAAGTTATCTGCTCACCATCAATTTTCCAGGTGAAATTGGTGGAAGGCAGGCCCATGGCGCTGCGGAAGTCGCGCCCTCTCACTGATTCCCCGGCGACACGCAGTGTGAGCACACGGCCGGAATCGCTGCGGCTGGCCGCTTCAAGCAGCGGACGGCCGGCGGAGGAGACGGGAACTGCAGTAACATAAGGCAGGATGTTAGTGGCAAATTTAGCCGAGCTTAATTTCTGCTCTGTGAGCCACCATCGCGTGCCTTCGCAGTATGTGCAGGCCACGCCGCGCAGGTAGGGCATAGCTGTACTCCAGACTTTTTCGCTGTCTTCTGTCTGGCCGCCGCAGGTAGAGTGGAAGACAGCGTCGATGAGTTTACCGTCATATGTTATCACTTTGCCGGCGGTATCACGCACTGCCTGGCGGATTTTGTTCAGATGGGCGGCGGCATCGGCGGCAGGCCATTTGCCAAGAGAGTCTTCTTCAGTCTCCCAGGCCTGGCAGTGGCCGGAAATGGTGCAGATATCGGCGCCGGGGTTGACGGAACAGCCTGGACCGCCATAGTGAATCATCTGGTTTACTGTATAGGTGCGCGCCACCACAGCCTGAGCTTTGAGCGCTTCCTGCCCAAACGAAGCCGGCATTTCTGCCGCCACCACTCCCACCAGGTATTCCTCCAGGGGAAGCTCCACAATCTCATTTAAGTCGTGGCGGTAGACACGGATGTTGATCTCCCCGGCAGGGGACTCAATGGGGCTGCGGTCAATGCGCGGCGCCGGGACCGGGGCAAAACTGCAGCCCCGCACAAGGGCAGCGGGGAGAACTATTATGATAATGATCAGGAATATCAGCGACAGTGCCAGAAATTTGCTCATGAAAAATACCTCCGCCTGAGGATGTAGATATTCTTATGCAGGCGGAGGTATTTTTAGAACAAAAAACTTCTATTCTGATCTTGATATTTTGGCGCCCAGGGCGGCCAGTTTTTCTGTAAAATTGAGGTAGCCCCGGTCGATATGGTGAATACAGTCCACTTCGGTGCGGCCTTGGGCAGCCAGGCCTGCCAGGACAAGGGCGGCGCCGGCGCGCAGGTCTGTGGCTTTGACTGGGGCGCCGAAAATTTTCTCGCGGCCTGTGACTACGGCGGTGTGTCCCTCTATTTTTATCTGCGCTCCCATGCGGCGGAGTTCGTCAATATGCATAAACCTGTTTTCAAATACTGTCTCCGATATTACCGAGGTGCCGCGGGCCAGTGTCAGGAGTACCATCATCTGCGATTGCAGGTCGGTGGGAAAGCCCGGGTAAGGGAGGGTTTTGATGTCCACAGCACGGATTTGCCCGTTGCGGCGGATATGGATCAGGCTTTCTTCTTCGATAACATCGCAGCCTGCTTCCTTAAGCTTGGCGATAAGAGGCACAATATGGGTGGGGATAACATTTTCCACTGTAATCTCACCACCGGTGATGGCAGCGGCGACCATAAAAGTGCCGGCTTCAATGCGGTCGGGGATTACTGTGTATTCAGTGCTGCTGAGCCTGGAGACACCGTGGATGCGAATCGTGTCTGTGCCGGCGCCCACTACCCTGCCTCCCATGGCATTGATAAAGCGGGCCAGGTCCACCACTTCAGGCTCCTCAGCGGCGTTTTCAATCACTGTGGCGCCTTCAGCCAGCGCGCCGGCCATCATAATGTTTTCAGTGGCGCCGACGCTGGGGAAATCGAGATAGACGCGCTCTCCGCGGAGGCGGTCAGTGACTGTTTCGATGTAGCCGTGGCCGATAACCACCTCGGCGCCCATGGCTTTTAGTCCTTTCAGATGCAGGTCGATGGGCCTGATGCCAATGGCGCAGCCCCCGGGGAGAGAGACCCGCGCCTTGCCCTCACGGGCAAGCAGCGGCCCTATAACAAGAAAAGAGGCGCGCATCTTGCGAATCAGGGAGTAGGGCGCTTCTGTACTTGTAAGGCGGGTAGAATCGATGATCAGCCTTTTTTCAGCGGGCAGGTATTCAACCTGTGCGCCGAGGCTGGTCAGAACAGAACACATAAACATTACATCATTCAGTGCAGGTATGTCGTTTAGAACAACCTGTCCCTCGCAGAGGAGAGCAGCCGCCATTATGGGCAGGCAGGCATTCTTTGCTCCTTCGGTGCGAACACTGCCCTGCAGCTCTAAGCCGCCTTCAATCCTAATTTTCTCTTTCACATAAGCCCGCCCCCCGTCTGTTTGATTCCTATAATTAGCTTTTGATTGGAGATAACAGTTTATGTTGTCCTTTTTTTGGTTTTTTAAAGCTTTAATAGCTGCCATGTATAAGCGGGAACCCTGCCCAAATCACTGTGCGCTCACTGTGCCTGTCGTAGCGGACAGCAATATTAAGATTAAACCGGTCCTCCCCTGCACCGAGATGGCGGCTGATCAGGGGCGTATAGGCAGTCAGGCTGACGATTTCTTCTTCCCACATGCCCTCCACCACTTTGCCGTTTACTGTTTCCAGGGCTTTCTCCGCCAGTTTGGACATTTCATCCCCTGAGTATTTTCCCGGCAAAGAGCCTGTCAGGTAGTAGCTGGTCTGACCGCCAGGCGCGAGTGGACGCATAACGGTTTCCAGCCTGGAAGCAAGTGTCTTAATGTTGTGAATTGAGCTGTCGCGGCAGATGACCAGCAGGTAGGACTGCGGCGAAATGCCAAGCTGCTTATCGCCGGGGTTGCTCTGTACAACAATGTGCGCCAGAGGCCCCAGGGTCATCTCTCCCGTTACATCCAGGACACGGTAGGTTGCGCCCTCGCTGCTTACAACATCCCCATCTTTGAGGCCAAGGATGTCGGCGGCGGCCAGGAGTTTTACTTTCAGCTCTTCCATGCTCCAAAAGTTGTTGCCCAGTGACACCAGGTACTGAATTTCACCTTCGCTGACAGAGGCGCCTGTACTTTTGAGCAGTCCTTCCAATGCCTCCGGCGCCTCGAGTGCCCTGCCGGGCTGGCGCAGGGCAAACACAAGTATCAATACTATGACCACCAGGAAAAAATTTTTATTTTTACGAGACATATCCGGCACCTCCCTATTAGAAATTATTGGCAGAATTTTCCCTGCTTATACTGATTTATATTGTCGAAGCAAAAAAAAATTCTCCCGCCAACAAACTTTAATTACTGGCGTTGCAAGTCTGTTATTGGTAGGGAGAAATATTTGTGGTATAATACGCTTAAGTTGCAGGTTATTTCCCATTAGCAAGGAGGTTTAAAGTTGAAAAAGTTAATCAGCACCACGTCAACCAAAGAAATAAACAGTGCAGTAGAAATGCTGGATCAGCTTTTTCTGGAGATCTACATAGCCTTTATGAAACACCGCCTGACCCTTAAATACCAGCAGGTGACCGGAGACCTTTCTAAGCAGCTGCGCCAGAGCCTTGCCAGGCTCTACGAGGGCAGCGAAAAAACCTCTGCCCAAGAGGCTCTGGTCATGCAAGCCACAGCCATCAATTTCAGTAAAGTGTTTTATGATGTAATGCGCATTTCGTCATATGTTGAAACAAAAGTAAAAGAAAACGTGCTTTTCAGTGAGGTGGCATCAAAAGAGATGAGTGAGCTGATGCGCGGCACACGAGAACTTGTTCACCATGTCGGTGATGCCCTGCTTACACGTAACCCGCTGATTGTGGAGCACGTGGAAAAAGAGATTGCAAGGCTCACAACCGACGCAGACAGGAGTTCAGGCATGCACGAAGACAGATTATGCAAAGGCTCGTGCCACCCAAAGGCTTCCATCATTTATATGCACCTGCTCCAGCACCTGGGTGATATACTGTGGCACTACAAAGCGCTGATCAGCGAAGAAGACATAGTCCGGGAATAACAGGCGCAATAATATTTCAGGGTTCCGGCTGCTATTTACAGCAACCGGAACCCTGAATTTGTTTTCTGATTAATAACAAGTGTCCCATTTGTATGCTCGTAGTAATAGAGACAGCAGAAGGCTGGGAAATTGTCAATGATTGGGGCTCAAACGTTGATGCAGTAAAGGGTGACCGTGAACTATCGATTAAGGTGCCTTTTTCAACGGCATGCTATGACAGCTGCTTTTTTAATGCAAATTGGGCACATCGGTGAGGTCACGCTGGGTTCACAGCTTGCAGCCCCCATTTTGCAGCTAACCGTAGTAGTTTTCTGTCTGAGCACACAAAGACAGGTTTTTCTGCCATAGATAATGCCGTGGAGAGCTGAATGGAATCCAAAGGCGTAACATATTCGTCAGAGCAAATATCCAGGCTTTTTAAGATAATTGACGGTGTCAAGTCAACAATATCAATTATCTCATTACCGATGTCAGCAAGGAAAGCTGCTTTAATAGTGGTAAATTCCTTTTCACTTATAAGATTATCAATATCCACTAACCTTCTTAAATTTGAAATGATTTCACAGAGGGTGACAGTTGAAATATAGACGGATGATTTTTCTGAAAAGATCTGGTCCATAAAACTTGATCCCTGCTCAAATACATACCTTTTGAAAAGGGCACTGGTATCTACAAAATAAGTTACAATAGACATTAATTTATTCCTCCCGGAGTTTACTGGCGCGTTCCGAAAGGGAAAACGGTACTTTTTTTAGAATTTGGCGGGTTTCCTCCATGTCGGCTTTTTCACTGTTATATTTTTTACAGTGCTCCCGTATTACTTCGACATCATGTGTCCCGGGAACGGGTTTAAACAGCAGACTTTTGTTCTGGATTGACGCATCCAAATAATCTCCTTCTTTAATATTTAATTTCTCTCGTAATGAGCGCGGCAAAGTGATTTGTCCCTTAGAGGTTACCTTTACTCTTTTCATGTCGGGCCTAAACCTCCTTATTGTAAGGAATCTTACTTCCTTACAATATTATAAATAAAAACTATGCTTTTGTCTATACAAATTCTGGCATCTTGACAATACCAACTATCCAGAACATTTATGTGCGCAAATGTGCGAATGTTCTGACCTGACCCCTAGCTTATTAATCTTATCTTTGTGGGACTCTATGGGCGTACTCATTGGCATATCTGACGTGGCAATCGCCATTCTCATGGGGCTTATTGTAATACCGGCTCTGTTTGCCTTTACAGCTTATGTAGTTGATCAAAAAGGGTGGTCCCGCAAAACAGCTTCAGTTACCATCGGTTTATTGGTGTTTGCTTTTGGAGTCCCTGCGACACTTTCGCAGGGAGTTTTATCAAATTTATTGATCATGGGCCGGGACATCCTGGGCTTGATGGACTTTGTGGCTTCCAACTTTTTGCTCCCAGTCAGCGGGCTGCTGCTTGTAGTCTTCCTGGGGTGGGTATGGAGCACGGGTAAAGCGGTGGCAGAAATAAAAAAAGGCTCTCCCCGTTTTTACTGGGGCAGAGTCTGGTCTTTTCTGATTCGTTACATCATGCCCATAGCTATCCTGTATATATTTATTGCCGGAATCACCAGTTAATTTGTCTAAAACTTTACTATACAGAAATAAAATATATGCTTTATGGTTGAAATCGTTTAATCTCTTTTACAATATCAAAGTGCCCGTCAAAGCTTACAATTCCCTCGAGGCCGTAATTGATCACTACAGCCGCGTGAAGAGCATCCCGGGCATTCAGGCCGGGATACTTTTTTAATACTGTACATGTTGTTATAATCTCTGCAGTAGTGATGGGAAATATTTGTGGAAACATTTTTAAGGCCATTTCCACCAATGTAATCCCCTTCTCTAAATCTTTTTTATTTGTATAAACATGGAGAATTTCCTGGAGTATTTCAGAGCTGATATTGAAAGCAGTCGGCTTAGATATAACCTGCTCCAGAACCTGGAGGCATTTTTGCCTACAGGGATGGGATTTGCCGGATGCGTAAATAAAGATATTTGTATCAATCAACTTCATCTTTGAACACCTTTTCGAGAGATCTTTCTACCTCTTGCCACTCCATCACTTCCGGCAAGGCGAACTCACCGGAAGCTATTCTTTTAAGAGCTTCTTTAGCTCCTTCTTCACTTCTTATAAAATATTTTTCTCTCAGTGACTCCCTGACCAACTCACCAATAGAACAGTTTGCTTCCCGGGCTTTTTCCTTTAAAAGGAGAAACTCATCGTTGCTGATTAAAATTTCTAATCTTTTGTCCAACATGGTCAAGACCTCCGGATATATACGGTTAATTTTATTATAGGCTTTTTTCTTCAGCTAGTCAAGGTACAACTTACTGCGTTCGTTGGGTTAGGCCTGTTCAATTTCCATCTCCAGGAGGGCCCAGCTCAGGGATTTGCCGTGAGCGTCAAAATCAAGTGCGGCGGCGACTCCGCCGGGGCGTGTACCGTAAAGTACAAAATTAAATGCTTTTAAGATTTCCAGTTCATATCTTACGACCTTTCCGGTAACTATTTTACCGAAATGAGCTTTTACTGCTTCTTCGGTGACTTGCTCTTTCAGCAACCCGTAATCTTTGTCCTCATATGGGATGAGAGAAAGATTGGTGATTTCACCCTTGTCACCCGACCGGCTATGAGCAATTTCATATAATTTAACTTTGGCCAAGTTATATCACTTCCCTGAAAATAATCTGTGGTTCTATTTCATTGCGCGGTATTGTTGTGGAGTAGGCAGCAAGGACTAAGTTGACAGCTTTTCTTATCCCGCCAGGGCCGCCGGGGCCGTTTAGCCATAAGTTCTCCACTTCCTGTACCGCTTTTTGGGCATCTGCTATCTTTTCACTTTTAACTGCTGCACGGAGAATAACTTCATATGGCACAAGCCTGCTCTGCCCGCCGATATGGCCGTGCAGGGCATTGATGCCGGCCAGCTCGAATTTGCTTTCTTTCAGGTCCAGGCACAGCCTGGCATAGCGTGCCTCAAGGATTTGCCGCGCCAGCTTTGCTCTCTCCACGGCGTTATGGCCGGCATAACTGACCATAGCTTCTCCCAGGTAGCCGTCATAGACACCGATGGTGGCTTTCAGAGTCGGGGGCCTTTCACTGCCGCTGCCGCCTGTCACTTTTACCCTGTTTTTAGCGGCTTCTTTGAAAATTACTTTGCTGAAGTCTGCGGTGACATCAGGTGTCAGATAGCAGGACGGGTCGTATATTTCATAAAGCAGCTGTTCTTTACAGGTAAGGGTGCTGACAATACCGCCGGTTCCATCAACTTTTGTGATAATGCCATCCCCTGTTTCTTCAACTTCCGCCAGGGGAAAGCCCACATTGGCCAAGTCGGGAACATCTTTGAGGCCAGGATCAGCAAAATAGCCGCCGCTGACCTGGGAGGCACACTCGAGCAGGTGAGCAAGGACAGTTCCTTTCCCCAGGTGCAGCCAGTCATCCAGGGGCCAGCTGAATTCATACACCATGGGCGCCAGGAACAAAGATGGGTCGGCCACCCGTCCTGTAATAATTACATCCGCTCCGGCCTGCAATGCAGGGAGGATCTCCTCAACTCCAAGGTAGGCGTCAGCAGAAATGGCTTTATGCTGCAAATCTGATAAAGACGCGCCCGTTTCCCATATTCTGCAGTCTATTCCCGGCAGTTTTTCCAATACATCAGAGCCGAGCACCGCTGCCACCCTCAGAGGGGTTGCTCCGGTTTTTTCAGCAATTTCCACTGTTTTTTCGAGGGCGGCCAGCGGATTAGCCGCCCCCAGATTGGTAATAATTTTGAACCCTTTTTCCTTACATAACGGCAGCAGGGCCGTCATCCGTTCCTCGAGGAATTGACCGTAGCCCAGGCCGGCATCCCTCTTACGGTTGAGATGGGCAAGGGCGATGGTCCTTTCAGCCAGGCATTCCAAGACAAGATAGTGCAGCTTTCCATAACGTGCCAAGTCTACTGCTGAGTCAATGCGGTCACCGGCATAGCCGGCGCCGCAGCCGATTCTTATTGTTTGCATGTCGCTGCCTCCGAAAAGACTATATTAGTCCTAAAATCAGTGCTGCAAAAACCATTATTAAAGTGGTAATAAATGCTCTTGGGATAAGAGCTTTTTGCAAATCTCCAAGTTCAATGCCGGCTAGCCCTATTAAGAGCCAGGTAGCACCCGTCAGCGGACTGGCAGGAAAACCGGTGGTCATCTGCCCCATTATGGCTGCGCGGCCCATGGCAAGTGATGACACTCCGAGGGCTTCGCCGGCCCCGCTTAATACCGGCAGTACTCCAAAATAGAAGGAGTCTGGATCAAAGAAAAGGCTCAGCGGCATACTGGCAACCCCGGTAATAACTGGTAAGACCCTGCCCATGGCTGTTGGAATTAAGGAAACCAGAGCCTCGGACATTGCTGTAATCATGCCCGACCCCCTGAGTATTCCGGTGAAAAGGCCTGCGGAGAAAATGATGGATGAAGTATAAATGGCTCCTCTGGCATGGGCTTCAATCCTGCCCTGGTGTTTTGATTGTTCGTAATTTAGTATCAGGGCTATAGGCAGTCCCAGAATGAATATTGCATGCAGGGGCAGTACACTTTTAACCAACATATAGATAAGGGCCACAGTAAGCAGGATATTAATTATAATCATTTTTTCGCCTCTGCCTTTGTCTGCAGCGCCATCGCGTATATGCTGTCTGTCCAATACTTCCTGGGGTAATTCACTGATAAAGCCAATACGGTCTCTTTCAGATTTGCCAATAAGGTTAGCTTGCGACAAGAACCCAGATTAGGCCTAGGATAAGCACGGGAAGCAGCGGATTAAACAGCTCCACCACGTCGACGTTGAGGGCGGTAGCAGCCCTGATTGTGGGGCCGCCCCAAGGAACAAGGTTCATTGTGCCGGCGCCAAGGCCGGCAATGACAGCCAGGTAAACCTTACTCATGCCTAAAGCATTATAGATGGGCAGCATGGCGGAAACAGTTATAAGAAATGTACTGGCTCCTGACCCATCAAGATGGCTTAAAATTGCAATTATAGCTGTACCGACAGCTATTTTTGCCGGGTCCCCTTTTGCTATCTTTATTATAGTTTTAATTATGGGATCAAACATACCGGCATCAAACATAACACCAAAGTAAAGTACGGCAAATGTAAGCATAATTCCTGTACTGGCAATACTCGATATTCCTGAGCCGATAAAACCGGACACTTCTTTTACACTAAATCCAGACAACATAACCAGTACAATGGGTGGAATAACCAGGGCAAAATGAACAGTGGTCTTCTTGGTCAATACTAAAAACAGTAGGATCGCAATAATCAAAAACCCCATCAACGCCAACATAAAATAACAACCTCCCCTTTAGTAAATTTATTTAAAGGAAAATAATGCAATAATAGTGCCAGAAGAATAAATGTATAGAATACAGGTATTATTTTGAATTTTTAAAGAAATTTAAATCATTCATTCTAATATCTTAGAATGTTTTAAACAACTGAATTGAAACATTATCAATAAACGTACTGCCTGCAGCAATTCCAATATAATAGAAACAATAAACGTATTTCTATTATACTGGAAACTAACCTTCACTATCCTGTTTTAGTTTATTATAAAGTGTTGCAAGTGAAATGCCGAGCTCAGCGGCCGCTTTCTTTTTCCCCTCAACAGAGACGCCGTATTTTTGTAATAATAATTTTATCCGGCTCATTTCAGCTTCTTTTATAATCATATTAAGAGGCTTGGTATCAGAAAGTTTCTCTGGTTTATCCTTTTTATTATCACTTTCTATTTTAATCAATGGAGGCATATGCTCGGCACTTACTACATCGTCACCTGTCATGTGGGCTGAAAATTCCACCACGTTACGAAGTTCCCTGATGTTGCCCGGCCAATCATAGTTTAATAATACAATTTAGCCTGCAGAGCATAATCCATATCAGAGATTTCATCTAGAAATACCGTCCCTCCGTTTGCAACCTCAAAAATGCCTATTTTGCCGCCCTTTTTGGCCCCTGTAAATGAGGCATCCTCGTAGCCGAAAAGTTCGCTTTCCAGGAGGTGCCCTTCCAGGGAAGCACAGTTTACAGCAATAAATGGCTCTCCAGCGCGATTGCTTTCATTATGAATGGCGTGTGCATAAAGCTCTTTTCCTGTGCCGCTCTCGCCATAGAGCAAAACATTAATCTCTTTTTTTGCCACTTTCATTGCCGTTGCTTTTGTTTTCAGGGATAGCGAATCGACACAGATAATATCATCAAAAGTATACCTGGCCTTTTGCATCTGCCTGACATGATTCTCCAGCTTCTTAAGCTGACTGGAAAATTTGCTCAGCTCTTTACTTAGTTTATAAGCATCGTTTATTTCAGTTACCACTGAAATGCCGCCTACTATTTTATTCTCTCTAATAATTGGCGTCATGTTAACAACGTAGTCTGTATTTCCCTCTTTCCTGAGAATGCGCAGCAACTCTTTCCCGCTGTCTATTACCTCGGGAAGCCTGGCGCCGGGACGCAGTTCAACAAGCTTTTCACCGACAATCGCCTCGTAGGATACGCCCGTGATTCTGGAATATGACGGATTGACATACCGGACAATATGCAGGCTGTCGGCAATTAAAATTCCGTCATACAACGAGTCCATTACAACTTTTAACCAATTATCGATATTCATAAAAACCATCCTTTATTTTAAGGCTGCTTTCTTTGGCCACTAAGTCCCTAAATTCAACAAATTTAGCTGCCAATCCTGCCTGTACTTTTGAATGAGAAAAGTTGGGGGTTAATATTAACTGAGAAAAGTCAACCACCATTTTAATAAATGGTAGTAAAAAACCCTCTTAGGTAGTATAGTAGAAATATATGTATCAGGTTAGGGGGTAATATAATTGCGTCGTGTTACGCTGTCTGAGAAGGGGCAAATATCTATTCCGGCATCCATACGACAACAATTTGGTTTGAGGAAAGGCGATAAACTGCTGTTTGAGGAAGTTGATGGCGCCATAATAATTCGTCCTGTTCCTGAATATCCTCTTTTAACTTTAAAGGAAAAACATATGCCCGGTGAGGATGGGAAAATTGCTGAATCATTATTAAAAGAACGCAGGTATGAGAGGTAGCAGGGCACGTTTTGAGCAGCGTTGATTGGATGCTTATGCAGCAAAACTATTATAAATTACCCGTTAAAAAAGCAACTGCAGTATGATCATACTGCAGTTGCTTTTTTCTATTAAGAAGGCTGGATGCAAATGTTCGATTCTTTAGACCTGACGCTAGTCGCCGCGGATGATGTCTTTGATTTTCATAAGGCGCGTGAGTGCGCCGCGCTCATTTTCGTCGAGTTTCATTCTGATATATTTAACTGTGTGCGCCAGTTGGGGGATAAGGACGTGTTCGAGTGCGTTGACGCGGCGGCGTGTCTTGTCTATTTCATCGGCTAAGAGGTAGACTGCTTTTTCCAGTTCGGCGAGGTGGATGAGCGACGGCAGTACTGCAGAGAGGGTGGCAATGGAGGTGTCAAGCTCGCCGGAGGTGTTGGCAAAGCCATAGGGGTAGGCGTCGGAGTCCCCGTCGCCGTTTGGCGAGGTGAAGCGGGGGACGTGGACGCTCATCACGTTGGCTGTGGTAGCTTCAAGTTCCAATTTAGCCTTGGGGTACATAATGGCCTCTTCTAAGGTCTCGCCTGACATGACTGCACGGGCGAGCAGGAAGTTGGCAAATGAACGGGAAAGTTGGGCCTCCACTTTTATGCGCAGGTCTTTGTTTTCCCGGATCAGTTCCAGGAATTTGCGCATGAGTTCGTCACGCTTGTCTTTGAGGAGCTTGTGGCCGCGCTGGGCCATTTTCATGCGGCCTTTGAGGCGGTTGAGCTCCATGCGTGTCGGGTTTACCTGGATCTCCATAACTTATTCCCCCTTGGCGGCGGGCAGGTATTTTTCAAGGTATTCGTCGCGGACCCGCTTCAACTCGGTGCGCGGCAGGAGGGCCAGCAGCTCCCAGCCGATGTCGAGGGTCGCTTCGATGGTGCGGTCTTCGTTTTCACCCTGGCGTACATAGCGGCCTTCGAACTCGTCGGCAAATCTGGCAAACAGTTTGTCGGCATCGGAAAGAGCGGCTTCACCAAGGATAGCGGCCAGTTCTTTTGCTTCCTTGCCGCGGGCATAGGCTGCGTAGAGCTGGTTTAATGTGTCGGCGTGGTCCTCACGGGTTTTGCCTTTGCCGATACCCTTGTCCTTGAGGCGGGAGAGTGAGGGCAGCACGTCAACAGGCGGGTAAATGCCCTTGCGGTGCAGTGATCGGTTTAAGATAATCTGCCCCTCGGTGATATAGCCTGTGAGGTCGGGGATGGGGTGAGTTTTGTCGTCTTCGGGCATGGTGAGGATGGGAATCTGTGTGATGGAGCCTTCACGGCCGCGGATACGGCCGGCGCGCTCGTAGATGGTGGCAAGGTCGGTGTAAAGATAGCCGGGGTAGCCGCGGCGTCCGGGCACTTCTTTACGGGCGGCTGAAATCTCGCGCAGCGCTTCGGCGTAGTTTGTGAGATCGGTAAGGATAACAAGCACGTGCATGCCTTTTTCGTAAGCCAGGTATTCGGCGGCTGTGAGCGCCATCCGTGGTGTGGCAATACGCTCAATGGCAGGGTCGTCGGCTAAGTTCATAAAGAGCACTGAACGGTCGATGGCGCCTGTTTTGCGGAAGTCGGTGATAAAGAAGTCGGCTTCCTCGAAGGTGATACCCATGGCGGCAAAGACGAGGGCGAACTTGGAGTCGGTGCCGAGCACCTTGGCCTGGCGGGCGATTTGTGCGGCCAGCCGGTTGTGGGGCAGGCCTGAGCCGGAGAAAATGGGGAGCTTCTGCCCGCGCACAAGAGTGTTTAAGCCGTCGATGGTGGACATGCCTGTCTGGATAAATTCGGACGGGTAATTCCTGGCATAGGGGTTAAGGGGCAGGCCGTTGATGTCGAGGCGTTTCTCAGGGATGATCTTTGGCCCGTTGTCACGGGCACGGCCAAGGCCGTCAAAGACGCGTCCCAGGATATCGAGGGAAACGGGGAGTTCGATGCCTTTGCCGAGGAACCTTACCTTACATTCATTAACGTTCATACCGGTCGAGCCTTCGAATATCTGTACAAGCGCCTTGTCGCCTGAAACTTCAAGCACGCGGCCGCGGCGGATAGAGCCGTCCTGCATCTCGATTTCGGCCAGTTCACCGTATTTAATCCCTTCTACCTGCTCGATGAGCATCAGGGGGCCGACGATCTCGGAAATACTGCGGTATTCTTTAAGCATTGCGGTCCCTCCTTCCTATACATACTGCTGCTCGAGGTCGTCGTCGCCGGCGGCGCTAGCCTTGGCGATTTGTTCCTTCAGGACAGCCTCTATGCGGTCAAATTCTGACATCTTGCTCTCTTCCAGGTAGCGGGCGCGGGCAATCTGGTCACGAACCGAAAGCGTCAGGAGGTCGTGGAGGTTTGCGCCGCGGTCAAGTGCGCGCAGGCACTCGTGGTGGAACATCATAATCAGCTTCATCATTTTAAACTGCTTCTCAATGGAGGCGTAAGTGTCAACCTCGTGGAAGGAGTTCTGGTGCAGGAAGTCCTCGCGCAGCGATTTGGCTGTTTCAAGGATCAGGCGCTCGCGGGTGGACAGGGCGTCCACACCGACCAGGCGCACAATCTCTTCCAGGTCGGCTTCTTCCTGCAGGAGGCGCATGGCCTCGCTGCGCATCTCAATCCATTCGCTGCCTATTTTTTCGTTGTAGTAGTCGTCAAGGGACTCGGTGTAGAGCGAGTAGGACAGCAGCCAGTTGATGGCGGGGAAGTGGCGCCGGTAGGCGAGGGCGGCATCTAAGCCCCAGAAGACCTTGACAATACGGAGAGTGTTCTGCGAGACCGGTTCGGAGAGGTCGCCGCCGGGAGGTGATACTGCGCCGACGGCTGTGAGTGCGCCCACGCGGTTGTCGCTGCCGCTGCAGATGACGCGGCCGGCGCGCTCGTAAAATTCCGCCACGCGGGAACCGAGATAGGCAGGGTAACCTTCTTCGCCGGGCATCTCTTCGAGACGGCCGGAGATTTCACGCAGCGCTTCGGCCCAGCGGGAAGTGGAGTCGGCCATGAGGGCCACGCTGAAGCCCATGTCGCGGAAATACTCGGCGATGGTGATGCCGGTGTAGATGGATGCTTCGCGGGCTGCCACAGGCATGTCTGATGTGTTGGCGATGAGAACTGTACGCTTCATAAGGGGTTCTCCGGACTTGGGGTCTTTTAGTTCGGGGAACTCGTTTAGCACGTCTGTCATCTCGTTGCCGCGTTCACCACAGCCTACGTAGACAATGATTTCAGCATCGGCCCATTTTGCCAGCTGGTGCTGGGTTACTGTTTTGCCGCTGCCGAAGGGGCCGGGGATGCAGGCGGTGCCTCCCTTGGCCACAGGGAAGAACATGTCGATAACGCGCTGGCCGGTGAGGAGCGGTTCTGTCGGTGAGAGCTTTTCTTTATAGGGGCGGCCGCGGCGGACGGGCCATTTCTGCATCATCTGGATGTCTGTGACGGCGCCGTCTTTTTCAACTTTGGCCACTGTATCGGTTACTGTGGCTTCCCCACTGTGCACAAAAGTGAGCTTGCCGGCCACACCGGGCGGGACCATGATCTTTTGAGCAACCAGGGTGGTTTCCTGCACTGTGCCGATAATATCACCGGTGACAACTTCGTCGCCGGCCTTGACTGTAGGCACAAAATTCCAGCGCTTCTTGCGGTCCAGGGATTCTGCTTCCACACCGCGTGTAATCCTGTCGCCCACCATCTTCCAGATAACGTCAAGCGGCCTCTGGATACCGTCGTAGATGGATTCAATAAGCCCGGGTCCAAGTTCCACACTTAAGGCCTGTCCTGTTGAATAGACAGGTTCGCCCGGCCCAAGGCCGCTGGTTTCTTCATAAACCTGGATTGAAGCGCGCTCTCCGCGCACCTCTATAACTTCACCAATCAGGCGCTTGTCGCTGACGCGAACCACGTCATACATCTTGGCGCCCTGCATTTTTTCGGCCACTACCAGGGGGCCGGAAACTTTGATAATTCTACCCACACTTTCATCGGTCAAAGCTAACTACCCTCTTTCCCAAATAAGATGTCAGCACCAATGGCTTTTTCAGCATTCTTCTTAATCTGCTGCATTCCCAGCCCCAGGCTGCCCTGGTTGTTGGGAATCAGTACTACTGCAGGCAACAGTTTTTTGTTCAGTTCCTCGATCTGAGGCCTGATATGCTGTGCCACAGCCTCGGTGATGCAAACAACGGCGACTTTCTCACGCACTATGCTGCTTAAGGCGCGGATAGCTTCTTCACCGCCGGTGACCGGATATGTGGCCACACCGAGAGCCTTGAAACCCAAAATGGAGTCTTTATCGCCGACTACCGCGACCTTATACATAGACATCACGTAACCTTTCCTTGATTTCTTCGGTGGGAAGCCGGTTGATTTTGCCGACCATCACAATCCTCAGCATCTTCAGCTCGTTTTCCTTGGCCAGGATGTAGGCGGCCAGGGGTTCGGGGCCAAAGGTCAGGTACTTGGCCTGCCTGATATGCTTGATAAGAAAATCATCGGCCAGCTTCTCGTAGCGTGTCAGCATATCGGTTTTATGGTAGGACTGGATTCCTTCCTCTATGACATGGGAATAGCTGCCCCACATCAGGCGGTCCACCAGTACTTCAAGCGGTTCGGCCGGCTGGACAAGCTTTGTCATGTCCAGAGAGCCGGCAGGCAGGAGAGCCGCTTCCAGGAATTCTTTGGAGCGGTTAGCGCGCTTGACGCGCAGATAAGTTTTAATGTTGGTCAGGTCAAGCAGGTAAGTGAAATACTGTTTGATAAACGGCGAGTCGAAGCTGTCCGCCTTTTCCAGGATTTCTTCATACATGGCGTGGTCAAGCCAGAGATCCACCAGCTGGGGGTCAGTCTCGACACGGAAAGCCTCTGACAGGCGTTCCGCAGCCTGGCGCATCTTTGGCGGCAGGTTCTTGTAGTCGTCATCACTGACGGCGCGGGCGAGTTCAGATACTGGGATGTTGCCCACTTCGGCCGCCAGCAGGTCGTCTCTTTTTTCACCCATTTTATGGGCTTTAAAAATCACTTTAAGGTTATGATAATCAAATTTAAGAGCAAAAAGGTTAATCAGCTCGGGCTCCGGTGATATGCGGCGCAGTTCAAGGTAGATGCGGCGCAGTTCAAGGTCGAGCATGGCTTCATAGCCGTGTACGCTGTCGAACTCAGCCAGATACTCGCCGTATTCGGTTTCACCCAGTACTTTGAGCGCTTCTTCCGCGCTTCTGGCTTCCACCATGCGCTCTATCTTGGAACGATCTAAAAGCCGCGTTTCCATGGCCCGAATTCTGCCTACTGCGTAGGCATAGCGTTCCTTGTTTGACAAATCATTAATCCTCCTCCATACAGAAGTCAGAGGTCGGAATGTCGGATTGGTCATTAATTCCGGCTTCCGGGCCTCAAACCGGGCATTTTGATTAGTCGATGAATAGGATGGCGGCTACTTCGGGCTCAAGCTGGTCGCGCTGCATACGCAGAATGGAGTTAAAAGAAGCGTTGATTTCCACATCGCCAAAGCGCAGGATAAAACCGCCCTGCATTTCACGCTTTTCGCCCGAGAGGGTGAGTTTTCCTTCTTTCCCCTGCTGAATCAGGGCCTGATTAACCCTGTCAAGAAAATCCTGCGTATAAAGGCCGCTGTCCTTGGGGGAAACAATAATTTCTTCACGGCCGGTTTGGGCAGCGGCAAGGAGCATGGGGAATAAAATTTCGGTGTAAGCTGCCGCCTCCAGATTGAGCAGGCGCTCCAGAGCCTGTTTAAATGAATCTTCTATCATGTCTTCCTTGGCGGAAAGAATGGCTTTGCGGGCGTCCAAATCCGCGATTGTCTTGGCACGGCGAAGTCTTTCCTCAGCCTGCAGCCTTGCCTGTTCAAGCAGGGTTTTCATCCTGGCGGCAGCTTCCTGCTCGCCTTTACCCACTGCCACAGCGGTACGCTGCCTGGCATTGTCCAGCACCTGGTCGGCCTGGGCCTCTGCCTCGGACAGAATTTTCGACTTTAACTTATCGGCTCCTGACATCAGGACAGCCCTCCTTAAAACTGGATGCTGAACAGGATCATAATTGACATTAAAAGAGCAAACACAGCGTAGGTTTCAACCATGACAGCATAGATGATGGCTTTACCGAGTTCTTCGGGACGCTTTGATATCAATAGGACGCCACTGGCAGCTGCTTTACCCTGGGCGATGGCGGAAAACCACCCTACAAAAGCGATGGGCAGCGCGGCGAGAAAGGTGGCAACGCCGGTTTCCAATGGTAGTGCAGCTGCGCCGGCTCCACCGATAAGGCCTATCCTCAGCAGGATAAGAAAACCTGTGAGCAGACCGTAAATCCCCTGTGTGCCGGGCAGAGCCTGTAAGAGCAGGGTGGGACCGAATTTGTCGGGATCTTCAGTAACAACTCCCGCAGCTGTCTGACCAACAATACCAATACCAACAGCGGAACCGATGCCTGCAAGCAGCACAGCTAAAGCAGCACCCAATACAGCAAATGCCAAACCCATTTGTTCAATTATAACTTCCATTGTCTATTTGCCTCCCTTTTTTTGCTTTACTTAATTTTTCAGGCAACTTTACTAATATACTAGAATACCCACTTTAAATCAAGACCCTGTACCTTCCTGCCACTCGGGTACCACTTCAATATGTCGGGTATTGAGCCGGAAGGGCACAAAGGTTCGTCCGCCGCCTTCGTAAAAACGGTTGTAAAATTCGATATACTGCAAGCGGCTGGAGTGGATATACGCGCTCAGTGTATTTATAACCAGGTTAAACGCGTGGCCACAGATCAACAATAGGACCATGAAGGCATAACCGAAAATATTCTTTGGCAGTACGTCAGCCATGGTGTTTATGGCAAGGGCGATGACGCCTGTGGCCAGGCCTAGGGCGAGCAGTCGCGAATAGGACAGCACATCACTGAGGTAGCCTGTGATATTGTATAAGGAAAGCACACCGGAAAGGAACTTTTTAACAAGAGTGGGCTGTGTCCGGCCCTGTGTGAGCACAAGGCCCGCAGCGCCGCCGATTGACATTAATTTGGCGATGCCCCCCAGCCCGGGGGCCACAAGCAGCAAGAGACCGATGATAAACAGGTACCAAAAGCCCTGGTCAAAGATGGCATCAAGTATCTTTCCTTCTTTGACATTGGTGTAGAACTTGATGGCCATACCGATGAATATCTGGAATATGCCAATAGCCAGCGCGTAAATCAGCAGGCGCATCGGGTCATCTAAGGCGTTGAAAAAGAGGGGCTCAAGGGGAATGAGACCACCAAACCAGCCGCCAAGCAAAGCACCGAAGAAGATGGTGGAAATGCCGCCCGCCAGCAGGACCCACATGATTTTACGCCCACCGCCCCCCAGTTTAAGCTTCCACAGGCCAAGCGCCGCCAGCGCGACGATGATAAAGCCATAGCCGGCGTCGGTCATGCTAAGTCCGAAAAAGATGATAAAAAATGGCGTAAGGGCAAAAGTGGGGTCTACACCATAAGGGTGGGGTGTGCCGTAGAGTTTGGTTACAAATTCAAACGGTGCGATGCTGCGCTTGTTCTCCAGCGCCACCGGGAAGGTTTCTCCGTCAAGCGGGGCACGGGCAACCATTTCCACGGTTTCCAGAGTGCTTAATCTTTCTTTTATCACAGGCAGGTCCGCCTCGCGAATCCACCCTTCCACCACAAAAGAATTGGAGGTGCGGGCAAGGCTTGCCACGGCCTGCTTTTTGTCACGCTCGATGATAAGAAAATCATTGTAGCGGTGAAGGCTATCGCGAAAAGCGGCCTGTTCGCCCGCTGACTTCAGTGTTGAGTCGCGGTCCGCGGCAGCTGCCGCCAGCTCTTCGTCAAGGCGGGCAATGTTTTCAGACGGTGTGCCGGACAAGTCGTGGAAAGACTGTTTGTTAAAATTATGCTCTTTGAGCACAGCCTGGGCTTCTTCGCTGAGACTGGCAGCATAGGCAGCGAATACATAGGCCTCACCCCGGTCCACATTGACTTCCTCCAGGATGACTGCTTCCAGAGCAGCCAGTTTATCCCGGCAGGCCGCCAGCTCCGCAGCCGGCAGGGCGCCAAGCTCCAGCCGTGCGGAAGGTGTGGCACGCACTTCTTCCAAACGCGCCTCCAGCTTGCTCCAGGGCAACAGCTGCAGTTTTAAATTTTGCAGACGGGTTTCCTCGTTGCGCAGCGCGATGAGCTTGTCATCAGCAGCTCGCAGCGCACTATATACATCTTTACTGATTTGTGCCAATTCAACAGCGGACGCATCCAGTTCCCGTACTGACACAGCAGCTTTGCTGCCGCCGAGGGAATCCATCAGGCTTTTTTTCGCCGGGTAGTGCCGGTTTAAAAAGTCCATTGCAAAACGCACATCAGTGAGTCCGGCTTCAAGCTCCTGCAGGGCTTCCTGGTCCTGGTCACTTTCCACCAGTTCCGCCCATGGCTCCCGGCCGGCGCCCTTAGCCTGAAGGTCACTGATTTCCACCATACCGGCCTGCTGGAGGATGCTTAGTACTTCCTTTTTTTCAGCCTGGTGGGCTATCAGGTAGACCTTGTTCATTTTAGCTATGGCCATAGGTTTTCACGATCCTCTCCATAACCAGCTTAATTGCCTGTTCCTGCTTATCGCGTGCAGCTTCTTTCAGGCGGGTAATTTCCCCGTCTGCCTGCTTTGCTATGGGAACAGCCAATTCTTTGGCTGCCTGTTCGGCTGCAGCAAGAATGTCCTTGCTCTCTGCGGTGGCCGCAGCCGCACTCTGCTGAATAATCCCGGCCACTTTTCTTTCCGCTTCCTGCAGGATCTTACGGGAGTCGATATGGGCACGCCGCCTCATATCTTCAGCTTTTTCCTCGGCGCTCCGGATTTCCTTAATCACATCTGCCAACAAATGCCTCACCTCCTCTGTTTGGTAAACGCACTTGAGCTCCTAAACACAGGCACAGGCCGCTATTTTTTAAGCAGCAGCCTGATCGCTTGTCTGAATCCCACGTACAGCCCTATAAGGACACTGACCACGATAATGAATGCTTCACGGCCTAAAATCCGCCCGAGATACTGCCCGAGCGACAGCATTATTATTGGCGGGAGGGCAATGGCTAAGGCCAGGCGCAGCGCAAGCCCAAGCGCAGAGATGTCCTCCGGCTTGAATCTTAACATAGATTCACCTGCTTCCCAACCATCAAATTTTCCCAATATTTACAGGAAATTATACAAAAAACGTTTTAGGCCTAAACAACCATACTCTTATTCGACAGGCAAACACCAATCCCTGCCGCTGATAAAAATTTTCACAAAAAGTTCAAACTTCAGACAAATTTCAGAACTATCTCACTGCCCAAACAGTTGGCGCAGTGTCTTAGCGCTTTACCACAGTGGCCACACCCTGTCCGCCACCGATGCAAAGAGTGGCAAGACCTGTATTGGCGCCGCGTTTTTGCATCTCAAAGAGCAGTGTAACAAAGATGCGGGCGCCGCTGGCGCCGATGGGGTGGCCGATGGCGATGGCGCCTCCGTTAACGTTTACAATCTCCCGCTTGAACTTAAGTGTGTTGACAACCGACAGTGCCTGGGCGGCAAAAGCTTCATTTGCTTCGATGAGGTCGATATCCTCCACAGAGAGGCCGGCTTTTTCCAGCGCCTTTTTAGTGGCGGTAATGGGGCCGGTGCCCATGATGCGGGGGTCAACGCCGGCAGAGGCATATGATTCAATCACAGCCAGCACCGGCAGGCCAAGTGACTGTGCCATTTCCAAATCCACAAGCACCACGGCGGCAGCGCCGTCGTTGATGCCGGAGGCATTGCCGGCAGTAACGGTGCCTTCTTTTTTAAAAGCAGGCGCCAGCTTGGCCAGTGCAGCGGCAGTTGTACCCTTCCTCGGAAATTCGTCATCGGCAAAGATGATGGGATCGCCCTTGCGCTGCGGGATTTCCACGGGAATAATCTCATCCCTGAAGCGCCCGCTTTCAATGGCCGCCACAGCGCGGCGCTGGCTTTCCGCGGACAGTTCATCCTGGTCCTCCCGTGAAAGGCAGAAATCAGCGGCTATATTTTCAGCGGTGATACCCATGTGGTAGCCGTTAAAAGCGCACCAGAGGCCGTCAACTATCATGGTATCAACTATCTTGCCGTGACCCATACGCTGTCCCCAGCGGGCGGCGGGGGTAATATATGGCGCCTGGCTCATGTTTTCCATTCCGCCGGCGACGATCACTTTGGCATCGCCCAGCATGATGGCTGCGGCCCCGAGATTTATAGCCCTAAGGCCTGAACCGCAGACTTTGTTAATTGTCATGGCGGGCACCTCAACGGGCAGCCCGGCTTTGACTGCTGCCTGGCGGGCAGGGTTTTGGCCAAGTCCGGCCTGGAGGACATTGCCCATGATTACTTCGTCCACCTGCGCGGGGGAAACGCCGGCGCGGCGCAGCGCTTCTCTGATTACAACCGAACCAAGCTCCACTGCGTTTACATCTTTCAGACTGCCGCCAAAACTGCCTACGGCGGTGCGGACCGCCCCGACCACTGCTGCTTTTTTCACGCTAATTCCTCCCTCTTTTATCTTTTGAGTTTGACACAATAAGTTCAATAGTTCAAACCTGACCCCAAGTTCAAGTTATCTTTTGACGCCGAAGGTTACGATGCCGCCGATAAGCAATGTCAGATAGTAAGTGAAGAAACGCCAGGCGACGATAAAAACGCCAAGGATGTGCGAGGGGACAAAAGGGGCAAAGAGGGTGGCCAGGCCAAATTCAGCCACACCGCTCCCCCCGGGGACAGGGACATAGGGAATGATGAGCAGAATCATTATCTGCCAGGTAACAACAGCCCTGATGTCGGGCATGACGCCAAGGCCAAGCAAAAGGACAGGGGCGATGCTGTAAAAGAGGCTCCAGAAAAAGACTGTGTAGACCAGGGGTGCGAGAAAGTGCAGGATGTTTTTACGGTTGATCTGATGGACTGTCTCCTGGAATTGGACGGCTTCAGCAAGCAGGCCGCTGATAAAACGGCGTATGCGCGGCCTTTTTTCATAGAGCGTACGAAAGCGAGCGTAACGCAGGAGTTTTTCCAGGAGCTTGTGGGCAAGGCCTGACTGCCAGAGCAGAAACAGGTAGACAGCAGTGCTTAGAGTCATGATCCAGAATGCGTAGCGGAAAAGTGCAAAGACAAGGCCGCTGCCTCTGGCGGCGCGACCGTCGATAAAAAGCAGAAAGGCTGCCATTACTACAAAGAGCAGCTTGGTTAGAAACATGCGTACAAGAGAAACAGCGGCAGACTCGCCCGCGGAAAGGCCGCTGGCGCAGAGGCTGTAAATCTGAGCAGGCCACTCGCCGATGGCAAGGGGCGTGATGCCTGCGAAAAAATAAGTGACAAGATATACGCGCATGGCCGAAAACAGCCGTATTGCACCCTGGTAGCCCAGAGCTTTTGTGATGCTCATGATGCGCAGTCCTTCAACCAGCCAGAGAGCCACAACAATCAGCGCCGCCAGTCCCAGGTAAGAGGGATTAAGACGCATCACACTTTGCAGTGTTTGCTCCTCAAAAGTGATATAAAGGATTACTGCCGCTGAGCCCAGGCTGAAGGCCAGGGACAGGTAGAGACCTTTTTTACCTACTGTCAGGTTTTGTGACATGGTTCACCTCACACTGATTCTAAAGAAGAACTCTCCTTGGGCGTAAAATCAGGCGGCTTTGAGCCGCCAAGGCCAAAGCGCCAACGCACGGCGGAGACGATACGGGCTGCTGCTTTGCCGTCTCCATACGGGTTGATGGCGGCGGCCATACCCCGGTAAGCAGCATCGTCGGTGAGCAGGCGGGAAGCGGTTTCAACTATTGCCTCTTCATTTAAACCGACAAGTGCCACTGTTCCGGCGTCCACCGCTTCAGGGCGCTCTGTGACCTCACGCAGGACAAGCACCGGCCGGCCAAGCGATGGTGCTTCTTCCTGGATACCGCCTGAATCGGTTAGGATAAGCGTACTTTTTTGCATCAGGTTGTGAAAGTCGGCCACGTCAAGAGGTTCTATCAGCATAACACGGTCCAGGCCCAAGAGACAGTCAAACACTGGCTGCCTGACAGCAGGATTCCTGTGAACGGGAAAAACCAGAAACACATCGGGGTGGTCCTGCACAATACGCCGCAGGGCGCGGCAAATGGATTCAAGCGGCGCTCCCAGGTTCTCGCGGCGGTGCGCCTCCACAAGGAGGAGCCGTGCGCCTTTTGGCAGGCTGTTAAGCTCTTCCCGCGCAAACTGGTAATCCGGCTGCACTGTATAGCGCAGGGCGTCGATGACAGTATTGCCGGTGACAAAGATACTGTCCGCCGGGACATTTTCAGCCAGCAGATTGCTGCGCGCCAACGCTGTGGGAGCAAAATGAAGGTCAGAAAGCGTGCCGGTAAGACGGCGGTTCAGCTCTTCTGGGTAGGGCGCGTATTTTTGCCCGGTGCGCAGCCCGGCTTCCACATGCCCTACGGGAATGCGGTGGTAGAAAGCAGCCAGCGCGCCGGCGAAAGTAGTGGTGGTATCACCGTGCACAAAGACCAGGTCCGGCCTGTTCTCGCCAAGCACCCGCTCCAGGCCGCAGAGCGCCCTGTTGGTGATTTCTGTGAGCGTCTGTCCTGACTGCATAATGTCAAGATCAAAATCTGGCGTGATGGCAAACAGCTTAAGCACCTGGTCCAGCATTTCCCTGTGCTGGGCTGTAACACAGACTGCAGTTTCAATCTCACTGCAGCGGCGCAGTTCGTGGACAAGAGGCGCCATCTTGATCGCTTCCGGACGGGTGCCGAAAACTACCATGGCTGAAAACCGCCTGCCCTGCCGGTTGCTGCTCAGCATGATACCGCATCTCCCGCTGTATCGAGGCGCCTTACTTTAACACCGGCCTCAGCTAAAATAGCAGCCGCCATTTCGTCGGGATAGGGCGCCGCGATAACCACTTCCTTCATGCCGGCATTGATAATCATTTTAGCGCACAGTACACAGGGATGGTTGGTGCAGTAGATAGTGGCGCCGGCGATGGAAACGCCGTAGAGGGCTGCCTGCAGAATGGCGTTCTGCTCGGCGTGCAGTGCGCGGCATAGTTCGTGGCGTTCGCCGGAGGGGACATTGTTGGCTTCACGTATGCAGCCAACTTCCCGGCAGTGGGCAAGGCCGCTTGGCGCGCCGTTATAACCGGTTGTCAGAATGCGTTTATCTTTGATGATAACGGCGCCCACCGTGCGCCGCAGGCAGGTGGAACGGGTGGCCACAACCTGTGTGATTTCCATAAAATATAAGTCCCATGAAGGCCGCAAAGTCTCTCCCCCTTTAAGTTAAGGGGCTCACCCCTATATATAGTATTTAGTAAATGGGAAAAGCTGCACTCAACTCAGCCGCCTGGCTGCGGACTTTTTCACTGACCGCGCTGTCGCCCGGGTTATGTATGATGGCGGCGATCATATCGGCAATTGCTTCCATCTGGTCTTCCTCCATGCCGCGCGAAGTAACCGCCGGCGTGCCGACGCGTAGGCCGCTTGTCACAAACGGGCTCTCCGGGTCAAAAGGAATGGTGTTCTTGTTGGCTGTAATGCCCACCTCATCCAGCAGGCTGGACGCCTTCTTGCCGCTGATTTTCTTGCTTTGCAGGTCCACCAGCACCAGATGATTATCAGTGCCGTCAGAAACAAGGTCAAAGCCGTGCTTTTTGAGGGCAAAAGCCAGTGTCCTGGCATTGGCTACCACTTGCTGCTGGTAGCCGGCAAACTCCGGCTGCAGCGCTTCCATGAATCCCACCGCCTTGGCGGCTATGATATGCATAAGCGGACCGCCCTGGAGGCCGGGGAAAACAGCCTTGTCGATGGCGGCGGCGTACTCCCGGCGGCAAAGTATCAGTCCGCCGCGGGGCCCGCGCAGCGTCTTATGCGAGGTGCTGCTGACAAACTCGGCATGGGGCACCGGCGAGGGGTGAAGGCCGGCTGCCACCAGGCCGGCGATATGGGCTATATCCACCATCAGATAGGCGCCCACTGCGTCTGCGATACGCCTGAAGGCTGCAAAATCTATGATGCGGGGGTAGGCGCTGGCGCCGGCCACAATCATGCGCGGTTTAAATTTTTTGGCAAGCACCTCTACCTCGTCATAGTCGATTAGGCTTGTATCAGCTCTGACGCCATAGGAGACAATATTGAAATACTTGCCCGAAATATTTACCGGGCTGCCGTGGGTCAGGTGACCGCCATGGGCGAGGTTCATGCCCAGAATTGTGTCGCCGCATTTGAGTGATGACAGGTAAATAGCAAGGTTGGCGCTGGCGCCTGAATGGGGCTGCACATTGGCGTGTTCAGCGCCAAAAATCTGGCAGGCCCGCTTGCAGGCAAGTTCTTCCACCTCATCTACAAACTCGCAACCGTGGTAGTAGCGCCTGCCGGGGTAACCCTCGGCGTATTTATTGGTGAGAACAGAGCCCTGTGCTTCAAGCACAGCTTTGCTGACATAATTTTCCGAGGCTATTAATACTATCTTTTCCTGCTGCCGGCGGTGTTCCTTCTCTATTGCCCGTGCAATGTCCGGGTCAAATAATTTTAAAGTCGACATTTCTGCTCCTCCTTTGGGTCAGGACCTGCCAAGATGCCTGTCTTCAATTGTTTTCATTTTATCGACACGGCAGGAGTGGCGCCCGCCGCTAAAAGATGAGGTAAGAAAAGAGCGCACTATATCGAGGGCTAAACCGCGGCCCACCACTCGCTCTCCCAGGGCGAGAATATTGGCGTCATTATGCTCCCGCGACATGCGTGCTGAAAATGTGTCATGGCAGAGGGCTGCCCTGATGCCCCGCACTTTGTTGGCCGAGATGCTTACCCCGATACCGGTGCCACAGACCAGAATTCCCAGTCCGTATTCTCCGCCGGCTACTCCCTGCGCCACAGCCAGGGCAAAGTCGGGATAGTCTACAGACTCTTCATTGTTTGTGCCAAAATCTTTGTAGGGATAGCCGCTTTCCTTTAAGAATGCACAAATCTCCTGTTTAAGGTTAAAGCCTCCATGGTCACTGCCCACAGCAATTATCATGATAACCTCCTGTTTTCCTAAACCTATATTTTTCGCCCTCAAACTAAAAACTCCTGCCAGTCACTGCCGCTGCCTCAGCTTTTCCGCCAACTGCATGGTAAGCTGACGTAATTCATCCGCCGTGGCCCGGTAGACAGACTCATCACCGCCAAAAGGATCGGCCACATTACCCTCACCGCCCAGAAATTCTTTCAGTGTATGAATTTTGGCGGCAAACTGGGGGAACCTTTCTTTTAGCGCTGTTAAGTGGTGTGCGGCCATAACAAGTACAAGCTCCGAGCCAGTCACCATGGCAGACGTAAGCTGCCTGGCAGTATGCCCCGAGAGGTCCAGGCCATACAGAGCAGCGGCAGCAATAGCCCCGGGGCTTGCGCCTGATGGATGCGGGACAAAGAGTCCGGCTGACTCCACTATCCAGCCGTCCAGGCACTCCGGCGGCAGCGTGCGGGCGAAAGCTTGAGCCAGCGGGCTGCGGCAGGTGTTGCCGCTACAGACAAAGAGAAGTTTTGCAGGCATATGCTTCACATCACTTTACATCTATTATGCGGTGGCCGGCTGCCTTGCGCAGCCTGTTCATCACTGCCAGGCCGACACCGTCTTCGGGATAACCCTCGGCCAGGATTACGTCCACCCCCTGCTCGTCAAAGCGGCGCAGGGCCGCAAACAGCACAACGGCCTGCGCTGCCGGGTCGTGGCGGCTGCCCAGCACTTCCATATGTTCACAGGCCACAGCACCTACATTTTCACTGCTGATAAGAAGGCCTACTTTTTTACCACGCTCGCTATAATGTTGAGCCAATACCTGCAAGCGCGCCAGCACTGCGGCCGGGTGGCCGTTTACCAGGTAAAGAGGCGCGCGCGGTGAATAGTGTGTATACTTCAGCCCCGGTGAGGGCGGGGGAGCTGCTGAATCATCCTGCCAGGAGGGCAGGCGGCATTCCCTGCCAAGAAGTGCCGAAATTTCCTCCCTGGTTACGCCGCCGGGACGCAGAAGCAACGGCTCTCCACCCCGGATATCAAGCACTGTGGACTCCACCCCCACTTCACAGGGGCCGCCGTCCAGCACCGCATCGATGCTGCCGGAGAGGTCGTCAAGGACATGCTGCGCGGTGGTGGGGCTGGGGCGGCCTGAAAGATTGGCGCTTGGGCCGGCCACAGGCACAGCGGCGGCGCGGATGAGTTCCAGTGCCACAGGATGCTGTGGTATGCGCAGTGCCACTGTGTCCAGGCCCCCGGTGGTCTCCGGCGGAACAACTCTGGCGCTCTCCAGGACAAGGGTGAGCGGCCCCGGCCAGAAGCGCCGGGCCAAAGCATAGGCCTCAGATGGAATATTGACGGCAAGGGACTTCAAGTGGGAGACGGCATCGATATGTACGATTAATGGGTTGTCCGTGGGCCGGCCTTTAACGGCAAAGATGCGCGCCACGGCCTCACCATTTAAGGCGTCGGCGCCAAGGCCGTATACAGTTTCTGTGGGGAAGGCAACCAGTCCGCCCTCCTTCAGGATACGGGCGGCATGCAGTATACCGGTACTGACACTCCCGTCGTTTCTTGCATTGATCACCAGTGTCCCCTTTTGTGTGGGCCAGTTCAAATCATCACTGCTTTCCATGCCATATAAGGTACAAACTGACTTGTTCTACAAATTAAGTCCCAATTCCTTCCTTCAGTCTCTCTTGATTATTCTCACCAATTTCCTGTATTTTTAGCGGAGTGCACAGATTATCTTTTCCCTGCCGCGGCCAAAACATGCCGCAGACTAAGGACAAAAAAGAGGAATCGCGGCCGGCAAAGAGAAATATGTAGTGCAGAGTTGAGATGAAAACCATAGAAAAAGGGAGTGCTTTCATGGCTGTAGTTTATTTTGACTGCTTCGCCGGCGCCAGCGGCGACATGCTGCTGGCGGCTTTGCTTGATGCCGGGGCAGAGCTTCCGGCAGTACTTGCTGAACTTAAAAAACTGCCCTTTGAGGGCTATGAGATTAAAACAGCACGTGTGCTAAAACGGGGCATCAGCGCCCTCGATGTCACGGTGGAAGTGGAAGAAAAATCACAGCCGCACCGCCACTTCAGCGAAATTGAAAGGATGCTGCGTGAAAGCTGCCTTTCTCCCCGCGTGCGTGAGATGAGCATTGCGGTATTTACACGATTGGCACAGGCAGAGGGTAAAATTCACGGCAGGCCGCCTGAAAAAGTACACTTTCACGAAGTTGGCGCCGTCGACTCCATCGTAGACATTGTGGGCATCGCAGCAGCACTTGAGTCACTTGGCGCCGATGCTATCCACTCATCGCCGCTGCACGTGGGCACAGGCTTTGTGCAGTGCGCCCACGGACTGCTGCCGGTGCCGGCGCCTGCCACACTGGAGTTGCTGCAGGGCGTGCCAGTCTATTCACGCGGCATTGAGGCCGAACTTCTCACCCCCACAGGGGCGGCAGTGCTTGCCACGCTGGCGGCTTTCGGGCCTCTGCCTTCCATGCGCATCCT
Organism: Dethiobacter sp.; assembly: GCA_018335875.1. Lineage (GTDB taxonomy): Bacteria > Bacillota > Dethiobacteria > Dethiobacterales > Dethiobacteraceae > JAGXRN01. The sequence continues at coordinate 66,114 of JAGXRN010000035.1, forward strand.
GAAAAGTGGCTACGGTGCAGGGAAAAAGGAGCTGCCCATTGCCAATATCCTGCGTGCAGTGGTTGGTGAACTAAGCAGTGGCCCGGCAGGACTTTTGCGTGAAGATACAGTGGTGCTTGAAGCCAATATAGACGACCTTAATCCGGAAATATACGGGTATGTGATGGAAAGGCTGTTCGCGGCGGGCGCGCTTGATGTCTATCTCTCACCCATACAGATGAAAAAGAACCGGCCGGCTACTCTTCTGCGTGTACTAACCCCGCCCGGGAAAGAAAAAGAAATGCTGTCTGTGATTTTCCGTGAGACGACCACGCTTGGCATACGCCGCCTTGAGGCGCAGAAACTGATGCTTCAGCGCAGGCACACAACTGTGGCCACACGCTTTGGCAGCGCCCGTGTTAAAGTGGGTGAATGGGAAGGCGAAATTATCAATGCGGTTCCTGAATACGAAGACTGCCTTGCTCTCGCCCGCAAGCACGGCGCCCCCCTCAAAGAAATCTACCAGGCAGTAAGCGAAGCCTACCGCTGTCAGGGTGATGGTGCAGTCAGCGGCAAAGAATAGGGCAGTGTTGAGAACGTCAGTTTTGGCCATGGCATAAAAAAACACGGACGTACCGTGGTTTTAAAATTGGCGCCCAGGGTTGGACTCAAGATCTCGGTCAAGAGGACCCGCGTTTTTTATATTATCTTAATGCATCCAATAGTTTATCATGCTCTGCAATTTTTTCCCTGTTTTGTAAATGGCCATTGAATAAAATATTAATTTTCCTGCTGTGTTCGTTTTCAATCTTAATAACAATTTCCTTTATTGTCTTAATATCTGATTCTAAATTGTCAAATCTACTCTCCGAGTTTTCAATCCTGTCTTCTATACTGTCAAACTTGTGTTCTACATTGTTTAGCCTATTTTCTACATTGTTTAGCCTATTTTCTACATTGTTTAGCCTATTTTCTATATTGTTTAGCCTATTTTCTATATTGTTTACCCTGTGTTCTATATTATCAACAGTAATCGTTAACTTTCCAGTTTGTGCAGCAATCAATTCTAAGGATTTCCTGTCTTTTATTTGTCCCTCTTTTAACTCTTTCAGATCTGAACAAATAGTTGACATAAACTCCATGATTTTTTCATTATCCATGGGAGCACCTCCTCGTACTACTTTTCAACCTTAAATTTGTTTTTCCTTCTTGCCGGATGAATATTTTTGAAAGGGAGCCGGCGTACGGCTCCTGACTCCTTTATACACAGAAGGCTGTACAGCAGTGTAATGATATGCTGTCAGCCTTTTTTATCGTCAAGGAAATTAAATCATACCTTTTAACTTTCTTTCCTTGACGATGGGGGTTGTTAAGGGGGACTCCCCCTTAATCTTGCGGGGTGCTCAGGGTCCGCAGACCCGCCGAAGGGGGCGCGCCCCCTAGCGGACAAGAAAAACGCG
>JAGXRN010000036.1 GCA_018335875.1 Dethiobacter sp.
CCCCCCCCCCCAGCATAGTACTTTTTTCAACCTGCTTTAAACTCATATAGTGGGATCCGTACTGCTGTCAGACTGACAACAGCTCCGCCAACGCCTGCCGCAACTCTACAGCTACCGTTGCAATTTTTACATTTCTGTTTTTGATTTTGACCCGGCCCACAAATATCAGCCCTTTCAGCCATAATTTTCCTGCCGCCGACTGCGGCGGTTCATTCATCAGGAAACCGTCCTTCTGCATGGAGCCGAACCTGCGGACAACGGCAGACATCCGTGCCCAGCCACCCCGTTTCAGTAAATAAACTTTTTCTGTCCTGTACAAATTAGCCAGCACCAGCATCGCCGGCGGGTAAATTACGGGGCCCTTGCTTTGCGCCTCCAGCAGTAAAATCGCCTCTTTGGCCTTGCCCTGCTCCCGCAGGGAAAGTGCCTGCCTGTAGCTGGCCAAAATTTCCTCCGGCGCCTCCCAGGTGACCTGCACCTGCGATACTTTCATCGCCTGCAGCCTGCCGTTAATAAAGAGCGGAATATCTTCGCCTTCGGCAAAAACGCCTGCTTTCACCAGTGCTTCTGCTGCCGTCACTTTCAGCTTATCATCAACCAGCGGTGACTGCAGAAATGCCAAACCCACACCCTGACCCCACCCGCCGCCGTGGAGCACAATCGCCTCCAGGGCGGTTTTGTTCATGTTTTCATCCGCTGGCTCCCCTACCGCTATGATTAACAGAAATAAACGCAATAAGCCGCTTTTGGTTATTGCCGTCCGCAACGCCTCTTCTGTTTTTGCTCCCCGGTAACAGGCCAGCCCTGCCTTATGAAACCAGTCGTACTCCAGTGCAAACGGCGGAATAAGGCCTTTGTCTGCCATCACGCCCACAAGCTGCAACTGCGTATTGAAATGCTCCTGTTCAAGCCCGGCCCAAAAGGAGGCCGCCTGCCTGAATCTACGCAAATTAAACGCGGCAATCCCCGCCAGGTATCTGCATTCACAGGTTACATGCAGCTGCTGCCAGCGACGGTAAATCTCCAATACTTGCCGGTGATCTCTAACGGCGCCGGCCGACCGCATAATCATCACCGTATATTCACGCCAGCTCTCCGGAATGGCCACCCGTTCCGACTTCATGATACGGAGGCCTTCCTCAAAATCACCTACCGCCTCAACCACCATCCGCTTCGCTTCCTGCATACGGCCGAGCGCTACCAGGCACTGGGCCGCCAGCGCCCGCCCGAAGGGATTAGCTATGTTTCCGCTTAGTCCGTCATCCAGCTTCTCCAGCGCTTGTACCGGCTTTCCCATCAGATAATTGGCCAGCGCCAGATTATTGCGGATGGAAGGATCATCATCTTCAGCCAGCGCCTGCAAAAAGAGGCTCTCCGCCAACCGGTAATCCCCCTCCTCCAACGCCTGACGTCCCCGGGCTTCCAGTTCAGCCGCTTTACTGATCATTACATCGTTCCTCCTCTACACCAGCCCAAAGGCCCATTTCATCCAATGCCGCTTTCTATCATCACCCCAAGTTTCGACAACCCCAGCTTCATTCCTGCCAGGCAGAGAAAAAGAGACAGACAAAGCGGTCCGCCTCTTATGTGCTGTATACCTCCAAAATGTTTTTAGTCGCTACTCATTCTGCTTCTGACAATAATTTTTCACTGTTCTGTAGGATCCAAACTGCAAATATTGAAGGTAAATTTCTTTTTGAGTGACTGTCATTTTACTTTTCAGTATTTCGTTATTTTCAATCATTATATTGATTAACTCTTCAATCGTTATTTTGTGGGTATATGCGGCCGCACTTTCGTTTGTGGCCGCTATTTCCTGTTCTGCAGCTGTGTAGGTGTTGCCTCCTGAAAAAAATACTTTGTTTCTTTTGCTGATGAGGAAATAGCAAAAGCCCGCTTTGGAGGCTCCATCATGTATTCAAACTTCGTAATTAACCCCCGCTCTATACTGGGGCAGCTTCATTACGGCGGTGAGTAAATGTGGGGCGTGGAAGCTTATGATGAACATGGCAACAGGATAAGTGCCCTGGTCCTGGGCGACACAGAAAAAGCCCTAATTCTGGCGGAAAATGTGGACGGGGGTGACAGGTACCTCCCACTTCTTACCTACTACGCTGATGAAGGCTACACAATCTCAGACGCAGCCAAAGACGCAGTCCTGGCCGGAGACTATCACAGGGTCAAGGAACTTGAAAGCAACGAACACGGGCCGTACGGTCCCAGTGGGAAAGCCATCTGCTTTCTCTCAAAGAGGAGCTGGAACTTAGTATTACTCCTGCTCCGGTATTTGAAAGAGCCAGCTCGTCTTTAGTCGATTCTCTTAATGTTGACTTCGGTATTAAGTTGTATTACAATGTAATATATAATAATACTAAAAAGAGGAGTGTAAGATTGTGGTGACAAAATCACTAAAACTCGATGCGAAAATTATAGAAGATTTGGAATTAGTTGCAAAGGGCTTAAATGAAAAATCCGGCGCAGATATTTATGACTTTTCCAATGTTGTCAGAGTTGCTATAAACTATTATCTTAACAGTGAAAATATAAATGAAATGATCGAGAATATCAGGCAAAAGGAACTCGGGAATAACTTACTCCTTGCCGGTGAAAGCAGCCTAAGCAAAGATTGGCTAAGACCGGAGGAAGATGATGCATGGGTAAATTTATAAAGGGTGATGTTGTGGTAATTCCGTTTCCGTTTTCTGATTTATCCACCAGTAAACGTAGACCGGCTTTGGTTTTGGCAGGTTTAACTGGTAATGATATTATTCTTTGTCAAGTTACAAGTAAAGCAGTAAGTGATGAGTATGCAGTCCCTCTTTTGACTCATGACTTTAATGAGGGAAGTTTAAATCAAGACAGTAATATAAGACCTAATAGATTGTTCACTGCAGACGAAAGTATCATTGTTTACAAGGCCGGAGCAATAAACAATAATAAACTTGGAATGGCTATTGATAAAATCATTGAAATACTTGCGAAGGCCTAAAGCTGAAAAATACCGCCAGCATTGTTTAAGTTGCTGGCGGTTAACTTTTTTATACAATATAATACGGTTCGTAATTACATACGGAACAGATTTGGCAAAAAGAAGTTGACGCTTACGTCAGTCTCACAGCAATAACAACTCCTCTTCATCTAACCATAAATCAGGTGGGGATTCAACCTTTACGTTATCGTCCACACAGCCATCCTGCCTGCATCTTCCACACACATTGCATATTAACCAGTGACACTTAGGACAGGTTAGATTATTAACGCTATCTACACTATCCCCGCAATCTTTCCCCCAGCAATGATGAATACGGGGTCTGATTCTCTTTGCACTGGCATAAGTTATTTCTACTTCATCACCATCAAGGAACAATACACCCCAATGATCAACCGAGTCCTTGATTTCATACAGCAGTATAGCAATTCTACCCCCAACCTTAACAGCATTACCCGGCTGTAGATACCTCATATCTCTCCTCCTTACCGTTGCTACAATAAAAATATTGCAGTCCGGCAAGAGGTAGAACCTAATCAGTTTATACAATTATTTTAACTCAGCCTGATTTAATGATTTAACCCACTCCAATCTTTGCTTACTATTTCATTTCCTGAGCAGCTCGATGCTGCTGGTTACCTTTTTAAACTGAACTCCACAGTTTTGTTGGACCATAAAGTACATAAGCTTATAATGCCTTTACCCTGCACATTTACCCGGATGGAGAAACCCCTTGAACCCGTCCCGTTAAGCTGCAGGTGATCCGCCTTGTGGACGAAGTCAAATAAAGACGCATAAAACGCCAGCAACGCCCAACTACTTTCATTCTCCGCTAAACCAGCCAAAAATTCTGCTGCCGCTTTCCTGGTATGCTCCTCTGTTTCCCTGGGGACACGCCTGTCAATGTTGCCCGCCTCGGCCAAGCCCCCTATTACCTCCAGCAACTTATTTAACTCTCTTTCACCACATCGGGCCAAATCAATCCTAAAACTAACCCTTTGGTTTTTATTTATCCTGATTCCAAATGGAAGCTCCTGCTCAATATCGAGATTCGTCTCAAAAAACTCGGTTAAATCCCTGCTCCCGACCTCTACAACATTGCTATCGATATCTTTTTTACACTTCTCTCGCATCCACTGCCGTTGCAGGGATAGGATCAGACCCTGCTCCCTTGTCAGACTGTCTTCGTATTTCCCGATGAAATTGTAAAAATCATACCAACTGATATGCTTCAGGCACTTCCTGAATCTTTCAAACTCATTTGAAGCCGACTCGAATTCTTCCAATGTGGGCGGTGTCAAAGCACCAGACGACGAGTGAAAGTTGCCCTTATTAAATTGTGTCAGATAGATAAAATATACTTCTCCCTCATCGCCCAGGGCCGCCCTATAATACGTATTTATTTGCCCCGCAGTTGCACTGAGGTAATCATGTACCTTCACCTCAATCAGTACATCCGTCTTAACTCCACCTGCATCAAAACAGATATACAAATCAATAGTACCTTTTCCCCTGTAGCTCTTTTCTCTGTCAAAGCAAACCAGCCTCTCAACTTTCAGTCCCAGAAACTCTTCAACAAAGTCCCTGACAATGTCAGCACAACCGTTAAAAATGTCATAAATCATAAAGCTGCTTGATATTTCCGAATGAAAAAGAGGTTTGAGCTTTAACCCGTCATAAGACTGCAAGTTGCCGTATTCCTCCATGTCTAAACCTCCCAAACAGTGATCCGGACTCCTCGTTCCACGTTCTTAACACCTTTTTCCACCTGTAAACTTTCGATTCGCCAGTCCTCACTCACTATTAAACCTGTTCACCAGTTTCCCGTCCACAACCACCTGTTCCAAAAACATATTAAGAGGCCGCACCCAGACAATTTCTTCTCCATAGACAGCCTTATAAACAACAAGTTCCTCCTGCGTTTCTGAGTCCCTGGCCAGGTGCAAAACTATATATTCTTTCCCTTTAAAGTGCTTGTACCTGTGGCCAACTTTCACCACTGCTTTTTCCCCCTCTTTCAATTATTACTCATTTGGCGGGAGTAGGTGGGAATCGAACCCACCGCGGACGGGTCGCGCCCGCCACCGGATTTGAAGATGAAAATAGGCCATTTTAACCCATCCCATCTAATCTCAGCTAGTGCCTGAAATTCTTGATACGTATGGGTTCTTCGTACCCTATAGTTCAACCCGTTTCATCTAAATTTACCTTGTCATTAGCAGTCCATTAGCAAAATATTAGCAAATTTGATCTTTAAAATTAGGCTTCGCCCGCTTGGCCACGACGGTATCCAGTATCTTAAAAGAAAGAGGCTATGCTATAATAGCTTCTTTCGCTTTTACTTTGGTGAATGCGAAGCATACGTTTTTGAAACCACACAATTGTAGTTGCTGAGAAACTAATCTTTTTCTATTGTCTTTCTCAACAAAAGAAGAATCCTCGATAACGTGGGTCTCCAAGTTCTTAGCCTACAACCTAAACAGCTATCCAGACTGCGCCTTTTTGTTTTACGGTTTTCACACCTTTTCAACCTACTTCGATGACTTAGTCGTCGGTTCACTCCACCCAACGCTAACCAATCGCTACTCTTTAATAACTCCATTTTCTTTTAACTCTCTGAAAGTTTTTAGCCTTCCTGGTTTTCTTTGCAAAGGTAAATTCTTAAACCGTGTATTTCTATCCAGGAAATTTACTCTGATATTATCTTGCCTATGAGTATCCGTAAAATTATTAGACAGTTGCTTTACGCTAGGTTTAACCGTAATCTGTTCTTTAATAATTGCTCTTTCATTAAGTAAACCATTAATATATCTTTTGTATCCTGGTATTTGTAAGTAGATTTTTTCCAATTCAAATACTAACTTCATACCAACAGGAGTAATTGAAACGTAAGGCTCTTGCTCCTGTGTCAGAGCAGTTAAAAAACCCTTTCTAATCAATCTTGCTACAATTTTACCTATAGCAGCCGTAGGAAGGGTTCTAAAAATTCCAAAAAGAACCCTCGGAGAATTAGATATATCTTTATCTCCTTTTAGATAGTCAAGTATATTATCAATTAGAATAAATCTTTCTTTATTTGAACCAGCCAAGACTAGGATACAGTATCCTTGAAAGCCATCTGAGAACACTTTCCACTCACCTCCAAAAATCGGCTTGCCAGACCTACTACAACAGAGCTTGCCAGAGAATTTATTCATATTAGATATATTCGATAAGTATTAGTCTTTTCCTCCAAATTAAGGAAGTGATTGTGATTCCATTGCCAAGCAGTCCGTAGGATTATTTGTGCTAAAGATTATGGTTTAATTTTATTGTCCCATGATGCAAATAAGTGAAATAACATGCATGGTTCCCTTTAAGCTCAGTAAAAAACAGCCCAGGTCTATCTGGGCTGTCCTAATACTACAATAAGAATCGACTGTATGGAGGGGTCACAAAAAGCAGCCTCTTTAATCTAGTCATATTCAAGCGGATCAGTTAAGCCTGCCTGTTCAAAGCCCTTCAGGCGTAGGGCGCAGCTGTCGCAACGGCCGCAGGCTTTTTCCCGTCCGTTGTAGCAACTGGTGGTAAGGTGGAGCGGGGCGCCGTTGGCAGTGGCCAGTTTTATAGTCTCCGCTTTGGAGAGGGATATTAGAGGAGTAATGACACGGATGGAGTTCCCTTCTATGCCAGACTTGGTACCCACATCAATTACTTTCTGAAAGGCAGTAATGAATTCGGGGCGACAGTCGGGGTAGCCGCTGTAATCAACAGCGCTGACCCCAATAAAGACTGCATCGGCACCAATAGTCTCAGCGTAGCCCAGAGCGTAGCTTAGAAAAAGGATGTTACGGGCGGGCACATAGGTAACAGGTATATCACTTCCGTCCTGGTATTCAGGCACATCGATGTGCTCGTCTGTGAGGGCGCTGCCGCCAAAGTGTTCCAACCTCAGTACCCTGTGAGAGGCAACATTGTAATGGGAAGCTATTTTGCTGGCACACTTCAGTTCTCTGCCATGCCTCTGGCCGTAGTCAAAAGAAAGCGTGTATACTTCTAACCCTTCTTTATGGGCCACACTCAGGCAGGTAGTGCTGTCCAGGCCTCCGGAAAGCAGTACAACAGCTTTATTCTTCATATAAACCTATCAGTTGGCCAGAGCTTGCATTTTCTGTGACACCAGGTTTGTATTCTTTTTTATAAGGTGTACAAGCAAGTATACTACCGGCGTGTCAAGTCCGGCTATCGCCAGCTTGATGATATACTGACCCATAATCATAGTCAGCAGGGGCGCCCCCGTACCGTAGAAGGCAAGAGTAATAAAAATCACTGTATCCAGCAATTGTGAAGTGCCTGTCGACAGATTGTTACGTACCCAAAGGTGCTTGCCACGAGTAGCTTTTTTCCAGAAACCAAAGGCCCAGATGTCGTGGTGCTGGCTTATTATGTAGGCAGCGAGGCTGGCAAAGACAATCCGAAGATTGCTGCCTAGAATAAGGCTGTAAGATTCCTGGTTTGGCCAAAAAGGTGCTGCAGGCATCGCAATGGCTACCCTGATAAATATTGCAGAAATAATTGTTACGAGGAAACCCACATTAACAATGAATTTAGTACGTTCTTTTCCCCAAAGCTCAGTGATAGTGTCTGTTAAGACAAAAGTAAGAGAGTAACAAATCACAGCCGCCGGTCCAACTAATCCAGCCACCGTAATAATCTTGCTAGCAATAATATTGCTAACAACCAGCAGTACAACGAAAGTACACCCAAGCAACAGAAAAATCTTTTCTTCACGGGATAATGTTTTATCCATGTCCTGCCCTCCTTAAATAATCTGGTTGTTGTCTCCCGACACGGCGAGTCTATACTGCCTGTTAAAAATATAGGTATTGTGGAAACCACGTCTCCGGTTGCGGTTATTGCCCCTGAAGATAATAACCTCGATACCTATTTCCCGGCAGATGGTACAGTCGCATTTTTCCCAGGGCCGTTTTTCCAAGACTTCACGGTAAAGCTCTTTGTGATGACCAAGTTGCAGTTCACTCTTTGCCTTTTTCCTCCGCAGTTTTTCTATCTCTTCCGCCAGGATAGCAGACTTTTTTTCTGAAATCAGCTTATTTTCAAGCCTGATGAAACGAGCATCATTGTGATTCTTCTCGTATGTTGCCACAGCGTGTAATGCATCTGCTATATCTGTTTGTCTCTTACCGTAGATTCTCACCGCAGCCAATGCAGCCTGCTCAAGTTCCGCGAGTTCTCGTACAAGTGAATCGGGCAAATACTTAGGATTGACAAAAGGTATGCGAATCGCGGCGTATTTCTTATACCCATTGCTACTGAATTCGCTGTCCTCGATGCGCTCCATGGAGTAATAATTACTTCTGGCCGAAAGCCAGGCCTGCCTAAGCGGGCCCGCCGAATCAAAAGAGGTAGCTCCCAACTGGTGGAAGGACCTGATTCCTTCTGTTCTGGTGATACCAAACAAATGGACGTCGATATATTCAGGGAGAACTGGGGCCACCGTCCGCATAATCTCGTATATCTGACGTGAAGTCTTCGGTATCAGGGAACCAAGTGCTATGTAGTCGTAGCCATGGTCAATCAACTTCTTCACCGAAGCACGGTAAGAGGGCGGGTCCCACCCTTGGGCTACCCCGATTGGCTTAAATGAGTACTTGCCAGCACGGTAGAGATTGATAAACTCTTCGGCATTCCTTTGGGTCATTTCATAGCGTTTACGTTTAATTATCGGATCCCGCTGGAAATCTCCCACAATCAAGTGGTCTATGGAAACGCCAAAGTTAAACCCCAGCGTCTCGTAACTTTCCAGTACCTCAGCAGTGGTGAAAGGAGGCTCTTCCATGGCAATGTAGTTAAATGCGCCGCAGTCGGCCATTACCGGACGATCCTCAGAAAAACGCAAAAATCTGTGAATGCCGTCCTGACCGATTTGCTCCTTTTTCCCGTTGTCAAGGACGGCCAGTGAAACAAGGATGCCATCGTAGTTGGGCGTGGGGAAAATTTCGTGGGCATACTGGTCATGCTCATACGGAGTTTTCTCTCCGCGCATGTGCAGGTCACCAGAGAAATCGTAGTCCGGATCCACGCGGTCATTCCATTCTGGCATAAAAAATCTAATCTGCTTACCTGCTCTATAATTGTCTGCCAGATATTTTTCCTTAATTATGAACCCGGCGAATTTACGTCTGTACTGCTCGGCCGTCTGCCTTGCACCAGCTAGTATTTCTTCGCAGGAAGGTATCTCGGCCTCATTGAATAGGTTGAGACACTGCTCCCTGACTTCTTTCCTATGCCTATACAACAGACAATGCAGGTACTCCGGGTCGCTAAAGACCCTGCTAAGTACATCCGGATCTTTTACCGCCTCCATGCAAAACAGTTTAAAGAGGCGCCCTTTTAGCGAAACCAAAGCACTGCCAAAGGAAGTTGCATCGGCCGGTGCAGTACCTACCACCAGGTAGTTTTCCAGGTCCGGAATCAGTTCTGCACAGGACCAACCGGTGATAAAGACCAGCTTCTGTCTTTCTTCTGTCACCACCGGTAATGACAGCGCCCTCAGATAACTGTCACCAAGTAAAAAAAATACTAGGTCATAATCGACCAGAATCTGCTCCAGCTTCTCTTTTACTTCAAGCTGGAGTGCCCACTCCGTTATTTCACTGCTTTTCATCTCGCTGAAGGAGACATTGTAAGGCGCGATGCGTTCCTCTTCGTCAAGCAATCCATAGCCGGCTGAAAGGATTTTCAGGTCAATACACCCGTGCCCATACATAGTCCTCAGCAGGTCAAGGCCCTCGCGTAAAAAGCAATGCTGCCTGCCGGTATACATTTGTACTGCAGGGAGCATAAACCCCGATAACTCTTGTTCCTTTAACCGCAGTCTCTCACGGTCCCTGAAGTCATCCAGCAGCAACATACCCGGGGGATTATGAGCTTTTTTACCAGTGCAAGAAGAGATAACCAAAATTTTATATGGCAGACCAGGCATGTTGTATCCCCCCATAACTGCTTACTTCTAGTTCGACAAATTTTCCGCATTACCTTCTTCTTCTTTTGCTGTTTTTATCCCCCAATGCTTCCATGACAAGCCAAAGATAGTAATAATCCTCGGGGTGCTCAAACGCTATTCCATGCCCCGAAAAGTCTTTATAAACGGAGATTACCGACTCAGGTATTGTCGGATACCTGCCTTCGGTCTCGGTCAGAACAGCAGGCAGATCACTCTCCCCGGTCTTTGCACCAAGCAGTTCTGTAGCTTTTACGCCAAGTTCCTGCGCTATTTTTTCCACTGTCTCAAAAGTTACATTACGCTTACCGTTTTCGATATCACTGATACTGGAACTACCCATGCCTACCCGGTTTGCCAACTTTTTTTGTGATAATCCCCTGAATTCTCTTAATTCACGAACCCGCACTGCCAGCAGTTTTTTTAATTCTCCAGTCATTGTCATCACCCGTCTATGCTTTTATAATTATTTCGCATTCCATATTTTCCGCCAGATGGGGCGCTTTACTGGACAACTCCGCTAAAAGCCAGTAATCATCTACTCTAAGCCGTACTCTGCTTTGTCCAAACAGATCGGTCATCATTTTCACCGCGGGCGCGCTTAAATAACCGGTCAGTGTGTCAAGGTTCTGTCCGTACTTTTTTCGCCTTTTTTCCAACCGCGCTGCCAGTTCGGGATAATTATGGTACCTATCCTTGCCAGCCAGGATAAGCGTCCTGATTAATGTTTTATCCCCCCACAGGTAGGTTCTCTGGCCGGCAGTCAAGCCAAGGGATGACCTGATTTGGTTGGCCAAAACCCTGCAGACAGACTTTTTGAGTTTTCGCATTCGCTCTTTGTTTAGGCGGATAAACGCTTCCCTCACTGCCTCGCGGTCTACAGCAAATTCGCCCCTGTCCTTAATAAAGTGGACTTCATCCAGATAAGATCTGGCCAACTGGTGGACCTGTACCAACCCCAACTGTTCCTGCTGACCAAAAGGCAGGTAGCTTTGCAGATTGTCAAGAAAAAAAGCAAAGTCCTCTATGGCCGCAAGGTAGTCCGGTGCCATACACTCCCGCACCTGATTAAATAGATTAATCTTGTCAATCATCAGCGCTGATTTTCCGGCAAAATCTTCGGCCAGTGACAAGAGACTTCTGATGTCCGGGCAACCCCGGTACTCTTGTTCTGTCGCTGCCTCTGTCAGGCCGGGGAATACTTCCCGAAAAGACCGGCAAAGCGTACCATATTCTGTGCAAATCAGCAAAAGCTGCTCTTTTAAACTGCTCAGCCACAGGTAGCACGGGTCTTTAGCGTATCTCGCTATAAACGCAATGTTTTCCGGAAACTCCGGGTTGGCCGGAACCGGAGTCTGTACGTCAACGAGGGGAGGACGCGCCAGGGTGGCTATCTTGCCCAGTTTGACGTAGGCAGTCTCAACTCTCTCAACTTGTTTACTGATATCTGCCATCTCATTCTCATCGAGCGAACTGAGGTTCTTCAGCTCTAAAAGAATTGTCTCACAGTCCTCCCGGAAGCGGTCATCTGAAATCACGGCCAACCAGCTTCTGACGGCGACCACAATATCGGCTAGCACTTCTCGTAGGGAGGAGTTGCCTACCCTGTATTCAGTAGGCACCCTCTCCGGTTCAAGGGCAGCCACTGCTTCAAATACATCCATCACTTCCGGGTACTTGGCAATTAGCTCATTTAGCAGGAAGGCATCATAGAAATTCTCCCTGAGCTGAAACCAATCTTTGAAATAGTCAGAGATAAATCCCGCTAACCAATCCGCAAGCGGTACGACTTTCCTGTCCCAAGGGGAAGGTACTTCCCGCAACGTGCAGCGCTTATAGTTTTTATCAATAAGCAGGGGATAGCTATCAAAGGGGAAGACATGAAAGGCAAACACATAGAGCAAAAAAGCTAACTCTCCGCATCCCAGGCTAAGGCTCTCCTCCAACTCGGCACGCCACCCGGTCACCACCCTACCGGACTCGGCAATCATGCGGCTTATCTCGCACTTTGACCAGAGCCGGTCAAGCGCCGCCTGCTGCGCATCGCCACCCTGCTCTCTCAGGCCAAGCAGGTGAAAAGCATCAGGACCCAATGACCTGCTGACATTAATGCCACTGTAGCTGTCCACCGCCTGCAGCACCAGGGGAAAGCGGCAGCCTTCTGTGATGGTATCGCACCGGATTGAACCCTGGGGACGGGATGTATACGGCCGAACCAGGCCGGTCTTTGGCAAAAACTCCCGTAAAAAAGAGTTGCAGGACAGGCGAAAAGCCTTTAGCAGTTCCTTATTCACCTCCCTGTTTTCCAGCCAGTCCCGAACCGCTGCTAATTCAGGTCGCGGCCCGGCGGTAACCGGCAGGACCAGATCCATTGGTAGAGCCGTTTCACCAAAACCAAGGTTAGTTATATTCAGGCAATTTTTCTTCTTTCTTTTATAGCCTAAAACCGTAAAGAACAAATCCGGGACTACCAATTCTCCCTCTGCTTCCGCCGGCAGGTAGGCTTCGACCAGAACTTTTTGGGTTAGATCTTCTATATCAGTGTTTTTTTCCCTGGTAACGCGTTCAGACAGGAAGGTTGCCGCCTCTCCCGCCATTATGGCCGACAGGTACTCGGATACTGTGACGACTATATGCCGGGACTGCCCTTTTCCCTTAAACAGGTTGTCAAACATTCTTCTCACAAGAGAAGAGTTCAACGGGGTCAGGATTACATCTTCTTCGTGTCCCCATTGCAGGCTTGCACATTTGGTGAAACTGTCACACTGCCTGCCGCAGTCAAACCCGTTTACCCTTTTGAATTCTGCCAGATAGCGTCCGATATAGCCTGCCACTGATTCGTTGTCAATAGTATAGGACTCGTGCCCGAACTCATCGGTTAGCCATAGCTTGTGGATACGGTCATCAAAGGTGTCCAGATGGTTGATGCGCCCCAATAGTTCCCTACCCCGCTTACTGGACTCAAATGAAGCGGGGGTCAGGCCGATGACGATGTCCCAGTTCCCTTCTTCCAGAGTTATAAAAAAGTCAAGCAGATCGGAGGAATATATGGTCATTGACTGCACCAGGTCGTCTACAAAAAGTACCGGCCTCTGCCCCGTCTCCTGCCATATCTTCTCTCCCACCGTTTTCAAAGCCCCGATAAAACTGTGCCCGCCCAGCACTTCCGCATCAAACTTCTCAACCAACCGTTTCCTGAACTGCTCGTATTCTAGGTCAAAGTCTATGGCACAGTCCTTTTTTATTTCTTCCCACTCCTCCAGCGATAAAAGCTCAACTTTCCCCTCAGTACCGCACACGCCTTCCAGGAAACTGCGTCGCAGGTTGTTCTCCACCAGCGGGCGCAGCTTGTAACTGATTGGAATAATCTCCTCATCGCTGTTGAGCATGGCGTTTAAGGCGTTCCACACCAGAGTGTTGGCCAGAGCCACCGGTTTCTTCCTTAAGGCATCCCACTTGAGCATGATACTCCTATCCAGGGAGTTGCCAGCACCTTTAATCAGCTTTTCAAGGATTAGCACAGGATCAAGTTCAGTGCGGGAAATACGGAAAACGCTTTTCCCGCTATTTTCCGCCCTAAGATAAAACTCAAGCCAGCGGATTGACTCCGACTTGCCTGAACCGGCTGCGCCAAATAGGATAAAAACCCTGTTACCACCCTGGCCTGTGCTTTCTTTGAGTCGCCCCAGGATATCCTGCTCAGACCAGGTCTCAACCAAAGTGTGTCCGCGGTATCTTCTGAAAGTAAGCGGGAAATGGGTACGCAAAAACAGTTCTTCGCCCAGAAGATACCTCTGGTCCGCCGTCGGTGCAAATATTTTAAGTCCCCTTTTTTTCAGGCACGGAATTTGCACCAGTATCCCCCCTGACTAGCCACTTGACCTTTCTTTTGCCCATATATCCCTTATAAGGCAAGTCCTGTTTAGGCATCAAGTGTATCTTCCCTGTCGCCTCAAGTTGCTCCAGTGGCAGCGCCACGGCGGAGGCAATCTCCCCCTTAATCGTAGCCCACGGCAAATAACGGTTAAGGTGACCTTCCAGAAAAAGCTGCAGCGGACCTTCATTATCGTCCCACTCGCCGATTATCCGTTCCAGCAATCCTGCATCATACTGCACAGCCAGGCCGCCAAAGCCCCTAAGCCCCAAACCCAGGTATTCCACTACACGTCGCCAGGCATTAACCTTTTCCTCACTGCAGGGGCCTGGCAGATCAAGGCTGTTAATCAGCCTGTGCAAGCCATTGTGAAATGAAGTATCCGGTTTTATGTAGAGGATATCAACAAGGCCGAGAAAATAAGGGTCTAGTCCGTTCTTCTTTTTAACCGCTCGCAGATGTCTGAGCAGGGTGGTCTTGAAGCCTGTAGAATCGAGGCCCCTGTAGCGGCCGCGGTAGAGGTTTCTTTTCCGTGTAATAACACCGGCAGTACCAAGAAATGAAAGAGCGTCCTCCAGGTTGGCAGCGGATGACCTCCCACCGGTGACCATGCCGCCAAAAGCATCTGCCAATTCGATTCGCCCCGCCGGGCCAAAACGCTCCAGCCAGAAATAGACCGACTCCAGTTCTGGCCCATAGATTGTTTTGAACAGCAACGGTCTGCACCCCTTCTCATATATTGTAATTTATGTTATAATATATTATAACAACTATTGCAAATAAAGGGAAGAGGTAAGTATGATTTTTTTTATCTCCTGGTCGCACAGTGATCCTGTTTACTCTGATTACTATGAAGCCTGCAACATGCTTATCAGTCCGGCAGGAGTCTCCTCCGGATTTAAACTAGGTGCCTGGGATAAACAACCAGACCGTGTCATGCTGGACAGCGGTGCCTATTATTACTTGACATCAACCGGTCCCCCTGTAACCCAAAGTTCCGTATTCAGGAAACAATTGCGTATGTTCCGAGGTGTTCGCTCCAAGACCATATTCTGCCATCTCGACCACCCCATCAGTCCCAGGGATTCGAGCCAGGTCTCCGCTTTTCTGGCGGTGGAAAGGACTTTGGGCAACGCCTGCGAATTTATGGAACTCTACCGCCGCCACAATTTGCACAAAAACCCCCTGCTTCAGCCACTGGCCGTTATACAGGGGGTTGATGCCGACTCTATCAGGTTCTGCGCTGGAGAACTGGAAAAAATGGGGTTTGAATTGTTCGGCCTCGGGTCGCTGGCACCACTCTACAACCCTGCCGAAATCATGGAACGGATAAAAGTTGCCGCTCAGGTAGTGGGCGGGGAAAATCTCCACATCTTTGGTATCAGCAGACTTGACGTCATAAGTCAGCTAAAAAAATACCGTATCCGTTCCCTCGACTCCACCAGGCCAATAAAGGCCGCCATCCATAATGCCGTCTTCTACAGCAACCCTTTCCGCACCTACGGTATCGATGGTTCAAGAAACGCCGATAGATACCCTGCAACGCTAAAAGAGCCCCTGCCTTGCCCTTGTCCGACCTGCAGAGAAAAAACTTCCCTTCTCCTTGAAACTGGCAGCAAAAAATCTACCAACGCGCGTGCGCTGCATAATTACTACCACTTGGTACGGCATCTTACACAGTCGCCGCCCATTCCTCGAACGCCTCAATAATGCCTGTTTCCCCCGAACTTCTGGGGAAAACAGGGTTCTTTTGCAAATAGGGCGTTATGCCATAAGTGAGGGCATGGGAGGTACAGGCAGTAACGATGATGGCCAGATCACAGTTGCTGGCACAGGCTTTGACATGGTCGTTCATACGGTCAGCAGAGCATACTGTGACTTTTATGTCAGAGTTACGTTCCATTATACGGGAGGCTGCTCTCGTTGCCGCCTTCTCTCTGCAGGAGAATACTGCTACACTCGTTTTACTGAGGCGTGTTAGAGGATCCCTCGGAGGGCTTTGCGCCAACAGCGCATCCAGTCGTTCGATAAGGGAAAAATCCGCACCAAGGGACATCCCCAATCGACGCCATGTATCAACCTGGGTACGCATCTCATTGCCAAACTGCCTGGTCAGGGTAGCAACCCAATTGTTGTATATAACCAACAGTTGGTCCGCTGTCAACCCGTAGTCGCAAAACAACTCCAGCGCCTCCAGAACCTCCCCAGCTAACTTCAGGCTAGGTACACTGTTAAGCCATTTGTGCATGCCGGCCCACTGAGACTGGCAGTGATCGAAATCAATCTGGAACAGGCCGGCCAGCAGGTTCAGTTGCAAGGCAGTGTTGGTCTGGTTGCGTGAACAAAATAATTGTATGGCCGCAACAGTATATTCATATAACTCCTCGGCCTCAGTATCTGGAAAGTTGTCATCCCGTAACATAAAGCCGGCAAAACTTGGGAGCATTATCCTTAGACCCTTGGTCTGAGCAGAACTTAGGTGATCATTAACTAGTAATTCCATTAATACATCTGTTGTTAAAGCAATTGATGAACTATCCCAATAACCTCTTTTACTATCCAGGGAAAAGGTTAGGTCTAGTTTATGCGTTTCATTCAGGTAGTCTCTATCGTCAAGTAAAACCTGAAACCATTCATCCCAGGTATTGGGTAAAATTATATCCTGTCCGACTTCGTCCCTCCAGCTCTGACCCAGTACATATTTGGCCCATCCTTTAGCCTGCGGTTCATGCCAAACCGCCTGCTGCTCTTCTTCCGGCAATAGCCGAAAAGCTTCTCGTGCCGTCTTTAAAACCTCTTTATCTTCTGTCATGGTTGCTACACCGAGGAGAAGTTGGGTCCTTAGTAAAGACGCTGGTGCGTCAAGCAGGCAGATGAAAGTCTCGTCATACAACCTATCAGCAAAGTATCTTTTTGCCAGTTCAAAAGGAGTTTCCTGCCCCTTTTCTCCTACTTTCTTTGGCACTTGCTTCATTAAGCTTGCCAGAAGATTTAGTGTTTCATCTTCGCGGCACTCAGCTACCAGTCGTTCCAGCGCCTCATAATTTTCGGTTAAAACCGCCTGGTAGGCAAAAAGTCGCATAAAGAGGTCTCCCTCAAGGCCAGACCGATAACGGAGAAGCGTGCCGAGGCTATTTTGATAATCTGATAATGCCCTCAGAGCAGCATCAGTAGCGCCGGTTTTCTCTGCGGGCATAATAACACATTGGTAAAATGATTTTAACAGCGCTTCTCTGACCATGGCGGGCAGTGGATCAAGGTTAGCTATGGCATCATAGTTGTTACTTTCCCAGATAGCCTGCCATTTTCCCTGCGTACTGAGAAATTGTATCTCTAGAAAACTATTATTCTCATCGGATAGTAAATTTCCCTGTCGAAGCATTTTCAGTGCCATGCCCGCTTCTTCATAGTTCTTTATCGAGATAGCTTCATGAAATTGGCGTCGCAGGGAATAGGCGTCCATTTCCGTCTCCTCGCTCAATTCTCTTGGACGCTGGTGGTCAAGCTGCAACCAGGTATTTAGAACCTGAAAAACCTCATCGCGCAGCCTGACAGGGCTGCTAAAACAGACGTACCCTGCGGGGAACAGTTTCGCCCCGAGCAAACCAAGTGGTTTCCTGTCAGAGAAAAAAGGTTTTACCCCGTGAGAAAACGGTTCAGCCCAGACAGGAATTAAAAATTTTTCTAGTTCAGCAGCATGCAGTTGCAGTTGACGTTCATTCGGGTTTAAAACGAGCAGCATCATTACCTTTTCTTTTTTCATGAGAAACGGCAGTACGGCTGTTTCACCCCGCAATAGCCTTTCTGTCATTTTGTAAAGTAGCATATCCTTGCAGTCCAGCCTTTGACCATCAAAGCTCATATCAAATGGGTTGTTGCTGTCTATCTGAAAAACAGCAGTCAAAAAATTTTTCTGAAGCTCACTGTGCACTGTCATTATGCTCATCAGCTTCCTCCCATCTGGCCCGTGCCGCAATCAATGCTGCGCTTATGTCAGGACGGCCGGTCTTTATTTCCACGCGTTCACCATTAATTTTAACTCCGGAGTACGTAAAATTCATGGAACCATGGAGGTAAAACGAACCTGTAATCAGGCCCTTTTCATGATTATCTCTAAGCGAGCGGTTTTCAAAGCTTTTGCCGTATGCCTGTAAAAATTCCCGTGTTTGCGAATGAGCAGGTTCACAAATCAGGCGAACCTTACTTCCACGCCAGGCAAACATCTCCAAGATATCAGCAAAATAAATAACCCCGGAGCCCGCCAGTGGAAATAGTGCTGACCAGTAATGTCGGCTGTTTTCAAAAATGGGCGCATTGCTGATATAGGGAGAAATAACGTATATCTCTTTGCCAGGGGCTACCGCCTCTAGAGCCAATAATGACCCGAGACAGTCAAGCAACTGGCTTGATCCGCCGTGGGATCGTATCATGCGCTTAGCCATATAGCACCTCCCGGATTCTTATATCAAACAGCCATGCATCACCCGTATTTTCTGCACGGTACAGATAGGGAAAATGGAGTTCAAAGCCCAGTTCTACCGGTTCCTGGATAAAATCGGTTATATGCTGACGACCGTTCTCCACATGCTCGCCCGTCAGTCGCAGTTTGACACGCCCTTCCTGTTTGAGGCTTTTCAACGTTTTATCCTGCCAATCATTATCTGTCATATCCACGACCCCTTCACCAGGGTACCCAATAGTCATCATCAGCAGACGGTTGGGCTCGTCAATTGTCTGAAACCTATTATATAATTGCAAACACTCGGGGCAAGAACTGAGACAATCAGACCATAGCAGGGAATCCACTAGGATGACCTGCTGTTTCTCTTGCACTTCACCATACGCAACGTCAGCCAGTTCACGGACTACCTCGCTTTGCACTTCGTCATCACGCAGACTGGCTACTGCAAACACCCTGGGGTCAATAGCGCACTGCAGTCGTTCCTCTTCACTGCGCCACTTCTCATGCAGCATAACAGCCAGACAATCTGTATCTTCACTGGAGTTGCCCCCAAAAATTTTCTGAAGCAAGGACACGATAAGTTCACGACGGGGTGCAATATGATGTAAGTAAAGGACATGCTGCAACCCGAGCAGAGCGTCCTGTTGCTGGTCCAGTGTCAAGGCTTGACGCACCTTCCCGAAAGCCTCCCGGAAAGCAATATTCTCGCTTTTTCCCACTACGGCGGTAAGAGCACGACTCAATTGATGGCGCTCGCAGCTACTAACGGCCTGCCAGAAATATTCCGAGAACTTTTGCGGGTAGCTTTCCATGGCGCCTGTGATACTGCTAACCACTCCTATGCCACCGGCAACATTCTCTGAAATCCAGATACAGTGATCATGAATATCAACCAGCAGTTCTTCAGTATCTATATCGGGTAGAAGGTCCCCTGCTGCAGTGACCAATCCAGCAGCCACTGTGGAAAGGTATCGCAGTTCCAGCCATTGCCAGAATTCTTCTGTATCCATCAGGTCTTCGGTCAGCACGCTCATATATCTGAACAAAGCCTCGACTATCCAACCTGTCTGTAAAAATCCGAGTAACCGCTGGTAAAGGCGCGGACCTTCCTCAAAACTATCCTGATCTGCCGGCGGTGTAACCTGGAAAATGACCTGTAGCGTGCGCTCTGAAACTGCAATCACATTTTTGCGGTATTGTCTGATGGCATCCGCAATGGACAGCTGTCTGCTGATGCTAATGGCCATACACGATGACATGCAAATCTGCCATAACCACTCTATTTCGAAGCTCGAAAGTTCTTCGCTCAATGGTACATCCTGTTTTAACCGTTGCAGATAAAACTGCGGTCTGAGAAGTCTTAACAAAGACGGCCAAAGCGGACGATGTGTAATTTGCCGAAGGTCAGGCATCTCCACCTGGAAAGCCAAAGCATCCACATAATGAGTAAAGCCCAGTGCCGCCGCCTCTCCCTTATGGGAGAATCGGATTCTTCTTTTATCTGTTTCGCCACGGCTTTTTGTTTCTAGTTTTACGCTACGGGCAAATCTGGTTACTTTTATGCTTGAATTATGAGGAGAAGCATATACCTGAACTGAACCAAACAAACCTGCCATATCTTTTGCATCTTCCAGACTGACTACCTTGGCCTGTCCCGAACCCTCCCCTACACCGGTTCTGAAAACTGTCTCCCATTCAAGAAAACCTGTTGAGCGGTCATTTATACCATACGGTATGTCACGTAACCGGTAACGTATGGGAGTAAATACAGCGACTTCTCTTTGGCCGCTGTCTAATTTGTCAATGAGAACTGCAGTTATATCACTGTCTGCCAGCTCCATGATGTCAGTTCCTTCAGGAGGTAGTAACCAGTGGGCAGCGCCACGTCTGCTGATTCGTGAATAGCGTTTGGAAGCATTCCCCGGTGCAAATTCTACCATACCCTGTACCAGCATCATTGACTGGATATCTCTCTGCCCCGGAGCCTCAATTTCCAAGCCCTGCAAATCAAGGCTGGAAAAAAGGTTTTGCGGTATATACCCAATCAGTGGCGCATGGGAGCGATCAGGCCTGGTAATGACTCTGTTGCCTTTGACTTGCTGCGACCAGTCCTTTTTCAGGTGGGCATGAAGAGCCGGTATCAAATCAAACATTAGTGAGCGTGGGGGCAACCATAAAACCCGATACATATCAAATTCACTTAACTTTAGGGAACGTGCCAGGAAGTGCTGAAGACCCTGGTAATCCCCCGACAGTAGTTGTTCCAATACATCCAAAACTGCCGCTTTGGCAGGCTTCATGTTTTCTTTGCCGACCGATTTACCCGGTGTAAGCATGTTCCAGACACTAATCCAGCGGAACCCTCTTTGGGAGAGGTTTTGAGACAACCAATCCATCAGGGCAAATGCCGCCTGGATATGCTGCACATAACTGTTGCGGAGCGGCAAAATTGTTTCTTTAAGTGTGGGACTGAACAATTGTTCGGCATGCTCAAAAGCCCAGCGGTCTAAACCGTAGGCAGAGGTAACCACTATAGTCCAGGGACGCATGCCGCGGGGTCTGCCACCCCGGCCCTTACGCTGGAGAAAAGAGGCGCTGTCCCTGGCCGCCTTGTGTTGTATAACTGCACCAACCTGTGGGTCATTAAAACCTACTTCAAGCGTGCTTGTTGCCAGCACTAGTTTAGCACTGGTATCCACCCCGCGGGATTGGGAGGATGTAATCCCTATTCTCATCTCTCTTTCCAGGCAGTGAGGTTCTATGGCTTGCGCCCCTCCCCAAACCTGACCCAGTTTGTTCTGTTCCTTAAGAGTACCTTCAATAACTGTACTTGGGTTTCGATACTGATATAATCCCAGTTCGGACTCAGCATCCTGCATAATATGGTACCAGCGGTTCAAAACATCCAGTTTATCGCTGAAGGCAAATATCTTTTTGCCCCATGCCCCCACTGAAACATCTTCGCTAAAAGGATCCAGCATTCTGACCATTAACATACAGGCCTGCACACTGGTGGAAAGAAGGGCAGTTGCTGAAACAGGGTCGCCGCGCAGTACCAGATTATACTCCATGCCCTCAGACGTCATTTCATCGTCAGACGGTGTAATATAGGTAGTACACCATTCTTCCACCCCTGTCAGGCTGCTGAAAAAATCCGTTGGATTGGCCAGTGTGGCCGATAAACCTACATAATTAACCAAACTGCCTTTGCTATAATTCCTGACAAGATTGCGCCACCTACGCAGCAGGTAGGCCACATGGGCACCTTTGATACCGTTATACGTATGGACTTCATCAAGAAGCACAAAAAACGGTGTTTTTTTTACTCCGATGCCGAATATTTGCTGGTCTGACGCATCAAATAGTTTGCGGTTCAGCATCTCTGTCGTTGTAAAGAGAAGGTCAGGAGGAGACTCCTGCATGTGTTTTCGCGTCAGGCGGAGACGCTCACCACCGACACTAAACCCGCACCCGGTATCGGAACAGGTAAGCATCTCAAAGCAGCCAAACTTTTTTTTGCTGTTTTCTTCAATTTCCCGGTTATGAGCTTCAAACGGCCAGCAAAGAGATGCATTACAATGCGGACATTTTAAAAAAGGGCACTCAAAGCCCATCTCTATTCTTTCCCACTGGTAATAACCATCTTCCTTATCAACATCGGTAGCAAAAAGAGGTGTGTCACCATAATAAGCGCCCATAGATACAGGGCGAGTATCCATAGTTATGTTTCCGATCTTTTCTGTCTCCGCCAAGCATTCTGTAATCTGATCTTTGAGAAGCTCAATCCTAGGGTACAGGGCAAGGATTCTCGTCCACTTCGCCTGGTCTTCTACCAAATTCTCCACCAAAACCGACAGAGCAGGAAGATAAAAAGCCTTCGTTTTGCCGGAACCTGTACCAGCGCCGACAATGGTCGAGCCATCACGATAACCCCTGGATGTTAGAGACAGATGAACCAAAGAGCGCAACTGGAAGCCTGCCAGACTAAGAGTCCCCCCGTTTAACATCGCCTTCACCGTCTCGCTACCTGCTTCACTGTGAGGCATTACACCTGCAAGCGCGTCACTTACAGCATCCCAAGACAATTCTCTTTTGGGATACCGCCTATATTTAAGGTCAATTTTTATATTGCTGACCAGATTAGGCGCGAACTGCCAGTCTTCACGACTAAAACGCTGTTTTAGCAGGTAAAGAAGGTGGACTGACTCTGCAAAGCGTGTCCTGCCCAACCTGTCTTTTATAAAAATCAGTTTACGGTCACGGAGGTTCTGCACAATATCATTTGCCGTTACTTCGGTACGTAACTCTGACCACAGCAGGCTAAGCAACGGTGTAACCGGGTTATTGACTGCTCTCTTCACTGCTTCTTCTACAAAAAACAGTCCTCCCGTAAATCCCCAGTTCAGTGCTTTTGCCTCTTCCCGTTCTAACTGGGATAAAACTTCTTCCGCTAAAATATCAAGTTTCGTCCTGACCATTGCTTCCTCCTTACTCACGTTCTATAGAAATAACCAGGTATTTACTCATCTTTTTATCATTGAGCCAATCAATGATTTTTTGATTCAAATCTGTCAGTCGCGCTTCCTGCTGGATTACCTTTACAAGAAAATTCTCTATCTCGCCGTCTAAGGAGAGGTTGGAGATAATCTTGCTGCCACCTGCAATTACCTCGTCTAACCCTACAAGATGACGTTCTTCCACCGGCCACTGACCTCTAAAATAATTCAGCTTCGTTGTAATTTCTATTACCTTTAACGGGTTGTCCAGTAGTGGGCGCAGAATACCCAGCGTATTCTCCATAGAACAGCTGACAAAATTCACATAATGCTTCCATTCTCCCTGTAATTGTTTCTCCTGCTCAGAGAGTGTCTCTTTAATATTCCTTACTTTCTGCAGGTCGGGGAAAGACCCCAACTGTAAGTCATTACGAATCTGTCGAAGATCTCTTACCGCCTGCGGTGGAAATTTTTTAAAGTTTTCGGGGAAATGCCCAAACAGTACGTGAAAACTCTGTGCCGTTTTTTGAGCGGGTGGTTTTAGCTCCCCGAGTCGGACGACCATGGTTTCAAACTGCTTAACTTCGTTATCTTTTTTTAATAAATCGGTGTACTCCCGGATAACACTTGTGGCCTGCTCAATTCTTTCTTTAAGCATCACTGGATCCCACCTCCCCGGTGTAAGTCTCCAAGAGCTTTAAAATTTCATCTGTCTCTGCCTCGGCTATTTTCCTTAGACTAACAATGCCGTCACCTTCGCTGAGATTGGCGATTTTGTTAGTAAACTTATTGGTTTTTTGAGAAACCACACTCTCAATTTTTTTTAGGAGTGTTGAATAAGGAATTACATGCTTACCAGGATGTTCGGCTGAATAAAGCAGGCGCTTCTGAATGCCTTTTGCTTTCAGGTATTCACCCAAGCCACGGACGTTGAAGATAAAGAGTTTTCCAGCATCTTTACTCTGGAGCAGACCTAATTCCTCTACAAAATACTCTTCGTTCGCCTTAACCAGGGTATCAAAAAGAAATGTCTTCATCGCTCCCCAGAGATCCAGTACTTCGTTTTCATCCACTGGATCCTTCAGGTAAGATTTGAGATCCGCCAGAATATCTTGAACAAACTGTTTCTCCCCGTCAAGCGCTGCACTAATCCCATTGCGAAATACACCCATCAGCTTGGGTGCATTAAACCAAATAGCACCATCATTTTCGTCAGCTTTAACGTTACAGCAGGACAAATCCCATTCACTTGCTACTAATTCCTCAATTAGCCTTAGCGGTTCGGCGGCATCAATGAAATAAACTTCGGTATCCTGATGGATAGCAACCTGCTTTCTGTTAAAGTACTTTGTTAGCATACTGTGATTGTCACTGACCGATTGATGCCTGCGTGAAAGCACCACCTGCAGGGCTCTCCATTCTTTGGATCTGTTTTCCTGGACAGTCACGGCAAACTCACTGTCAAACATCCATTTATAAATACCCACCGTATCCATCACCGAAGGTACAGTCTGACCGCACATGGCACGGGCATAAAAATCGGCAAGTAGCAGCCAGCGTGGAAAGTCCCAGCTGCCTCCATCCTGGACTGGTATGCTCTTAAGCAGGCTGACGATATCAGCTTTTTGCTTGGTAAGCCACAGGTGTAGGTTGGCTAGGTCTGCTGACGCCCCATTATAATTCCAGCTTCTATCACCCTTATACCGCCAACCGCAGAGTGCAAGCAAGGCCCACTGACTTTCCTTGCTCCTATATACCCGGTACCCCTCTTCCCTGTAACTGATTCTTTGATCCTCAATAGAAAACCAGCTTAAATCGGTAACGAGTATGCTGGCCACAGCACCGGATACCCCCTCCATTTCCCAATCGATAAAGCTGAGAATGATTTCCCGCAGGTCTTCTCTTAGTTTGCCCAAATTCATAAGTGGCTCGCCATTTGTCCAGTTAGCCAGTTCACGCTGCATCTGGCCAAACTTATCTCCTGGCGGTGGCGGGGGTGGGGGTGGAGGTGGAGGTGATCCAGTAGTAATAATTTCCGACTCCTCTATTCCCTTGATAAAGGGAAGTCCAAAGGAGGCAAAGACGTCTTCCGTAAGTCCGCCCAACTGCCGCTCCCCGTTTGCAATCCTGCTAAAGGCTGTCCCGTCTCCCCACAGGCGGAGCAAAATGGAAAGGCTATCTGCTTTAACACCGGCATCCCGGTAGATAATGCTCTCGTGTGTATGCTCCTTCAAGACAGGAATACTGAATCCCTCACGCATCTCTTTTTCCGCCGGCGGGAAAGACCTGCCCAGCCGATGCGCATGGTAGAGCTTAAGGGTGTGGGCCACAATATCCTGTAGCAGGCGTCTTGGGGTTTTTGTGTCCAGCGTATTGTACATACCCATCAGGGCTCTTTGGTTAAACGGGTAGATGGGAAGTTCCCTGCCGTCCTCCAACTTGAAGCTGGCCCACAAACATGGAGACTCCAAAGTAAAGAGAGGCAGGTCTTCCCCTCTCGCTCCCTGTTCCACCCAACTGCTAAGTACGTCCTGAGGTAGGTAGATGGCGTTCATATAGCGCGCCACCATTTCCACCACTTCGTTCTCACTGGTAAGCGTGGCCTTATCAAGGTAAACCACCATGGTCATACGCTCTTTCAGGTTATCTGGCAGGTCAGTCCGAAAATAATCATTGGTAACACCTACTACAGAAAGAATACGGCAGAACTTTTCATTGTGCTCAGTACCCCTGTGTTCAGTGACTAGCACTTCCATAAACGCCCTGTCAATCCCGACAAAAGAAGTAATATCTTCTATAAAAAGCGTCAGGTTCTTCCCGGCTTTCTTCAACTCGGTCCTTAGGTTTTCAAATATCCTGCGCAGGTCCCCTCCCTGCAGGCGGGTACATTCCTGGACAACGGTCTCCAGGTGGCTGTTTAGAAAGCTTGCCACTTGCTCGCGCACTTCTTTTTCTTCCGCCAGATTTTCCGCAAGCCTAATGGCACCCCGCGCAGCACCATTCCTGTCCATGCCGCCCAGAATTGAGCCAATATCACTGAAATCTTCCGGCAGGAAGCGCGGCGACTCTTCCTGGACAAGGGTGCTATCCCCCGCATTCAGACGTACAGCGATTCTCTCAATAACGCTTCCTTCGGCAACCAAGTAGTTTCTGACCGTTTCGTCTACCAGGAAAGCATAGACGTTCCGGGCATACCGCTTATCAATACCCTTGTAAATACCGGCCTCAAATGCTCGGTCCGCTGCTGCAGCAAACTGAATAATAATATTCTTATTTAAGTCTCTGTCACTTAGGTGCTGCTTTGCTTCCACCAGCACCCCAAGGTCTTTAGTGGCAATACTGCCTTTCAGTGCGCCTGAGTTAATAATCTGCTCCAGTGCACTCTGTAGCGTATTTTGTGACCTGCCGATAAACATTACTTCTTCCGTAGCAGAATCCACTGTACTCTCATAGCGCTCTTTCAGCCAGCGAATAAAGTGCGACTTCCCGGAACCGGTATTTCCCCTTACCATTATAAACTGATGGCTGTCACGACGAGCCAATATTTCTTCAGTAAAAAACGTTTCCTCATCGGCCTGCCTGATATTTTGGTCTTCAATCTCTCTTACAGCACCGTAGCCGTAATGAATTTTACGAAACGGCGTATGCGTTGCCAGAAAGTCTGTCTTATTGACAACTGTAGCATCAGTACGGATAACTTCACTTACCCTGCCTTTATCTATTACAGGCTTCAAGCTGGCCACCCCCTAACCACGACCGCAGAAACTCGATCCTTGATTTCGTGAGCATCCACAGTTGTTAGATACCAGATATCAGTCGCGTCATTGGAATATAACAACTCTATCTTTTTCATATCGTGCAAAGAACGCAGGCCCGCAGAAATTCCTGTGGAAAAATGCTGCTTGGGCCACTGGGCACTCCCTTTGCTTTGCATGCTAATTTGACCATAATCCAGTTCCGGGCAGTGTACGCTCATCCACTCCACAAACTGCCGAATCGGCAAAATTTCATCTTTTACCAACCGATTGTTTTCTTCTAGGGCATCTGTCAATCGTACGGATGTATTGGGCACAAGGATCTGATTGTGAGTAAAACCGTAGCCTAAAAAGGCCGCCCAGGTCCGCCAGGCTGTAATATTATTTTCGTTATAAACGTTCTGGCTCTTCGCCTGATTTAGCTCCCTATCAAACTCCTGCATCAGTGTTTTGGCGTTTTCAGTGTAAACTGACACCCCACGCAAAAGGTACCAGGCTGTAAAGCGGCAGAAAATATGGTCCGGTTGGCTAATGATCCGCCTTACAATAGCTTTGCGGAAGTCACTGGGTCTGGCTAATTCCTCATCACCCATCTGGAGCATGACCTTGTCGTCTTCATCTTCTGTCACCAGTCCTCCGATCCTGGCCAGTCGTAACACTTCATTAAACTGCTCATAACTGCTTTTATCCTTGCGCAGACCCGGCGGTTGTAGCAAATCCCTCAATTCATCCCTTAAGAAAGATTTATACTGCACCAGGCGACACAAAGCGAACAGCCTTGAGGGGGTCTGCATGTTTTTTAATCGAATATCAAATGGCATTTGTATATCACCTTCCTAAAGAAAGTCAGCCTCGTCTTTTCTCTCAACGGCTTCCACAAAAGGAGCAGCACTGTAAACGCCGCCGTCAATCAGATCAATTAGCTCCCTATCGCAACTCTTTACCAAGAGGTTCCCCGGGGCCACGTGAACCACGCGGTTCCCCGCATGTGCCGCCAAGTGCGTTCTCGTCCAGCGATAGCATTCATCAACTCCATTTTGTTCGTAGGGGTATACGACAGCGGCGAGACCGTTTGTAGTGCCTCTGTAACCCATCAATTCATATAGCTCGAAAACCGAATAAACTTCGCAGTCTGCATAAGGCATTTCATCTAGCCAGGCAGATGAGTCTTCGAAGCTGATTGGCGGTATTACCAGAGTTGTCACGCCCTGACGGATCAGGGCTCCGGATAGTTTGGCCAGTTTAGATCTGAGTGCACCATCGACTGTTACTAAAAGCTCCCGGTTTCCACCCAACCTTTGTTCTAACAGGTCACCCAGTACAGCGGATTGCATCTTATCTTCCATCCTGTGTAAAATATCCACCCTTTCCTCTACGCTGTCCGCCTTGTAATTTTTCCGTCGGCAATACGGACAACCCCCGCAGACAGGTTCGGTGTATGGATAAGTTTCGGTGAAAAGAGTTGAGAGACAGCATCGGTCTTTTTTATTCATAATTTTCTTGATTTTATCATGTTCAGAACGAAAGTAATTCCACTCCTGCTCACGCCAGCTTTCCAGTTTAACTGGTAGAAGTGTCTCATTATTCAGTGTATCCAGATCCAGCATTCTGACCCGAGCCTGCCTTTTTTCCTCATGATTGCCGCTCTGTACATCAGTAATATCAAGAAGTTGACGTCTGTAGAAAAACAGCAAAACATTCTCGTTAAACCCTGCGTTGCGCTGACCGGTTATCTTCTCTTCCAGATGGGGAGGTTTGCACCCGGTATCGGCCCAGAAAGTATCCCCTTCCAGTATACCAGCCGGATTCTTTCGCATGCTGAACCAGCGAGCCGTCATGTTATCAACTGTCAGCACCCTGCTTTTTATCAAGCTAAAAGCCTCATCGTTATCAACTCTGGGAACCAAGTTAAGAATACTCAACGAGGCAAACCCGTCCCTGCCGCCACGGCCTACTTCCTGGTAGTAACGATCCATGCTTTCTGGCAGGCAGCAGTGTATAATCGTCCGTATATCTGGCTTGTCCACACCCATACCGAAGGCTGATGTAGCCACTATAATGTCCAGCCTGTCTTTCTTCCAGCTCTCTAGCAGCTTCTCCCTTTTATTTCTCGTTGTTCCTCCTGTAAAGGTCATCACACTCTTAAAGCCGGCATCCTGGATAAGTTTCCGCCACTCCCTGGCTTTCTGAGGACTTGTCACGTAAAGGACAACCGGCCGAGGTAAGAGCGGTAAAATCTGCATGGTTTTTTGGCGTCTTTCTTCCTCGGAATCAAAGCTGTTCAGCCAAAACATTGGCTCATGCCGCAGAGCATCACCGCGCACCTCAACGATTTTTTCCGGCTCAGAGAAAAGCTCTTTTAAGATGCCTGTGGTCCAATCGCTCATCGTCGCTGAAAGCAGCACTGTACGTAGGCTTCCCCCACTCGCTTCTAGCAGCTTTTTCCTAAACGGAGCCAGAAACTGAAAGTCAGGTCGGAAAGAGGCCCCCCAGTCCACCGCAATATGTGCCTCGTCAATAACCAGGGTGTTTAGCCGCCCGCGTCTAGCAGCGTCCAGCAGAATCTCAGTCAATGGACCGTTCAATACTGCCTCCGGCGAGATATAAATGAGCGGCATGGTGCCCTTTTGCAGCCCTTCATAAATCAGTTTTTTCTTCTCTACTTGCATCCCACCATAATAAGCAATGGGCATGTGCTCATCACTCAATGCGCTCTTAAAAAATTGCCTTGAGGAAATAGCCTGATCAAGGGCCAAAGCCACGGTCGGTACAACAACAACCGTACTGCCCGCCTTCTCGATGGTGCCGCTTAGCGTGCCACCTTTAGTCTGAAACCATGCTGGCAGCTGACCGATTATACTCTTTCCGCCGCCGGTGGGAAGGCAAGCCAGCAGAGTATGACCGGGTGCCAGATTCATAGCCAGGCGTAGGGCAGCTTTCTGTGAACGAGACACGTAATGGGTGAACCCGCTCATACGATACAAAATGCCATCGCCAAGTACCGGCATCAGTTTCCGGCGCGGTAATAAGTTGTGAGACTCATTGATTCGGTCAGCGTCCTTCATCCACTCTGGGTAGGCCTGGAGCGCCGTCACCTCATTCTCACTGTCTACATGCAAGGCAAAGAATGCAGAAATTTTCCGCAAGCGGAAAGCATACTCAGAACTGACTGTTAGCTTCTTCCTGCCGTTTAGTATGAATTGGCGAAGGTGCCCGGCCACATCATACCAACTGCTCTCACCACCGGTTTGAACTTCGTTTAAAGCACGGCAGAGACGGTAGGCGCAGCTGAAACGAGAATAATCTCCACTTGAGGAAGCAGATACCCCTCCAAGGAAGACTTTGAGCGAATCCAGTGCCGCCCCGGGAGCAACCTCACCTGCCAGCACCTCTTCCACCAACCTGATTACGTCATACATCTTTTTTCACCAACCTAACATAAACTGCTACCTCCAACTGCAGTAGCGGATTTTTTAACCCTTCCAGGATTACCTCGTAGGCTGTGTCAAGTAGTTCCTCTGTTGCCCCTGTATCGTGCTTAAAATATAAAGCAGCTGCCCTTTGGCCCTCAGCCTGCTTATAAAAGTCATCCCTGGCCGCTTCTAGGTCAGTCAGTCGCCCTACCTTACCAAGCGCTTTTTGACGTGCCCGGTTAAAGCAACTGGGCACGTTGTGCTCCCAATCGGTAGGCTTGTCAAACTCTTGTCCGAGACTGTTCCGTCTAATCCCATTTTCTACGCCAAGAAGTATCTCCAGGATATCCTCTTCCCGCATTTCCTCATCCCAATCATGCCAGGGCACTGCCGTGGTTATATGCTGCAAAGGCATATAGCCTCTGGCAAGCGCCATCTTTTCCAGCCCAACACCTTGTTTAAGAAGGCGGGCGATATCCAATGATGATGACCAGACAAAAAGCATCCCTTCCCAATTGTGAGGTACATTTCCGCTTACTTCAGCCCTGCAAAAGCGCCCACGGCAGGACTCTTCCAGATTAGCCCTCACCGCTTCAAAAACCGGATGCCCCGGGCCAAGGAAATCTAGGCTTTCGTAAGAAACAGCGAGGCTGCGAGAAAATGTACCGTAATCTGAGGAAAGCATCACATTAGGAAGGATTAACCCTCTTTCCTCCAGATTATTCAAAACGAGTGCCGTCTTTCCCCCTACAAATTCAGCGTATTTTAACCCCGATTGCTTTGCCCAATCGTCCATCACTCCACTAAAAGCCAGGTCTTCCTCGCTTTCGAAACAGCGCGTTAATTCCCGCAGTTGCCTTTCCAACCTGCGGTCAAGTTGTCGTGCCCTGTCATAGTGGCGCTCACGCTCCACCATTTCTTTCATCCTCTGCAACTGCTGAGCGACAGATTTCAGCGCCTGCTGCAAGCCCTGCTGCAGGTCCGAGCGCAGAGCAACTTCAAGCAGTTTGTCAACGTCACCAAGGGCAATCTCAAGACCGCTTAGAGACTCTTGAAAGATATTTAGTCCCTTGTGCCAGAGCAGAAAGAGGTCCTCTTCTATGCTTTCCTTCGAATAAAACACCACTGACTCCACATCATCCCGGCGTCCAATCCGGTCCAACCGACCGATTCGCTGTTCAAGCACCGTGGGGGACCAGGGAATATCCACATGAATAATTGCCTTGGCAATCTGAAAATTACGCCCCTCTCCCCCCAGTTCATCACACAACAGAAACCGGCAACGGGGATTTTTCTGAAATTCATCTACCGCTTGTTGCAGCTCTATTTCGCTTTTTCCCGCATAGAAAACAACTGAAGTTGCATGTGGGCGAAAAACATCGTTAATTGTCTCACTCAACTGATTGAGCGTTTCGCGGAATGACGAAAATATTACATACTTATGCTTGGATGGTTGCCTATACAGATATTGAATAATTACGGCCAGCCGGCCATTGATTTTTTGTTTTGCCTTGATTAACTCTTTGCAGGATGAAAGCTCGTGTAGTGAGGCATTCCTCCACTTTACACATGAGGAAAGCAAATCGAAAACCGCTGACTTTTCACCGGGGAACATACTAATGTTATAAATTACAGGTGTCCTAATCGCATCATGTTTGTAGACCCATATCTGTTTTCTTTTTATATGGTCCCTTTCCAATTTACGCAGAATAGTACTCTTTCTCCGGTTCAGCAAGTCGCTGAGTGCCCAGGGTGAACTAAACATCGCCGTTATAAGGAGCTTAAGATATTCAGTAAGAATTGTTGACTCCTTGTTAGCCCCCTGTATCTTGCCAAGGTAGTCCAGCAATTTGGCGTATGTCTCCAGTTCATAAAAACTGTACTCCGCACCTGCTCTCCAGTAAGGTACTTCTCCCAGTTTTCTCAGCGGCATCATAGCAGACAGTTCAGCTCGACGATGGCGCAGAATACGCTGTTCAATCTGGAAATTCTCCGCCACATATGCCAGAGCAAGACGTACAATCTGCAGTCCCTGATCCGGTGCTTTTAAGTCGATACTCTCTAACAATCTCTGTAAAACAGGATCTGCCAACTTGACCGCCACATCCTGCAAGTCGTTAAGGTAATCTTCGCCAAGTTCATCATCGAGATAATCAGGCAAATCCCTGACCAATGGGTTAATCTTCCTGCGCAGGTAATCCTGCTTTTCAAGTAACAGATTAAACTCACTCTCTGACATTTCCTTGTACCTGCTCGGCGAAAGCAATGCCAGCAGCCTCCTGTACTCACTCCTCCGCTGCTGAATTGGTGTCGCGCTTAAAAGCAGAATGTTACTTACTCGTTCGCTGTATTGTGCAATCCTGTTATACTTAGAAACATTATTTGACCTTAACAAACGGTGCGTCTCATCAACTATGCATAAATCCCAATCATAGCTGTCCAGGATGGTCTTTCCGTCTTCAGTGTCAATTTTTTCCAGCGGGTAAAGTAGATCACCAAAAACCGCTCGGTGGTCTCTAATTGTGAAATGCAGATTAAACTTAAGCTTAAGTTCAGTCTTCCATTGCTGAAGAAGTGACTCTGGTACAATTACCAGTGTTCTCATCTTACGAAACCTGGACTTCAGTGCCCTTATTATCGTTCCAGCCTCAATTGTTTTACCCAAGCCGACCTCATCTGCCAGCATAAAGCGGCAAGTTCCCGCAACTATAGCCCGGATAATCGTATCCACCTGGTGGAAATGCAGAAATACCCTGGAACCTATCAGTGCATCAAACCCATAAGCCGCATTCTTCAAAGTGTGTAATGAGTTCTGTACCGGGTACCTTTTCTGCCACCACGACAAGTCCGTAAAATCTCCGTCAACCACCAACTCCATTACGTCGAGATCGACCCGCGTAAAATCTACCTCCATACCCTCTTCCGCCAATTCGACCACATCCGCCCCGCCATCCCTGAACAACTGTACAAAGTACTTATTAAACCCTCGCTCATCCTCCCCGGAAAAGCAAAGCACCCGTCCCTCTTTTCGTGTTTCCTTCTCTATAAACAAAGAATTGCCAAGAAAAAGGCAACGCTTCAACTGGCGCTGCGAAACCTGCTTCTCAGCGACCAACCCAAACGCCCTCAACAGGTCACCATCACCGAATATTTTTAAAGTCAGTTCTCCAGCCCCAAACCCGGCAATCTGACCCATTACATACCGTCTCTCTTCACCCCTGTTCACAATAAACCTTGCATACATCCCCTCTTTTAATAACTCCAAACCTTCACCACCTCCTAACCTATTAGTAAATTCAACAATTTTCTGATAAATCCTTGCTTCACTCCCATCGTACAGCTAATTTGACCTTGCCAACTTCTGGACATTTAGCATAATACATACTCTGGACACAAGCGTGTCCCTAAAAAAAGACCGCCCATCGGCTGTTACCCCTTGATATCAGAACACAATACCGCTTTCTTCACACCCTTACTACAACCTCAGAGTGAGATTCTTAATATAAAGGAAATTGCGTTTCTTTAGAGTTACTTCTCTTGCTGTGCTGCAGGACCATAAATCATTTTTATAAAGTAAAAACTTCATCTAACTCACACCCCTATATTCGTGTTTCATTTCATTTCTTTTTATTAAATTGTTTAAGTTTTTGAATATTATCAGACATACTTTTGCTGATTTCCTTATGTTTATTTAATTGTTTGGTAAATTTCTTGATAGGAGATTTCAGTGAGCTTTTCGGGGAATATGTGGCTGCTTCTTCAATTATAGAATGACACGCTACACCAAAAGCATGTTGAAATCCGTCTACTTTGAGGAGCTTAGAATCGATAACTACCTGGCTTAAAGCCTCAATTTTTGAAGGCAAATCATCAGGTAAGTTATCTAAAGACGCCTGAAATGATTCTATGTTCTTATCTAGTTGTAAGACTGGGAACCAAGCCCTCATCCAATCACTGCAAGTTATAATAGTACTATTTTTTGCCTGTTCTAAAGCACTCCCTTTAATTAGCGGCAATGTTTCATTCAGACATTCCTTTATTGGATCCTGGTGGTTTGTGTATAACATAGCTTCTCTACGAACGTTACCTGTGTAACGGTCAGGATCTCCCTTGTAAGATAGCCTGTTATGACTCCCTATCATATAGTGCTTTCTGTCAAAAACACACTCTTTTATATGAGAACCCCCTGTCCAGAGAACGCTTACATGACATTTACCGTCTTTCGATGATATCCTGCGAAGCTTAGCTATAACATCGTCGAAACTATCTTCCACAGTTGGCGACAATTGGATACCGTAAGATATATAGACTTGGGCACCGTTGTCTACGGCTCTTTGCATTACATCAGTTAAAGACAAAGCCGGAGTTTTAATCCAGGGGAAAACAAGAATAACTTCTTCTTTGGACTCGCTGATAAGTTCCTTGAGTCTTTCATCAACATCCAGCGTAGATAATCTTTTAAGAATTAAACGTTTATCGGAACTAGTTGATGCCTTGCTTTCTATTAGTTCCAGACGTTGTCTCTGTGCCAACTCAACATTATAATCATGAATAGCATCCTTCTCCTCAAATTCTTTCAAAACACGTTCACATTCTTCCTGAGCCCCTTGCATCTCTGCTGCGTCCCTTAGATAAGGTTCTATTCTGTTGGTTACATGATTATAGACATCCCAAGCCCATGTGTCATCGATTGGATCAGCATAAATAATGATATCTACCGGAAGTGCCCCGGTTTCTCCAAATGATACTTCTACAGAATTTACTTCCTTTAGAGAAAGGGGGCCTTCTGCATCAACCAACCATTCTTCAAATGTATGATGGGTAAATTCTCCGATAAACTGATCTTTAAATATATCGTTTGCTGTCTTAATAAAATTTCTAGGCTCCTGGAAGTAGGCAGACTTAAGATAAGGATTAAACCAGAAGTCAATATTTTTTAGCTCTGGAGTAAGCCACTTCTTCTGCTTAAAGTACTTAACAAGACGCTCACTGACTTCTCTTTGTCTATTTGAATTTAACGAAATATCGCCTAACCTTTCCAGTTGTTCAGTTATTGGAGAAATAAAAAGCGTGTCTCCAAAACCCAGCAAGGAAGCAATTTCTAAATCTTGCGGTTTTGGATCGAGTTCAATCAGACATCTAATTACAAACTCTTCCAGCACATCATAAGGACGTTCTGC
Source organism: Dethiobacter sp. (assembly GCA_018335875.1). Taxonomy (GTDB): domain Bacteria; phylum Bacillota; class Dethiobacteria; order Dethiobacterales; family Dethiobacteraceae; genus JAGXRN01. Next base: position 35,173 of record JAGXRN010000036.1, read on the forward strand.
GAGTAACTCAACTTCAGCTTTGCCTTCCAGGAATAAAATTTCTCCCTTAAACGCTGCCAAAAGCTCCATTCCGGGCAGTTCATTTTGATGTTCATTAGTAACACTTTGTTTAACCCAAGACATCATAAACCCCCACATACTTACCTTTTTTCTTTGCAACATCCAAAACTTTTCCATATTTTTCACTAGCATCACTAGGCTTGCTTACATAGTTATAGGTTGAGCCAACAACTATTAATAATCTTCTTGCACGGCTAAACGCTACATTGATTCGTTCCGGAGTGCGTAGGAATTCTGAAATATTTGTATTCGGATTGTTCACGACAAGGCTCACAATCATAATGTCTTTTTCCATACCCTGAAACTTATCTACAGTTGATATCTTGAGCTTAACATTAGCGCTTAGATTTGTTTTATCCGGTTCAAACATTTTCTTAATTAAATTTGTTTGTGCTGCGTAAACTGAGGTAACACCTATTTCAAAAACTTCTTCATGTTCGTGGTTTTTTAGTTGGGCAATGATTTGATTCAATATTTTTAGAACCAATTCCGCCTCTAGGGCGTTCTTTCTGCTGCCACCTTCCTGTGTATGCTTCCACTTATCATCCTGTGGTAAATCTATCCATACTATATGACAGTTGGTAGGAAGCCAACCCCCTAAGCTGATACCATGCTGACGCGCTTCAGCTAGTTTCTCTAAACCAGGTCCTGCTTGAAGTTCGTAATTGTAAAATTGATTGATAGCTTCCATTATATGAGGGTGCATTCGGTACTGCAAAGTGAGCATAGATGTTCTCGTATCGCTGACTTCTACCAGATGATTATATCTTTCTTTAAATAGGCTGGTTTTTAACTTATTTTCCAGTTCTTCCTTGTTCTCCTCCAGCATCTCGGCAGCTTCCAGAAAACATGAATCTTCTCCGAAAATAGGTGGCAGTTGCATATGGTCTCCGACAAGGATAACTTTTTTCCCGAGTAAGCAGGGAATCAGCAGTTCAGTAGGTGTCGCCTTGGAGACTTCGTCCACGATCACCACATCAAACTCAGAATACAACTTCAAAAACTCCCTATTACCGGCATGTGTGCAGGTAGCCCCAACCACATTGGCTGATCGTAAAAACATTTCGGTCAATTTCTGGCTGATTTCAGGATTATCTGAATTGATAGCGGAAATCCAATCTTCAAGAATTTTTGATTTTACAATCACGTTCCGATTGCCGCCTTCTTTTCTAAGTGCAGTAGAGTATCTTACTTTTGCTCTGTCTAGGTCAACCCAATTTGGAAAGGACACATTAAGCTTGGAAGGAAGATTTTCTCTTGACCTCAAAGTTTTCCAGTGCTCATTACCAGCTTCAAATTCTTTTTCACCGGTTACAATCTTCTCTGAAATAGCCTCAAGAGTTTTGTTGTTATTGATAGTTTTATTTATAAGAGTTTGTCTTTTAAATTGAATATCTAGTGAGAGACTTTCAGCTTCCGAAACCAACACTTGCAGGTTTTTTAGAGAAAGCTCTAAATTATCTTTGACTATCCTGAAAGAATCTTCTAGATTTTCCTTCTTGCTAATAAGTGCACTGCAGTAGCATAAAAACTTATCCTCGTAACTTTCAGAAGTATTTGAACAGCCCTGTATTTCCAGGTAAAGTTTTCGGTCTGTTCGAATATGTTTGCGGTCTCTTGAGAAAAATAATATGACTTTTTAAGCTGGGAGACATATTCAACCTCAGCTTTTATGCCACGTTCCAGTTCTTTGATTTCTACTTTTGACTCAAATAGTTTGTTAGCACAATCCTGACGTATCTGTTTTGAAAGAACGTACCTTGGTTCGGTAAACGGCGCATTTTCAATCCTGTTAATGGCTGTCCTCAATTCTTCTATTCCGCGATTTAGCTTAGCGCGGTACCAAATGCGGATAAATGGCTTGTTTGCCTTATACCTAAGGAACCTGAAACTGGCAAGGATTTGTTCAAGTAAAGAACATGCTTCACGTGTGGTAGCAGCGGTTTCTGCTCTTTCCCATGCATTAATCAATTCTAATGTCTTTTTTTTCGATCCATTTTTTGTACATAAATTATCTGAGATGATACTAAATGCACTGTCCAAACGCTCCTGGAGCTGGATAAACGTTCCGCTGAATTTATGCAGCTCAATTGTTGTTTTATCTAGTCCGTTCTGCAATAATTTTTCAAGTATTATTACTTCATCCTTTTTCCGTTCAAGATGCCTGGACAAATTAAATATAGTGTGTTCGCGTGCTTGGACTAAATCATTGTGACTTTTAATTTCCTGTAAAACTTCCTGGCTTTTAAACAGCAACTCATTAATTCGCTGTAGTATATCATGCTTTGCCCCGCCTGGCTGAATTTCTATTAACTGAAACTGTAAGTCTGATGCCCTTTGCCAGGGAGAAGCAATGTCTGACCAGACTTCCTTAAGCAACGTTACCGCATATTCTTTTTGTTCCCCCCAAAGAGCAGGCTCTTCAAATACTACATTTTCAGTGCTCCTCAAGCCAATTTCTATTTGCTGGACTGCTATACCCAGCATAGCCAAATTATCGCGTGAAGCTGTAAGATAAGCTAGGTTAGCCTTGTCTTTGTCAATGGTCTCCTCTAATGTCTGGGCTTTTTTATAAATACTTTCCCTTACTGCTAACCATTCCTCTGCCAACTTAGCCCAGTTTAACAAATAATCCCAATTATCTTGATAGAAGCTTTTTCTAGACGCTAGCTTTTCTAGTTTATCTAATTTCTTGATAGAATTCTCTGCTACTGACAATAACCATCGCTTAACAGCCCTTTCCTGTACAAATTCAAGGCCTTCGTCCTCATATTTGCTTCCGATACGAACCGCTCTGATATCAGGATGTTTATGTAGTCTACTCAAGGCATTGTCAACTGCCAAATTAGCCTGCGAGGATACTAAAACTCTTTTATCTTCTTCTCTTACAATTTGATAGCATAGTTCCGCAATAAAGGTTGTCTTACCGGTGCCGGGAGGCCCCTGCATAAAAAAACAATCTGGTGATGCCATAGCCAAAGACACAGCTTTACGCTGGTCATAATTCGTCAACGCCGGATTTAAACATCTCTCTTCAGGAATTGGCTCAACAGAACCAAGACCAACAAGTCCTAGTTCCTCACTACCACCGTAAAGGATTTTATCCAGGTTGGGCAAAAGTCCACCGCTCTTTTTTAGCCTTTCTATTGCTCTATCCTGGATCCGAATCAGATGCAATTGTCCCCTTGCCTGGTTTTCTATCCAACCCTCTGCCGGAATTTCTATCCTGCCTTTTGCAAGTAAATTATAATCCTCTTCTTCTAGTCGAAGCCTCACAGACTGATTATTAACATCAAAGTCTAGTATTTTAGCATTAATCCTGTTATCATCATCCTGATAATAAAGGCTGTTTTCCTCTTCATTAAAAGCAACGAGATATACTGTATCCCTTCTTACATTTTCCATCAGCTTTTTTAGATCCTGGTCGCTTTCCGGATTTACATTTACTCTAATTACGGAATCGTCTTCCTTGACATATTTTCGATTGGTATAACGTAAAATAAACTTTTTCTTTTCAGCCATCTTCTCCTGAACATATAAAAAAGCTTTCCATCTCTCCAATCTTTTATCAACTTCCGATACTCTCTCTTCTCTGGTCTGGGCAGCAAAAAGTTTATTAAACCAATTTAAAGGAATACGATGAGACTCCCATCCCCCCAAGATTAACTCACCTTTAAACTCCAATTCATGCGGCTGTTTTTCGCTATTCCAGAAATTAGCACCTGTGGCCAACAATCCCTGCTCAGTTATGACAACAGTAAATTGCAGTCCTTTATTATTCGTACCTAATAATCTAAGACCTAGCTTCGGTAGATTGGTTTGGAGTGGCACAGCCCAGCTGGACACGAATAAGTGCTCCATTCTCTGATTCTCTTAGAATTTTACATAAGTTTGATTTCTCGTGGGCTCTGCCCACACCCACCCTCGCCGGGAGGCAGCCCGCCATGATTGACATGACGGGATGACAATAGGGTATGGGGGTTGTGAGGCCGTCAAGGGTAAAGCTCCGCCCGGCTTGGGCCGGCCCTTGACCGCCGATGACATGGGCGGCAACCCACGACTGTTAAGCTGCTTTAAAGTGATCCTGGCTATGATATCTTTCATATTCCATAGGCGACATATAACCTAAGCTGCTGTGGGATCTTCTGGAGTTATACCAGGTTTCTATATAGTTGATGATAGCGATTTTAGCCTCTTCCCGGGTTTTAAAGCGCCTTCTATGAACCAGGTCCTTCTTCAATGTGGCAAAAAATGATTCCATGCAGGCATTATCATAGCAGTCTCCCTTAGCACTCATGCT
>JAGXRN010000037.1 GCA_018335875.1 Dethiobacter sp.
CCCGGATCATTTAAAATGGTTACATACCATTATTTCCAATGCTAAAGCCTACATTGCCGGAACTTACCATGGTCTGGGACCGAGGCATTTACAGTCGTACTTGGATGAATATAGTTTCCGCTTTAATCGCAGAAAGTTCAAAGGCCAGCTGTTTAACAGGTTGCTCAATGCCTGTGTATTAACAGATACTATCACTTACAATGAGCTTGTTGCCGTGTCTCCCTGAGGTAACTTGATACTCAGGTTAATAATAACAGGAAAATTATTACTTAAAAACTTTATATAAACGGGAGGTTATCATTGTGCAGATACTGGACCTGGATGCAACTTCTCTGGCGCGGGAAATAAGGGCAAAAGAGATTTCCTGCCTGGAAGCTGCAGATGCCTATATCAGTCATTTGGAACGGGTCAATCCCAAAGTAAACTGTCTGGTGGAAGACAGGTTTGAACAGGCCAGAGAAGAAGCACGGCAGTGCGACAGAATGCTGCCAACAGACAGTATTAAGGGAAAATTGTTTGGTGTGCCTGTAAGCATCAAGGAGGCATTTAATGTTGCGGGAATGAGAACCACCTGCGCGCTATCTTCACGTCGTGAGAGGGTAGAATCGGCTGATGCCGCAGCGGTATCACGCTTAAAAGCCGAAGGGGCGGTGGTCTTGGGTAAGTCAAACACGCCGATACTTTGTTTCTGCCAGGAGACCGACAATAAGCTTTATGGCCGTACCAACAATCCTTGGGATTTAAGCAGGACTACCGGAGGCTCAAGCGGAGGCGAGGGAGCCTTAATTGCTGCAGGCGGAGCGGCTGTAGGCCTGGGTGCTGATATCGGCGGTTCTATACGCTTTCCAAGTCATTTCAATGGAGTTGTCGGGTTTAAATCGGGGGCACTGCAGGTTCCTGATTCTGGGGTCATGCCTGTATTTAATGATCCGTACCAGCAATATATGCTGGGGATAGGAGCTATAGCCAAATCAGTCACCGATGCGGAACTGATTAACAGTATCATTTCCTTTAACAGCCCGCGGGCAATCAACCCTGCACAGTTTGAACTCTGTATACCTGAACCGCATGGGAAGTTTCCGGTGGGTGAAGAGACAGCGTTAATTCTCAACAGAATCAGGGAAGCACTGGCAGACAGCATTACTGTTAACACAGAAAAACCGCCTTTCTTTGAAAAAGCGGCTCTTTACTGGCAGCTTATAATGTCTTTCGATGGCGGGAGGGGCATTGCCGAGGTTGCTTTTGATAATGAGAAACCACGTATAATAATGGAATATTTAAAAGAAGTCACATTTGGCAGCTCAACACTGCACCGCTATCTGACCTGGGCTTTAATAGGAGCAAACGTTTTTAAACCCAACTCCACCAGGCTTCAGACCATGAAGGAAGACATCAAAATAGGCAAAGCAGCTGTAAATGAGTATCTGACTAACCGTGTTCTGCTGTTGCCGGTATACCACTCAACGGCTCCTGCACACGGGGAATTATACAGGGAGCTCTTTTCCATTAAGAAAACATTTTTAAAGTTTATTCCTTATGTTGCATTCGCCAATCTTTGGGGGCTTCCCGCACTTACTGTACCTGTTGGCACTGACAAAAATGGCCTGCCGATAGGAGTACAGTTGATTAGTCTGGTCGGCAACGAGCAGGCATTGTTCTATTTCGGCCGCATATTGGAAGAGAGGTATCGCGGCTACATCAGGTGTGCTTTGTACGACTAATAGGCCGGCATTTAAAAGAAGCACTGATATTTAGCAGTGCTTCTTTCAGTGGTGTCAACGGGGAGACTTTACGGAGAGTCCCAGGAAATACTTACAGTAAGTTCAAAAACTAATGAAATGAGGTATCAACCGTGCCAAAGCGCCAGGATATCGACAAAATTCTGATTATCGGTTCAGGACCGATTATTATTGGACAAGCAGCAGAATTTGACTACTCGGGGACACAAGCCTGTAAAGCTCTTCGTAACCTGGGGTATAAAATTGTTTTGGTAAACTCCAATCCTGCAACTATTATGACTGATCCTGGCATGGCTGACGCAACTTACATTGAGCCTCTTAATGTAAAGAGATTAACTGAAATTATCGATAAGGAACGGCCTGATGCATTGCTTCCCAACCTGGGTGGACAATCAGCTCTTAACCTCAGCATGGAGCTGGCGAAAGCAGGGGTCCTTGAAAAATATGGGGTTAAAGTGATCGGGGTTCAACTGGATGCAATAGAAAGAGGCGAAGACCGTATCGCCTTTAAGGAAAGCATGAAAAAGTTAGGTATTGAAATGCCTGAAAGTGAGCCTGCGTATTCTGTGGAAGAGGCAGAGAATATCGCCAAAACTCTTGGCTACCCTGTGGTTATCCGGCCCGCTTACACCATGGGGGGAACAGGCGGAGGTTTGGTTTACAATATTGAGGAGTTAAGAGTGATTGCTGCACGGGGAATTGCAGCAAGTCTTGTCGGGCAAATATTAGTGGAAGAGTCTGTCCTGGGCTGGGAAGAGCTTGAGTTGGAAGTGGTAAGGGATATTAAAAATAAAATGATTACTGTTTGCTTTATAGAAAACATTGATGCTATCGGTGTACATACGGGGGATTCTTTTTGCTCGGCGCCGATGTTAACCATCACCTCGGAATTGCAGGCACGGATGCAGAAGCATGCCTATGATATTGTGGAAGCCATCGGCGTGATTGGCGGCACCAATGTACAATTTGCGCATGAACCCAAAACAGGGCGTATAGTGGTGATTGAAATAAATCCGCGTACTTCCCGCTCTTCCGCCCTGGCCTCTAAGGCTACCGGATTTCCCATAGCACTGATTTCTTCAATGCTGGCTGCCGGTTTAACACTGGACGAGATTCCTTATTGGCGTGATGGGACATTGGATAAATATACGCCTTCAGGTGACTATGTGGTTGTGAAGTTCGCACGGTGGGCTTTTGAAAAATTCAAAGGCGCCGAGGATAAACTGGGAACGCAAATGAGGGCTGTGGGCGAAGTAATGAGTATAGGCAAAAACTATAAGGAAGCCTTTCAGAAGGCTATCCGTTCACTGGAAATCGGACGCTATGGCCTGGGTTTTGCGAAGAACTTTAATAAGCTCACATTGGGTGAACTTTTGGCATTGTTAATAGAACCTACAAGTGAGCGGCAATTTATAATGTATGAAGCCCTGCGTAAAGGGGCTTCCATAGATGAACTTCATCGTCTGACTCACATAAAAGCCTGGTTTATTGAGCAGATGCAGGAACTTGTTTTACTGGAAGAAGAGATTTTAAAATATAAAAATACCAGCTTACCCGATGCTCTGTTGATACGTGCAAAAAAGGACGGTTTTGCCGACCGCTATCTTGCTGTGCTGTTAAATGTACCTGAGAAGGAAATAAGGGAGCGCCGTATTTCCCTTGGCGTCACAGAAGGATGGGATGCGGTACCTGTAAGCGGCGTTGAAAACGCTGCATACTATTATTCTACTTATAACGCTGAAGATAAGACCACATCCAGCGGCAAGCGTAAAGTAATGATTTTGGGCGGAGGCCCAAACCGGATTGGACAGGGGCTTGAGTTTGACTACTGTTGTGTCCATGCAGCGTTAGCCCTACGAGATATGGGTTATGAAACTATCATGGTCAACTGCAACCCGGAGACAGTTTCAACCGATTATGATACATCAGATAAACTGTACTTCGAACCGCTTACAGTAGAAGATGTGCTGAGTATCTATCAAAAAGAAAATCCAATTGGTATAATCGTTCAGTTTGGCGGTCAGACTCCCCTGAATATTGCCGGCGAATTGGCCGGGGAAGGTGTCAGTATTCTTGGCACATCTCTTGAAGCAATTGACTTAGCCGAGGACCGTGACAGGTTCAGGCATATAATGGAGAAGATGGATATCCCCATGCCTGAATCCGGAATGGCCAGCAACCTCGGTGAGGCTCTTTCTATTGCTGACGAAATCGGTTATCCGTTGATGGTCAGGCCGTCCTATGTTTTGGGAGGACGAGGGATGGAATGCGTCCATGATGAGGAGATGCTTCGTCATTATATCACGGCGGCAGTAGATATTACCCCTGACAAACCCATATTAATTGATAAATTTCTTAATAATGCCATTGAAGCTGAGGCGGATGCCATCTGCGACGGAATAGAGGTTTTTGTGCCTTCAGTTATGGAGCATATAGAGTATGCGGGGGTTCATTCGGGAGATTCGGCCTGTGTGATACCCACCATCAGCATTTCAGACGAGCACCTGGCAACAATCAACGAATATACTAAAAAAATAGCCCAGGAGCTAAAGGTGATAGGGCTGATGAACATTCAGTATGCAATTGTAGACGGCTGTGTTTATGTATTAGAAGCCAATCCGCGTGCCTCCCGCACAGTCCCTTTGGTTTCAAAGGTCTGCAACGTATCAATGGCCCGCCTTGCCACTGAAATAATAATGTCTGCCGGCAACGGTGAATCCATGGTCACAGGTCTGGCAACGGGGAAAATTCCGCATTATGGTGTAAAAGAAGCTGTATTCCCCTTTAATATGTTCCATGAGGTTGACCCGGTTTTAGGACCGGAAATGAGATCTACCGGTGAAGTTTTAGGTATAGCTGATTCATTTGGCCTGGCCTACTTCAAGGCCCAGGAAGCCACCGGGGTATCCTTACCGGTTTTGGGAACTGTTCTAATCAGCGTAAGGGAGCTGGACAGGCCTGCTGTACTTGAGGTCGCCCGTGAATTTGCCAACCTGGGCTTTAAGATACTGGCAACAGATGGGACTAATAAGTTCCTCATGGAGAATGGCGTAAAATCCAGGTTCATAAAAAAGCTTTATGAAGGCAGGCCCAATATACTTGATAGCGTCACTAACAGGGAGATTAACTTAATTATTAATACACCAATTGGCAGATTGAGTGAAAAGGATGATTCGTATATCCGTAAAGCTGCTATTAAGCATAAAATACCGTATATTACTACTCTGGCTGCAGCTCTTGCCAGCGCCAAAGGGATTGAGGCATATAAGCAAGCACATGCAGACGTGATAAAAAACCTGCAGGAGTATCATTTTGGCATTGTAAAGGACTAGCGAAAAGAGTGAAACGCTGCTTGCCGAAAGGAAATAAAAACTTAGGAATGCAGACACCCGAATTATTAAAGGCCGATTTTCATACCCACCCTCTTGGGGACCGCTATCATAATCACCCTTGCAGGGAGCTGTCTGCAATCGACAAAGAGGATATTTCACGTTTCCTGCAAGCAATGGCCAGCAGCGGCTTGCACCTCATAGCCTGCACAGATCACCACAGTGTTGTATCTGGACTTTGGGCCAGAGAGCAGGCTGTCCTTAAAAAATTTCCTTACATTGTGATTCCCGGGGCGGAGATAAGTGTCCTGGGAGCCACACAGCGAATTCACCTCCTGGCTTTAAATATCAGGACCGATATCTCTTCACGCCAGCTCACGCTAAGTGAAGCAGCGAGGGAGATACACCGGCAGGGGGGCGTGGCCATCCTTGCCCACCCTGTCAAGTATCCACATGAAATCAGCCGCAATCAGGAGTTATTATACGATCTGGACGGAATTGAGACTAACAATTTCAGTGAAGGTGAATTTTCAGTTGAACATTATCTGGACAGGAAATCATGCTACAGGGATAAATTTATTCTTCAGGCCTCGGGTTCAGACTTACACTGGAACCCGGAAAACGACCATACTTTTAATGTGAAGCGTACCCGCTTTTCTTTTGGTGTTCCAGTCCGGTGGCTGCTTGAAAAGGGAGTAATCGGAGCCGGGGAGCTCGCTAAAATAGGTCTTTAATATCCTAAATAAAAATCGGCAAAACGAAAGCACTGACGCATTCAGTGTTTTTTGTTTTCTATATGCTTAATACGTTTTATGTATCTAAACTTTTATGGTCTGCCAGTGGCTGCTTCGATAGCGTATCACAGTAATAATACCTCTGACCCAAAAATCTATCACCATGGCCAGCCAGACGCCAAACAGCCCCATATTAAGATAAGTTACCATAACCCATGCCAGGACCAGACGTACCCCCCACATACCAATAGCACCAATAATAAGCGGCCAAACAGTGTCGCCGGCTCCCCTCAGAGCGCCTGTTAAAACCATGACCGTGGCGAATGGAATCTGCGCAAATGCTACCAAACGGAGAGCCATAGCCCCATAAGCTATTATCTCAGGATCACTGGTAAAGAAAGCAATGAAGTATGGTGCAAAAAGAAAAAACAAGATGCCCATGGCACCCATGACCATCATCCCCATTTTCCAGGTCATATAACCATATATCTCGGCCAGTTGGGGCTTCCCTGCCCCCAATCCCTGCCCCACCAGGGTGGTAGCTGCCATTGAGAAGCCAAATCCCGGCATATAGGATATGGACTCAGCAACAATAGCAAGGTGGTGTGCTGCATACTGTACTGTGCCCAGTCTTAGTACTATAACAGAAAACAGCATGAACCCGCTTGATATAATAAGCCGTTCACAACTGGCCGGCAATCCCACTTTGATAATACGACGGATTATTTCCCAATCAAAACTCCAATTATGTAAGGATAACTTTACCCTCTGCCGCCCTGAAAATAAAATATACAATATAATAATCCCCGCTACACCCCGTGACGCTGCGGTAGCGATGGCGGCCCCCAATACCCCCAGGCCTGCTCCGGGAATTGTGGTTTCCAGTAAAGTTATACCAGAAGGCAAAACTATACTAACTGTACGTGATGGGAAAATAAGCAGAAAATTAGCGACTACATTAAGTATATTGGCTAAAGCGTTAACTTTCATAGGAGTTTTGGTATCCCCTGCTCCCCGCAGTACTCCCGACAGAGTAAAGGAAGAAAAAGTAAGAATAAAAGTAACACTGACCACACGCAGATATAGCCCCGCCACAGGGACAACATCTGCCGCTGCTCCCATAAGCAGCGGAATTTGCTCAGCATACAGCAACCCCAGTACTGTGATGAGAAGAGCGAGGCTTGTACCCATCAGGAAGGATTGCTGGGCTACTTTGTCCGCCCCTTCGTTATTCCCGGCACCCACAAATCTTGCTACCAGGACAGTCGAACCTACGCCCAGGGCGGCAAAGACTCCCATTAACAACCACATGGGAGAGTTGGTGATACCGACGGCTGCAATTGCTACCGCCCCAAGGCTGCCTACCATAGCTGTGTCTACAAACTGCACCAGCGTGGCCAGGAACATTTCCATAATTGCCGGCCATGCCAGCATCAAGACTATCTTTCGAATCTGGCTGAGATTGTTTGTTTCAATCTGTGTTAACGGATACGTATTGGCTGCCTCCACTCCTGCTACCCCTCCTGCGCACAAGAGAATCCGCAGCGGCGCTGCGGATAAACATAATGCAATATAAAAACACAAAATAAGAATATCATATTTAACTTTTTTTCAATAGCCTTTATTTAAAATATTTAATAATTTCTGCTTACAAGAAAAATCAGCAGGAATGAGGGAGGCAAGGGCGTATTTAAAATTAGGGAGGTTTAACAGTAAAACATAAAATTGCGTTATACCAGGATTAATGTGAAAAAGGAGATGCACAAGTAGTTGAATGAAAAAGAATGGCATTCTGGCGTTGCCAGGGTAATGCGCCTGCGATGGTTTATTTGGTCCCTGCTGGGAGTTGCTTTTTTTATATCTATCTTTCACAGGGTGGCACTGACTGTGGTTTCGGAGCAAATTATCGGTGATTTTCAACTTACCGGCGCTGTATTTGGAACTCTGGTAGCTGTCTACTTTTACATATACACATTTATGCAGATTCCCTCCGGAGTGTTGGCTGATTCACTGGGGCCAAAGCTGACTGCCAGCCTGGGGATAGCTTTAGCCGGTATCGGCTCAATCATTTTCGGTTTAGCCCCAACCCTGGGGCTGGTATTTGTAGGTAGATTTCTGATTGGGCTTGGAGTCTCCGTAGTTTTTATTGCTATCATGAAGATTCAGGCAGAATGGTTCAAAACTACAGAATTTGCCACTCTGTCGGGGCTCACTGCTGTTATTGGCGGCATTGGATCATTGGTGGCCACTGTGCCTTTGGCATTTTTAGCTACCACAGTAGGTTGGGGAGGTTCTTTTGTAGCTGTTGGCATTTTTTCGCTTGTAATTGCTGCTTTATGCTTTATATTTGTAAGAAACAGTCCCGCTGCCATGGGGCTGCCGACTATAGCAAAAATTCAGGCTGCCGAAAGAGGGGAACACCACAGCAGCAGTGCCGGCACATACCAGGCCCAAAAAAAGGTAAGCACAATCAAAAGCTTAAAAATCATTTTTGGTAATAAATATACATGGCCTATGTTCATAACATTTTTTGGTTTTTATGGGCCTTTTGGAGCATTTAAGAGCATGTGGAGTGTGCCCTGGCTGATGCATACCTATGGTTTTGAGAGTACCGTGGCCTCTTCTTATATATTTGTAGGAGCTTTGGGGGTGATAGTAGGCTGCCCTTTGATTGGTTACATTTCAGATAAAGTAATCAGAAAAAGAAAGCTGCCCTTTTTAGTAACCGGTTTATGTTTCCTGGGGCTGTGGATGCTGGTACCCTTATGGAACCAGGGTAAACCGCCGGTAGGTGTGTTATACCCCTTGCTTTTCCTGATAGGCTTTTTTTATTCAGCGTTTATTCTTACTTTTGCCTGTGTCAAGGAGGTAAATCCAGCGCCACTGGCTGGTTTAGCCACAGGGACAGCCAATGCCGGGGGGTTCCTGAGCATAGCAATTTTACAACCGCTGTTAGGGTATCTTCTTGATCTCAGATGGACAGGAGTTATGGTGAATGGGGCGAGGGTATATCCTGTGGAAGCCTACAGGGTGGTGTTCCTGGTTTCCGGTTTGTTTGTAGCTGTGGGAATCCTGGGTCTCTGTTTAAGCAAGGAGACAAATTGTACAAATGTTTATCATGAGCTTGTTCCGTCGCCGGCCATAGAGCCTCAGCAGTTATAATCAGCAATTCAAACAGTTTCTTTCGATTGGATGAGAAAGGAAAATATTTTTTCCTGTAGAATTTGTATTTGTCAGTTATGCCTGTGAAGTTTATCTGAATATTTAACGTTGAAAGGAGTTTGTTATGACAAGTTATGGTCTGCTTAACAACAAGGTAGCTATTATTACCGGAGCCTCAAGTGGTATCGGCAGAGCCACGGCGTTGCGTTTCGCCCGGGAGGGTGCATCGCTTGTGCTGGCAGGTCGAAGTGAAGAAGCACTGCAGGAAGTGGCGGAACTTGTGTCAGCAGTTGGAAACGCCCCGGTGTTTAAAAAAACAGATGTCTCCAGTGAAACAGAGGTAAAAGAATTGATCGATTTGGCCCTGAGCACCTATTCTCATGTGGATATTCTCTGCAATAATGCGGGCACCACCGGCGATCATTTAATGAATCTCGAGGAACAGGATAGTTTAAACTGGCAGCAGGTTTACGCCGTGAATGTCCTGGGAGCAGTCTATGCTACCAAGCACATCGCCGCACACATGAAAGGAAGAGGAAGCGGCTCTATCGTCAATACGTCTTCTGTGGCAGGTATACGTTCAGGCGCCGGAAGCAACGCTTATAGTGCCAGCAAGGCGGCTCTTATCAATTTCACCCAGACCTCAGCCTGCGATCTGGGAAAGTTTAATATACGTGTCAATGCGGTTTGCCCCGGTCTGATCGAAACAAAAATGACGAAATTTGTTTTCGACTACGCGCGCGAAACCGGCAAGGAAGCAAAGCTCGGCAGCCGCTGTGAGCTCAGGCGGTACGGAAGGCCCGAGGAGATTGCCTCTGTGATTCTTTTTCTGGCCAGTGATGAAGCCAGCTATATTACCGGCCAGGCTATCCCCGTTGACGGGGGTAATACAGCATCGCTTAATCTTCCGGGAATGAAGTATTGAAAAGCAGATGACAGAATTAAAGGCAATAAAGATTAAACAGCTGGGCTTGACGGCCCTGGGAAAGGAACCCGCAGACCTGATCATCAACGGGGGGAAAGTTCTCAACGTATATACAGGAGAACTTCTGGAAAACCAGGTGGTTATCTGTGGCGACAGAATCGCCTATGTGGGGCCCGAGGCCGTCTTCCCTGCCGGTCCCCAAACGAAGACTATAGATGTCCACGGACAGGTGATTATCCCTGGATTTATTGACGGGCATATTCACATGGAAGCCCTGATGAAAGTTACTGAGTTTATTAAATTATCGCTGCCCTGCGGTACCACATCGGTCATTACTGAGTGCACTGCACCCTCCAACGCCCTGGGCCAGGAAGGATTTAAACTATTTGTAGCCATGGCCCACAATCAACCCCAGCGTTTTTATTTCACTGCACCCACCATAACATATCTTTGTTCAAATCAGGGAAGCGGCCATAAGGCTCTTCAGGTAAAGGACATGATCGATATCCTGGATTTGCCGGAAGTGGTTGGTATGGGTGAAGTGTACTGGCCCAGCCTGGTTGGCGATCCCGATCAGGGGCTGTATGAAATAATTGAAGCTGCCCTGGACAGGAAAAAAACCGTGGAGGGCCACGGCGCCGGGGCAAGAAATCAGAAACTGGCGGCCATGGCGGCGCAGGGAGTGGGATCCTGCCATGAACCGGTCACCGCCGAGGAAGTACGCGACAGGTTAAGACTGGGCCTGACCACAATGATCCGGGAGGGGTCAGTACGCAGGGAACTGCAGGAAGTGCTGGGGCCGCTGATTGAGATGGACCTGGATCTCCGCCGTGCTGTCCTTGTTTCCGACGGGGTCTGGCCGGATTCCCTTCTCAATGACGGCCACATGGATTTCATTGTACAAAAGGCCATCAACCTCGGTTTGGAGCCAGTGAAAGCCATTCAGATGGCCACACTGAACACTGCCGAACACTTCAATCTGGACCATGACCTTGGCGGCATCGCGCCGGGGAAGCTGGCCGATATGGTGGTCATCCCCGATCTGAGGACCATTAAACCTCAGTTGGTTATCTGTGGCGGCCGGGTTGTGGCCAAAGAAGGGAAACTTGTTGCTGGCCTGCATGAGCCTGATTACCCGCAAGAGGCTTACCATTGTCTCAATGTGCCCGCAGCAACACCTGGCATTTTTAGGATCGAGGCAGGTTCAGGCTCCAGGGCTGCAGTTCGTGTCATTGAGTTGGTGACCGATATTGTTAACAAAGAAGCGTCGATTACTCTGCCTGTGGAAAACGGGGTTGTCATCACCGCCAATGAGATTAATGTCTGCAAAGTAGCCGTCATTGAGCGCTACCGTGGGACCGGTCAGCGCGCAGTTGGCCTGATTAGAGGATACGGACTGCGCCACGGGGCGGTAGCCTCAAGCTTCAGTTTCGATGAAGGCAATATGGTTGTCATCGGTACCAACGACAAGGATATGGCGGCAGCTGTCAATCGTCTCAGGGAATTGCAGGGTGGCCTTGTCTTTATCCAAAAAGGCCGTGCAGTAAAAGAAATACCTCTGCCCATTTTTGGTGCAGTCTCGGAAATGGACGGGCTGGATGTTTCAGAAAAATTTAAAGATTTTGTCTTGTCCTTACAGGAGGCAGGATGCCAAGGCCAGAACCCGCTGCTGACTCTCTTTACTATTCCTTTTACTGTCATCCCGTCTATCAGGTTGCTGATTAAGGGTTACTGGCTGTCCAGGGAAAGGCGCGTGGCCAACGTGCTCATTGGTATGGAACCATAACTTACTCTCATACCCCGTCCCAGAGGTGCTGCTCCACATTTACCCTGCCGTTTTTATCGAACGTGATACCCTCCCCGGCCAGCATTCTACGCTGTCTCTCCTGGCTGCCAAAAGCATAAACCGGAGCCAGTGCGCCTTGTTTATTGACTACCCTGTGGCTTGGCAGTTTTAAATCAGCCGGCACTGCGCGCATCGCCCAGCCTACTGCCCTGCCTCCCTGCGGCTTGCCAAGCAGTGAGGCGATTTGTCCGTATGTTGCCACTCTGCCGGCAGGGATAGCGGCCACCATCTCATACACTTGATGATAAAAGCCCTTCATGTTTCCTCCCCCACATCTTTACCGCATCTTGCTGTTTACCAAAAGAGCACTGAACATTGCGCTCAGTGCTTTATTACATATTATCACAACATTAGCCAGGCAGTATAGAAGGAAGCATTAAAGGAAGCATTAAGTGAAGCTTTCTATTTAATATGGGGTTTTGTTTTCCAGGAAAGAAAAGGTTTCACCGCTTCCATGTAGAATACTAAATTGTCATTATTTTCTGGTTTACTGTTTAACCGGGACAGTTTTTTTAAGGAGGAATTAAGATGAGCCAGCTGCTGGCTGAAACTCTGACCGCGCGCATCCGCCGGGCGGCAGAAAATATACCAAACGCCGTCATCTTTGTGGGCTCCACCACAGGCGCTGCCGGTAACGGGCCTATCTGTGTACCCTGGAGGCAGCTGCACCATGAGGCTCTGGCAGTGGCTGCTGCCCTGCAAGCCAGGGGAGTAGTACCCGGGGATCACATCGCTCTTCTTGGCCCCACTACCCGGGCCCTTGTCACCGCTGTGCAGGGGATCTGGCTGGCAGGAGCCTGTGTCATTATGCTGCCAATACCCATGAGGTTAAACTCCCTGGATGATTTCATGCGCCAGACACGGGCCCATGTCCGTCACGGTGATGCCCGCATGATACTAGTTGACCCCGCCCTGGCCGGCTTTTACATACCTGACCCGGAAGACCCGCCGGTGATATCCCTGGCCGAAGTCCAGCCCGGACCGGAGCGACCCGGCCGGGATGACTACAGAGAGGTTCCCGACGACCATCATCGCCTGGCCATCTTGCAGTTTACTTCAGGTTCCACTGCCGACCCCAAAGGAGTTATGCTGCCACATCATGTGGTAGGGGCTAATATTGATGCAATGCAAATGGCGGCTGAGCTCACCCCGGACGATACCATGGTTTCCTGGCTGCCACTCTACCATGATATGGGCTTAATCGGGCTGCTCACTGCTTCTATGACAGTGGGAAATACACTGGTTCTGGCTGCTCCCCAGGATTTTCTCTCCCGCCCCGGTGACTGGATGCGCTGGATAAGTGATTTCCGCGGCACTATCACAGCCGGGCCCAACTTTTCGTGGGTGTTGGCAACCCGCGATCTGCGCCGTTTTTATGAAAATGGAAAAAGGCTTGATTTATCGTCTGTCCGTATTGCCTTAAACGGTGCCGAGCCGGTGGATCCTGATGCTGTAGATAAATTTGTCGCCGCTGCCCAACAACATGGGTTCAGGCCAGGAGCGGAGTTTTGTGCCTTCGGCATGGCTGAGGTGGCCCTCGGGGGCAGTTTCCCTCCCCCCATGAGGGGGATGGCCTGCGACGATGTGGAACGGACAGCCCTGGAAAGAGAGGGAATAGCAAGGCCTGCCACCCCCGGCCTCTCCACCACAAGGCGCCTGCCTCTGCTTGGGAGGCCTTTGCCCGGCCTGGAGATGCGTGTCTGTGATCCGGCCACCGGTGAAGTGAAGGGGTTGCGGGAAGTTGGGGAACTGGAGATTCGGGGAACCTCTGTAACGCCTGGCTATTACAACCGCCCTGATCTTGGCCGGTCGCTTTTTCGCGACGGGTGGCTGCGCACCGGGGATCTGGCCTATTTCGTGGGAAGCCCTGACGGCGGGCCGCCGGAGCTGATTATCTGTGGCCGCATCAAGGATGTTATCATTGTGGGTGGCCGCAATGTATTCCCCGAGGATTTGGAGAGGGCCATCGGCGCCGTGGAAGGAGTGCGGGCGGGGAATGTGATAGCTTTTGGTGTGGAGAGTGCCAAGATGAAAGAAACAATTGTGGTGGCAGCTGAGGTGCGCACTGAAAAACCCTGGGAGGTGAGACGGGCCATACGCAACCGGGTCATCCAAATTTGTGCCATACCTCCCCGGGACATCATGCTGGTGCAGCCGGGGACACTGCCCAAAACCAGTTCCGGCAAGCTGCAAAGGAGCCTCTGCAAAAGGCAGTTTATACACAAAGAATTAATGCTAATTGATGATTTCGCAAAATGAGCAATCTTTCTTCTGCAGCTTAATCGCGATTACTTACGGTAACCCCACTAATTATAAGTAAAAAAATGATAAATCAGCTTTGACAGAAGGAGATGCAAAATGAAATTTGCTACAATTAAAGGTTGGGGCAAGTGTCTGCCTCCTGCCGTACTGACAAACGATGATATCTCGACTTTTCTCGATACGAATGATGAGTGGATTGTCAGCCGTACCGGGATGAAGGAACGGCGTGTTTCCCATGTTCATGTGAGTGATCTGTCGTATGTGGCTTGTGTCCGCGCGCTGGCTGCTGCAGGTGTTAATGCAGAGGAGGTCGACCTTATTATTTTCGGCAGCTGTACGGCGGATGAGGTGGTGCCCAACACGGCGTCCCGCATTCAACTGCTGCTCGGTATCAAAACAGCAGCGTCTTTTGACCTCAATACTGCATGCACCAGCGGTATGTACGCACTTTCCGTGGCATCAGCCATGATTAAGACGGGAGCGGTGCGCACCGCCCTTGTCATCGGAGCGGAAGTCATATCCGTTGCTCAGGACTGGACAGATCGCAATGTGGCTGTACTTTTCGGCGATGGGGCAGCGGCCTTTGTCCTCCAGGGGACCGAGGAGCAGGAAGGCCTCCTGGCTGATGAGCTCGGATGTTATGCAGATTCGCGCGATATCCTGCGGGCGAACGGATATGGCTTGCGCTACATAGATGGCCAGAATATTCTGGGTACTATTTGGTGGGATTTCCTTGGCCAGGAGATTTTCAAAAAAGCAGTAATGGGGATGTGCGAGGCGTCTGCAGGAGCCATTGCCCAAGCCGGCCTCTCCACAGACCAGATTGACCTGGTTGTGCCGCACCAGGCAAACCTGCGGATTATTGAAGCTGTCGTCAAGCGGCTGGGGGTTTCCGGGCGTGTTTTCCTCAACATTCACAAATACGGCAACATGTCGGCGGCAACAACGCCGGTAGCTCTTGTTGAGGCAATCGAGGAGGGACACGTAAAACCCGGCATGCATATTTTGCTGCCGGCATTTGGAGGAGGGCTGACGTATAGCGCTCACATTATACGCTGGGGTGAGCGGGTCACACCCGTCCATATTGCCGATATCGAGCTGCCGCCCTGTGAAAAATCGGCCCTTGAGATGGTGAGGGAACACATGAGCAGGCCGCGCGCCGGAGGTCCGTTCTGATCTGCAAATGCTGCCTTAATGAGTAGTGGAGGTGAAAAGATGTACGGCTGTCATGGAAAGCTGCTGCGTGTTAATTTAAGTGATTCAGTGATTTCAGAGGAAGAGATTCCCGCAGATAAGAGCAAGAAATACCTGGGTGGCGCCGGACTTGCTACCAGGTATCTGTGGGATGAGGTGCCGCAGGGGGCAGACCCCCTGGGACCGGAAAACCGCCTCATCTTCATGTCCGGGAGTATTGCCGGAGTAACAGCACCCAGTACCGGGCGCTTCAGTGTGGTGGCCAAATCTCCGCAAACCGGGTTCTGGGGACAGGCCAATTCGGGGGGGCGCTGGGGGGTTGACCTCAAGAAATCTCCATTGCCGAACCTGAAGCCTTCAGGCAGCTCTCGAAGAAGCAGTATGAACTGCTGGACGAGGCAATGTTAAAGATGGCCATGCAGAGCTATGGCACAAACGTAGTGCTGGACCTGGTGAATGTAAGAGGCGGCTTTCCCACGCGCAACTGGCAAAGCGGCGTTTTTGAATTTGCTGAAGAAATCAGCGGCCAGGCGCTTACCGATAAAGTCTTAACCAGGGAGGTTGCCTGTTTTGCCTGCCCCATTGCCTGCGGCAGGGGGACGGAAATTAAAAAGGGCAAATATGCCGGCCACAAAGGGGAAGGGCCCGAATATGAAACTGTGGGGACTTTTGGCGGGATGTGTTATGTGAGCGATATGGAAGCCATCACCATGGCAGGCTACCTCTGCAATGAATATGGACTTGATACAATTTCCGCCGGCAGCACTGAGAGGCTGGGACAAAGAGACAGGCAAGCCGACTGCGGGAAAATTAACAGAACTGGATCTGGAAGATATTATTCCGGTTATATGGGGTTAAGTGAGGAGGTTGCTTTTTGAATATCCGCCTTGAGAATAAACCCTGGTTTAAGAGCTATAAGCTTGGCCCGTTCAAAATGGAGCGGAGCCTGGAGCCGTACCCCGAACTGCCACTTTATGATATTCTTGACCAGTCGGCAGCGAAGCACCCACACGCCACAGCCATTGACTACTGCGGAGTCCGCATCAAGTACCGTGACCTGAAGGTTGCCGCCGACAGTCTGGCCTGCGCCCTGTCCGGACTGGGTGTGAGGAAAGGGATAAGGTTGCTACTATTCTCCCTACCTGCCCGCAGTACATCATCGGCAACTTTGCCATCCTCAAAACAGGCGCCGTCCATGTTCCCTGCAGCATCCTGCACAAAGATCGCGAACTTGAGTATGAAATCGGCGAGTCGGGCGCAGAAACTCTGATCTGTCTGGAAGATTTCCGCCATCGTATTGAAATGCTACGAAAGAAAAAAATCAAGATGCCGGTATCGGAAGACTACGGCCTGACTGAGACCAGCCCTACCACCCATATGGACCTGTCCGGATTCTCCAAGATCATAGGCTTCGCTGCCAGGCAAAAATACAGCATCGGCGTGCCGGTACCCGATACCGATGTTAAGCTGGTGGATGAAGACGGTTATTTTTATATTGTAGACCGCATCAAGGATATGGCCAATGTCTCCGGGTACAAGGTCTACACCAATACCATCGACGATATCCTTCACAGTCATCCTGCTGTAGTCATGGCTGTGACCATCGGCATACCGGATCACGAGCGCCAGGGCAGCGAAAGGATCAAAGCGTTTGTTGTTTTAAAGGAAGAATACCAAAACAGAGTGTCTGCAGAGGAAATAATTGAATTCTGCAGGGACAAGTGCGCTTCATACGCCGTTCCCAGGCATGTCGAATTTCGGGAGACCCTTCCCCTTACGGTTACGGAGAAGATATTCAAAAGAGAGCTGCGGGAGGAAGAGATCTCTAAAATGAGAGCCCGGGGGCTATTGCCTTAAGCTGGCCGGTCGTTAAATTTTACTATCACAGGAGGTGCTGTCGTGGCTTTACAGATTTTCAGCCCGGAATGGGTTGCCGCTTTTGAAAAGGAGCTTCAGGCAAGTGAAGAGTATGCTAAAGTGGCTAAGGGATGGAAAGGCGCTGTCATGCTTCATATCCTGGCAGAACCGTCAGTGGGATTTAATGAAGATATCTTTGTCATCCTTGACCTTCATGACGGGGTATGCCGCTCAATTAGTCTTGTTTCCCAGGCAGAAGCCGATGAGGCCGAGTACATTATCTCCGGGCCCTATGCAGCCTGGAAGCAGGTGGCTCAAAAAAAACTGGGGCCGGTAAAAGGGATGATGACAGGCAGGCTCAAGCTTAGAAAGGGCAGCCTGGGCATGATAACACGCTACATCAAAGCAACGCAGTGTATTGTGGATTGTGTTGCCGGGGTAGATACTTATTTCCCAGACGCGCATTAGCAAAAAGTGCACCAATAATTTTATAAAAACACTGCTGTATTGACCAACTAAAGCAAGCATGCAAAATTCTTCAGGGAGGTTTAAGTCATGGAGAAAAAACTCGTATCCATAACACGCTACGAGACACCGATTGTATCAGTCAAACAGGCCGTCACAAGCTGCGGAGGGCTTGACCTGATGCCATCCAACGCCCGTGTCTTCATCAAACCCAACATTGTGTTCTGGACAAAAACCTGTGCTTTCCCCAAATGGGGAGTAATCACCACCTCCAGGGTTATCGAGGACATGGTCATTCTTTTAAAAGAATATGACATCGAAGACATTACCATCGGCGAAGGGATTGTCGCCGATCCCAAAGACAGGGAAACCCCAGCTGATGCCTTTAAGACATTGGGGTATGAAACCCTGGGCAGGCGCTACGGGGTAAAGTTTATCAACGTCATGGAACGTCCCTTTAAAAAGGTGAATCTGGGGGACGGCATTTCTTTAAAGTTCAACGAGGATATCCTGGAAAGCGACTTTTTAGTCAATATTCCCGCTATGAAGTGCCACAATCAAACCGTAGTCAGCCTGGGAATCAAAAACCTTAAAGGTACAATTGATATTTCATCCCGGAAGAAATGTCACAGCCCGGACCCGGAAAAAGACCTTCATTTTCATGTATCCAGGCTGGCGGACAAGATGCCTCCCATGCTCACTCTGATCGACGGTATCTATACACTGGAACGCGGGCCTGGCTTTGACGGCAGGATGAAGCGGAGCAATCTGCTGATAGCGTCAGCAGATATTTTATCTGCGGACATGGTTGGTGCAAAAGTACTGGGGCACGAACCGGCAGACGTGCCGCATCTGTCCTGGGCGGCAAAAAAACGGAACCGCCCGCTTGACCTTTCCGATGTGGAAGTGGTTGGAGAGAGGATTGAAGATGTTGCTTCTTTCCACGAGCATGACTTTGAATACAGCTCAAACGAGAGCGGGGAAATGCCTCTGCCGCTGGCGAAGCAGGGAATCACGGGGCTGTTTTACCGCAAGTTTGATGATACCATGTGCACGTATTGTTCGGGATTAAACGGATTGATCCTTAGTGCCATCCGGGGCGCCTGGAGAGGCGAACCATGGGATAATATAGAGGTGCTGACAGGCAAGACTATGAAACCCGCATCCGGCATGAATGCCACTGTTTTAGTGGGGCAGTGCATGTACAAAGCCAACAAAGACCATCCTGATGTTAAGAAAATGTTGGCTGTCAAGGGATGTCCCCCGCTGCCCAAAGAGGTGGTCAGCGTTTTACACGAGGCCGGTATCGAGGTCGAACCTGCCCTGTTTTCACAGATAGATGCCCTGCCAGGCTTTTTCATGGCACGCTACCAGGATAAACCGGAATTCGATGAATCTTTTTTCAGGGTGGAATAAGTACCCGAACAAAAGGCAGCACAAGGAGGTCAAAAAAATGCTTCACAAAACAGTTAGATCTTCAGACCAGGGATTTATTCAGGCATTGGATGGGATAGAGCGTAAAACCCTTGTCTATGGGGAAAAGACTTTGCTGGTTAAATTTAAGTTTGAAAAAGACAGGGTGCTGCCGCTGCACAAACATCCCCACGAACAGACAGGATACTTAGTCTCAGGGCGTATAATCCTTATTATCAACAATGAACGCCACGATATAGCGCCCGGAGACAGCTGGGTTATCCCGGGGGATATTGAGCACGGGGTTGAAGTCATAGAAGAATCAGTGGCCATTGAGGTGTTTTCACCTGTAAGGGAAGATTATCTCCCTTAACCGTTAATGCGGCAGAATGTCACAGCTCTAAAAATAGATTTTGGAGGTGTAATGATGGAACAATCGTTATTCGATCAGATGAATTATTTGCGTCAGAGAACAATAACTACTGTTAAAGACCTGAGTGATAAGGAAGCAAACGCAATCCCCGAGGGCTTTAATAACAACATATTGTGGAATACAGGCCACATTTGTCTTATTCAGGAACAACTTGTCTTCGCTTTTGCCAAAGAGCCCATGGGGACGCCTGATGACTTTCCGGCCCTGTTTGCAATGGGGACCAAGCCCTCTGAGTGGGCATCAAAACCACCGGCGTTGAGTGAGCTGATTCAATTGCTCCAGGAGCAGCCGGTTCGGATCCAGGAGAGGCTGAAGAACAGGTTAAATGATACTGTCGCCCTTCCGTTTGTCATTCCCGGCTTAAAATTACAAACCTTTGCCGAGCTGCTTACTTTTACCTTTTATCATGAAGGCACACATATACAGGCCATTAAAATGCTGAAGAAGATAAACGAATTGCAGACTGCTCTTTAGACAATTAGTGCCTGGTTTATTTTAGTGCTTGGTCCCTTAAATAGTAGATTTAAAAAGTTGGGGGAGGATTCGATGGCTAAAAAATTTACGGCTGCGGCTGTGCAGGCTGCTCCTGTCTTTATGGACAAGCAGTCTACTGTGGAAAAGTGCTGTGCTTTAATTCGGGAAGCCGCCTCCCATGGGGCCAAACTGATAGTTTTCCCGGAAACATTTATACCTGCCTATCCAAGCTGGTCCCCTGATTTTTCTGAGCGTTCAGGCCACTGGATTCACTCCTGGGTGGACTACTACCGCAACTCAGTAACTATTCCCGGTGAAGATACCGACAAGATTGCGGATGCTGCCAGGGAGGCAGGGGCCTATGTTGTCGTGGGCGTAAGTGAGCTTGATGCCCGCTGGCAGGGGACGCTCTATAATACTGCACTCTTTATTGATGCCAGTGGCCGCATCATGGGAAAGCACCGCAAGTTAATGCCTACCTTTCATGAGCGCCTCTACTGGGGGCAGGGTGACGGCAGCCACCTTAAAGTTTTTGAGACAGAACTTGGCAGGCTGGGCGGCCTTATCTGCTACGAACACCGTATGACACTGCCCAAGTACGCCCTTTTCACCAAGGGAGAACAAATTCACTGTGCTCTCTGGCCGGGGTGGCCTTCGGCGCCTGATTTTGATCTGCGTGAAAATATGGATATTACCAGCCGTGCACTCTCCCTGGAGGGACAGACTTTTGTTGTTCTTTCATCCATGTATTTTTCCGCGGAAATGGTCCCCGACAGCTTCCACTATAAAAACAAGGCGCAGTGGCACAGCTGCGGCGGCAGCGGCATAATCAGCCCGCTGGGAGGGTATTTGGCCGGTCCTGTATATGATCAAGAAACAATTGTTTATGCAGATATTGACCTCAGTTTGATCCCCATGGCCAAAGCTATTTTTGACGCCATGGGTCATTACTCGCGTTGGGATGTTATTAACATCAATCTCAACGAACAAGAGCTTGGGCCCACGGATCCTGGCCGTGCTGCTGCTAATATCCGTACTCTTCTCGCTGAACTGAAGGAAAGCCTTAGGCAGCTGTCAGCAAATCCGAACGCAATTTCTCCGGCAGAGCTTCATGAAGCCCGTTCCCTGGCTTTGGAGTTGGCTAACCTCACGCAGGCCGAATTAGAAAAGTAATAATCTCAGTAATTAAGTTCAGCGCCGGGGAGGACTGAAAATGAATATCAGACTGCTTAGCCACGATGATTGGGAGCAGGTGAAAGAAATCTTTTCTGAGGGGATAAAAACGGGTATCTCTACATTTGAAACACAGTCGCCGCCCTGGGAACAATGGAAGTCAGACCATTTTTTAAACTGCAGCATAGTGGCTGAGAACGACAGTTTGATTCTGGGCTGGGCGGCACTTGCCAGGGTTTCCTCACGCTGCTGCTTTACAGGGGTAGCCGAAGTAAGTATTTATGTCAGGGAAGGGATAAGGGGAAAAGGAGTCGGCGATATTTTAATGAAAGAGCTGATTCAGTTAGCGGAGGCGGAAGGCTTCTGGACGCTCCAATCCGGGATTTTCCCTGAAAATAACGCTAGTGTAAAGCTGCATCTGAAGCATGGGTTCAGAGAAGTGGGCAGACGGGAAAAAATAGGGCAGCAAAACGGTGCCTGGAAGGATATATTATTATTTGAACGAAGAAGCAGTAATTTTTAAGTTTAAGCGGTAAAAGAGGAGTAATTGTATGGCAGTCTGTCCCCTCTGACCCGGTTATTAACTTACAAGGAGGATTTGCCAGTGAGTGAAGTACTGTCAATCAAAAATGACGGCCATGTCCGCACCATAATGCTTAACCGGCCGGAAAAAATGAACGCCCTCAGCAATGAACTGGCCTGGGGCATAGTGGCTGCGGTGGAAGAGGCGGCAAAGGATGATTCAGTGTGGGTCGTCGCTATCACCGGCAGCGGGAATGCATTCTGTTCCGGGCTCGACCTTTCAGGACGGGGAGATTATACACCTTTCTCGCCGCAGGATACATATCTTGACGACATCAGCTGGGTTGGCCGCTTCCCGCTTGTGTTGCGGCATATCTGCGACAAGCCGGTAGTGGCCGGTGTCAACGGTGTGGCCGTAGGCGCCGGGCTATCCCTGGCGCTGTCTGCAGATATACGTATGGCGGCTCAAAGTGCCCGCTTTATAGCGGGATATCCGCGTATCGGCGCCTCGCCCGACGGGGGCATGACGTGGACACTGCCACAGCTTATCGGTTATGAGCAGGCAATGCGCTTCCTGCTTGAGAATCGCACAGTCAGCGCTGACGAGGCACTTAGCCTTGGCATGGTGGGCGAGGTTGTACCCGATGAACAGTTCGCCCACAGGCTGTCTGAGTATTGTGCCTTTCTTGCTGAACGGCCGCCCATCACTGCCCGCTTGACAAAGCGTGGGGTAACCAAGGCTTGTGCCATTGACCTTGAGGCGCAGGTAAGGTTCGAACTGGCCAATATCAAACGTGCTTTCGACAGCCAGGATTCAAAGAGGGCAATTAAGGCTTTCCTTGAAAAGTGCCAGGTTAAATTTGAGGGGAATTAGAAAGCGGGAAGAGGTAAACAGCATTACAACCTGGCACGGTTTTTCAGCGGAGAGCAACAATTAGCAGAGATGCTAAAAATTTGCTTGGTTAGAATACGGGCAGCAGGTCAGATCATCAAATCTGGATGCCGCCTGTAATTTTTTTAAAGGAAATTATGGGGGAGAGGAGAAGTAATAATAGATAGAATAATGTGAAAAAGACCCGGAAAAATAGCAACATAGCGGGAGGAGTGATTCCTGTGCAAAGCGAAACTGCACGCCGCAGGGAGAAGAAGTCCGCTCTTAAGCAGTTAATAGGTGTACTGGCGCTTTTCATAGTTGGCACAATTTTATTTTATGCGGGCTATGTGTACATAAATTTTAAGATGGACGAAATATGGCAGGCCTCAGAACGCACAACTGCCGCTGCTTTGGTTGAAATTCAGGAGACCAACAGCCTCAACACTGAGATACTGCAGGAAACCCTAAATGCAATTTTGGCTGAAATGGGGGAAATTAAATCCACTTTACAAGAAGCGGGTCAGACCCTGGATTTCTCCACCGTGGTACAGCAAAACCTTTCCTGGCGCCTCGCCGAGCTGCAGCAGCAGCTAAATGAACTTCAGCAGGCCATAGACCTGCTTAAGGACTGACCAACTATGAAATTAATCAGCGCTTTCATCATACTTCTACTTGCTCCTTTTGGCGGCATGGTGCTCGCCCTCTCTCAACAGAATGCGCCGGCGGCATTTCTGCCAAAAGGCCAACTTGTGCTGGACCTGACTGAAATTTCGCGGGAGGCACAGGCTGCATATGAAAAAACCCTGGCTCTTTATGCAAGCTCCGGTTTTATACAATCATTTCTGGAGGAGCAGCAGCAGCAGTCGCATGAGCAGCAGCAGCTGATTGCACAATTGGTTGCCCAGAGCCTGGCACAGACCGAGCTGTCAAAGGAGCTCTACGAAGAGCAGCTCCTGGCAAAGTTGGGCGTCGCCGTTGACAGCTACAGCTCCCACAGTGTTGAAATACTGCTTTTTAATATTACGCAGCAAAACTATCGCAGCTATCTGGTCAAGATTAAGCTGTTTGACCCCGACATGATCAAGGTCAGGCTGGGTCACGGTGAACTTGGCAGGATTGAAACTACAAGTGCAGCTGTGAGAAAAGAAGACGCTATTTTTGGGGTAAACGGCGGCGGGTTTTTTTACGCGGGACAGAATAACTATCTGCCCATGGGCAACACAATGGTAGACGGTAAGCTGATAAACGCCTTTGCTCCGGCCACGGGGGATGTATTTTTCACCGGCTTTTCCGCCTCCGGCGCCTTAATCGGCGGCCTTTTCACAGAGGAGCAGCAGTTGATGGCACTGAATCCTGTGGCAGGTGTCAGTTTTTCGCCGATTCTTTTGCAAGGCAGGCTGCCGGTGGACATACCAGGCAGGTGGCAGGGTACACGGCACCCCAGGACAATTATCGGCAACTTCGGCAACGGTGACATTTTCTTTTGGGTAATAGACGGCCGCCGGCCGGGGTGGAGCAGGGGAGCTACACTGGAGGAGGCCCAGATAAAGCTGCTTGAGCTGGGCGTAGTTGATGCCTATAACCTTGACGGCGGCGGTTCAAGCACCATGGTCTTTAACGGCAAATTAATCAACCGCCCTTCTGACGGAAATGAACGAGCTGTGGCCACCACTATCATCATTGTTCCCTAACACGGATTCAAGAGAGGCAGCGGACAGAACCCGCATCAATAATCTATGTTTTGGAAGTTAAGTTATTGTTAGCCCATGGTTTTATAAGCGACAGTTTATTGTCTGAGCTGGTCAAATGCAGTTATATCGGAATGAGAACACACAACACAGATTATATTAATAAAACACTGGCAGAGGAGATGGGTATTACTGTCTGTGGATTAAGCAGGCAATACGGCGTAAACGCAGTAGCAGAGCATACCTTTATGCTCATATTGGCACTGGCCAAAAATCTTGTTAACTCTTATCAAAACACAATTAGCGGCAGGTGGAGAGAAGCCTTAGGGCCAAATGCCGAGCTGTCAGGCAAAAAAATAGGAATAATCGGCTGCGGTCAAATTGGGAAAAGAGTGGCGGAAATTGCCTCCTTTTTTGGGATGGAAGTGCTGGTTGCAGGAAAAGAAAAAGTGCTAAAAAAGGATGAGCTGCCCGTGGCAGACGTTGTCAGCCGCTCGGATATCATAAGCGTTCACATTCCGGCGACTCCTGAAAATAAAGGGACAAAAGAAAGTATAGATAAAATGAATGAAGAATTAATAAATAATCTGATTAGTTTTTGCAAAAAAAATAACCACACATAAGTGTGTTTTGGAGGAAACAAGTGCACAGCAAATCTGACAGAGAGACAGAAGGGATCAAGCGTCGCTACAACCGGACAGCGCTTTACTATGATTGGATGGACCACATGTTCAGCCCTGCACTGCGGAAAAGAGTCCTGGCATATGCCGGCGGGAAAGTGCTTGAAGTCGGTGTCGGGACTGGGAAAAACCTCATGTACTACCCCCCGGGTTGTGAGGTGACGGGCATTGACTTCAGTCCCGCCATGCTCAAAAAAGAGCACGCTGCTCCCAATGTGGCATATTTATTGCTAATGTATTTTAATAACTATAAATATTGACCAAATACGCCTGAAAATCCAGCTTTGGGCGGTGGTAATGCGCCACTGCGGTGTAGTTGTGCACCAGTATTTTACTTTCACAGAAAAACCTTTGTAATATAGCAATATTCGATGATAAAATAGTGTATATACGCCAGCTAATATAATTGAGTCAAACAAATCAGATAGGGAGGTAGTTGGTTTGGGGAAAGTTTGCTATGGTCTTGAAGGTAAAGTTGTTTTGGTTACAGGCGGCAGCAGGGGTGTGGGCCTGGAGCTGGCAAGGAGGCTTATCGGTGAGGGAGCTAAAGTGGCCATCTGCGGCAGGAAACAGGACGGGCTTGATGCTGCTCTGGCCGAGCTTGGGGCGGGGGAAAATGCGATGGCGATAAAAGCGCATATCGCTAAGGAGGATGAGGTTGAAGCGCTTTTTAATGCTGCGGTCGACCGTTTTGGCAGGCTCGATATTCTTGTTAACAATGCAGGCATGAACCTTTTAACCCCTTCAGTGGTGGACAGCAGCCTTGATATGTGGCAGAAAATAGTGGAATCTAATCTCACAGGTACTTACCTGTGCTCCAAAAAGGCCGCACAGATTATGAGTAAGCAAAAGAGTGGTAAAATTGTGAATATTTCTTCAGTAGCCGCCAGAAAGGCAGCCCCGGGGATGGGTATTTACGGTGTGGCCAAAGCAGGAATAGAAATGCTGACAAAAGTGCTGGCCTCGGAGCTTGCCCAGGACAACATCCAGGTCAATGCCGTCGCTCCCAGTATGGTCAAAACAGGGTTCAGCAAACCTTTTTGGTCAAACACCAGCCTCTATGAGCAAATAATTAAAAGAATACCGCTGGGAAGAATCGCCGAGCCTTCCGAAGTGGTGGAAGCTGTCCTCTTCCTGTGTGCGGACGGTTCAAGTTTTATTAACGGTCAGACGATTGTTGTAGACGGCGGGACCACTGTGGTTTAACAGTGTCCCGGAAAAAAGGAGGATAACATGGCTGCTATCAGCAAATCAGAAGAAATGCTGCTTACCCTGTTAGTTATGAATTACGGACTCCCCAAACAGGCGGACAGAAAAGAAAACCCTGTAGCCTGGTGCACCTCCATTGCTCCGGTTGAGTTTTTGCGTGCACTCGATGTTTTGCCGCTTTACCCGGAAAACCACGGTGCAATTATCGGAGCAAAAAAGATGGGGGTGGAGCTGGCCGAAGTGGCGGAAGAGGCTGGCTACTCCACAGATATCTGCTCCTATGCCCGTGTGGATATCGGCCAGGTTATGACAGGCAAAAGCCCTGTATACGGGCTGGCCAAACCGGATTTTTTAGTCTGCTGCAATAATATCTGCAACACTGTGATAAAATGGTATGAAAACCTGGCACGTTACTTCGATGTCCCTCTCTTTCTTATAGATACGCCATTTAATCACGGCCTCAAAAATTCAGAAAGCAGCATCAACTACGTGGAAGGCCAGTTCAGGGAGTTTATTCCCTGGCTGGAAAAAGTGACAGGCAAAGAATTTAACATGGAAAGGTTCATGGAAGTTGCCAGAATTTCCACTGAGACGTCCAGGCTGTGGCGTGAGATCATGGAGCTTGCCAAGCACAGGCCAGCGCCTTTCACAGCATTTGATTCTTTCAGGTATATGGCTCCGGTGGTGACAATGCGAGGTACACCTGAAGCACTGGAATATTACCGATTGCTAAAAGAAGAACTCCAGCAGCGCATCAGGGATGGCGTATCAGCAGTCCCTGAAGAAAAATACAGGCTGATGTTCAACGGGATTCCTGTCTGGTATGAAATGCGCAGGATGTCGCAGCTTCTCGCCAGATATAAGGCTAATTTTGTCTGTTCATCTTACACCAATGCCTGGATACTGCAATTTGACTGCGATAACCTGATGCGAAGCATGGCTGAAATCTATACTTCCATCCTCATTAATCAAAGCCTTGACCGCAAAGCCGCCAATTATGAAAATCTGGTTGATGATTTTTCACTGCACGGGATTGTGCACCACTCCAACAGGAGTTGCAAGCCCTACTGTTTTGGCCTTTATGACCTCAGCCGCATGTCGCAGGCCAGGCCTAATGCGGTGCCTGAACTGATTTTTGACGGGGACCAGACTGACCCCCGCAATTTTTCCTGGGCACAGTTTGAAAACAGGTTCCAATCCTTTATGGAAACTCTGGCGCTAAATGCTGCTGGTTAATAGACTGGAGGGATCGATATGGAGCAATACCTGGATTATTTTTTGGACGCTGCTGCAAATCCGGTAAAGGAAATCAATCGCTGGAAAGAAGAACAAAAAGGCAGTGTCATTGGCTGCCTGCCCATTTATATTCCTGAGGAAATAATCGATGCCGCCGGTGCGCTTCCTGTTTACCTGTGGGGAGGGAAAACAGAAATTGACAGAGCAAACGCCCACCTGCAGGGATTCGCCTGCTCCATTGTGAGGGCGGTGCTGGAATATGAGTTTAAAGGTACTTATGATATGGTGGATGGGTTTGTTTTCCCTTCCACCTGCGATCACATCCAAAATACTTCTGATATCTGGGCCAAAGCCTTTTCACACAGGCCAAAATTCGACCTGGTTTACCCCGCCAACAGGCAAAGCAACTACGCGGAGCAATACCTGACAGAACTCTACCGGGAATTTATCTCGTGGCTGGAGGTGCTGACAGGCAGCAAGGCTGATGATGATGCGCTGCTCGAGAGCATCAAAAAATACAATCTGCACCGCCGCCTCATGTCGGAGCTTAGTGAAATCAGGGCCAAAAGCCCGCAGAGTCTCACCGGACGGGAAATGTCGGGCCTGGTCAAAGCCTCCCTTTTCCTGCCCAAGGATGAATACAACAGCCGCCTCATTGAATTGCTGCCCTGGCTGTGGGAGAGAAGAATCAGGGAGAAGCCAAAAACCCGCCTTGTGCTTACAGGTATTCTGGCTGAGCAGGAGATTATTGATATTATTGAAGAACTTGGTGGGTGTATTGTCGCCGACGACTTGGCTCGCGGTGCCAGGTTGCACCGCAACCAGGTGGATGAAAGTATTGAGCCTCTTGCTGCCTTAGCCAGGAGGCACCTTAGCCTTGGGCCCTGCTCCACCCTTTTTGACCCCGGCAAGGGCAGGGGTCCTTACCTGGAGAGCCTGTGCAGGGAAACAGAAGCTGATGCTGTAATTTTTATTAATATGAAGTTTTGTGAGCCTGAGGAATTTGACTACCCTGTGATTAAGACAGACCTGGAAAAAGCCGGTATTCCCCTTCTCTTCATTGAAGTGGAGCAGCAAATGACTTCCTATGGCCAGTTGAGGACTAGACTGCAGGCCTTTATGGAAATGCTGGCGTAGGAGGATATGATGACTTACACTATGGGAGTGGACATAGGCTCTATTACTTCAAAATGTGTCATACTCAGAGACGGAAAAGTTGTGACCGCCACAGCAATTATCAGGGCAGGTACCGGCAGCGACGGGCCGCAGAGGGCGGTGGCGGAGGCTTTGCGCCTGGCAGCGCTCAGTCGGTCAGAAATAGCTTATGCGGTGGCTACCGGCTACGGCAGGGTTACTTATGACGATGCTGACGAAGAGCTCAGTGAAATAGCATGCCATGGCAGAGGAGCTGTATTTCAGGAGCCTCTGGCACGCACAGTAATAGACATCGGCGGCCAGGATGCCAAGGCGATTAAACTTGGTGCAGGAGGCCGCGTCCTCAACTTTGCCATGAATGAGAAATGCGCGGCAGGCACAGGGCGTTTTCTGGAGGTAATGGCCCAGGCGCTGGGGTATCCACTGTCCGAACTTGGCGCTTTGGGTGAGAAGAGCACTGAAAAAGTATCTATCAGCAGTACATGCACTGTTTTTGCAGAATCTGAAGTAATCTCCCATCTTGCCGCCAACAGGAAAGTTGAAGATGTGGTGGCGGGTATCCATGAATCGATAGCCCGCAGGATTGCCGGTCTGGTACGGCGGATCGGCCTGGAGCAAAAAGTACTGATGACAGGCGGAGTGGCTCAAAATTCAGGAGTAGTAAAAGCGCTGGAGGAACGCCTGGAGTGTCCGCTGGTTGTCCCGGTTTACACCCAGGCCAACGGCGCGCTGGGCGCGGCTGTCTTTGCCTTTGCCAAGTATCAAAAAAATAAAGAAGAGCATGTTGAATAACGGAGGAGAGATTAAATGATTGACGAACTGTTTCCAAACCTGTTTAAGATAGTGGTGCCGCTGCCCCAGAATCCCCTTAAAGAAATAAACTGTTACGTGGTGAAGGGCGAAAGAAACCTGATAATAGACACGGGTATGAACCGGCCTGAATGCAGCAGCGTCCTGGATGAAGGCTTAAAAGAACTGGGTGTTGATTTAACAAAAACTGATTTTTTCATCACGCATATGCATGCCGACCATTCGGGCCTTGTGGGGAATCTGAAGACTGAATCATCGGCCGTCTACTGCACCCGGCAGGATGCGGATATAATTAATGCCGATGACAGCGCCTGGGAAATAATGCGCTACTTTGTCAAAATGGGCGGATTTCCTGAGGGTGAATTTGACAACGCAATT
The DNA here is from genome assembly GCA_018335875.1 of Dethiobacter sp. GTDB lineage: Bacteria > Bacillota > Dethiobacteria > Dethiobacterales > Dethiobacteraceae > JAGXRN01. The sequence continues at coordinate 29,559 of JAGXRN010000037.1, forward strand.
AAAAAGCATCCCGGTTTTAAATATAGGGTGAGGGATTATATCGACTTTACAGAGCTTGCCGAAGGGGACATCATCAGAGTGGGAGATTACTGCTTCAGCTGTGTGGAGACTCCCGGCCATACCAGGGGGCACATCTGCCTTTATGAGGCAGACAAAAAAATCTTTGTCTCGGGGGACCATATACTCGGTGATATAACACCCAATATCTCACTGTGGCTTGATGACGAAGACCCTCTGGCGGATTACATAAAAAGCCTGGACAAAGTATATAAGCTTGAGATTGAAGTTGTCCTGCCCGGTCACAGGACCATCTTTAAAAACTGCCGTGAGAGGATAGATGAGCTGAAAAACCATCACCAAATGCGGGCTGACGAGGTACTCTCCATCTTGGAGCAGGGCGGCCAAAACGCTTACCAGGTGGCTTCACAAATGACCTGGGATATGTCTTATGATTCTTTTGAGCAGTTCCCCATCGCACAAAAGTGGTTTGCTTCCGGCGAAGCCCTCGCCCACCTGAAATACCTGGAGGTTAAAAATAAAATAAAAAGGGAAATAGTAAGCGAAAATATTATATTTTCACTGCAGCAGGGAGGAGAATAACAAAAAATGCACTGTCTTTATCAGAGAAATTTTCATACCTCAGTGAGAGAAGCCCATGACGGGTTGCTCATTGCCGAGACAAGCCACTGCGACACCAGAGGCGAGACTGTTGCAAAGCTTAAGGTGGATAAAACCACTTTTGCCATTGTTGATGCCTGTATCGAGATACACCGCGGGCGCGGGCACGGGGAGATCGCTGCTGTCAAAGAACTGGTGGGCATTGAAGCTTATCTTGGAAAAGGGCCGGAATTACGCCAGGCTTTTAAGCGTATGACAGAACCCCTGGCGGGAAATCTTTTTGCTGAAACAGTAAGGGGAGTAATTCAGGCGGAAACTTTTTTGTATAAAGAAAGAGGCTATGCTTCAAGCTCAGACTACAGCCAGTACTGGAACAGGATGTATATCAATTCCTGCCGCTATTACAGCAATCTGGACAGGGTTAAAGACAGTTGGGATGTGTATGCCAATGGACGTGAGAGGATAGGCTGCCTGTTTCTCAGATCTAAAACATATTTCCTGTATGCAGAAGGGCCGGGGGAATACACTATTGTTGGCAGCATAAATGATACCTTCCACGAAATGAATACCTGGATAAAAATATGCAATGATAAGGTGCAATCAGCCAAAGGAACAATTCTGCGTGTCCCCGACGAGGTCTGTAAAGAATCTACTCAATTTTTGACCGCTCTGGCAGGTGTAGATATTAATGTGGCCGACAAAAAAGAAATATCCGGTCTGCTTGGAACAGCTCAGGGCTGCGTTCATTTAATTGATATGACCGATGATTCTGTCAATACTTTGAAATACTATCTCAGTCACCCCTGGGATGATGCAAAGAACGACTGATAAAAACAACGAGGAGGAAAAAAATGGAACTTAATGATGCTATCTTACAGAGGAGATCTATCCGCAAATTCAAACCCGATGCTGTTGACAGCGCAACCATCGCCAAACTCCTGGAAGCCGCCCGTCTGGCGCCTTCAGGCTCAAACCTGCAGCCCTGGAGGTTTATTGCTGTTACCAGCGAAGAGATGAGGGCAAAACTTGCCGCCACCACACTTGACTTTGTCTGCACCGCGCCGCTGGTCATGGTCTGCTGCGCGGATCTCAATGCCACAGAGACCAGGGCGGAACGGTCTGCGGAGCTCAGAGCGGCCGGCGCCTTTGCGGGGACGCAGCTTGAAAATATGTCGCTGGCCGACTACCAGCAGAGGACCCAGAGTGACCCTGCCGCCACCGCGGCCTACCTTAGCCTGAATGTGGCCATTGCCATGGAGCATATGGTGCTGCGGGCAGTGGAGCTTGGGCTTGGCAGCTGCTGGGTGTTTATGTTTAGCCGGGGTAAAGTTAAAAAGGTGCTCGACCTGCCTGATAACCTGCTTGTCACAGGCCTCATCCCGTTTGGGTATCCTGACCAGGAGCCACAGCCAAGGCCAAGGCTGCCGCTTGACCAAATTTACTTAGGAGAGGTCTGACAAGGAAGAGTTAATTGAAAAGGTATATGTCCCGAAACATGTGGATTATGTGGTGCACAGCTTTATCAACCATTTAAAGGGAGGAAGCTGCCTGAAACAAACAGCGGCTACCAGGCGGTAAGTGCCCTGGCAGGGAAAGAATTTGGCAAGACACATAAAAAAGTCTACAGCAGCCTGACATCACCACATCCCATCGATCTTACGCGCTACCAGGTGGCCAACTGCTACCTGGGGCGGGCGGGGCTTATCAATTCAGGGGGCCCGTCTGGGGAAAATGATCTGGCGGAAGCTGTGCGCACCGCGGTTATTAACAAGCGCGCCGGCGGTATGGGGCTTATTTCCGGGAGGAAAGCTTTCCAGCGCCCCATAGAAGAAGGTGTAAAGCTGCTCAATGCCATCCAGGATGTGTATATGGACAGCAGCATCACAATAGCCTAGGCGCAGTCACATATTTCCTGTTATTGATTTTTATGATATATTCTAAATAATGATTTATACCTGATATTCCAGACTGCTGCTGATTTTGCAAAAGGAGGTTTGAAATGAACACTGACCGTATTGCCGCACTTTTTGATGATTATAAAACCGGCAGAAAAGATATCACTGAAGTAATGGGGGAACTGAAAAAACTCCCCTATGAAGACTTGGATTTTGCCAAAGTTGACCATCACCGCGCACTCCGCAACGGCTTCCCGGAAGTGATTTTATGCCAGGGCAAAACACAGGAACAAATAGTGAAAATATTTCGGACCCTGGCTGACTGCAACCGTACTATACTGGCGACAAGGGCGTGGCCCGCAGCTTATGAGGCTGTGAAAGAGGCCTGCCCGGAAGCGGTTTATCATGAAGCTGCCAGGATAATCAGCATGGCCTCGGGGGACGTCAGGCGCTTTTCACGCAAAATAATAGTGCTGTCTGCGGGGACTGCAGACATACCGGTTGCCGAAGAGGCGGCTGTAACCGCCGAAGCCATGGGACACGATGTTGAGAGGATTTATGACGTGGGAGTGGCAGGCATACACCGTCTTTTTGCCCATAAGGACCGTCTTTTTTCTGCCGCAGTGCTGATCGTGGTGGCGGGGATGGAGGGTGCGCTGGCCAGTGTGGTAGGCGGGCTGGTGGACATGCCTGTGATTGCCGTGCCTACCAGTGTCGGTTATGGCGCCAATTTCGGCGGGCTGTCCGCACTTTTAACAATGCTTAACAGCTGTGCAAACGGCATAGGCGTTGTAAATATTGATAACGGTTTTGGTGCGGCCACACTGGCCGATGCAATTGTGCGCAGTGGAGATGCTGCTACAGGAGACTGCAGCGAAAAAAAAGACAGCAATGGGGTGTGACAATGACTAAACAGGAAAAAAAGCTTAACCATCTGCAGGAAATCCTCGCCGCTTACGGCGGCGCCCTGGTGGCCTACTCAGGAGGCGTTGACAGCACTTTCCTGGCGAAAGTGGCAAATGATGTGCTGGGTGAAAAGGCGCTGGCGGTTACAGCCGGCTCAGAAACATACCCGCAAAGAGAAGTGGACGCTGCTCACGCTTTGGCGCACAAACTGGGGCTGCGCCATCTTTTAATCCACACCGAAGAGCTTGAGGATGAACACTTTGCCGCCAACTCCCCCGACCGCTGCTATATCTGTAAAAAAGAGCTGTTTGGCAAGCTGGTGGCTATCGCCCGCCAAAGCAATATCCCCTATGTGCTCGACGGTGCTAATTATGACGATTTGGCCGACTACCGCCCCGGAACACGCGCTGGCAGGGAGCTTGGCATTAAAAGCCCGCTGCAGGAGGCCGGCTTCACCAAGGAAGAAATACGGATGCTTTCACAGCAAATGGGCCTGCCGACATGGGACAAGCCATCTTTAGCCTGCCTGTCGTCACGCTTTCCCTACGGCGAACGGATTACAAAGGAGAAGCTGAACATGGTCGCCCTGGCCGAAGACTACCTGCGCTCGCTGGGAGTGGGCCAGCTGCGGGTAAGGCACCACGGCAACCTGGCACGGATTGAAGTCACCTCAGATGACTTCGGCAAAATTTACGCGTCAGCCGGCAGTATTGTGAGGAAAATTAAAGAAGCCGGCTATAAATATGTGACACTGGACCTGCAGGGCTACCGTACAGGCAGTTTGAATGAGGTGTTGGACAGCCTGGCACAAGAGCCTGGCGTTTAAAGCTGTGTTTTTTACCGGGTCTGTGGTAAAAGATAGCAATTAGACAATAAAGGTATACAAATTATGTATATAGGCAATCATGAAGCAGGAGTATACCCTGATATGTAGAATTAACTAAGAGAACCGGTCGTGCCGGCCGGTAATGATTTTGACAGGGGTGTAGCTATGCAGGAAAGGGAACATACCCTTGCCATGTTTGTGGACTTTGAAAACATTGCCATGGGTCAGCAGGGGAAGAACCAGCCGGATTTTGATATTCAGAAGGTTCTTGAGCGCCTGGTGGAGAAGGGTAAGGTCATAGTAAAGAAAGCTTATGCCGACTGGAGCAGGTTTACCAAGTATAAACAGCCTTTTCACGAAGCGGCCATTGAACTGATAGAAATTCCCAAGCGTTCTGCCACCGGCAAAAATTCTGCCGATATCAGATTGGTTGTTGACGCCATTGATCTCTGTTACGCC
>JAGXRN010000038.1 GCA_018335875.1 Dethiobacter sp.
AGGTCTTTGTTTTCTTTTTCTAACGCCTTTAACTCAGCGTCAGCGGGCCGCAGCTTGCCCTTACCCGGGAAAGCGTCATCCCCGTGGATGCTATACTGTCTTACCCACCTTCTTACTGATACAGGGGTAACACCGATATCTTTGGCTACTTCGGAGGGTTTTTTCCCTAGCTCTGTTACAAGCTTTACCATCTCTTTCTTGTAGTCTTCGGTAAATTTTTTATTATTACTACTCATGCTAAAACACGCCCTTTCTAGGTTTTATTATAGAACCTTTCTGCGTGTCCAGCAAACTGGGTATACTCCAGCTCTTCACGGGTCTTTTCACCGTCCTCTTCGTTCCTGGCTTCACCGAAAGCCAGGGTGTAGGCTGAAGGATGTTCCTGAACCGCTGAGAAGAAAATCAACCCATATTTGGGCGGAGATAAGCTGAGCAGGATTTCCTGGCAGTATAACAAACAATGGCTTTCAGCGCCTGAAAGCCATTGTTATATCTGTATATCTGTAGGGTCCATCTATTTAAATACTTAAAATAAACAAGGTTTTTAGCGTGAATCAAGAGCCTTTTGCAGGCCTTCGTTGAAGATGCGCCCTGAGTTGTGCATAATGGTATCTACACCATTTTCCGTCTGTTCAAACTTCATAGAAGCAAGGCAGGGATAGTGCAGGCAAAGCAGCCCGGCTGTCGGGATGACAGTAGCAGCAGGCCTTCCCATTATTCTGCCTACCGTATATTCGGTAGATCCACAGGGCGCTCCCCGCTTTATCTGTACCTGGGCTATTTTACCCTTGGCATCAAGCTCCACTTCAAATATGGGACGACCGAAATGCCTGGCGAACTCACTGATGATCTCGCTGGTATAAGGCAGTAATTTTTCTCCAAACCCGGCTGTAGATATATCCAGAGAACAAAGCGGCTCCGGGAAGACAATTGTTACATCATGTTTGGCCAGCTCCCGTCGCAGTTGATTTTGCAGCCCGGGTGGAATCCAGGCACCATGATCAACGGATGCTATTACTCCTTTGGCACCGGTAAGCTTTGTAAGTGCGGGGATAAGCTGCGCAGCCTGAGGCCTTTCGGCCAAAAGCAAAATGAGGTCAGAAGCAGGCAGCGACTGCGGCAGGAAAATTTCCGGCTCATCAACCACCGGCTCATTTATAACCGGGGGCGTCCAGCTGTTGATAACCCAGTTTTCTGGAGATTTGCTGCCAATGGTGTTCACAATCCTTTTACCATAGACTCCATCTGTTATAGCGAGTATCTTCATTAATGTTTTACCTCCAGGTCTTATCTTTTAATTACTTGATTGGTATGAATGCAGTTACGGTTGTTTTTCTTTTACAGTTAGTATAGCATAATTCTATCAGCCTTTTTAGTGCTTCGTTGCAACTTGTAGAAAATTTGAAATTAAAAGCCGTGGAATTGCTCCACATGCGCCTGACCTTTGCTCCGGGGGAAAACCGCGACGTGTATACCAGCGGTACCCGTCGCTTTGCCGTCTCATCACTGATTATGTTTGTCCTTTATTTTCTCTTTATCGCTGTTAAGCGGGCATTTTTATAATTAAGTCAGCCAATATATATCTCAGAGGCAAGTAGAAAACTCATTGTCATTTGCGCAGCAGCTTGCCGACGATGAGTTTTTTTATTGAGATATTTGTCAGTTTACCAAATTTTCCCACTTAAAAACGATACGATAATCACCTACACGAATACGATAATATTCGGAGTATGGTGGTCGGAGTTTTTTTGCCTGTAATGAGTGCAGGCTTTGTGTGATCATTTTTTCTAAGATGTCTACAATACGTTTCTTAATATTTCGTTCCAATGTATCATAATCTTTTTGTGCTTGCCGTGTAAACTCAAGTTTCATAAGTCCGCTTTCCTTCTTTTAACTCTGCGAAAGTTACTGTATTCTTTTCTGCCACATCTTTCTCTGCTTCTAGTATGGCATCCAATTCATCCCGTGTAATCGGCTCATTATCATAGAGGTCTTTAGTTAAAAACTCCAAAAATCTTTGTACGGTTTCCTCCAAATCACTCGGTAGTTCATCGACTAACTTGTGGAGTTGTTCTTTACTCATTGGTACGCCTCCCTTCAAAGTCTATTTATAAAGCCACATGGTTTACAGAACAGTATTATTCTGAATTATTATAATTCTACCACGTTCTAATTAGTATGGGAAATCTCTTTAGTTTACCGGTAGCTCCGATGCAAAAATATTGCAACAAAGGCAATAATGCTGTAAGGTATGGATAAATCGACTGTTTAAAATATATTGGGGAGAATAAAGGCATGGATTATAGTGAGCTTTATGAAAAATATCAGAAGTTGCTGGCGGAAAACCAAAAAATAAAGGCAGAGAACGAGGAATACCGCAGGCGTCTTGGATCGACGATGCAGGTATCCCTTTTTGTCTGTGACAATGAGACAGTAACCGATAATCAGATAAGCAAACAGGAAATAAATAACATTAGTCCTCCTGAAGATAAAATAAAATTGTTTATGTCCTTATTCAGGGGTAGAGACGATGTATACGCGGAAAGATGGGTGGATAAAAAGGGGGAGACCGGTTACTCTTTTGTGTGTTTGAATAAATTCGTCAGAGGTATATGTCAAAAGCGTGGAACTAAAATTAAATGTTCAGATTGCCCGAACAAAGAATATGTGCCCCTGAGGCCGGAGGTAATAGACAGGCATCTGAGAGGTAAAGATGTTCATGGCGTCTATCCCATGCTTGAGGACGAAACCTGTTATTTTCTCGCCATTGATTTTGATGGCGAAAGTTGGAAGAAAGATGTAACTGTAATCAGAGAAATTTGTGCTGAAAAGAATATTTCATGTGCCGCAGAGCGTTCAAGATCGGGAAATGGAGCGCATTTGTGGTTCTTTTTCGAAGATAGGGTGAGTGCTGTTTTAGCGCGAAAGTTCGGCTCGGCACTTCTGACACAGGCAATGGGAAGAAGACATGAAATCAAGTTTACATCTTATGACCGCCTCTTCCCCAGTCAGGATACCTTGCCGAAAGGAAGGTTAGGAAACCTTATAGCTTTGCCGTTGCAGATGGAAGCACGGAAAAACAACAATAGTGTTTTCATTGATGATAATTTCCAACCGTATCCGGATCAGTGGAGCTTTTTGAGTAATGTCCGCAAACTGTCTGAGAGAGAAATTGATTTGTACATTGCCGAACTGTGTGCCGGCAGTGAACTGGGTGATTTAAGGCAAAGCGAAGAAGAAGAAGACAAGCCCTGGAAAAGAAGCAGGGTGGGTCACAGGTTAGACAGGTCTGATTTTCCGGGTAGTGTTCAGATCACAAAAGCCAACATGCTTTATATCAGGAAAGACGGTTTTTCGCACAAAGCCTTAAATGCTGTTAAGAGGTTGGCCGCGTTTAAGAATCCTGATTTTTATAAAGCTCAGGCTATGAGATTGCCCACAGGCAAAAAGCCAAGGGTGATTTCTTTGTCCGATGAGACTGCAGTGTATCTGGGCCTGCCGAGGGGATGCGAGATTGAACTGGTTGACTTTTTTAATGACCACAAAGTGAAATATGAATTGGCTGACGAGACCTATGGCGGCAGGCGGATAAATGTTGAATTTCATGGAGAATTACTGGGTGAGCAGGCGGACTCGGCCGACGCCTTGTTGAACTTTGACAACGGTGTCCTGCATGCGGCCACCGCTTTTGGCAAAACAGTTATCGCTGCACACCTTATCTCCGCCAGGAAGGTAAACACTCTGGTGCTTGTCCATACCCGGCAGCTATTTGAGCAATGGAAGAAACGCATGCATGAGTTTCTGGTTATAAACGAAGTTTTACCGGTAGAGGCCGGGGAAAAGGGACGTAAAAAGAAGCGCAGCGTTATCGGCCAGATAGGAGCGGGGAAAAATAATTTAAGCGGCATTGTTGATATAGCTGTAATGCAGTCGCTGGTTAAAGGCGATGAGGTCAGGGAATTGGTAAGAGACTATGGTATGGTTATAGTGGATGAGTGCCACCATGTCCCGGCGGTAAGCTTTGAGAAAATTATTAAGCATGCAGCGGCGAAGTATGTTTATGGCCTGACGGCAACCCCGGTAAGGCGTGACGGGCACCACCCCATCGTTTTTATGCACTGTGGCCCTGTCAGGTATAAGGTTGACGCGTACAGACAAGCCGAGCAGAGGCCCTTTGATCATTTTGTCATCCCGCGTTTTACACCCTTCCGAAAGCCCGTTTCCCAGGATGAAAAGGAATGGCATATTACAGAGATATACACTGAAATCAGTACAAGTGAGATTCGTAACCGGTTAATCATTAACGATGTCGTCAAAAGTGTAACTGATGGACGCAACCCACTGATCCTGACCGAAAGAACAGCTCATGTCGAGTTACTGGTCAAAGCTCTGCAGGAAACTCTCCCTAACGTTATTACCTTAACAGGCAGCATGTCCGCCAAAGAAAGAAAAGCGGCGATGGAAGCACTGGCAGCGACACCAAAAGATCAAAGTGTTGTGCTGGTTGCCACCGGCAGGTTTGTGGGAGAAGGTTTTGATGAGCCAAGGCTGGACACATTATTCCTGGCTATGCCCGTGGCCTGGAAAGGTACGGTGCAGCAGTATGCCGGCAGACTTCACCGCTTATATGAAACCAAGAGTAACGTACAAATATATGATTATGTTGATGTCCATGTCGGGGTACTTGAAAGAATGTACCAGAAAAGATTAAAGGTATATGCCTCAATTGGCTACACTGCTAAAAGTGACAGTAAACCTTTTGAGTCAGTCAACGTTATCTTTAATAACAACGACTTTTTGCCTGTTTTTAGCAATGACATCTCAGCGGCCAGAAACGAGGTTATCATTGTCAGTCCATACATCAGAAAAAGACGCCTGGACCAGATGCTGAGCATTTTGGTTGCCGCAATAGATAACGGCGCAAAACTTACGGTTGTTACTCGGCCGGAGACAGATTATAAAGAAAAAGACCGGCTTTCCGTCAGGGAAACGGCCGGTTTAATCGAAAATGCAGGCATTAATTTAATTTTTAAGTCCAATATCCACCAGAAATTCGCTATTGTGGACCAACGGATTGTCTGGTACGGCAGTGTTAATCTGCTTAGTTTCGGTAGTTCCGGGGAGAGTATCATGAGGCTGGACAGTTTAAATATCGCCAATGAATTAACAGGAACGATAGAGGTATAAAAATACAATTGCCGGTCTCATTTCTACTTCTATCACAACGAAAGCGCCTTACATCTGATATCTTTCTACAATGACCGGTTTAAAAGGCACTACACTGAGGGTTGAAGCCAAATTAAATACATATTCTCCATCTACTGTAAACATCCTGCAGAATTGCTGAATGAGCCGCAGAAATATACTTTAAGAAGCATATGGAAAAAGGCGTGAAAAACCATTTCTTAATCGTTCCTGCTTTGTAAACATCCTTTTTGGCAAAATAGGCTGAGTCAGTTGACTAAGCTGATTAGCTAAGTTATAATTTAATCAGAGGTGAATGAAATGACTATCAAGGTTAATGTGCACGATGCCAAAACAAACCTGTCCAAACTGCTTATGATGGTTAAAGACGGCCAGGAAGTAATTATTGCCAAAAGCGGAAAGCCGGTGGCACGGCTGGTGCCTTATGCGAAGCCGGAAATCAAACGCCTGCCAGGCACTGCCAAAGGCCTGGTTTCTCTTGCTGATGATTTTGACGCAGCGCTTCCTGAGGATGTGCTGGAGAGTTTTGAAGAATGATGGCTTTACTGGATACGCACGTTTTTCTGTGGTGGATTACAGATGACCCGAGGTTGTCGGAGCAGGCCGGGAATATTATCAGCAACAGTGAAAACAGGCTTTTTTACAGCGCCGCCAGCGGATGGGAAACTGCAATTAAGGCCGGGCTGGACAAGTTAATCCTGAAGGAAGGCAATCTGCATGATTTTTTGTATGAGCAAATGGAGATAAACGACATTGCTCCCTTGCCGGTGCAAATGAACCACGCATTACACGTGCACAGGCTGCCTCTTTTACACAGGGACCCTTTTGACAGAATGATAATCGCCCAGGCACAGGTGGAAAACATGACAATTGTGACACAGGACCGGCAAATTGCAAGGTACTATGTCGAGACCGCCTGGTAACAAATCCCTCCGCAACTACGTGAGCGGGAAATCAGATCCGGCCCAGCTGGGCAAATAGCCCTTGAAATGGTGGAAGTATGAATATTGGGATGGCCAAGCAGCGATGCAGCCTGAAATTAACTGGGGCTTATCTTTCTGTTCTACTGCTCTGAGTTACAAACGCCAAGCACGAGCTTTGGCGATTGGAGAAGATAGGTAATCTTACTGAAATGAAACGTGAAGCACAGTTACTGATGGTATTCCCGCTTACCTGTAACAGCATTTATATAGTACTTGCTATGGCCGTAGCTGTATACATGGACAGGTTGAATGGCACCGGAAAGGAAAGACTTTATCAAAACTGTTTTTTGTAGACTGGGATGGGGAGTCCCTGGGGAAGCTCTAAGCCTCTCAGGGCTTCTGCCTGTGGTATGAGAATATCGGTATCGACGGCATCAAACGCAGGAACCGTGCCTTTGTGAGTGTTAAGGCTGTAAAGGCGTCCTGTCCGTGCATTCATTCTGATTTGCATAGGATAATCGACCCTGAAGCCGTTAAAAACGGGGGTTACAGTGTAAGTGTTGGGTTCGCTCACTCCGATGGATACCAAAATGGCACCCAACGCTCATAAAAAAAGAGACCACGAAAATGGTCTTTTTCTTTTTTTGCTCTTAAAATGGCACCACAATAGTTAAAAAGGTAAAAAGCTGGTGGAAAAGTTGATAGGAAAATGGTACATTTTTGTTGCAAACACAAAAAAACCAAAACCATCAACCCCCACCAGCAAAATGAATATAACATTAAATATATCGCAAGTCAATTTCAAAAAAAATCTACCCCGTGAAATTCAGGTTTTCAGCGAAGAGGAACTTCAGCAGTTTGGTCAGGGAGCAATTATCAAGAAGCAGAAAGAATATTTCATGGTAATTAATCATCGCCAGTTCATTATCCAATGTCCGGTTTTGCAGATGGACGATGGTAGTTATCAGGTAATCTGGCCGTCTTTTAAGCTCCCAAACCGACCATACCCTGTTTATGTGTATCTTTATGCTGCAGCCTGGTATTTGTCCAGCGGGGAAAGCATGCGGGCAGCCGCCCAAAAAGCTATGCGTGTTTTTGGACTTGAGCATAAAGGCTTTTTGATCTTTTACTCCTCCCACTCCGGGTATTGCTCAGGGTTGTCTCCATATCTCTCTATGACCGGTTTAAGGCGTGTTTAATCGTCGTAACCGCCGCCGCTGTATGCACAAACACCGACTCGTGGCGAATTAACGACCGGGAGAAGCATCTCTTCCCCACATTCATGTTTATCTGCACAATCGTTACAAACCCACCCGTCACCATCATAAACGCAAGCGCAACATACACCTGTTGCCGTCTTTTCACAGTAAGAGCATTTTATATCAGGCTGGTCGTTTCTTGCGAGTAATTTTACTTTCTTCCTTCTATTTTTTCCGTAAAATGCTGCTGCAATTTTGAGCTTAAGCCTGGTAGTAGATCCGAAATCATATTCATATCTGAACTGCATTCCCGTATCCAGGATATTCTCCAATTTTGTGTTCATACTTCTGTCATCGAATTCTCTGTCAGGCAGTACAGAAAAGGTTTGACCGTTAATTTCAAACGAACTCAAATGACCACAGCATTCCAGCCAGATATCCCTTAAAAATTGATCCAACACTTTTAAAGTTGATTTTGAAGGAATATCGACATAAATCCAGTATTCCGGGTCTTCATGTCCCTGTACTAAAATACAAAAATATCTTTCGGCTTTTTCATCATCTTCTGTAAGAAAGTCCCCGCCTCTTGCATTGCATTTATCAAGATGCTTCTTAACCGATAATTTACTGAAAGTCTGACCACAAAACAAACATTTTCCTTTAGATGTTTTACTCAAACTAACTCTCCTCTCATTTATATGAATATCCGGTGGGATAAAAGAAATAGCTGAGGGTTGAAGTTAAATTAAATACATATTCTCCATCTACTGTAAACATCCTGCAGAATTGCTGAATGGGCTGCAGAAATATACTTTAAGAAGCATATGTAAAAAGGTGAAAAACCATTTCTTAATCGTTCCTGCTTTGTAAACATCCTTTTTGGCAAAATAGGCTGAGTCAGTTGACTAAGCTGATTAGCTAAGTTATAATTTAATCAGAGGTGAATGAAATGACTATCAAAGTTAATGTGCACGATGCCAAAACAAACCTGTCCAAACTGCTTATGATGGTTAAAGACGGCCAGGAAGTAATTATTGCCAAAAGCGGAAAGCCGGTGGCGCGGCTGGTGCCTTATGCGAAGCAGGAAATCAAACGCCTGCCTGGCTCTGCCAAAGGCCTGGTTTCTCTTGCTGATGATTTTGACGCACCGCTTCCTGAGGATGTGTTGGAGAGTTTTGAAGAATGATGGCTTTGCTGGATACACATGTTTTTCTGTGGTGGATTACAGATGACCCGAGGTTGTCGGAGCAGGCCGGGAATATTATCAGCAACAGTGAAAACAGACTTTTTTTCAGCGCCGCCAGCGGATGGGAAACTGTCAGAGGCAAAGCCTTCTGGGAAGCGCAGTCCATACAGCGCCGCCAGCGGATGGGAAATTGCGATTAAGGCAGGGTTGGGCAAGTTAATTCTGAAGGAAGGCCATCTGCATGATTTTTTGGATGAGCAATTGGAGATAAACGACATTGCTCCCTTGCCGGTGCAAATGAACCACGCATTACACGTACACAGGCTGCCTCTTTTGCACAGGGATCCTTTTGACAGAATGATAATCGCCCAGGCACAGGTGGAAAACATGACAATTGTGACACAGGACCGGCATATTGCAAGGTACTATGTTGAAACTGCCTGGTAACAAATCCCTCCGCAACTACGTGAGCGGGAAATCAGACTCGGCCCAGCGGGGCAAATAGCCCATGAAACGAGGGGTGCTGATTATGCGTAGCCAACACATATCAATGACCATAGAAGAATTCGAGCTTATGCCCAGAAAACTATGGTGGAAGTATGAATATTGGGATGGCCAAGCCCATATCTCTCCCAGACATTACGCAGTTACAACCTCAGTCGAAATCAGGCCACGTCCTATCGAAATCCCTTGTAAACTCAGAACAGTAGAACAGAAAGATAAGCCCCAGTTAATTTCAGGCTACATCGCTGCTTTCAAGGACAGCATTGAATATTGTGACTGGGCTGCTGAGAAAATCACGACTTCAGCCAGGGAAGCCATTCAAGACTTTTTTGCCGGTAAACGGGGAAAACCACTGCCCTCATCACGCTTGGCTGTGGTTTCTCAATTGGGAATTGGGAGTGAACTTGTTATCGGGGCTGCGCTTTTGGTTGAAAAAGCTAACCAAGTGTCTCTTTTGGATATCCTGTTTGTCATCCCAGAATGGCAACGCCAGGGAGTGGCCACCGCTTTGGCCTCAGCAGCAGTCAATGAACTGTATCATGTTGGCGTCAAAACATTAAAGAGCCGCTATTTACTCGGTAACAATGAGAGCAGAGCCTGGCATCAGAAGTTTGGCTTTGTTGAAGAACCAGATCTAGCTTTAGCCAGATTGTATTGTTATCACGCCAAGCACGAGCTTTGGCGATTGGAGAAGATTGGTAATCTTACTGAAATGAAACGTGTAGCGCTATTATCAGAGATTGATCAATGGCAAGCACGAGTGGCTGAATTGGAGAAAATTGAGGACCTAATGTGAAATTAAGTGATATATGTAGGTGAACATGGTGTTTTTTAGTTTTAGCAAAAATAACAAAACTGTAAAAGAGCTGCGCAAAAACCAGGGCTATACGGCCAGGGAGTTGGCTTTAAGGGAAAAGTTGATGCCAGTGAAGTCTTGGCTGTGGATAATTTGAAGTTAAAAGATGTTCCGGAGTCGTTGAAAACAAAAATTACCCCCTTTTTGAACGGGGATAAGATGGACAAAATCCCGTGGTAGACTTAGACCAGGTTCTTGAGAAACTTTATTCTTAATTCGGGGTCAAACTTCTCTATGGCAAAGCGCAACATTGTGCGGGGCATTAGTTGATAATGCTCTTTCAGGAAGGCATTACCGTGGTTAAGACACGTGGTTAACATATGTATACAAAAGGCATAAAATGACATATAATAAAGTTATAGAATTCTTGAGTATTCAAGAATATAAAGGAGGTTTTGAATGTGAACCTAGCCAAGGTATCCGCAAACGGGCAGATCACTGTGCCGGTAGAGATACGGAAAAAACTTAAATTGCGTGAGGGTGACAAGCTGCTATTTGTTGAAAACGCCCAGGGCGAAATTGTTATAAACAATGCCTCGGAAACTGCAATTCTCAAAGCACAACGTGCTTTCGCGGGGGCTGCCGAACAGGCCGGCCTGCAAAGTGAAGATGATGTACAGCAACTGGTGGACGAGATACGTCATAGCGGTAAACGTACATGAAATTAATGATTGACACCAACATCCTCATATCTGCGTTGGTGTGGCCCCAATCTACACCTGCAATTGCACTACTCCATGCTACAACCAATTATGAACTGATTCTATGTGACACCATTATCCATGAGTTATACAATGTGGTAGAAAGAAAGTGGCCACATTTACTTGGAGATGCAGATGTGTTTCTTGCCGAACTACCGTATGAACTGATTGCTGCCCCTAAGCAGGCGGACAAACTGGTACATGACCCTAAAGATCAACCCATACTCAATGCAGCTATCCTTGCGCAGGTAGATATAATCATCAGCGGCGATAAACATTTCCTGAAAGCAGGACTAGAACACCCGCGTGTTTTGACGGCAGTACAATACTTAGAAGAATTCAAAATTGAGTAACTGTATTGACAAATGGACAGGCATTCATTATTAGGGTCATTGGCGCTTTTCCCTATGTTGTGCTCAGGGTGAACAGCTCTTTTAATTGCTGGTCGGACATTTCTGTGAGCCATGTTTCTCCGGCGGAGATGGTCATAGCGGCCAGTTCTTTTTTTGCGGAGATGATGGCGTCTATCTTTTCTTCCAGTGTGCCGAGGGTGACGAACCTGTGGATGGTGACATTTTTGGTCTGGCCGATGCGGTAGGCTCTGTCAGTGGCCTGGTCTTCAACAGCCGGATTCCACCAGAGGTCATAATGCAGCACGTGGCTGGCGGCTGTCAGGTTGAGGCCTGTGCCGCCTGCTTTGAGGGAAACTACCATCAACGGGCAGGACGGGTCGTTTTGAAATGTTTCCACCAGTTGTTCCCGTTTTTTGCGCTGGAGGCTGCCGTGAAAGAACAGGAGCGGAACGTCCAGCTCGGATTCGAGCATCTGGACCAGTACTGAGCCCATTTCTTTATACTGGGTGAATATCAGCGCTTTTTCCCTGTCGCGTATGATTTGCCGGATCCGCTCAAAGGCCAGTTCGGCTTTTCCGGAATGGTCCGGTTGGGGGATGCCTTTTTTTGAGAAGTGAACCGGGTGGTTGCATATTTGTTTTAGCGATGTCATCAGGCGGAAGATGATGCCTCTTCTTTCCATGCCTTCGCTATTCTCGACTAAGGCCAGTTCCCGTTCCAGCACCTGCTGATAAAGTGCTGCCTGTTGGGGTGTAAGCCGGCAGTACTGGTTTTTTATAATTTTGTCCGGCAAATCGGAGATTACTTTTTTGTCGGTTTTCATCCTGCGCAGGATGAAAGGCGCGGTTGCTTTACGCAGCATAGCCGCCTTTTCATAGTCCCGGTACTTTTCAATAGGTACGGCGAAACGGCGGGAAAATGCGTTGCGGGAGCCCAGATAACCGGGCATTAAAAAGTCGAAGATGCTCCAGAGCTCGTCGAGCCTGTTCTCCACAGGCGTGCCGCTCATGGCCACATAGCCGTCGGCTTTAATCTCCTTTAAGGCCCGGGATTGGGCGGTGTCGGCGTTTTTAATATTTTGCGCTTCATCTATTATCAGGAGAGACCAGCGGGTTTTGGCAAATTGTTTTTGGTCGTTTCGTACCACTCCGTACGAGGTGAGTATGACATCAAAACCTTTGGGTGTCAGCTTGCGGTCAGGACCGTGGCAGACAGCTACCTGCAGGCCGGGGGCAAAGCGGGCGCACTCCTTTTCCCAGTTGCCAAGCAGCGTGGTGGGACAAACAACGAGGGCAGGTGTTTTCAGGCCGCCTTCTTCTTTTAATTTGAGCAGCAGGGCGATTACCTGCACTGTTTTACCAAGGCCCATATCATCGGCAAGGCAGCTGCCCAGGCCTCTTTCCCGGTTTGTGTAGAGCCAGCGGAAGCCCCTTTCCTGATAAGGGCGCAACCTGGCGGCAAGCCCCGGCGGTACAGTCACTTCATGGACTTTATACAAATCAGCCAATAGTTTTTTAAGTGTTTCATCAGCTTCGAAGATGGCGATACCGGCTTCTCCGGTCAGACCCGCGCGCAGTAATTTTGCCCAATCCATTTTGGGCAACGAACACGCCTCATCTTGAGAGCACCGTTTTCTGCCACAGGTATAGTATAGCCGGCTTTTTTGTCAGCGATATTAAAGCCCGTCGTGTCACAGGGGAAGTAAAATGCTTCCGCGTGAAAAAGAGGGTGTCCCCCCTGGCCGTACATACACCTGATGTGAGCCTTCTGCAAGTGAGGAAGGGAATCTTCCGGGAGTTCCGTCTCCAGGTCCACAGCCCTCGCCACCGATTTATAGGCTTTTATCAGCAACTTTTTAAAGTTTTCTTCTCTGTAGAAAAGCGGGGAATCGGACAAGAGAGAAAAAACAGACTTTATTTCACTTGGCCTGTCCACTAGCCCGGCAAGAGAAAATTCAACTTCTTCTGCAGTCTGCACTTGTGCTTCGTTTACAGGCACAAACCTGTTTTCTCCTGACGCCGCCTCTCCAAAACCGGCGGCCTCTGTCAGCTCTTTACGTCCTATTCCGCGCAGCTCGAATAAGATAAAAGGGTCTTTGTCGATCTCGCCCGCGAGAATCAGGTAGACAGCTGCAAGGTGTTTGCAGGGATTGGCCCAGTCAGGGCAGGAGCAATCTGCGCTGATTTCACGCCACGATGCGGGGAAAAGACGCAGCCCCCGCTCCTTCATTACAGCCGGCAAAGCTTCCGGCAAACGTCCCAGGGACAGCTCCGCCGCCAGCGTGGGGTTTTCTCTGATCAGCCGGTTAATCCCGTCTTTTCCGTCAGGAGAAAAAGGCTCCAGCCTGATGGTAATCCTGTAAGGCGACTTGCGACGACCCTGTACACGGGCCAGCACCACACCGCCGCCTACTTCAATTTGCCTGACCGCCCCTTGATTAGCATAACTTCTTCCCCGGGGCAGCCTGCTGCTGTAATCAATATGACGTAACGCTTCTATCCAGGCCTTCCCCCACCACGTCTTGCCGAATGTCTGTCTTGTCATGCGTTCACTCCTGCTTCGCTGTAATTTCCTGCATTATTTCTGCAAATACAACAATTTGAATTAACAGTAAAGTTGATTCCTAAGAATTTCTGCATTTAAAGAAAACATCCTGCCATTATAGTAAAGAAAAAGCCCCCGATTTCTGCGGAGGTTCAAGAAGGCTCTGAAAATCATTGGAATTCTGCTACACGGCTTTGGCGGTATCAGCAATTTGCATTTCCTCTAGTTACTTTCCTCTAGTTAAAACCGTCTTGCAGTGTATGGGTATGGGATGATATAATATTGACATAATAATGACAAAGGATGTGGGTTCCAGGTGAAGTATAACGAACCGGTAATCACGGATATTAAGCCTTCCAGTTCTATCCGACATGACTATAATACATTTTCCAGACTGTGTCACGAAACACAAGCTCCCGTTATTGTAACCAAAAACGGGGTAGCTGATTTGGTGGTTATGAGCTATGAGGCTTTTCAGAAAATGGTGGCCCGGCAGCGTTTAGGGCAGATGTTGGCAGATGTTGACCGGGAAATCGCAGAGGTCAGGGAGCTTCGGGACTTTGAAGCAACTTTTGCGGCGCTGAAAAAGAGGATTGAGGATGCCTAAAAAAATCTTTCTTTCCGAAGCAGCCTATTATGATATTGACAGCATGTTCTCCTTTATTTCACAGGATAATAAAAATGCTGCGGAAAGGCTGCGTACGCGTCTTTACGAGGCAATCAAACAATTGGCCGAATTCCCTGAGAAGGGCGCCGTATTGCCTGAAGAAGATGCACCCGGCGCGGCACGCGGGTATAGGCGCATTGTGGAGAATCCGTATATAATTTTTTACCGGGTGCTGGAGGACAAGATTATCATTGCACGCGTACTCCACGGACGCCAGAACTGGTTGCAAACCTTATATGGAATTCCAGAATAATGAAATCACTCAAAAGCGCTATTGCCGGCAATGGCGCTTTTTTATCTATATCAGCTGAAGATGCCTTTTACCACAATGACAGGTGTGCCGGCATCGGCGGAGCCGCTGACAAGGTCGGCTAGGCTGGCGATCACATCTTCGATGCGTCTTGGTGTGGTGCCTTCGGTCAAAATGTGGTTGTGCCCATATGAGATCTGGCTTTGTTCTGCCAGGTGTGCTTCTGTTTCTTCTATGGTTTTGCCTTCTTCATGACAGACATCGGCTACATACTTATACTTTATTCCTTCACGGAAACGGCCGTGGAAGCCGTCTGTCATGCCAAAAACGGGCATGGGGTCGGCCAGTTCGTATATTCCGGTAGATGGGTCTTTGTAAGCTCCATCCCCGTAGACAAGTACCTCTACATTTAGGCCGGTGGAGGTCAGAACATGCTGCTGCAGTTGCCTGGCAAAGGCTGAAGCTTCACGGGGCGCCAGTTTGAGTCTTTTGTTGGCGGACATGTTGCTGCCGAGGAGGCCCCACTCGCTCCAGCTTTGGCCTTCATTGCAGAGATCCTGCAGTGTGATGCAGTTGCCGGTGATTTCACTGATTTTCCTGTGAGTTGTTTTGCGGCTGTGAATGTCTGCGGCGATGACGCCGTCAGGTGAGAAATCCATTATTTTAGTAGGGTCATTACTGAGGTAGATGGTAGCTTTTGCTCCCTGTTCTTCAATTATGTGCTGATACATTTTCAGGTAGTTAACCCTGGTGATGGGGTGATGGCAATCTGACCCGTTTAAATCTTCAGCACGGATCAGGCCTGCTGACAGATCAAGAGTTTCTGCCAATTCGGGGGAAATTATCTGGTTGCCCACTTCATCGCAGGGAAAGGGCAGCTGCACTATGACTTCGCCGTTTGGCACAGCAGCTGCTATTCCCTCGAGGATCAGGGAGAAACGGTTACGGCTGGTTATGGGGAATACCACGCCGATTTTACTGTCATCTTTTAGGCTTAGTTTTTGGCTCAGTTCATCTGCCACCTCGGTTACTGTGACAAAGTTGTTCTGGGCGCGGGCTACCACCGACTCTGTAACACAGATTACATCATTATCATGTAAGAGGTGGTCTGCGAAAACCCTGTCCAGCGAAGAAGCGATCATTCCCACCAGGTCTGCTCCCGGTACGATTACTCCCATCTTGATGCCAAAGGCAACAGGTCCGATATAGTCAGGAAGTTTAGACATAAGGTTGTACCTCCGTTTTGTAGTGCAGAACAACTATTAATTATTCTGTAATCGTGCCATAGATTCCTGCTTAGTGACAATCTTATCAGGGGAGGTTGTGTATGCTCTCTATACAG
>JAGXRN010000039.1 GCA_018335875.1 Dethiobacter sp.
GATTATGCCGCAGAAATGATTATCGGTGATGCATACAGCAAAGCCGTATAATGACGGCTTCATATTTAAAAAGTGCGGAATAATTTTTAATCCAAAGTATACAATTTTTTTTGGACATTAGGATCCTTCCATAACATTTCACCTTCCAAGTGACCTTCATTCGCCTTCTTCATCGCTTCGCTCACCATTTCCCATGTGACAAAGGCATAGAATCCGGATGTGGTATTCATGCTTGCGTGTCCCAGTAATTCCATGATCGCAGGCAAAGGTACACCTGCTATATATAAGTGCATAGCCCGGCTCTTCCTGACCAAGTGACAATGGATTCTTTCCGGAATGCCTGGAACACGCAAACGAGCTTTATCCGCGTTTTCCTTTAAAATTCTACTAACAGAGTCTACAGACAGTGGCCACAGCGAACCGGCCCTCTTTGTATAAAACAGCGGCGCGCCCCGATTCTCCCCGGGGTGAAACTCTTTCAAGTATGATTGAATGAGTTTAGCAGTCTTGGGCGACAAATTAACGTTCCGCAACTTATCGCCTTTTCCGCGCAGAGTAACAAATGACTCACCGTTCGCACTGGCTTTCTCGTTTAAATACAGATCGTCCACCTTGATATCTACGAGTTCCTGAACTCTGGCGGCGCTATCATAGAGCAGCGATAGAATGGCTTTGTTTCGTCTGCCCATAACTCTCCTGTTGTCTGGAGCATTCATAATAGCAGCCGCAGCTTTATTGGACATGTATTCAACCTTTTCTTTTCGAACCTTTTTCATTGGAAGCTCGAGTACTTCGCGGCTGATCGATTCATTGGTGATTACATGACGACCACAATAACGAAGAAATGTCTTAATCGCGGAAAGCCTTAAGTTACAGGTTCGCGGTTTGCAATTTTGTTCTTTAGACATCCAAACCATAAAACCTTCAATACACGCGGGCGTAAACGTTCCAATCGTGATAGTGTCTCTGGTAAATCCAGAATCCTCAAGATATTTGATTAAAGTCTCCAGTGCCTGTTTGTAGGCTTTTACAGTATTCTGGGAGACTTCTCGCGCATTTGGTAAATACACTTTAAGAAATGATCGGGCTAATGACCAAAACTCATTTACGTCAGCGTCTTGTTTTCTTTTACTCATATGGAACCCCCGAAACGTCAGGTATCATCCAGTCCAAGCCCTTTTTGATCTGGGATACCTCCTTTCGAATTGGTGGTGATAGATGGAAGTAATATTGGAAACTCTCCGGCAACTTATGCCCCATATGTCTCATTAAATATGGCCGCAGCACATTCACATCGTCACCGTTCCGCATACACAATTCCACATTTCGATATAGAAGATGGTGACGTAAATCGTATAACCTGGGCACCCCATGCTCCACGGCAGGGACATTGGACCTCCATATTTCCCTGAAGTGTTTGGCAAAGTCGTTACGTGATCGGCTTACGGACGCGGGGAATAGGTACTTGTGACGGGGAAAAATCTTTTCGATCACTAAACTGTATTTGAAAAGAAGTTCAGATAACTCCTCGCTCATATACACAGTCCGTTCACCGGTCTTGGTGTCTGTAATGATGACTTCCCCGGTTTCAAGATTCACATTCTCCATCAATATTTTTAATTCACAGATCCTGACACCCATACAGTGCATAAACAAAAACGCCGCCGGAAGAACGATGTGCATGGATGGTTCTTTTTCATCCGGCTTCAATTCAGCGCACGCGCCAAAAAATCTATCAATATCGTCTTCTGAAAACAGATATGGAGGCTTAGGAGTCCTCCTTTGCGCAGCATCAGCCGCAATCATAAAAACTTTGGGATGTCCAATGCTTGCAAGATATCTGCCGAAAACTCTGACTGGGTCTACCCGGCCAGCGCGTGTATTAGGATGCTCATTGTCTCTTTTTAGGACCCATTTATCACTCAACTGTTGAGGGGTCAGAGATTCGTTTTCTTTCGAGGCGCAAAACACATCGAAAGATCTCAGATGGTAAGCGGAATTAAGATACTTAAATCCACAAGATTTTTTGAAGGCCACAAAAGCCGATATCTCCTCCGTGTATGGGCCAGCAACGAAATTTTTATCAATGATAGTAAAAGCGTTTGAACAACCATTATCAGTAAGATAGTTACCGAATGCTTTAATAACGGAGGCACTTCTTCTGCTCTTGTAATAACCGCATTCCTCTTGGAAATGTATAAACGCGTCAGCCAGTTGCTGCGGAGATAATTTCAAATTAGATTGCTCATTACAAAATTTATCGAAGTCCTTTAGACGAAACTCCTCATGTCTGTACTTCAAACCGGCAGATCTTTTCGTTTTAAGAAACGATACGATTTCTTCCGCAAACGAACCTGTATACCCAGTAAATGCCGGTTTTGGCATATCTCCACTTGCGTAAGGAACCACAAAAGATTTCGTACTACCCTGCATGGTGAGGTAAATGCCTAATTCTCTGATCATGCCAATATTAGCAGTGTTTTTTTCTCTAGCCTTCTCGCGCCAGGCGTCTGCCAACTGCTGGGGAGTCAAAAATTCATTCTCCTTCATGGCGCAAAATTTATCGAAGGTTTTTAGACAGTACTCCTCGGAAATATATTTTCGACCCGCTGATCTTTTTTGATCAACAAACTCCTTGATTTCCCTGACAAAAGGACCAGAATTTATACCAAGCAGCCTGGGAGCGTTTCCTTTAGCGCTGAGTACAGTAAATGCTTTGGGGTGCCCCTGCGCGGTAAGGTACTGCCCGAGTTGCCTGACACAGCAACCACCATCATATTTCGGTTTATCATCACCTGGCTTTACCCAGGCCTCAGCTAATTGCTGGGGAGTCAAGGCTTGGTTTCCCACCGCAGCACAAAATCTATCAAAGGCTTTTAGGGCAAACTCAGAACTTGTATACCGGGAGCCTGATTGTCGCTTGAAATCAATAAATTCCTCGATTTCTTTAGTTAAGGGGCCGAGAAGCCTATCTTGTTGGCTTTTGTCAGCCATTAGGTCAACAACCATTCTTTCATAGGATTCGGTATAGGCAGACAGATAGAACTCATCTTTTTCACATCCAGTTCGGCATACAAATCAACAGATTTATCATCGACATGCCCGATAGCCACGGCGGCCTTTTGTACAGGGACACCTTTTGCAATCATTCTTGATACTAAACTGCGCCTGACTGCTCTCGGGCAATGAAGTCCGTCTGAGGCAAAGGTGGCGCCGACTTTTTCTAAGGCAACTTTTAAAATATGATTACAATTGGATGGAGTGAGTCCGCGGTATGGAGCCTTTTTTGTAAGAAAAATTAATTTCGATCCTGTTCCTTTAGGGCGTTGTTCGGTAATATATCTGATAATCGCTGAACCCATCACAGGAAAGAGTTCAATATTCATGCCCTCACCTGTTTTGCTTTGAATAAAGCCGATGTTGTCATTGTTCCAGTTAATATCATCCAGTTTAAGTTCGGTAATGTCAACCGGCCTCATGCCTGTCGCAAGCAGTATTGTCACTATCGCTTTTGATCTTAAATCCCTATCATCGCCCTCAACATATTTCCAAAGAGCTTCTACATTTTCAAAACTCATAGCACGGATCGGTTTGCTCTTGCGGGGGGTGCGAAAGCTCGAGAAAAGTATAGCGTCAACAGGGAACCCCGCAAATTTCAGGTAGGTTTTGAGTTGCGACGGCACAATCCGCATGCTTCTTGGCGACCATTTGGTGCCTAAATCAGTAATGAATTCCCGGATATCAATTGCCGTGACTTTAGAGAGATTGCTTTTTTTAGTTTTATCCAGATAAAGTAGAAATTTTGTCGCTATCTGAAGATATGATTTTATCGTTTCCTTTCTTTTTTCTTGTTCTCTGAGATACTGCTCATAAGTATTTAGACTTTCTCGAAGAAACTTGATTTGGATTTTATCAGCATCTTTTTCGTTAGTGAAAACAGGAGTAGTGTTGACGGCTGCCGCGAGCAAGTTAAGAAGCGCTTTTCTTTGGACATTGCTACGAGCAAGTTTAGGACTCCTTTGCATTCCTTCTTCAATATACTGAGCAATAAATTTTTCCGAGAGTTTTTCTGTGTTAAATAGGGACGCGCTATGTTGGAGATCATTGAATCTTTCATTGTAGTGCCATATTGTACTCTGGGAGTATCTCTTTGCTTTCACCAGCGACTTTGCCTTCATAATCAGATCCGTGATTGGAACCCGTTTTAATTCATTCGAAAGATTTATACAATCAGTTAATCGAGGCATGTTTCACATCCGTCCGTAATGTTTCAGCATTAAGTCTATCCAGGATGTGAAAAATTATTCCGCACTTTTTAAATATGAAGCCGTCATTATACGGCTTTGCTGTATGCATCACCGATAATCATTTCTGCGGCATAATCCGGA
>JAGXRN010000040.1 GCA_018335875.1 Dethiobacter sp.
ACTACGAGGCGATATTTCAAGAAACTTATAGGCAGGTGATGGCTGGCGAAGCGGATCATTTGGACGATCTGACCTATGATCCCGTAATTCTGTAAGTAAACATACTGGCAAAATGTGGATGAGGACTACCCTTTACCGGCTCTAGTCCTTTTAACTACAGGCGAGAAATGTCCCTTACATATTTTACTATAAATAGAGTAAACTTACATATGTTCGTTGCAGGCAAAGCACTTTCGTTTTTTTAATAATTTTAATGCAACGCTAGTGATATCTAGGCGATTTATCCCAATGGATACCTTTTCAACAGAAACTTTATCAATGCAAGTATTAATGGGGATTCTTGAGGGTATAAGCTGTGACGGTAAAATAACTTTACAGGAGTTAGATACCTTAAAGCAATGGATGGATGACAACATGCATCTAAAGGGCAATTATCCATTTGACACTATCTTTTGTTCAATAAATAGAGTTATTGAGGATAGAGTTGTAACATCCGATGAGAGCAGGGAGTTGATAGGGTTATTCAATGAATTTCTTAGTCCAATAAAAGCAAAAAATGTGACGTATCTAAATTTATCGGGGAAGAAGGTATGTTTAACAGGAAATTTCATAAATGGAACAAAGGGTGAAATAGAAAGGCTTATTATTACGAATGGAGGAGAGACAATATCCGGTGTGACGAAGAAAACAAATATAGTAGTTGTAGGTGGTGAAGGCAGTAAGGAATGGAGCTACGGCAATTTCGGAACAAAGGTCAAGAAAGCAATGGAACTCAAGTCTAATGGTATTGATATTGAAATTATAAGAGAAGAAGATTTATTTAATCTTATTAAAATGAATGATTCTGCATAGCTCAAAGGAGCAAGCCAAGCATCAACAAGTAAGCCTTAACACTACAAGCAGTGGGCAAGCGAAAAACAACCCCTCTGCCGATTTGACAGAGGGGAAAAAGTCACCACATTTTCACCACATGACGCAAAATAATAGTGGAATATTAGAAAAAACCATAAAGTACCAGAGGGAAAAGAATGCTTGGAAATAAAGGACTTTTTACTACTTCAGAATACCTAAGGGACACTATTTTTGGGACTGGGGGTCAAGAGGCCGCAGGTTCAAATCCTGTCGCTCCGACCATTATAATATAGGCATAAACAGCCTTTGCGGCTGTTTATTTTTTTGCAAAAACACTGTTTTGTCACAGGTTCGTCACAGAGAAATTATCATATATTACGACTCAATCAGACTCCCAATAGCTTCCTTATTCTTCTGTCGACGATTTACTAAAAAAACTGTTGCTGCTGTTTAATTGTGTGTCGCCCTAACGTTAAATCTAAGATAAAAACAGCCCTTGCGGGCTGCTTCAAAAGAATCACTGTTTTGTCTCTATTCCTTGGCTGTCCGCCTGAGAGTTTGCAAGAAACTGCTCATACATGCGGATGGCCAATTATTTTGAGTCACTGAACAAGTGAGAAGGGTAATTGTCAATTTAGCTCATATCAATAATAATTGAAAGTATGCTGCAAGTTGGAGCGGTTATTATCCATTCTTAAGTTTTCCTCCGTTTTGATTTTGGGCATGAAGAAGCATCCCTTGTGAAGGTGAAGGGATGGCTTCTGATATGCTCGTACGCTCAATACTTTTCTAAAAATTGGGCGGGAGTTATAATTTCCGGCTTTTCAATAACTACATCCATGAAATCCTTATCGCCTGTTATCAGTATATCCACATCGGCGGTGATGGCAGAGTAAAGCACCTTTTCATCCTGACTGTCACGGATGGTAAACAGATTATGATCAGGAATATTTTGGGGCGTATGTTCCAGTTCATAAGGGATTCTTGATAGGAAAACGTCCAACAACTCTGTCTTTCCGGGGAACTTTCGTTCTATAACCTCGTACAGCTCGCCAATGACATATGAACTTAATACCAAGGTGTGCCGCAGGCAAATTGTGCTCAGCAGCTGTTCAAGGTTTTTGCTTTTAAATATGAATACGGAGATTAGAACATTGGTGTCAAGCATAATACGCATTTACTTGTTTTCCCTGTTTCTGCGTATATCCTTCACCAATCCCACTACATCGTCCATATCCTTCAAGCCAAGACGCTCCGCTTCGCCTTCAAAGCCTTTTTGTACATCACGGATGGCAAGGGAAACCGG
Organism: Dethiobacter sp.; assembly: GCA_018335875.1. Classification (GTDB taxonomy): domain Bacteria; phylum Bacillota; class Dethiobacteria; order Dethiobacterales; family Dethiobacteraceae; genus JAGXRN01. The sequence goes on from JAGXRN010000040.1 coordinate 2,159, forward strand.
GTTGGCAAGCACATACTGACCGTCTGTTTCGATAAACGCTACCTTATCGCCGTCTTTTAAGTTTAAAGCTCTACGGATATTGACGGGTAGTGTGATTTGTCCTTTGCCCGTAATTTTAGCCAATTCCATCTTAACACCTCCATTTACACATGGTATTCCATGTATTCCTTACTTTATTATATGTCAAACGCCTCAATAATACAAGCGGGACAAAAACAAAAATGGGTTTTTCAATCTTCTTATCACCTTTATTGTTGATGAATTCGGTTATAATGAGGAAACTCTTCATGGTAAATGACTGAGATAGTATGCCCACAGTGTGGAGGAGTCATTGCACATGATGAAAGTGAAAAGGATGAGGAATAAACTCACTCATCCTTTAGGATCGCCCGAAGGGCGAATTTGTTCGGAAAGGAAGAGAATTAGTATGAGTCGTCGCAGTTTGGGTTTTTTTAAAGCGCCTTTGCAGTTCTGCATGTACTTCTGCTGCCTTACCGGTGAGTTTACTCTTTACCTCATTAAAAGTAAACTGATGTATTTTTATATAAGCTTCCCCTAAACCGGTATCTGCTTCACATATTTTTTTCAGCATTTCCTCCGCTTGCCTGCAGTTGCGAATCTTCCAGCCCAGAAAGTAAAGCCAGGTCAGGGCCGGCAGATAATAGGTACTGTTTTGGGCAACTTCCTGCCAGGACTTAAGCGCTTCTTCATCTCGAGCAAGGTAAACAAGGCAAAGCCCTTCCATGTAGGCAAGATGCCCTGATGGTACCTGCCCTTCCCCGGCAGATACTGCCGCCTGCCGGATAATGTCCAGTGCCATGCTGTAATCGCAGGTATTGATAAAGATGTCCGCCAGCAATAGCTGTGGCAGCGTACCGGAAAAATCGAAGTCTAGCCTTAATATGTCTGCAATTTCACTGCTACTGTGTTTATGCCGCAGCAGATGTGCCAAATCATAGAGCGGGCGGTGGAAACGTGAGTTTAATGATACGGCTTTTTTAAAGGCCCCGGCTGCTTTTTCATTGTCGCCCAACGCTTCATATGCCTTGCCTAGGCTGTAGCAGGCACGGAAGCCGCCGGTACCGTTGGCCCCACAGTAATTTAGCGGTGCATCTCCGATATCAAGGCACTTTTCAAAGAAGCACGCTGCTTCACGATACTTTTTCTGCTCCAGTAGGATTTCTCCTTGCAGGAAAAATAAGTCCGTGAACCGGGGATAGCTTAAACTAAATTTTTCAGCCATGGTCAACGCCTCCCCGTAACGCCCCAATTCCTTTAGACAAGTGAGCATTTTTAAAGCCACATCAGAAGTATAGCTTAAATTCGGCTGGCATGCCTTTTCCAGTTCCCCCAAGGCTGCGGCAAAATCGCCGTGGTTTAAAAGCTCAACACCCAGGCTGTAGTGCAGAAACCTGTTGTCAGGATTCTCATGTAAAGCACGCCTGATGATTTCCAGGTTTCTTTGGGCTTTATCTTTTTTTATTACTGACGCACGGAGATAGCCATAATGCCTGATCTGCACATCAGCCACTTTAAGCGAAGCCTCACCTCCCACAGCTACAATCTGGTCCACAACCTGTTCATGCAGGGCTCGTTGAAAACGGTAGGCCGGATGGTTGCGAAAGAGCCGGCAGACTAAATCGGTCATATAATCGCAGCCTACACTGTTACCGTAAAAATTAACCACCGGGAAACAGTACCCCTCTGCCCCTGATACATCGAGCAGTGACCTGAGCTTTGAGCCGTCACCTTTGCGCAGCTCTTCATCGGCATCAAGAAAAAGAATCCATTCACCCCTGGCCTGCTCGAGTGAGAAGTTGCGGGCGGCGGCGAAATCGCCCCCCCAGGGATAATGGAAAACACGGGCGCCGTAACGTAAGGCAATTTCAGAAGTGTTGTCCGAGGAGCCTGTATCGACCACAATGATCTCATCAACTGCGTTCCTAACGCTGCCCAGACAGCGCGGCAGATTTTCAGCCTCATTTTTTACTATCATACAGAGGCTAAGCCGTGGCTTCTGACTTTCCGTCAATACACAATAATGTTTTTTATCTGACATCACTAGAGTTGCATAAATTGAATTTTAATTTGTCAAGCATGGAAATAGGAAGATAATTTGAGATAATAGGTGTAATCAGGAGAATATCAAGCAAAATAGGCATAAAACCCTTGCATATATAGAAAAAATCCTTTATAATAGAGATATGGGGTAGTCCTTGCCCAAATCTCCAATATAAAGGAGTCAAAATATGCAAGGCAAGGATACCACAAAATCCACATTTTTTCAATTGTTTGAGCCAATATTTCAGGGAGGAGTTTTTAAATGGC
>JAGXRN010000041.1 GCA_018335875.1 Dethiobacter sp.
CATCGCATACTTCACCTGTATCTTCATCAGTTTCCATGCACTCGTGGTATTCGTGCCAACATCTCAGGGTCGAGAATGCTTTTTCAAGGAAAGCCCAATATCCGCCATCGCTGCCATTACTGTCTGAGCCAAGCAGAGATTCCAACTTAGGAACAAGAATGAACTCATCCACTTTTTCCTGTGCCATGTCATACAGCATCTCAAGGACCTTGTCGTCTGAAACCTTTCTGCCGTCAAAAAAAGTAACGAGACCCTTTGATAATTGCGCCTTCTTATCAGCAGATACTTTGTCGAATGTCCTCCTGATATTTAACGCACAGAAATACTCCTGAAAAGAACGGTGAACAAAGCGGTATTTGCCGCCGTCCAATAGCAAAATGCAGAGGTTCCCGCAGAGGTCCTGCAGGAAATCATCAGCGTTCACCGCTTTGAGCATGTTCTTCCGACAATGTTCGAAATAGTTTTTGAACTCGTCTTCAGTAAATTCGTAGTTTTCATCTTTATATGATAGGAAGCAAATCTTCGCCAGTAACTCAGAAATCTCGTCTTTTGACAGCCCTGATTTAAACTCTCTTACGAGCAATTTATTGTCATCATGCTTCTTAGCCAGCGTATCAAAAGCTTTCTCATAGAACTTATGGATTTTTGAAGGCACTTCGGCATACTCCTCAAAAGTCATAAGCATAATCGTCAGCAATAACGGATTCTCGGCGAACTCTTGATGGCTCCACCAGAGGTCGTTATCTAGACGTACGCGAAAATTTTCTTTAATTTTCTCTTCACCATGGCTGAAAGCAAAATTATCAATCATTTTCATTGCTTGCATCTTGCTGAAAGGCTGTAGCTCCATTTCGCAGAAGTTGTTCATCCCTAAAAACATCCGCGACGGGCGCGACGACAGCACGAAGCAATTATTAGGATAGCTACACGCAAGGCTCTCTAGACCCTGGGAGAATCGCATCGATACCGAAGATTTCACCTCGTCCATTCCGTCGAATAACAACAGACATAAGCCAGCAGTAAGTGCAGAGGTCAACTGGGCTAGTGTCAGATTAACATTGAATTGATTGACAACCGAATGAATGTATTCCAATAGGTTACTTGTGCTTTCGCTGAATTCTTTTAATGGTATAAAAATTGGCAACAATCCTAGCGAATCGTAGTTATCAATAGCATTCAGCAATAAATGACGCATCATCATTGTTTTGCCAAGGCCACCTGTGCCTGACACAATCACATAGTTTGAGATAGATCGAAGCCGAGCAGCAGTAATGCCGCCTATAACCTTGTTGTTATATTTCAGATCATTGCAGACATAAAAGTCATAAAACTCCCTTGGAGTTTTATCGTAAAGCAATGTTTTCAGCTTTCTGTGCCAATTATATGACTTATCTAAATAGACACGGATTGCGTCCTCACTGGTACCGCTTTCGACACTCTGAGATGCGATAACAGTCATCACATAATCACGAATAGCTTTTCGCATCTTGGTAAAAAGCAACCCGATGTCGTGTCCGCTTGTTGCAATCTCTTCACCGGGCATTGATACGCTTGCATCCCACTCTTCAGCGAAAGCGATAAGAGCCGTAACATCGCTAGATGGGTTTGAGAGCTGCTTAGCCAATGCGATTGTATGAGCTACATTGTCGTTGAATTCTTGTACTTTCGTTTCCTTACCTCTGGAATCATTGTTGCCAAGTGAATCAGAAAGTGCTTGTGCACTCCAGTTCAATTTCAGCACTTGCTCATCAAACGCTCGATCAGCGGTTTGACCGGTATTACTTTTGTCAGGAACGGCAATGTTACCCGACATTGTTCGTATATAAATATTCGTCTGGGAGCCGACGCTGGCGTGATTATCTACATTACCAATAGGCGTTTCTTTCATAGTTTTATATCCCCATTCATTGTCTCGATTGAGATGAATTTCTGGTTTTTCACTGTTCCGTAGTTGTTAACAGTTATCCGTTTAGGGTCAGTGTCAATTGGCTGTGGATTGGAATTTCCCGAATCTTCTGATACAACATTGTTTACTGCTTCTCCGGCAGCTTCCAAGGTTCCACGGGCCACATTTCCTACATCATTTATTTGAGTGACATTGATTACCCTAGTAATGGCATCTCCTAATTTACCCTCATACTTTCGCTCAGCCCCATCTCTTGGCGGACATAATAGGTCAAAGGTTGCTTTTCCTGCCTTATTGTCATTCCTATTAGCAATAATAAAATGCCATACTCCCAGCAGAAATGACTGCAAGCAGAAGTTGTTCATGCTTCGGAGGGTGGCTTTTGTTATACCTTGTCCACTATCTCCAATGTAAAATACCTGAGTATCGTCTATGCTATGATCGGCTTCTATTATTTCAAGAAGAGCTTTTACAAGGCGTTCATCCTTCCTTGTGCTTGTGCCTGAATCAATAAAGCCTGCAACAAAATCGGACATCATTGAAAGAGCTCTGGGATATTCCGTTGTAACACGGCTATCAAATGCTGAAACCACAGCTGAATCATCAAATGGTAAGTATACACTTTTGGATATTTTGCACGACTTATAATCAGAAGTGTTTCCTTTGAAGGTGGCTTTTGTTGTAGCTGTCGGCTCGTTGTAGTCGGGAATAACAACCTTTAATAAGGCAACCAGCATTTCCGGGTCAGACAACCCGTCGCTTTCACCTCTAAAATGTTCTCTGACTCCTTTTCGCGGCTTTCTTGCCTGCAGAAGAAGTGTAAAATAAATCCCGCCGCAGAGCCGCACATTTTCATTTGTTGTCATGGCTTGTCCTCCGTAAGATTTACTAACATAACTAACGCTAATATCTTTACTAACCATAGCAGGCTAACTTTAGGAACTATTGGATGCTCCTGTGAGAAATCGCAGGAGCATTTTTTGTTGCCTTCAAACCGGTGGATATTGAGTTTGAGCTTAAAAGTAATTCATACTAAATCCCACTAAATCATTGTATCACACAACGTCCTGGTAATCAATGCCAAAATTATGACTTACACATTAAGCCATAAAATTTCCTCCCTGCGATTGCTCACGCATTTCAAATCACAGGAGGAAATCTGATGAAAAGACAAGCAAATCCAAGTAAAAAGTCTTTCAAACCCACCCCTATTCCACACCGCACAAAATTTGGTGAGCCGATTGCTTACTATACGCTATCGAACGATGGAAAAATCCACACCGAAGTATCACGGGCAGTTTGCCTTGCCCATACTGACGAAACGGACAACCCATTCCCTCAACGCTGGTATGTCGATGAAGAATCCGGTCTTGTTGTCCGGCTACCTCGTAATCAAATGGGCGAAGACCTCGCACGCGACAATATGCGCTTTATATGGCGAGAGCAAAAGCATCAGGAGCGAAAATTCCAATGTATATGGAAAGGCACAAATAAATGCAATCAAAAATGCGAGTCTTGTGAGTCTCGCACGAGCCGAACCGTTGAACTTGACAAGCCGTTGGTTAACGATGCCGACGGCAAAGGAACAAATACACTTTTCGAGCCTTCCGACCCCACTAATATCTCAGATATTTTAGAACAAAAGGCTGTATTAGACACACTCCACGCCGCTCTTGCTGCTCTCACCCAAGGAGACCGCGACCTTATAAAAGACCGTGTTATCCTTGAAAAAACCGTGCGTGAATTAGCGCCTAAATACGGTTTTAAATCATCACGCAGCATTACTGTTCATGAGCGTCGTATCCTTGACATTCTGCGAAATAACGAAGCCCTGAAGAAGTTTTTCGAATAACCAACCTCCATCAGTACGCAACCGCTCCTCTTCTGTCTGTAGACGGTAGAGGGGCGGTAAAGCCTTCTAGGAAACGGAGGTAAGAAAATGCAAACAAAAGCAAATGAAAGGAACTCGGAAATGCGAGATACCGAGCTGGATGAAGAACTTGCAGGCATCCTCACGGCAATAAGCGTTGTATCCAAACGTCTCGCCAAGAAGCTGCTTGCACTTCAAAGGCAGAATGAATCCGCCGGGGAAGGAGGTGCATCAGATGGGCAAGATGAGTGAACTTGATCTCTGTGTTGACGAACTTCGTAATGCTGCACAGTCCCTGAACTCAGTAGCTGATAGTCTGACGGCTCTATTCAGCGGCAACCAATCCGAAGTAACGATACAGTCAGATTCAAAGCCAACCTCAAAACCTCTAACGTTGGAAGAGGTCAGAGCGTTACTTGCTGAAAAATCCCGTAACGGTCACACCGCTAAAATTAGGGAACTGCTCGAAAGGCATGGAGCGACGAAGCTGTCGGAGATTGATCCTCAAAAGTACGCTGCCCTGCTCGCGGAAGCGGAGGTGCTGGGTAATGGGTAAACACGCACTTCTCTCTGCTTCCTCAAGTCACAGATGGCTGAACTGCCCTCCTTCGGCCCGGCTTTGTGAACAGTACGAGGACAGAGGCAGCAGCTACGCCGCCGAGGGTACGGATGCCCACACCCTTGGCGAATACAAGCTAAAAACCGCACTCGGTATCCGTGCCAAAGACCCAACAGCCCACCTTGCATATTACAGCGAAGAGATGGAGGAATGCGCCACTGGTTATGCCGCTTACATTATGGAGTTGGTGGAAACTACAAAACAGAATTGCACCGACCCTGTGGTGCTTATCGAACAACGGCTTGATTTCTCCAAATATGTTGAAGGCGGTTTCGGCACGGGTGACTGCTTGATCATCGCCGACGGCACGCTCCATGTAATTGACATGAAATTTGGAAAAGGTCAGCTTATCGAGGCAGTGGACAATCCACAGATGAAATTATATGCCTTAGGTGCGCTGGAGTTATTTGACGGCATCTACGACATCGACACGGTCAGCATGACTGTATATCAACCAAGACGAAGTAACATCAGTACCCACACGGTTTTTAAGGAATCCATCTACCGATGGGCAGAGGAAGTCCTAAAACCCAAAGCAGAACTTGCCTTCGACGGCGAGGGCGAATTCCAATGTGGTAACTGGTGCCAATTCTGCAAAGCAAAGCATGATTGCCGTGCTAGAGCCGAACGCAATATGGAACTCGCCCGTTATGACTTCAAGCTGCCACCGCTGCTTGCTGACGATGAGATCGAGGATATCCTTGGAAAGATTGACGCTCTGATTTCATGGGCATCGGACATCAAGGATTATGCCCTGCAGGCTGCCCTCAGCGGCAAGCAATGGAATGGCTGGAAGCTGGTCGAGGGACGCTCCACCCGTAGGTATATAGACGAAACGGCAGTAGCAGATGCTGTCAGCGCCGCTGGATTTGACCCCTATGAGCGCAAGGTTCTCGGCGTCACCGCCATGACAACTATGCTCGGCAAAAAACGCTTTGAAGAAGTTCTCGGAAGTTACATTGAAAAACCTCAAGGCAAACCGACGCTCGTGCCGGAGAGCGATAAACGACCGGCAATCAATAGCGCACAACAAGACTTTAATGAATTTTAAGGAGGAAAATCTTATGTCCACTAATGCAAACAAAGCCAATCCTATGAAGGTCATCACAGGTCCCGACACCCGCTGGTCTTACGCCAATGTCTGGGAAGCAAAATCCATTAACGGCGGCACTCCAAAGTTCTCGGTATCGCTGATCATCCCTAAGTCCGACACCCGCACCGTGGCTAAAATCAAGTCTGCAATTGAAGCTGCCTACCATGAGGGCGAAGCAAGGCTGAAAGGCAACGGAAAGTCCGTACCACCCCTTTCCACCATCAAAACGCCCATGCGCGATGGTGATGCCGAACGCCCGGACGATCCAGCCTACGCCAATTCCTACTTCATCAACGCAAACTCAGCGACTGCCCCCGGTATCGTTGATGCCGACCGCCAACCTATCTTCACACGATCCGAGGTTTATAGCGGTGTTTATGGAAGGGCAAGTATCAATTTTTATGCCTTCAACAGCAACGGCAACAGGGGCATCGCCTGCGGATTGAACAACCTGCAAAAAATCCGCGACGGTGAACCGCTCGGCGGCAAGTCCAGAGCTGAGGATGATTTTGACACCGACCTTGATGAGGACTTCCTATCGTGAGGACAGTCAGCATCGACATAGAAACGTATAGCAGCGTAGACCTCGCCAAAAGCGGGGTCTACCGCTATGTGGAATCACCGGACTTTGAAGTCCTGCTCTTCGGATACTCCATTGACGGCGGTGAGGTTCATGTTGTCGACCTCGCCTGTGGCGAGAAGTTAACAAACGAAATACGCTCGGCACTTATTGACCCCACAGTTATAAAATGGGCTTTTAATGCCCAGTTCGAACGAATCTGCCTGTCAAAGTGCTTAGGGTTACCTTTGGATCAATACCTTGACCCTCAATCTTGGCGCTGTACGATGATATGGTCGGCATATATGGGCCTTCCCCTCTCCCTTGAAGGCACCGGAGCAGTCCTCGGGCTTGAAAAACAAAAGCTGATGGAAGGCAAAGACCTCATCCGTTACTTCTGCAAGCCGTGCAGCCCCACAACCGCCAATAGTGGTCGGACACGCAATCTGCCCACCCATGACCCAGACAAATGGGCTGCGTTCAAAGAATATAACCGCCGTGACGTTGAAACTGAAATTGCCATACAGGGAAAAATAGCGAAGTTTCCTGTGCCGGAGTGTATCTGGGAAGAATACCACCTCGACCAGGAGATAAACGACCGTGGCGTTGCACTGGATATGGAATTTGTGCGTCAGGCTATTGGAATAGATAATGCCTCCCGCTCCGAGCTGATTCAAATGATGTGTGATATCACAGAGCTTGAGAATCCCAACTCCGTGATGCAAATAAAGCAGTGGCTTTCAGAGCAGGGCCTTAAAACCGATACGCTTGGCAAAAAGGTAGTATCCGAATTGCTGAAAACTGCTCCAAAGCCGCTCGGCAGGGTACTGGAACTCAGGCAGTCGCTGGCAAAGTCGTCGGTCAAGAAATACACAGCGATGGAAAATGCCGTATGCGCCGATGGACGCGCCCGTGGTATGTTCCAGTTTTACGGTGCCAACCGCACCGGAAGATGGGCCGGCAGAATAATACAATTGCAAAACCTGCCACAGAACCATCTGCCTGACTTAGAACAGGCTCGCGGTCTTGTTCGCAGTGGAAATTTCGCGGCTTTAGAACTGCTCTACAACTCCGTACCGGAGGTATTGTCGGAACTTATCCGTTCTGCCTTTATTCCTAAAACCGGCTGTAAATTTATCGTGGCGGATTTCTCGGCGATTGAAGCACGGGTCATTGCGTGGCTCGCCGGAGAAAGGTGGCGCAATGAGGTATTTGCTACCCACGGTAAAATTTACGAAGCATCCGCAAGTCAGATGTTCCATGTCCCCATTGAAGAAATCACCAAAGTTAGCCCGCTCCGTCAGAAAGGAAAAATTGCCGAACTTGCCTTGGGATACGGCGGATCGGTCGGTGCACTTAAGGCAATGGGCGCACTGGAGATGGGCCTTAGCGAAGATGAACTGCATCCGCTCGTTACCGCATGGCGGGCATCAAACCCAAATATCGTGCGCTTCTGGTGGGATGTTGACCGTGCTGCAATGACGGCGGTCAGGGACAGAACACCCACGCAAGCTCACGGTATCCGATTTGCCTGCCAGAGCGGAATGCTGTTCATCACCCTCCCATCCGGCAGGAGGCTTTGCTATGTCAAGCCACGGATAGGCACAAACCAGTTCGGTTCTGCTTGTGTGACCTATGAGGGTATCGGTGCCACAAAGAAGTGGGAGAGGTTGGAGTCCTACGGCCCAAAGTTCGTGGAGAACATTGTGCAGGCTACCAGTCGCGATATCCTCTCTTATGCCATGCAAACACTCCGTCATTGCTTTATCGTAATGCACGTCCATGACGAAATTGTCATCGAAACCGAGCAAGTAATGTCCACTGAAGTTATATGCCAACAAATGAGCCGGACACCACCGTGGGCAGAGGGCCTTTTGCTCCGTGCCGAAGGGTTCGATTGCCCATTTTATAAAAAAGATTGAAGCGTTAGTACGCAAAATAGCCCCTCCTGTCTGTAGATGGTGAGGGGTTTGTTGCCTCTCGAAAAATTTATTTTCAGGAGGTTCTCATATGAACAATTTAAAGGTTTTCTCCTATGAGGGAAACGATGTCAGGACGGTGCGTCAGGGTAACGAAACCCTCTGGGTTATGAAGGATGTGTGCGATGTTCTTGGTCTGTCGGATACAAATAAGGTGGCGGAGCGGTTGGACAGCGATGAGCTGACCCGAATCAAATTCGTGTCAGGTGGCCAGACCCGTGAAATGTATGCTGTCAGCGAAAGCGGACTTTACAATGTAATTCTTCGCTCCGACAAGCCCGAAGCCAGGCGATTCAAGCGATGGGTCACTCACGAGGTTCTCCCGACAATCCGCAGGCACGGCGCATATGTTACCCCCGCCAAGCTGGAAGAAATAATGAACGACCCCGACGCTTGGATTCAGGTATTAAGCGCCCTCAAGGAGGAGCGCGCCGCCAAGGAAAAGCTTCAGCTTGAAGCCGCCGAAAACAAACCGAAGGTCATCTTTGCCGATGCGGTATCGGTATCCGACGGAACCATCCTTATTGGCGAACTGGCAAAAATTCTCAAAGGCAACGGTGTCGAAATCGGGCAGAACCGACTGTTTGAGCGGCTGCGTCAGGATGGATATCTCATCAAGCGCAAAGGCACGGACTATAACGCCCCGACGCAAAGGGCGATGGAACTGGGTCTATTCAGGGTTAAAGAGACCGCCATCACCCACTCGGACGGCCACGTTACCATCAGCAAAACGACCAAGGTGACGGGTAAAGGCCAGCAGTATTTTATCAATCAGTTCCTTGGAGAAAGAGGTTGCCATGGACAGATATAACAGTGAGGGATACCCCGATCCTACTGCTGCCGAAGCATTATCCAATGTAGCCCGAGAGGAAAAAGCGGTCAAAACCTACCGTCCGCTTGTCTACGTTGCTTCGCCGTTCGCCGGGAACACGGAATACAACATATCAAAGGCACGAGGCTACTGCCGTTTTGCCGTTACCAAGGGGTGCATCCCAATCGCACCCCATTTGCTGTATCCGCAGTTTATGGATGACGATGACAAAGAACAGCGTGAACTGGGTTTATTCTTCGCTCTCATCCTCCTCGGAAAATGCGATGAAATCTGGGTCTTCGGCGAAAGGGTCAGTGACGGAATGGCTGCCGAAATAGCCAAGGCAAAGAAAAGTGGTATGCCTGTAAAATACTTTAACCACAAATGCGAGGTGCTGGAATATGGAACTTAAAATCGCATACGGCGACAGCCGTCTGTCAAAGCGATGGGTCAACAAAAAAACCACCTTCGATGAATTATGCGGGAGGTTCAGGGTTACCCGCCGGACAACCGAAACCGTAGCGGAATACCGTAAATTCACCAAAGATAAACGGGACGCCGCAAAGGATGTAGGCGGCTATGTCCTTGGACACCTAAAGGGTGGCAGGCGTAAAAAAGGCACTGTGGATAGCAGATCAGGGATAACCCTCGATGCAGACCATGCCGATGGCAACTTCATCGATAGCGTGGAGATGCTGTTTCCACACAGGTGCGCGATTTACTCTACCCACAGTCATACACCGGAAGAACCTCGCCTTCGGGTGGTCATACCACTTGCCCGCGAGGTCACACCGGATGAGTACGCCGCACTATCCCGTCTGGTAGCCGACGAGATCGGCATGGACTTTTTTGACGATAGCACTTACGAGCCGGAGCGATTGATGTACTGGCCTTCCACTCCATCCGATGGAGAATATATCTTCAAAACCATAGACGGAGATATTTTAAATCCGGATGTATACCTCACCAAATTGTCCGACTGGCGGGACTGCTCGCTCTGGCCTACCTCAAGCCGTCAGTCCGAAGTGATACAGCGCAGTATTACCCAACAGCAAGACCCATTAACCAAAGAGGGTGTAGTCGGTGCGTTTTGCCGAGGCTACACGATAGAAGATGCCATCGCGACGTTCTTGCCGGATATATATGAGCCGTCTGCAATGAGCGGTCGATATGACTACATCCCCGCAGACAGTTCGGCAGGCGTTGTGGTCTACGAAGGAAAATGGGCTTACTCCCACCACGCCACCGACCCTGCCTGCGGTAAATTGCTCAACTCCTTTGACCTCGTCCGTATCCACAAGTTTACTGATCTGGATGACAAGGCGGCGTTCAAGTCTATGAGCGAGTTTGCCGTGAAGGATGAAAAAGTAAAGATAATACTTGCAGAGGAGCGCATCGCCAAAGCAGAAAATGACTTCGATGAAGGCGCTGACTGGAGATCACAGCTTCAGCGTGAGAAAAGCGGCATCCTATCCAACACCCTCGGCAATCTGCTCCTTATCCTGAACAACGACGAAGCCATAGCAGGCATCCGCTACAACAAACTTGCCAACCAGATATACGGCGAAGGGCTCCCATGGGAGCGACCCCATGCACCTTGGCGAGATGCGGATACCGCACAGCTTGTAGCCTATATTGATAACCGTTACGGCACGTTCTCGGCGCGCAATTACGAACTGGCCCTCACCAAAGTAGCCGACGACCGCGCCTACCATCCGATACAGGAATACATCGGCAGCTTGCCCGAATGGGATAAGGTTCCCCGTGTTGACACATTACTCATCGACTACCTTGGCGCGGAGGATTCGCCCTATACCAGGGCGGTCACCAGAAAAACACTTGTAGCGGCAGTGGCAAGAATCTTAAATCCCGGAACCAAACACGATTCCATCCTTGTGCTAAACGGCAAACAAGGCATCGGGAAATCCACGCTTTTTTCAAGGCTCGGTCGGCATTGGTACTCCGACAGCCTTTCCATATCGGATATGAAGGACAAGACCGCGCCCGAGAAGTTGCAGGGTTACTGGATTCTTGAACTGGGAGAACTCGCGGGCATCAAGAAAATGGACGTGGAGACGGTGAAGTCCTTTATCACCCGCGTGGATGACAAGTACCGGCCCTCTTATGGCCGGGCGGTGGAAAGTCACCCCCGACAATGCATAATCGTCGGAACAACCAATAGCGACGGCGGCTTCCTGCGGGACATAACGGGCAACCGACGTTTCTGGCCGGTGCGAGTATCCGGCGAAGGCAAATACCACGCTTGGGACCTTACGGAAATAGATCAGATTTGGGCGGAGGCACTTGTTAAATACAGCAAGGGCGAAGAGCTTTACCTCAAAGGCGAGTTGGTGGCGGCAGCTTATGCCGAACAACGCGAAGCAATGGAAAACGACGACCGCGAGGGGCTTGTGGCCGAGTACCTTGAAACCCTGCTTCCTGAGAATTGGGATGCTATGGATATCTATCGTCGTTTGGAATATATGCGCTCCCCCGACGATCCGACGAGGGCAAAAGGCTCGGTACTCCGCACTCAGGTATGCGTCATGGAGATTTGGTGCGAATGCTTTGGGAAGTCCAGGGAGTCCATAAAAAAGGCCGACTCCTACGAAATCCAAAGCATCCTAAACAGGTTGGGCGGCTGGGCCAAATGCGCGACAGGCAAGACCGGCAAACGCAATGTGCCCATGTACGGGCCTCAGCAAGTGTTTATAAGGGTAGAACCTATGCCCATCACTGACGATTAAGGCTTCGGCAACGATTATGGGCAAAGTCGCAAGCCCTTACAAAATCAGCGTTTCAATATTGCAGTTGCCCATATGCCGAAAAATAACCAATTAATTTTTATTTATATAGTAATAGGAGTAATTGGCACACGTAATACGCACGCGTAGTATTAATAGGAAAAATCGGCATGATGGGCAATCGGAAAAGGAGGCTTTTATGCTGGAAAAAACAATAGAGCGAAAACTTGTAGAAGCAGTCAAAGCAATGGGAGGTATCGCACCTAAACTCACCTGCCCTGGTTTCGATGGAATGCCCGACCGCTTTGTACTCCTGCCCAAAGGTAAAATTGCTTTTATCGAGGTTAAAAGTCCTGGGGAGAGACCCCGTTCCTTGCAGGAGTCAAGGCATGGAATGCTGAGGCGGCTTTGTTTTCCTGTATATGTATTGGACAATGAAACCGCAATCAGGAGGATACTTGATGAAATACAATCCGCATAGCTATCAGAATTATGCAACGGAATTTATCCGAAGAAACCCCATCTCATGCCTTCTACTTGACATGGGACTTGGCAAAACATCGATTACGCTGACCGCATTAAACGACCTGTTGTTCGATAGTTTTGAGGTCCATAAAATTTTGGTTGTTGCGCCTTTGAGAGTGGCACGTGATACGTGGCCGGGAGAACTTGAAAAGTGGGATCACCTTCACAGCCTTATCTGGTCAGCGGCAGTCGGCAATGAAACGGAACGGAAAGCCGCGCTTCATAGGCGAGCCGACATCTACATCACTAACCGCGAAAATGTCCAGTGGCTTGTGGAGGAAAGTGGTCTGCCCTTCGACTTTGACACGGTGGTGGTCGATGAACTGTCGTCTTTCAAAAACCACCGGTCAAAGCGATTCAGATCGATGATGAAGGTTCGCCCAAAGGTAAAAAGGGTAATCGGTCTCACCGGCACACCGTCTTCCAACGGTCTGATGGACTTGTGGGCGCAGTTCCGGCTTCTTGACATGGGTCAGCGACTCGGTCGGTTCATCGGCCTGTACAGAACTGACTACTTCATACCCGATAAACGCAACGGCCAGGTGATATTCAGCTACAAACCCCAGCCAAATGCCGAAAAGGACATCTATCGCAAAATTGCCGACATCACCATTTCAATGAAGTCAACAGATTATATTAAAATGCCGGAGCTGGTGAGCGTTGAGTATCCTGTTCAATTGTCCGAGAAAGAACACAGTCGCTATGATGAACTTCGGCAGGATCTGGTCCTGACGCTTTCCGGTGGAGAGATAACCGCCGCCAATGCCGCCGCCCTCTCCGGCAAGCTCTGTCAAATGGCGAACGGTGCGGTGTACGGTGATGGTGGCGAAATTCACCACATACACGACCGCAAACTGGACGCCCTGGAGGATTTAATCGAAGCTGCAAACGGCAAACCTTTGCTTGTG
>JAGXRN010000042.1 GCA_018335875.1 Dethiobacter sp.
CAAAGAGGGTTATCTCCATCAACCAAAGGAGTTTAATTTTAAAGACAACCCGGATCATTTAAAATGGTTACATACCATTATTTCCAATGCTAAAGCCTACATTGCCGGAACTTACCATGGTCTGGGACCGAGGCATTTACAGTCGTACTTGGATGAATATAGTTTCCGCTTTAATCGCAGAAAGTTCAAAGGCCAGCTGTTTAACAGGTTGCTCAATGCCTGTGTATTAACAGATACTATCACTTACAATGAGCTTGTTGCCGTGTCTCCCTGAGGTAACTTGATACTCAGGAAAAATAAAAAAGACGTTTCGCTTTTTTCAGAGGAACGTCTTTTTTATTCCGCTAGGGGCTGCCGCCCCTTCGGCGGGCCTGAGGGCCCTGAGCACCCCGCAAGATTAAGGGGGAATCCCCCTTAACAACCCCCTTGCATAGGAATTTAATATAATTTCCTACGCAATAAAAAAAGGACCCTAATTTGGGGTCCCTTTGTGTGCCGCGGCGAATGACTTTTCCCGTCTGGTGATAGTGGCTATTTCTCTGTGGTCAAGTTCATCAACAATATAGAGTGAAGCATCTGCGGCAGCAGCCACTTTCTCCAGAAATGCGCGCTGTGCTTCCAGGCCTATACAGATGGTGCGAATCCCCGCTTTTTCTGCCAGGACAGCGGCATCAACAGCGTCCTGATAAGGGTCTCTGTCTCCGCTGGCCCAGGTAGGCAGCCCGTCTGTTATCAGTATCAGAAGGTGCCGCCTGCCCCTGCGCTTTGACAGGTAATCCACTGCTGTTCTGATACCCTCACCCATTGGCGTCAGTCCTGATGCGCTCATCGCCGCCAGACGACGTCTGACGCGCTCCGTGTTGCGTGTGGCCGCCACCTTTACCCCAACATCGCCTTCCTGGAAGGTAACCAGTGAAAGCGGTTCGTGCATCTGCCGGACCAGGTAATCAGCCAGATTTTTTACTTCACTTATTCTTTTGCCGTTCATGCTCCCGCTGGTATCTACCAGCAGGCAGACTTCAAGCTGGGGCCCGCCGCTCTCAGATTGTACCCGTATATCTTCAGGTTTTACCAGTGTGGAATCCTGCGGGCCGTGCAGGCGTCTCAGGGCAGCTGAAATCATAGTTTCAGCCACCGCCAGGCTGACCGCAGGTTGCTCATCACGGTATTTAGCCTCTCTTTCAGGGATTGCTCCTATTGTTTGCCGTGACTGCCTGACGCGCTTATAATTAAACCTCTGAAATATTTTAACTGACTGTTCTTCCTGCAGGCGCCGTATTTCTTTTTCCACAGATTTCAGTTGATCGGGAGGATCAATCCCTGGTATGGCTGCCCTTTCCTCACTCTCAGCAGACAACATTGCTTCCCTGGCTATTTTAACGTACCTGTCTCCTCCGGTATTGTGGGGATAGCTTCCTTTTTTTTTTCCTCTTCCATAGTATTGTCATCTTTTGTCAGCTGCAGGCCTGATTTGGCAGTGTCCAAACCTTCCTTCTGCCGCGCAACCCGCTGCCAGATCCCCCGCCAAAGTGCAGGGTAACCAGGCAGCTTACTATCTTTGCCGGGGTTCGCTTCTTTGTGCTGCTGCCTGTTGTCACTGCTTTTCTTTGCATTTTCCACAGCATTTCTCATGAACTGTGTAATCTCCAAAAGCTTTGGCGCCTCCAGCCTGTGCCTTAAAGCCGCAGGCAAAACGGCGGCAAGGTCTGTAAAATCAGCTTTATACTTACCCTGCCAGGCCGCATGGAGCAGTGCCCCCAGGCGCGCCGCCTGCACAGCGCGTATACTCTCAAGATTAAAGCGAATATAGGTTTCGGCCAGAAACTTTTCAACGTTCTCTTCAAGGGTTACTGTTGAAAACTGCTCCCTGTTCAGGCTAAAGCCATGTGTTCCGGTATATACATTATTTTGGCCGGCATTTATAATTGCCCGCACAGTCTCTGCCTGGCTTGGCCTTTCAATCCTGACAGCAAAATCAAAGCGGTCGGACAGTTGGCGGCGAATCTCCTGCAGCGGGCCGGGTTCTTCATCCGGGTTTGAAGCCGCCCAGACGCTGACAGCAAGCTGCAGTTCCACCGGAGTAAGACCTGTCTCTTCTATTTGCACCCTGCCCGGCTTTGTACCCATGGCATCAAGCAGTATATCCACCAACGACGGTGAAGTATCTGCCAGTCTGTTGATTTCATCCACAAAAACAATTCCCCTGTGTGCCCTGGGCAGGGTCCCGGGTAGTACGGCAGCGGAGGGATTATCAACCGCTGTTAGCTTTTCAAGGTCAATACTACCCGCTACTGTCCCCACTTTGGCAGAATGTGAAATCTCCAGGAAAGGCATTGGCGTAAACTGAGACGCCAAAGTTCCACTTGATGCCTGATGCACAGGACAGTGCGGCTGGTCAGGCCGGCAGTTATAAAAGCAACCCTCTATCTTTTCAATTAAAGGCAGCTGGCTGCGGGCCGCCCTGATCAGTGTTGTCTTCCCGGTACCTCTTACTCCTTCTACATGAAAATGAAACGGTATTTCAAGGCCGGCCGCAAAAATACCCAGTTCAATAAAACGCTGCAGTTCCTCATTTCCCTGATGAAAAATCAAGTCATTCCAATTCATCTGTTTCCTCCTGTGTTTTTCCGTCTCTAAAAGCGTTCCCCCTCCAACTCATAAAAATACCAAGAAAGGCGCGTTAATTCGGTTCCTTCAACGCGCGCCTTTCAGTGCCGGTTTCCGCTGCAGCTTTGCTGACTGCAAAGCGTTATAATTTACTACCGGTACAAAAAAAACGGCGTTTTGCCGTTCTTAAGGAGTGAGAAGATCTATCTTAATTTCATAGGGGTTTGAGGATGGTGGTATTTCCACGAAGAGGCCGTTTATCTCTAAACGTAATCCGGGCGGGTATCCGACATTGACTCTGATTTCTCTTTCGGCAACCACAGAAAAAGTTCTGCCGGCGGAGAAGGTTTCTTCCACAACCTGCCTCCCATCGGCAAAGACACGTACCCAGCATCGTTCCCTGAAGATAAGGTTAACCTCGAGGGTTTCTGCCCCTGAAACGCTAAACAGTACTGCGCCTGGGGCGGTATCCCTTTCCACAGTTAAAACGGGGGGCTCCTCATCCTGCGGCTGCGGCTCAACCTGCGGGGGTTGTTCTTCGCCGGGGGCTGGCTCTTGTGCTCCTGGAGGAGGAGGAGTACTGTCAGGGAGCGTTTGCCGGGTAAAGAGCATAAGGGTGATCAGTGCTGCAGCTGCTATAAGGATGACACTGAGAAAAATTATGATTGTTCGTTTGAGGCCGGTTTTTTTACTACCCACATAGTCATCGCTGATAGCTTGCCGGCGGGATTCGCTGTAACTTTCAATACTGCCTTTTATTTCTGTAATTTTTGTTCTTTTTGTTTCTGGTGGCTGCTCCTGTTTTTGTTCACTGCTGTCATCGCTTTCACGGGTGGTAGCCTCATACCAGACGATAATCTGCCCGGGACTGATACCTACTTCTTCAGCGTACTTACGTAAAGCGCCTTTAAGGTACACTTCACCCGGAAAAACTCTGTATTCACCTGTTTCAATGGCCCGCAGATATTTTTTTGCAATATGAGTCCGGCTTGATATCTCTTCCAGTGTTAAATTAAGCTCTTCTCTGGCCTGTCGCAGTTCACGGCCGATATCAGGCATTTTCTCACCCCGTTCACCGTGTACTTTAGTGTACATCCCTGTCAAACAACAGCTTGGTTGCCTGGTCAGGTGTAATTAAGACCTCCCTGGCCTTGCTTCCCTCAAATCTTCCGACAAACCCGCGCCTCTCCATATCGTCGATGAGACGGGCAGCACGGGTGTAGCCGATACGCAGGCGGCGCTGCAGAAGTGAAATGGAAGCAGTCTCTGCTTCCGCAATCAGCATAACAGCCTGCGGGAAAAGGTCATCCTCTTCATACCACTCTTCTTCACCCTCATCATCGTTTAATAACTGTTCCTGATATTTTGGTTCGCCTTGGCCTTTAATAAATTCGAGCAGCTCGTTCAGCTCACGATCGTTGATAAAAGCGCCCTGCACTCTGAAAGGCTTGCTGATGCCCAAGGGATGGAAAAGCATATCCCCGCGCCCAAGCAGCTTTTCAGCTCCACCCATATCCAGTATAGTTCTGGAGTCAGCATGTGATGAAACTGCGAAGGCGACGCGTGAAGTGATATTTGCTTTGATTACACCTGTAATTACGTCCACCGAAGGCCGCTGCGTGGCAATGACAAGGTGTATCCCTGCTGCCCTGGACATCTGGGCCAGGCGGGCGATTGAATCTTCCACATCAGCTGCGGCCACCATCATGAGGTCAGCCAGCTCGTCAATGATTACTACAATGTAAGGAAGCATTTCGTGTTCCTGATTCTGCAGGCGCATCCTTTCATTGAAGCGGCTGATCTCACGGACGCTCTCCCTGGCAAACAGTTCGTAGCGGCGCCCCATTTCCTTAACCATATTTTTTAAAGCCAGCGATGCTTTTTTTGGTTCTGTTACAACAGGCATCAAGAGATGGGGAATACCGTTAAAAGTGGTGAGCTCAACAACTTTGGGGTCAATCAGCACAAACTTTACTTCATCAGGGGTAGCTTTAAATAGTATACTGGCAATTACTGTGTTTATACAAACACTTTTCCCTGAGCCTGTTGATCCTGCAATGAGCAGATGAGGCATTGACACCAAGTCTGCCAACACCGGAATACCTGTGATATCCTTGCCAAGGCCGACGGCAAGGGGGGATGAGGATTGTTTAAACTGCTCGTCCTCCAGCACCTCACGCAGGTATACAGGGGCTATAACCTTGTTTGGGACTTCTATGCCCACGGCTGCTTTGCCCGGAATAGGGGCCTCAATGCGCACGCCGGGGGCGGCGAGGTTAAGGGCCAGGTCATCCGCCAGGGCCACAATTTTGCTTACCTTGACACCTGTCTCAGGCTGTATTTCATAGCGTGTGACTGTGGGCCCCGATTGGACATCCGACACTTTAACTTTAACACCAAAACTGTCAAGCGTTTTTTCCAGTATTCTTGCCCTTTCCGCTATGGTTTTCTGCTGTTGGGTGTCCCGGAGCCTTGGAATTCTGGACAGAAGTGTGAGCGGAGGCAATGTGTAATCAGCATGGTCAAGTGAAATAAAGGAGATGTGTGAGGGTTTGTCCTTTAACTTCTGAATTAGGGTGTTATCTATTGATTCAGGCTGTTTTACAGACTTGGGGGTAACAGTTGTCACAGGTTGAGGGTGGTAGAAAGCAGCAGCTTGTTCTATGTTTGCCTCAGATGTTTTTTGGGGCATTGAAATATTTATTCCGTTATCTTTTTTTATGCGGCCGGTATTCTCAGTGACAGTCGGCTCATCGCCTGAATCATAGGAAGAGAACAAAAAAGAAGCAAACCTGAAAGTTGCTTTCAGAAACTTAACTGCAGACCTGCAGCCAAAAAGAATTATGCTGAGCGCTGTCTGAAAAAGCTGTGTGAAAGAGTAGTTGGTCACCAAAAGAAACGAGATTAGTACAAGGGCCAGGATTATAATTTTACTGCCAATCTCCCGAAACAGGAAATACAAAAGCATTGAAACAACTGCTCCAGTAACTCCTCCTCCCTGCTGGGAGTAGCCCAAGGTTAAACTTGCTCTGTAGACACCCTGCTGTATAATCAGATCAATCCTGTTTTCCATCAGTTTCAGATGGGCCCCCACCAGCAGTATCAGCAGGAAAAGCAGCACACCGTAGACCCGTTGCCTCATATTGCTTATTTTATTGGGCAGAATCTGCTGCAGCGCCAAAGTTACCAGGATAAGCGGGACAACTATGGCCAAATCGCCTGTGAGCACTCTTAGTACGTTGTTAAAAAAGAGGCCGACTTCGCCGGTTTGTGATGTCAGGTTTAGCGCAGCAAAACACAACGCTGCCATAGCCAGCAGTATAACTGCTTTGATTTGCTGCCGTATTTCATCTCTTATTTCATAAGATGCCATCTGACACCCCGCCTGATATTATTTTAAAATCCCGCCAGTTTGAGTGTAATCGTCACAAGACCGGCAAACCAGCAATAATAGGCAAAATACTGGAAGCGGCCGGTTTTTAGAAAGTGTATAAATACTTTAATGGCAAAGATACCTGCCAAGAAGGCAGCAAAAGTACCGACAATGATACTGCCTGTAAACCCGTCAAAACCGGCCTGGGCAAGATCTTTGAGTTCCACCAGGGTGGCGCCCAGTATTACAGGGACAGAAAGTAAAAATGAAAATCTTACCGCCGTTTCACGGTCTAATGAGCGCCAGAGGGCAGAGGTAATTGTAGACCCTGAGCGCGAGATTCCCGGAATGATGGCGAAAGTCTGCGCCAGGCTGACAATGAGAGCATCAGCCGCTGTCATGGTACGCTCGTTCTTCCTGCCTGGCTTTAACGTATGAAGGGTATACAGGATTACCCCTGTCACAAGCAGCATAAATCCCACCAGCAGCGTTGATTGATAAAGACGTGTGAAGAGATTTTTTAAAAGGTAACCGATGATGCCGGTCGGCACCGTCCCCACTGCCAGCATGAGAGCAAAATGCCTCTCCTGCTTTTCATGGGCAAAGCGTCTCAGGATGCGCATAATATCCGGGCCGAACACCCATATCACTGAAAGCACAGTGCCGAAGTGAACCATTATCTCAAATGTAATGCCCTGCTGCACCACTCCAAGCAAGTCCTGGAATATGACCAGATGCCCGGAGCTGGATACAGGCAGAAATTCTGTTAATCCCTGCAGGATACCAAGTATCAATGCTTCAAGATAACCCATAAATCCCTCCGCATATTTTCTGGAACCATTTTGAAATTATTTCGACAACAATATTCAAAGTCCTCTTTTTCCCATTGTTTTTAGGCTTTGTAATCTTCTCAAGCAGATTAAGGTAAGGGCCAAGCATCGCCAGCAGGACAACAGCACCTGCCAGATTGTATAATGTATGGGCGTTGGCCAACTGGCGGGGGACAGTATCGGCGCTGGAGGCTGCAAGCGCTATAAAACTTCCAAACACCGGCATCACAAGCATGACGCTGAATATATTGAAAAGCAGGTGTGCAAGGGCTGCCCGCCTTGCCGCCATTCCCGTGCCAATCCCCGCAATAAGCGAAGTCACGCATGTACCTACATCAGCACCCATAATCAGGCTTGCGCCTGCTTTGAGAGTAATCCCGCCTCCGTGCGCCAGCCCCAGCACCATGCCCATCAAAGCGCTTGAACTCTGGAGAATGGCTGTGGAGACAGCTCCCATGGCTACTCCGAGCACGGGGTGGGCATCTGCTGCAGAGAGCAAACTGTTAAACCAGGCGGCTCCCGCAAGAGGTGTCAAAGCCTGGCTCATTGTATTTAATCCAAAAAGAAGTGCGCCCAGTCCCGTCAGCACCCTGCCGGTGTTTTTTAGCCTGCCGCGGGGAAGGAACGCTAATAGTACCAGGCCGCAAGCCGCTATCGGTATAGCCAGTGCATGCAGATTGAATGATAGAAGCTGCCCTGTTACAGTAGTACCCACATTGGCGCCGATAATTACAGCCACGGCCGCGCCCAGCTGCAGCAGCCCCGCTTCCACCGCTCCCACCACCATTACAGAAGCCAGTGAGCTGCTCTGAGTCAGGACGGTAAAAACGATACCGCATAAAAAAGCCGACAGGCGGTTTTCAGTCGCACGGCTGATAAAACGGGCAAATGTACCGCCTCCCAGTTGTTCAAGGCCCACAGTCATTATTCTAAGCCCGCCAAGAAACAGTATTAATCCCACTGGTAATAAAAATATGCCGGTCATATCATCACCTGTATATGACTATGGCCTGTGGTCCGCAAACATAACTCTTTTGTACTTAAAAACCAGGCTCACTATTTTTGAGCCTGGTTTTCTGCCTTAAATTCAATTATACTTCCCGGCTGTAAAGCAGGGTCAAGATAGTCGACTGCGTTTGAAGAGATGAGGCGCACCACCCTGGCGCTGCTGATACCGCACTGTTCCACCAGTAGCGTGCCGCCACCTTTCCAGGGCAACTCAGTATAGACTGGCTGGTAGCTGTCGCTGCCTTCCATAACGACTTCCACAGGGACAATGGTGTAGAGGATCAATGCACCGCCCCCTCCTGCCTGGCGTCTATCAGTTCCTGCAGTTTTTTGACTGCTCTGCCAAGCCCGCCCACTTCATCAATAAGTCCCACATCCACAGCATCCTTGCCCACCATCACCGTGCCAATATCCCTGGCCAACTGGTCTGTACAGAACATCAGGTGGCGGAATTTTTCCTCTGTGACACGGGAGTGGGAAGTTACAAATTTAATGACACGGTCCTGCATTTTGTCAAGATACTCGTAGGTCTGTGGCACACCGATGACAAGGCCGCTCAGACGAATGGGATGTATCGTCATGGTGGCTGTAAATGTAATAAAAGAGTAGTCGGCAGCTACTGCCACCGGAACTCCGATACTGTGCCCTCCGCCCAGCACCAGTGAAACAGTAGGTTTGGAGAGCGTATCAATCATTTCTGCAATTGCCAAACCGGCCTCCACATCGCCGCCCACAGTGTTTAGAACAATGAGCAAACCCTCAATCTTGGGGTTCTGCTCCACTGCGATGAGTTGTGGAATAACATGCTCATACTTGGTAGTTTTATTTTGAGGCGGAAGGGTGATATGCCCTTCTATCTGGCCGATAATCGAAATACTGTGAATTGCGTTTTCGCTTTGCGAGGGAACGGTGGCCTGCCCCAACTGCTGAATATTCTGCAGGACATTTTCTTCGTGTGGTTCCTCGTTGGTCTTAACCTGCAGATCTTCCTCTTTGGGCTTGCGGTTTCTGGTTTGTCGCTGCCTGCGTGTAACGGTTGTCAATATATCACTTCCTCTGAATTTCACTTATCCTATTTTCCCATGGAATCCAGAGGCTTATACTCCCTTACATTTCCATTATGATTGGAAGTATCATCGGGCGCCTGTGAGTTTTCTCCCAGATGAAGCGGGACAATGTATCACGCATATTGTTTTTTAATGAAAACCAATCCTGTCTTTTACCGTTTTCCATTTTTTCAAGCAGGCGTGTAACCTGTTCCCTTGCTTCATCCATGAGCCCTTCAGACTCTTTGACATAGACGAAGCCACGTGAATAGATATCAGGCCCGGCCACAACCCTGTTATTTTCCCTTTCCAAACCAAGCACCACTATTAAAATTCCGTCCTGTGACAACAGCTTGCGGTCACGAAGGACAACATTTCCCACATCGCCAATTCCCAGTCCGTCAACCAGCACTTTTCCTGCTGTAACATTTCCTGCCACCCGGCCGGAGCGTTGTGTAAACTCAAGAACCTGGCCGTTTTCAATCACAAAAACGTCCTGTTCTCTTATTCCCACTTTTGCGGCCAGCTGTGCATGGTGGATGAGGTGACGATATTCACCGTGCACAGGAATAAGGTATTTAGGTTTAAGCAGGTTTAGCATCAGTTTCAGTTCTTCCTGCGAGGCGTGACCCGAGACGTGTATGCCTGAAACGCGTTCATAAATTACATTCGCCCCACGCTTAAACAGGTTGTCTATGGTACGTGAAACAAGTTTTTCGTTGCCCGGAATGGGGGTGGCAGCTATAATTACAGTATCTCCGGGAATTATTTCCACTTTCCTATGCTCAGACATAGAAATACGGGTAAGAGCCGACATCGGCTCACCTTGGCTTCCTGTGGTAATAATCACTGCACGGCTTGGCGGCAGCGTATTTAACTCATCTATCTCGATCAGGGCGCCCTGACAGACATTAAGGTAGCCAAGTTCCTGGGCGATTTGGACAACATTAACCATACTCCGGCCTACCACCGCTACTTTTCTCTTATAATGGCAGGCGGCGTCAAAAACTTGCTGGATCCTGTGAATGTTGGATGCAAATGTCGCCAGTATTATGCGCTGTTTGGACGTGCGGAAAATGTCCATGATTGACGCGCCAACTTCTTTTTCAGACAGGGTATAGCCTGGCCTTTCAGCATTGGTGCTGTCTGAAAAAGCCACCAGTACGCCTTTCCTGCCCAGCCTCGCCAGCTTGTCGTATTCTGTAGGGTTTCCATTGACTGGGGTTTGGTCAAATTTGAAGTCACTGGTATAAACCACTGTCCCCACAGGAGTTTTAATGGCAATTCCCACTGAATCGGGGATACTGTGGTTTGTCCTGAAAAATTCTAATTTAAAGCTGCCAAGGCGCAACGTATCATCCGGGGTGATGATATTCAGTGTGCATTGGTCGAGCATATGATGCTCTCTCAATTTGCCTTCAACCAGTCCCAGTGTAAGCCTTGTCCCATAGACTGGCACATTAAGCTGAGGCAGAACATACGGGAGTGCACCGATATGGTCCTCATGGCCGTGGCTTAATATAATTGCCAGCACTTTATCCTTGTTTTCAAGCAGATATGTAATATCCGGTATGACCACATCGATTCCCAGCAATTCATCGCCGGGAAAGGCCAGGCCGGAATCAATAACCAGCATCTGGTCTTCAAATCGGATAACGAACATATTTTTGCCGATTTCACCTATCCCGCCAAGCGGTATAATCTGGATTTTTTCTTCGTTGTCAGTTTTGATGCGCGCTTTTCTTCTGTTAGGATCGTTTGTCATATATTATTTCACCTCCCTTTTTATTTCACCTATCTGTATTTAACAACTTCAATTATACTGGAATCGGGGGTTGCTTGCAAGTCAAAGGAAAACCGTGCCCCAGCACGGTTGAAAGGCAATCTGTTTAGCTCAAAAACCCGAGTTCAGTCATCACTCTTGTTATTATATCCTTTTCTTTTTCATTTAAAGCAATGAGCGGCCCCCTCACAGAGCCTAGTTCATGCCCAAGCAGGTTCATTGCGCTTTTAACAGGGACGGGATTGCTGGTGATAAACATGGCGTTGTATAAAGGCAGGAGCCGCAGGTGGATATTTCTGGCTGTCGCTACATTTCCCTGTGCGTAGGCTGTAATCATGTTTTTAATCTCCCTGCCTGCAACGTGTGAAGCCACTGAAACCACACCCACACCTCCCACAGCCATAATGGGAAGGGTGAGGCTGTCATCACCGCTGTAAACTGCAAATCCTGGCGGAGCTTTGGCACAGATCTGCGAAACCTGATCAAGGCTGCCGCTGGCCTCCTTTACCGCTGCTATATTATCAATTTCAGCAAGGCGCAGCGTGGTTTCAGCCGTCATATTTACCCCTGTCCTGCCCGGTACGTTGTATAGCATAACCGGCAGTTCCACAGCACCTGCAATGGTGGAAAAATGATGCAATAGCGCATCCTGCGAGGGCTTATTATAATAAGGCACAACAAGCATAATACCGTCTACGCCGCATTCCCCCGCCAACTTGGTCAATTCTATGGATTGATGTGTGTAATTTCCTCCGGTGCCGGCCAGTATTTTAACTTTTCCTTTCACCGCAGCAACCACGGATTTAAAAAGCTGTATTTTCTCGTCTCTGCTTAAGGCAGGCGACTCGCCTGTGGTGCCGGAAATCACCAGGCCGTCGGATCCGTTTCCTGACAGGTGCAACGCCAATTCTGCTGCTTTCCCGTAGTCGACCTCACCGCAGCTGTCATAAGGAGTTACCATAGCAGTAATCAGTTCCCCAAACGGTGCTGTTGTCAAATGAATCACCTCCAGTTTACTCCAAAAGGACCATAAAACATTATAACAAAGTTATCCGTGCTTTTCAATAAATGCTAACTTAGTAAATCACTATTATTCTTTGCCAACCCAAACTCTAAATGGAGTGACTTTAAGGTATCTCCCACGTCTTTTTCCGGTATAAGACAGGAGATACTAAGATGTGAGTCTGCAGTCTGTAATATTTCGGCACCTGCACGACTGAGGGCGGTTACAACCCTGGCCATGACACCGGGAATTCCCCGCATGCCGGATCCAACAACCGACACCTTGGCAAACCCTGTTCCAATAACTGCACGATAACCCGCTGCTTTAAGAGTCTCTGCAGCTTTACCAGCTTCCTCATCCTTGACGGTAAACATTTTTTCCTGGGGTGAGAAGCTTATAAGGTCAATACTGATCCCGGACTTAGCAAGCTTTCGCAGCATCTCTTCCAGCTCATTACCTCTGGCCTGAGGCTCCAGCATGCGAATCTGTGCCAACCCACCAACATGTGTAATAGCGCTGACGACTCTTTCTTTTGGTATAAAATCTTTCTCGTCATGCGTTTTCTTATGTGTCACAAGGGTGCCGCTGCTGTTTTCACCGGTTTTTTTTAAAAGCAGAGGCAGATTAAACTGCATGGCAATATCTACAGCCCGTGGATGTACAACTTTTGCTCCCTCTCTTGCCATTTGCAGTACTTCCTCATAGCCGATATTTCTGATCGGCCTGGCTTCGGGAACAAAGCGCGGGTCTGCTGTCATTACAGGGTCTTCATCTGAATATATTTCCACCCACTCAGATTCCAGCGCCGCTGCCAGGGCAACTGCCGTGGTATCAGAACCACCTCGCCCCAGTGTGTTAATGTCTCCCTGCTCACTTACCCCCTGGACTCCGGCTACCACTACTATCTTGCCTTCTGCTGCCAGCTTTAGGATGCGGTCCTTTTTTATACGTACTATTTCTGCCTGCCCAAAAACGCCATCGGTAATAATTCCCGCCTGCCATCCTGCAAGGGCCACTGCATCTGCACCGGCTCCGGTTATCTGTACTGCAAGAATGGCCGCAGCAATAAGCTCGCCGCATGATATCAGCAGGTCTGTTTCCCTGGGTGGGGGCGCAGGAGTTACATTTCGCATTAATTCGAGCAGTGTATCTGTGGCATAGGGCTCTCCCTTCCCGCCCATGGCTGAGACAACTACTACGGGATTGTATCCCTCGCCTTGAGCTGCTAAAACATGTCTCACCACCCGCTGCCTCAGTTCATGGCAGCCCAATGAAGAGCCGCCAAACTTCTGAACCATGATTCGCAATCCATTCACCCTCTATCTCTCGAACTGAAACTCTTCAGCAGCAAGGTTTATCAGCAAAGGTTGAAGCTGTCGGCCATCCAGTGCTGCAATAATTGTGGGCACAATTAATTCATTTTTTGCAACCAGTGAATTAGGTTTTAAAAACGGATTGTCCTGACCAAACGGAACCATATAGACATTTTTTGTGTTTAAAATAATCCCGATATTTTTTGCGTTCATGCCTAACCCGTCATTGGTAGATATTGATAGTATGACGGGTTTTTGGTTGCGCAATTGCGCTTTTGCCCCCATTAGCACTGCCGTGTCGGTGATGCCATTTGCCAGTTTGGCCAGCGTGTTTCCGGTACAGGGCGCGATAATAAAGGCGTCAACCATGGCCTTTGGCCCCAGGGGTTCAGCCCCGGTAATACTATTGATGATTTTTCTACCGGCAATTTTTACAATCCTGGTTTTCCACTCTGTGGCGTCGCCATAGCGGGTGTCAGTGTGGTCTACAGACGGTGAAATAACCGGAAATATTTCTGCCCCCTCTGCCACAAGCTTTTCAATTTCAGGCACTACTTTTTCCAGTGTACAGTGCGAACCAGTCAGCGCAAAACCTATCTTTTTGCCCCTCAGTCTCAATTTTCATGCCTCCTTTCTGTGTAGTGTCAGCAGATGAGGATATACCTGCGCCAATATTTTCCCTGAAGTTACAGGCGCTGTTTTTCCCGGCAGGCCAGGGGCCAGTATGCTTTTGATACCTAGCTTATCTGCAGCATTAAAGTCGGTGCCTCCCGGAGCAGATGCAATATCCACAATCAGTACATCCCTTTTTACTTTTCTTAAAAGTTCCTCGTCGAGCACAAGTGCCGGTACAGTATTAAAAATAAAATTAAATTTACTCAGATACCCGGCCAACCGTGGCAGTTCTAAAGTTCTAAACCCCAGGCTGTATGCCTGCGCCAATACTTCCCTCCTCCTGGCTGCTACAGTTACTTCTGCTCCCAAACCCAGTAGCGCCCTTGAGAGCGGTGCTGCGCACCGCCCAAAGCCAAGAACTAAAGCCTTACTGCCGTAGATAGTGATAGGGCTCTCGCGCAGCGCTATTCCAATGGCGCCCTCCGCTGTGGGGATCGCATTGTAGATGCACAATTCATCGAGATTTCCAGTCTTGACCACACTTACACCGGCGCCATTTAAATCATTCCTCAGTTCATCCGGGATGGCGCCGCAGAGAAAAATTGTACCGGCACTTATGGGCAACCTGATTGATT
Source organism: Dethiobacter sp. (assembly GCA_018335875.1). Lineage (GTDB taxonomy): Bacteria > Bacillota > Dethiobacteria > Dethiobacterales > Dethiobacteraceae > JAGXRN01. Next base: position 14,214 of record JAGXRN010000042.1, read on the forward strand.
CAATTGTTAATTTACCGTCTGAGAATGGCGCATAAATTTCACCGTTTGCGTTTATGCCGGCCAAAGGACAGATAACAGCATCGGCCCTGCCAGGCAGGCCGGTGCTGATATTGGGCCGGGACGGGATTACGTATTTTTCAAATCCCGCCAGGTAGATTTTTGCTCCTTTTTTTTCAAGTTCCAACGCCAGTACAATTTCCCTGGCATCTCCGCCGGCAATTACTATTTCCCAATCCTTTAAGCCTACAACCAATCCTGCTTCACCTCCAACCCGATAATTTAATATATTGAAAACAGCTAAAAAGCGTGACTCGTTCAGGTCTTTATAATTTTCTGCAAAAAAAAATCCCTGTGATTTCTTAATCACAGGGATAGCTTTCTTCTGTTATCTGGGGTCGTGAGTTTTGACATCGTAAGCACCATTTTGACGGAAAATAGAAATTATCTCCTCAGACATATCCTTACTCTCGCTTTTTGCGGCCACCATTATTTTACCGCGTTTTATTTCTTCCTCATAACGTTTACCTTCATGCTCCGGAATGCCATAGTCAATCAACCCACCTGCAATGCCCCCGGTAACAATTCCGGTCAGTGCGCCTGCCAGGGGGCCGGCGGCAATAATCGGGCCGATACCCGGGATCAGCAGAGCCCCGGCTCCGGCGAGCAGGCCTGTAAGACCACCGATGGCCCCACCTGTGGCAGTCCCGTCAGCAAGGTTCTGGCCATCGTAACTCATTTCTTCTCCCTGGCCATCATCGCCTTCTTCTCCGCGCCCTATCAGTGATATCTCTTCTTCGGAAAAATCACGGGCCTTTAATTCCCTGATAGCCTCTTCAGCTTGTTCCTTGGATTTGAACATTCCTACTACTGTACTAGCCATAGTTGCCCTCCTTTGTTCGATACTTACTCTAGTATCAACCAACAGGAGTGCCATTATTCATGATGGCGCGTTGCGCGCGCCGGAGAAAGGTCCACAATTAGCACTTCTTCGCCTATTTTTTTGACTGAATCCCAGGGAATAACCAATTCCCGTGAGGAGCGTCCCATTTTCATTCCCAATCCTTTTTGCACAATAATAATTGCTTTTATGATGCCGCTTTCACTGTCTATGACCAGATCTGATTCTCCCACATAACCCAGCCTTGCTCCGTCATAAATATTTATTATTTCTTTCCTTGACAGACGGGACATCTCCAAAGCTATCTGCCCCCTTTTTTAAAATATTCAATAATTTTTATTATAAAAGGTTGGATTATTGCCAGAACCAAGGCGGCAAAAGCCAGCGGGGAAATCTCCAAGCCATATAAATCCAGCTTATCGGGAAGTTCCAGCTGCAAAAAAGTTATTAAAAGCAAGAGCGACAAATAAATTCCGCCTGCCATGCCAATCAGTTCCTGTAACGCCTCAGACAGAGGAGACGGTTTGGCGTGTTCAGGAAACTCGCTTGCGGTTGTTCTCCTTTTTAACCTCACCCTTTGTGTCAGTGACGCGGCTATCGCAATAAAAAGCACAATAAGCGACAGCATGTATTCCTCTCCTCACTTACAGCCCCGTGTGCCCAAAGCCTCCTTCCCCTCTGCCAGTCTCGGGCAATTGCCCGCATTCACACAGCTCAACGCGTGGAATACGTGTCACCACAAGCTGGGCAATCCGGTCACCCCTGGCAACAGTAAATATTTCATTTCCCAGGTTGGCCAGGATAACTTTTATTTCTCCCCGGTAGTCGGCGTCAATGGTTCCGGGACTGTTTAATATGGTGATCCCCCACTTCCAGGCAAGTCCGCTGCGCGGCCTTACCTGTGCTTCAAAGCCCCTTGGCACCGCGATTTGCAACCCTGTGGGCACCAGGATACGTGAACCCGGCGGCAGGCTTACGCCCCCTGTCACTGCTGCTAACAAATCCATACCGGCAGCATCTTCGCTCTTATAGTCGGGCAGGGGAAGATCTTGTGCATGGGGAAGTTTTTGGACAAAGATTTTAATAGATTCCATAATGTGCCTCCTGTGACCATTTCTTCCCCAGATTAACCGTTTGCCTGCTGCTTGTCAAGTCACTGGCTCCAGATCTGCACCCACACGTGGCCCCCGCCGGCTCCGGAGCGAATTTGTATAAATTTATCAGTTGAGTTGCGGAATTTAAAATCTATATAATTGGTGATCGTGGCGTCCCTCCCCTCAGGAACATAGTAGACTCTGATACTGTGCGGGTGTCTTTCAATTATTTCCATTCCTGCAATCATTGCAGCATTGTAGATGGTAGTTGCCACCTGGCATACTCCTCCACCGATGCCCACGCCTCCTACCACTGGCGCCATACCGTAGCCGCGGGCAAATGTGCGGGGTCCTGTTGCCTTATTAAACGAGAACACGTCTCCCGGAGCAAGCACAGTGCCGTTCATATATTTAGCTGCAACGTAAAGATTGTCCGCACGCCCGCCTCCGCCGCCGGTTGTGCCAAAAGAAGACAGTTTTATGCTAATTGAACGGTATATATCAGCCGTCAATTCAGGTTCCAGTATTATTACTGTCAAATCAACGTGCTCGTCTTTTTCTGCGTCCATAACCCTTGTTACTGTAGCGTCAACATCAACCTCCAATCCCGGAATTTCCAATATTATGGACTTGGTCTTGTTGTCATAAGCCGCATTGCGCGGAGCCCGGTTGATGGCTGAGGCCATCTTTGAAACTCTCGCCCTTACTTCTTTCTCCAGCAGCTTTTCCATGACAACGCCCTCAAGTTTTACCCCTGGTTTAACACCATAAAATAAGCGTTGTGCACCGCTCCCTGCGCCCAAAACAATAAAGACCAGTCCAAGGGCGGCCAGCAGCAAAAGAATTGTGGTCAATTTAACAGTTACACGTTTTTTTGTTGCCAAAAATCACGCCTCCTGCTCATTGATAAGAAGGAGAAAGTAGTTCAGCCAATGACACAGGCTCAAGCCCTCTTTGCCTCAAACCGGGGATGACCTGTCTTAGAAATTCCGCGGTCTGGGCTGTGGGGTGCATTAAGATCAGGCTGCCCCCGGCTGCATTATCAAGGATTTTTTCCAGCATATTTTCCACTCCGGGAAGTTTCCAGTCAACGGTGTCCACAGTCCACATAATAACTCTCATATTTTCCAGGGCTGCCGCTTTTAACACATTTTCACTGAGTTCACCTTTGTGAGGGCTAAAAAACTGTGTTCTCACACCGCAGACCGAGAATACAGTCTCGTTGCACCGGCTTATCTGTTCACGGGCTGCCTCAATGCTCATGGCGCCCATAGCAGCTGCGTCTGAATCCCCGTGATTGGCAAGCTCAAAACCGGCATCTCGTATTGCCAGTGCCATTTCACCAAACTGCCTCACCCATCTGCCAACCAGGAAAAAAGACGCCCCCACTTTTTCTTCCTTCAGCACATCCAGCATTGCGGGCAAGTACTCATTTCCCCAGGCAACATTAATCAGAAAAGTTACCTGTTGCTTAGCGGGGTTGCCACGGAACACCGCCAGTTCGGGAAAGTCGCTAAGCCTGACTTGAGCAGGAACCTGCTTTAGCACAGCCTCAATTGACTCCCCTCTTTTTGCTCTCAATATTGCGTCCACAGTGCTGTCTATATCAACTCCATACCCATTCAGGTCGGGAATAACGCCACCGAACTCTTTGTCCGGCACTGCGTCCACAGGCTTCACATGCATGGCCCTGGCCACCCCTGTAACAACTGCCCTCGCCTCTTCAGGCAGCATACCCCCTACATCACTGCCCTGAAATGTGACATTTTTTTTAACGCTGTAAAAATAGCGGCGCAGATACTTGCTGCCTCCGCTCAATGCTGTGGGCAGAATACAGGCGATAAGTATTAAACTGAATACCCTTTTTCCGCACAGCGCCCTAAAATAACGGTAGCGCATGATAGAGCCTCCAATTCAATTCATTTCAGCCAACTCCAGCAGCTGTGACACTGTCAGTATACTGTAATCTTTCATCCTCAAGCCCTGGATTATAAGAGGCAGCGCGTCCACTGCCTGGGTGGAACTTGTATGAAACATGATGATAGCGCCTTTATGAAGGTTTTTAATCACCCTGGACACAATCTGATCCACTCCCGGGTTAAGCCAATCGTGGGGATCAATGCTCCATAGGACTGTGGTATAGCCCCTGTCGTTTGCATAATTATACACCTGCTGGTTGACCTCACCGTAAGGAGGGCGAAACAGAAAGGCTTGGCAATTCAATTCCTCCCGCAACGTTTCTTCCATTAGCCGGAATTCACGTGCCAGTTCCTCATCCTTAAGGCCTGTCAACACCTGGTGATTCTGGCTGTGCTGTCCTATTTCATGACCGCGTATTAATATCTCACGCGCCAGGTCCGGGTTATACCTCACCCAGTTACCTGTGAGAAAAAAAGTAGCGCGGACCTGGTAACGGTCAAGCACATCTAAGATCCTGCCGGTTTCCGCAGGTTCCCACACTGCATCAAAGGTAAGCGCAACCACGTTTTGACTGGTCCTGACCCTGTAGAGTGCTCCCTTGGTACTTGGAGAAAATACATCGCTCAGTATTTGGTTGTGCAGAAGTATTGCCAGTGACAACAATGTAACGGCTAAAAATATACATATTTTTAACTTCCGCTTGCGCCGGCGTTCTTCCCTGGACAAAGTTTCACCTTCTTTTTTGGCTGGCTATAGAATCTTATGCGACCTGCCGCATAAAAATGCTGAGAACCCGCATGCGCGGGTTCTCTTTAATAAAATCATCAGTGTCTTTGACCCACTATAATTTTCTCCAGGAACACTATGGACTGGTACATGATAGCTGCAGCGACTGCCAGGATAATAACACTGGTCATCACCAGGTCAAGCCTGAACACCTGGCCCCCATATACAATTAAATAACCAAGACCGGCCCTTGATACAAGGAACTCCCCAACTATCACACCGACCCAGGACAGGCCCACATTTATTTTTAAGGCCGCGATGATAGTTGGCACACTTGCCGGAAGTATCACCTTGGATAGCACCTGTATCTTTGTGGCTCCGAAAGTTCTCAGAAGTTTAACTTTTTCCGTATCTACCTGGGCAAAGCCCGAGTGTACACTTAGTATGGTGACCACCAACGATATAAACAGCGCCATCGCTATGATGGCAGTCATCCCCTGGCCTATCCAGACTATTATAATTGGGGCAAGGGCTATTTTAGGCAGACTGTTTAAAATAACCAGATACGGCTCAAGCACCCTCGAAAGAAAATCCGACCACCAAAGCAGCACAGCAACTCCAGTGCCGATAACAGTGCCCAGTGTGAATCCCACCACTGTCTCAAAAACAGTGATTCCTATATGTCTGTATAAATCCCCTCCGTTATGAAGTGAAATAAGCGTTTTTACAACTCTGGACGGCTGGCTGGTAATAAAAGGGTCAATCAGCCTCCAATTGGCTGCCGCTTCCCACAATATAATAATCCCAACCAGCAGCAGTGCCTGGGCCGCAACTATCTTGATCCTGTACAGCTTCCTGTTGCGGAGGTACTCACGGTGCTCTGCAGAGACGTCAGGAGTCGGCACTTCAGACATGCACATCCAACTCCTTCCATATCTTGTTGAAGTAATCTTTAAATTCAAGGGCTTCGCGGCATTTTATGGGCGTTTTTTCGCTGCAGGTCAAAGCTATGTGATGAATGTTTTTAATCATGCCGGGCCTTTTGGTAAGTACAACAACCCTTTCAGCCATACTGATTGCTTCAGCTATGTCGTGTGTCACCAACACCGCTGTTTTATTTTCCCTGGAAATTATCTGTTTAACCTCATCGGCTACAACAAGCCTGGTCTGGTAGTCAAGCGCTGAGAATGCCTCATCAAGGAGCAAAAGCTCCGGATTGATGGCCAGTGTCCTTATCAGGGCAACTCTCTGCCTCATCCCGCCTGAAAGCTGACTTGGGTAGGAGTTTCTGAATTCATACAGTCCGTATTTTGTAAGTAACTCTTCTGCATAACCCCTGGAATGTTTGTCAACTTTTTTCTGTACCTCAAGGCCAAGCAGGACATTTTTCCAGATTGTGCGCCATTCAAACAGACGGTCGCTTTGGGGCATATAGCCCACCAGAGAGGTGGGGCCCTGCACAGTTTTATTATTGATGCAGATTTCCCCTGAGGCGGGCTTAATCAATCCGGCAACCATGTTAAGCAATGTGGACTTACCGCAGCCGCTCGGCCCTACAATACTGACAAACTCGCCCTCCATTATTTCCAGGGAAATATTTCCCAGAGCCTTAATTTCACCTGCCGGGCTGTGGAACGTCATAGACAGTTTTTTTATTTCTACAAGCGGCCCCGCCCTCATTTGCTCCCCCCTTTCAGACATTTACCTGATAATTTTACTTGCCTGTTGTGCAAAGCTGTTGTTTACCAGTTTGTCATAAGGTGCTCTCTTATCAAGCTCCCCCGCGGTTTCCATTACATCCTGCAGCCTGTTAAACGACTCTTCAGTAAAGAAAGGAGTCTTGGACCAGGCGTCTATTTCTTTATAGCGCTTTGCAACACCGGTGAGTACTGATTCATTGCTGTCAGGGAAAAAGGACTTGATAGCAGCAGCAATTGCCTCCGGCGATTGCGCCTCAACCCAAAGCTGCCCGCGATAGATGGCGTTGGTAAATTTCTGTATGAGCTCCGGGTTCTTTTCAATCAGGCTCTTGCGTGCACAAAATACTGTATAGGGAATTTCCCCGCTCTCCTCACCAACTGAGGCAACTACATATCCCGCACCCTCTGTTTCAAGGGCAGTGGCCACAGGCTCAAACAAAGTAACATAGTCACCCTCACCGCCTGTAAATGCGCCCGCCATCAAAGCAAACTGGATATGTGTAAGTACTTCCACATCGACTCCGGGATAAATGCCATGGTTTTTTAAGACATATTCCAAAGTCATAAGCGGCACGCCTCCTTTGCGTCCGCCTATAATTGTCTTACCCCTGACTCTCTCCCACTTAAAATTTGGGTCAGGTTCACGGGCCATGAGAAATGAGCCGTCTCTTTTTGTCAGTTGTGCGAAATTAACAGCATAGTCATCCTGCCCCTGGTTAAACACATAGATACTCGCCTCCGGGCCCATAAAGCCGATATCCGCCTGCCCTGAAAGGATGGCGGTCATCACTTTATCCGCACCCTGGCCCGTAGTCAGCTCCAGGCTTATACCCTCATCTTCGAAATAGCCAAGACTAATGGCCGCATACATTGGCGCGTAGAACACAGAACGTGTGACTTCATTCAACCTGATTTTTGCCAGATCCTGCTTTTTACCGCAGCCTCCTGAAGCAAAGGCCACCAACACCACAATCATTAACACCGACAGCAAACATAAATACTTTTTCAAGAAAACCCTCCTCGCTTTCAATTAGAATCTTTATACTATAATATTACTGCAGCGCAGTTCTGTTACGGTTAACAGCCGGCCGCATTCGTAAAATAGCTAAGGCCCTTTCCCGGCAGGAAGAGGGCCTTAGCTATAACTCAAAATTGTCCTCAAAAAAAAGACATAAACCAAACGGTTTATGTCCTTCTGGGCGGGCGGCGGTCGCGGTCGTTAAAGGGGCGCCTGCCGCCTGGGCGGTCATCTCTCTTGGGCACAGCTTCTTCTTCCACCATTTCCCCGTGCTCGTTTGGTATGGCGGCACGGCGGGACAGGTCGATTCTGCCTCGGTCATCGATGCCTATTACCTTAACTTGTATTTCGTCTCCGAGATTGACAACATCTTCGGTTTTCCCGACGCGCTCGTGAGCAAGCCGTGAAATGTGGACTAAACCTTCCTTGCCCGGGAGTATCTCGACAAAAGCCCCATACTTTTCCACTCGGGTCACTTTGCCAAGGTATAATTCGCCGGGTTCAACCGATTTGGTCAGGCCCTCAATCATTTGTACAGCCTTTTTGCCGCTTTCAGGATTAACTGCTGCAATGTAGATGGTGCCATCGGGCTCAATATCAATATCACAATCAGTTTCTGCCACTATCTTATTGATCATTTTGCCGCCTGGGCCGATAACATCTCTTATTTTATCGGGGTCAATATGCATTGTAATGATACGGGGCGCGTATGGCGACAGATCGTCCCGCGGCTCTGGAATCACTGCAAGCATCTTTTCCAGTATGTACATATATCCGGCCTTGGCCTGAGCCAGAGCCTGCGCCAGTATGTTGCGGTCGAGGCCCTTTATTTTTATGTCCATTTGCAGAGCAGTTATCCCATCGCGTGTTCCTGCCACTTTAAAGTCCATATCGCCGAGGAAATCTTCCATGCCCTGGATATCTGTAAGAATAGCCACTTTATCTTCCTCTTTAATCAGGCCCATTGCTATGCCTGAAACCGGTTTTTTAATTGGTACCCCGGCATCCATCATGGATAGTGTGGAGGCGCAGACACTGCCCATTGAGGTGGAGCCGTTAGACTCCAGGACTTCTGAGACAAGCCTGATGGTATAGGGGAAATCGTCAGTTGATGGAATCATGGGTAACAGCGCTTTTTCTGCCAAAGCACCGTGGCCTATATCCCGCCTGCCGGGGCCACGCATGAAGCCGGCCTCACCCACACTGTAGGGTGGGAAATTATAGTGGTGCATATAACGCTTTGATTCTTCAAGGCCAAGCCCGTCCAACCTCTGTACGTCGCCTGGAGCGCCGAGGGTACATATATTCAGCACCTGTGTCTGGCCGCGGGTAAAAAGGCCGGAACCGTGGGTCCTTGGCAGGACACCCACCTCGCAGGAAATCTTGCGCACCTCGTCTGTTTTACGGCCGTCCGGTCGGATTCCTTCACTGAGAATCATTGTGCGCATGGTTTCCTTAACCAGCCTGTCATAGACAACGCGCACATCCCTGTCATTATCAGGATATTTTTCGGAAAAATATGCCTTTGCTTCCTTCTTTAAATCACTGATAGCGGTTTCGCGTTCGTGCTTCTCGATGATGCGCACTGCCTGTCCGATACGCTCACTGCAAAAAGCACGCAACTCAAGTGAAATAGCTGCATCAGGCTCAAAAGCTATAACAGCCATTTTTTCTGGTTGCAGTTCACTGATAATTTTGTTCTGTACTGCGACTATCTGCCTGTTGGCTTCATATCCCGCCATAATTGCCTCCAGGATTTCTTCTTCTGTGAGTTCGTTTGCGGCGGCTTCCACCATCATAATTGCATCATCTGTGCTTGCCACCACCAGATGCAACCTTGATTCCTCAGCCTGCTGTTGGTTGGGGTTAATAACCGGCTTACCGTCGATCCAGCCCACAACAACCGCACCTATGGGGCCGGCAAAGGGAATATTGGAAACGGAGAGTGCGGCAGATGCCCCGCAGATGGCCAAAACTTCAGGCGGGCTGTCCTGGTCTACGGACATTACTGTGGCCACAATATGTACTGCATTGCGGAACTCTTTGGGGAAAAGAGGTCGAATCGGACGGTCAGTTAAACGGTCAGTTAAAATAGCCCTTTCGGTGGGCCGGCTCTCTCTTTTTATAAAGCCGCCGGGTATCTTACCTACGGCATACAGCCTCTCTTCGTAGTCCACTGTGAGTGGGAAAAAGTCTATGCCCTCACGGGGCTCTGCAGCGGCCGTAGCAGTAACAAGCAGCACTGTGTCTCCATAGCGAATCAGTACAGAGCCGTTTGCCTGTTTTGCCAGCCTGCCTACCTCAAAGCTCAGTTCCCTGCCAAAAAAGTCCAGGGAGTATTTTTTCATTTACGACATCCTCTCTGTTGTGCTAATAAAAAAGCGGGGTTTCCCCCGCTTTTTTATTGCATTTTTTTACTGAGGGAAAAAAACTACTTACGAAGCTGAAGCTTTGCTAAAATGGTGCGATAACGCTCGGCATCAATTTTTTTCAGGTAGTTTAGCATGCCTCTGCGCTGGCCAACCATTTTCAGCAGTCCTCGCCGCGAATGGTGGTCTTTCTTATGTTCCTTGAGATGCTCAGTCAGGTAGTTTATCCTTTCAGTAAGGAGAGCTATCTGCACTTCAGGTGACCCTGTGTCGCTTTCATGCAAGCGGAACTTCTCAATTAAACCCTGCTTGCGCACTGTGTCAAGGCTCATAATTTCACCTCCTTTTTTATTTAATTAACCCCCAGAGCCAAGATAAACGCCGGAGAATCGATTATCCGAGCTATAGGTTGCAGACATCATTTTATCATAATGAAAACCCGTTGGCAACATTTGATACCCTGTTTTTACTGCCATACTTGCGCGCTATCAAACGGCGCGCTCTGACAACATCATTTTTAATCTGCTCGGTTAGCTCTTCCGGTCCGGTAAACATTTTCTCTTCTCTAATTTTTTGTAGAAAGCGGACATTTAATTCTCTGCCGTAAAGATTTTTTTTAAGATCAAGAAGGTGCACTTCAACGGATGGCTCTCCTTTGCAGAAAGTGGGACGCTTTCCTACATTGGTCAGTGCCCAGAACTGTTCTTTTTGCCCTTCCTCTGCGGTAAAACTGACCCGGGTCAGGTAGACGCCATGGCCCAGGCTTATCACATCCGGTGATGTGAGCACATTGGCAGTGGGAAAGCCAAGCTGACGTCCTCGCCCGTCACCGTGGACCACAGTTCCCCGCAGGCAGAAGGAGTAGCCCAGCATATCCCCGGCTTCTTCCACCCTGCCCATGGACAAAAGAGCTCGAATCCTTGAACTTGCCACAGGCGCCCCGCTCTTCTCAACCGGATTTATCACCTGGACGGAAAAACCATGCTCAGCCCCGAGGCGCACCAAATCTGCAGGTTTGCCCTGGCCTCTCCAGCCAAAGGAATAATTAAACCCTACCACAACACCGCTCACAGACAGTTCTTCTTTTAGAATCCTTCTGGCGAAATCATCAGGTTTTAATTGTGCAAATTCAGGAGTGAAGGGATGGGTAATAATGTAATCAACTCCCGCTTCCCCCAGTAATCCCATCCTGTCCTCAAAAGTAAGCAGCAAGGCAGGGGACCTTTCAGGTGCCAGTACCTGCAGGGGATGGGGGTTGAAAATCAACACTGCACTGCAGGCGCCAGGCTCTGCGGCCGACTCCACTGTAGCACTTATTATTTTTTTGTGTCCAAGATGGACCCCGTCGAAGTTGCCAAGTGCTAAAAACAACGGGCCTTGGTGTAATTTTCTTAGTGACACGATCCCACTGACTACTTGCATTTTTATTACCCTCGCTCTATCCGGTGATAAATACTTTTTTAGGTTTTAACATTCCCTCCGACTGATAGGCAACAGCGAGCATTATCCCGTCCGTGCTGTAAACCCTGATTGGCAGTCCCTCAGGGTAGTCAGCTCCGGATGTAATGGCACGGCCGTGTATTATACTTACGGCCTGCGCGGGAGTTGCCAGGAAGGAGGGATATTGATGCAAAGCAGTATCAAGTGGAAGAAAAGCTGTGTCCAGACAGCCATCATCCTGCAGCCCGGCTATTTCTTCCAGTGTATAGGAATTGTTCAGCACAAAAGGACCTACAGCTGTGCGGAGCAGAAATGACATGTGTCCGCACGTGCCAAGCCGCACTGCAATGTCTGTGCATAAAGTACGTATGTATGTGCCCCGCGAACAAACCACGTCAAAAAACAATTTATTACCGGCCAGGGCCAGTAACTTAAGCCGGTAAATAGTAATCTGCCTTGGCTCCCGGCTTACTGTTTCACCGCGGCGTGCCAGTTCGTACAACCTCACCCCGTCCCTGCGAACTGCGGAATACATGGGAGGCACCTGGCTTGTCCTGCCAACGAACTGCTGCAGAATATGGCTGATATCGGATTCATTAAGCGGTGGTATTTCCATTTTACTGATTACTCTGCCGGAGGCGTCTTCGGTATCGGTGGCACTCCCCAGTGAAAGCTGGGCACGATATGTTTTATCCATCTCCAACACATACTCTGAAACGCGGGTGGCATTTCCCACACAAACAGGCAGTATTCCTGCAGCGCCGGGATCGAGGGTACCTGTATGCCCACACTGCTTAATTCCTGTCAGGCGCCGGATACAGCTGACAACATCGTGGGAAGTCATGCCGGGAGGTTTTAGTATGTTTAATATTCCGTCCATTGCCATCGGCTCAATCCCTCATCAATGGCTCAAGAGCACTCATTACAGTGTTTACAGCGTCCTGGGGGCTTGACTCTAGAGAGCATCCTGCTGCGCGTGCATGCCCTCCGCCACCGAGAGAGTGTGCCACTTGCCCCACATCGATATTGTGGGAACGGAATCCTACTTTAACAGTGCCATCTTCTTTAGCCCTAAAAAGCAGCCCCACATCGACTCCTTCAATATTTTTGGCAAAGTTGACTGCCCCCTCCAGGTGTTCGTCCCTGGCACCGCTTTCTTCCATATCTTTTTCGTTCAGTATCATCCAGGCAATTCTACCGTCAGGAGAAAACCTCAGCGACATCAGGGCGGCGCGCAGAATATATATCGCCTCCCGCGAACGCTGGTCAAATACAAGTGATGATATGTCCTGAGGTTTAACACCTGCTTCAAACAATTTGGCAGTGACACGATGGGTGCGCGCGGAGGTGCTTTCAAACTTAAAAGAACCTGTATCTGTGGCTATAGCCACATAAAGGGCCTCGGCAACCTCAATGGTAGGGCTGATACCCAACTCCTGAAGCAGAAAATAGACTATTTCCCCGGTAGCCCCGGCTTTTGTATCAACATAATTTAAGCTGCCGTAGTTTTGATTTGTGGGATGGTGGTCGATGTTTATAATAAACAAATCCTTTATCTTATCCCAGATGGGCCAAATGCGCAGATGGTCGCTGCAGTCAAGAGCCACAACATGGCTGTATCCGTTCCCGGGCAGTTCATGGGACTGTATCAGTTCCACCTTCTTAAGAAAGGAGTATCTTGCCGGGACACCGTCCACTGAGAACATGGTTACCTTACAACCAGCTTCACGCAGAGCTAACCCCAATCCCAATAAGGAACCTATGCTGTCGCCGTCCGGCAGGATATGAGAAGTTATTAAAGTATGGCCGCCTGTTCGCAGCCTGGTGGCTATCTCCTGCAGGCTATTCACTCCCGCCTTCTCCCCCGTTCCTGTTGATTTCATGCAACAGCTGGTTGATATGGGCGCCGTAAGCCAGGGACTGGTCAAGGTGTATAGTCAGTTCAGGAATGTGGCGCAGGCGGATACGTTTTCCGATTTCAGTGCGGATAAAACCTGCTGCTTTTTTAAGCGCCTGGAGAGTTTGTGTTTTCTCTTCGTCAGTACCAAGAATGCTGACATAAATTTTGGCATGCCTGATGTCGCGGGTAACATTTACATCTGTGACGCTTATTACCCCCATAACTGCCACACGCGGATCTTTAATTTCTTTTCTCAGTATTTCGCTTACTTCGCGTTTAATTTCTTCAGCAACCCTTTGTGCTCTTTGTTCAGTCATAACTATACCTCCGCATATTCACGCCCCGGAAGATTCCATCTTAAGACGGTTTTATCTGCTGCATCGTGTAGGCCTCAACAATGTCGCCTTCCCGGAAATCATGGAACTTTTCCATCATAATGCCGCAGTCGTAACCAGTGGCAACTTCCCTGGCGTCATCTTTGAAGCGCTTCAGGGTATCAAGTTTGCCTTCGTGTATGACAACTCCGTCACGAATCACCCTGATATCAGCGTTTCTGGTTATTTTACCATCCAAAACATGGCTGCCGGCAATTGTGCCCAGCCTTGATATTTTAAAGAGCTGTCTGACCTCGGCCTGCCCCAGTATAACTTCCTTAAATTGAGGGGCCAGCATTCCCTTCATAGCAGCATTTATATCATCAATGGCCTCATAGATTACCCGGTAGAGCCTGATATCCACATCTTCGCGTTCTGCCATCTTACGCGCGTTTGGCTCCGGGCGCACGTTAAAGCCGATAATAATGGCATTGGAAGCTGAAGCCAACATCACATCCGATTCAGTTATAGCCCCTGCCCCTCCGTGAATTATCTGGAGACGGACTTCTTCATTCCCCAGCTTAACGAGCGCATCACGCAGCGCCTCCACAGAACCGTGAACATCAGCTTTAATAATAATGTTGAGGTCCTTGACCTCACCTTCCTGAATCTGTTTGAATAAATCGTCCAGTGAGACGCGTACGGTCTTTTTAAGCTCGACCCCACGCCTCTTTTCTGCCCGTTTTTCCGCGATTTGCCTGGCAGTACGCTCGTCGGTCACTGACTGCAACGTATCGCCCGCTTCAGGAATTTCAGTCAGGCCCTGCACCTCAACCGGTGTTGCCGGTCCAGCTTTCTTGATACGCCTGCCTTTATCATCCACCATGGCACGTACTTTGCCGGATATTGTCCCACATATCACAGGATCGCCTACCTGCAGTGTCCCGTTTTGGATGAGAACTGTAGCCACAGGGCCGCGGCCTTTTTCCAGCTTGGCCTCCACAACAATGCCCGTGGCAGGTTTATTGGGATTTGCTTTAAGTTCAAGCAGCTCGGCTACCAGCAAAATCATTTCCAGCAGGGTATCCAGCCCCTGGCGCTTGAGCGCTGAGACATGAACAAAGACTGTGTCACCGCCCCATTCCTCCGGAATAATTCCCAGGTCGGACAACTGCTGCTTTACGCGGTCGGGATTGGCATTTTCCCTATCTATTTTGTTGACCGCCACAATGATCGGCACTGCGGCCGCTTTGACGTGGTTGATGGCCTCTACTGTCTGCGGCATAACTCCATCGTCTGCGGCTACCACCACTATGGCAATGTCCGTAACCTGGGCTCCCCGGGCACGCATGGCAGTAAAAGCCTCGTGGCCGGGCGTATCCAAAAAGACAACTTTCTTACCTGACAATTCAGCCTGGTAAGCGCCAATGTGTTGTGTAATTCCGCCTGCTTCAGAAGCAGTTACATTGGCCTCCCTGATTGCGTCAAGAAGCGACGTCTTGCCGTGGTCTACATGCCCAAGCACAGTGACAACGGGCGACCTGGGGCGCAGATCCTCTTCATGGTCTTCCACTGCTTCCACAAGTTCCGCCTCAATGGGGTCGATTTTTACCTCGACCTGGAAACCGTAATCTTCTGCCATCAGCCTTGCCACTTCGGTATCCACGCCCTGATTAATTGAAGCCATTACCCCCACTTCAATCAGCTTGCCTATAAGTTCACTGGCCCCGATTCCCAGTTTGTCAGCAAGTTCACCCACAGTGATCCGGCCTTCCAGGACAACTGTGGTTTCTTTCTTTTGCTCTTCATCGCGTATGCGTGCCTCCCGGCGCGCTTTTCTTTCCCTGCGGTCAACTTTTGTGATTTTCCTTACGGGCTTCTTCTGAAAAACAGGGCGTACTGGCTTCTTTTTCTCCGGTGCCCGATTAACCTGCGGCGCAGATACGGCTTCTTTTTTTTCGGGGACTGCTTTCACTGCTTTTTCCGGGGCTGCTTTCACTGCGGAAATTTTTGCAGGCGGCTCTCCTTTACCTGTCAGTTGGTAAATAATACGCCTTGCTGCTTCATCTTCCACTGTGCTCATATGATTTTTTACCTGAAAGCCTATGTCGGCAAGCAAGTCGATAATACGCTTGCTCGGAACGTCTAGATCTTTCGCTAATTCATATACTCGGAGCTTTGTCATGGTTACACCTCCATTATATTGACCTCCTTAAGTATGGTCATCTGCTCATCTTTGCAGCAGTTCCTGCAGTTTTTCGGCAAAACCCGGGTCGTTAACTGCAATGGCCGTACGGGGAGAAGTTCCAACCGCCTGTCCCAACTGATTTTTTGAGGCAAACAGGATAAGCGGAACATTGTAAAACAAACATTTATCTCTGTATTTTTTTGCTGTGGATGAGCCTGCGTCTTCCGCCAGCAGCAGCACACTGGCCTTACCGGTACGGATAGCGGCAAGGTTGGCATCCTCATGCCAGGAAAGTTTGCCGGCCCGGCGGGCAAGCCCGAGCAATGACAGAGCTCTATTGCTCATCGCTGTCCTCTCCCGACAGCTGCTCTGCCAATTGGGCAACCACAGCAGGGGAAACGGGGTGCTTTAAGCTGCGCTCAATCCTTTTTGCTTTAACAGCGGCGTCCAGGCAGCTTTGGCTTTTGCACAGATAAGTACCTCTGCCCGCTTTTTTACCGGTTGTATCAATTTCCACGTTTCCTTCGGGTGTACGGACAATACGAACAAGCTCCCGTTTGTTTTGTGGGGACTGGCAGCCTACACATACCCTCATGGGAACCTTACGTTTTTTCATTTTCCCCTCCCATCTCAGCTTCCTGGACAATTTCATCAGGCAAGCCAGGTACTGTGCTTTCAGGAGTTAATACATCCTCATCATTGCCAATAACAGCCGGACGCGCTGCAGGTTGAATCATGCCCCGCTGCGCTGCCTGGCTTTCACTGGTTATATCAATCTTCCAATTTGTCAGCTTGGCGGCAAGTCTGGCGTTTTGCCCTTCCTTGCCAATGGCCAGTGACAACTGGTAGTCGGGGACAATAACCCCGGCAATTTTGTGGTCCTCCTGGAGGCGGACAGCGACAACTTTAGCCGGGGAAAGCGCGTTGGCCACGAAAACTTCAGGGCTTTCATCCCATTTAACAATATCTATTTTTTCTCCACGCAGTTCATTAACTATGGACTGTACCCTGGCCCCTTTGGGTCCTACGCAGGCGCCAACGGGGTCAACGTCCTTATTTTTGGAATATACTGCCAGTTTAGAACGGTAGCCTGCTTCACGTGCCACAGACTTAACCTCAACGGTGCCATCGAAAATTTCAGGCACCTCAAGCTCGAACAGTCGTTTAAGCAAGCCGGGGTGCGTTCTTGAGATGAAAATCTGCGGGCCTTTGGTGGTACGCCTTACTTCAGTTATAAAAGCCTTGATTCTTTCCCCCTGCTTGTATTGGTCATTGGGCATCTGTTCAGTTGGAGTTAGCACAGCCTCGGTTTTTCCTAAATCTACTATAATGTTTTTTTGTTCGGTTCTCTGAACGATTGCGGTGATAATGTCTTCTTCCCTGTCTATATATTCGTCAAAAACCAGCTCGCGTTCAGCTTCGCGGATCCGCTGGATTACAACCTGTTTTGCAGTCTGGGCAGCAATCCTGCCAAAATTCTTCGGCGTCACTTCTTTTTCAACAATGTCGTCGATTTGAAAAGACCGGTTTATTGCCTGCGCTTCCTCCAGTGAAATTTCAAGCTGTGGCTGTGTCACATCCTGCACCACGTTCAGGCGTGTATAGACTTTTATTTCTCCGGTTTCCCTTGTTAAATGGACACGTACATTGCCCGCGGTGTTAAAGTTTCTTTTGTATGCGGAAACAAGAGCCGCTTCGATTGCTTCAAACAGCGTCTCCTTCTTAATGCCTTTTTCTTTCTCAATGGCATATAATGCAGCTAAAAACTCCTCATTCAACAGAGTAACCCCTTTCTATACACCTTTTTGCTCGTATACAAGATTGGCCTTTGCAACCTGAGATAGTGGTATCCGCACGACTTCAGCTTTTGTGTCCCCGAGCAGAACCTGCTCACCCTCAATTCCAACGAGTGTCCCCGCAAAATTTTTTCTTCCTTCGAGAGGGGAAAACAATTTTATTTTTACTTTTCTGCCTGCAAAACGAATAAAGTCTGAGTCTTTTTTTAAAGGCCTCTCCAAACCTGCAGAGGATATCTCAAGGCTATAACTTTGCTCAATGGGGTCGGCATTGTCAAGCTCGTCCCCAAGACCACGGCTTAAGGCCTCACAATCTTCCAATCTTACGCCTTGATCACGGTCAATTAGAACTCTGAGTATTGTCTGTCCTCTTTCAGTAACAAATTCAATATCAACAATTTCAAGTCCCAAGCCTTCAGCAAGAGGCGAGGCAATCTTTTTTACAATATCCGTGACCGCCTGTTTCGTCACGTTTGTTCCCTCCGTTTATTCTTCAGCTATCTTAGTTTATGTTATTTCCCATAAACTAATTTTGTATATCTATTTTTCTTTACAATACAGAAGAGTGGGAAGGTCCCACTCTTACTCTCCCGTTCTGCTGACTGCTCAAAGCATATGTATTTTACCACATCTGGAAAGACACTGCAAGTACGGCATCACTTGGGGTTGTCTATTTTTGCAAAATAGCGCACTATCTCCCAATACATTTTCATGCGAGCTGCCAGTCCTTTAATTACCCCCATCTTTTCTTCCTTTGTCACATGAGTGAGGTCATGGAGTATAACCTCTGCAACCGGCAGGTTAAGTGAGTCCGCAAGCTGTGTCAGTGCCATTTCTACACCAAAGCGCGATAAATCAAGGTTTACCATCTTTTCCAGTACATTCATTCTGACCGCCCTCTGGCCTGAAAGATAAGGGGCGACTTTTTGAGCCAGGTCGGTAGCAACACGCCCGTTTTCGAATATACCTATACTCATATCGGCTTTTCCTGAAGTGACAGGCTCAAGTAGTCTGTAGACATGGTTTTTACACAGCCCAATCAGGTCTGCATCAAGAAAAAGTATCACTTCTGCACGACTTTTGTCCAGCCCTGCTTTAATGGCTCCCCCTTTACCGCGGTTTTCGGTCAGGCAGACTACTGTAACATTAAATGTTTCAGCCACTTCTTTTGTCCGGTCCGTAGACCCGTCGCTAACAACTATTATTTCATCAATTTCAGGAATACGAACCAGCACGGAAAGAACTCCCCCGATTGTTTTTTCCTCATTAAATGCGGGGATGACTGCTGTTATTTTCACATTTACTCCCCCTGCTTTTTTGCCCTTTCTGAAGATATTCCTGAAGAAAAGACATAAACTCATCCACCAGGTTCTCCGCAGGTATTTTTTTTACAATTTCACCACCGCGAAAGATAAGTCCCTGGTTTTTGCCCCCGGCGATGCCAAGGTCGGCTTCACGCGCTTCGCCCGGGCCATTTACCACACAACCCATAACAGCCAACGTAAGCGGCTCTTTTAAGCCTGAAACTCTACGCTCAATTTCACCGGCGAGGGAGATAACATCCAGCTGGCAGCGCCCACAAGTGGGACAGGAAATAACGCGTGGGCCAAACCTTCTGATTTCGGTGGCGGAGAGAATCGCTTTGGCAACCCTGATTTCCTCCACAGGATGCGCGGTCAGTGAAACACGCAGTGTGTCGCCAAGCTCGTCCAGCAGCAGTGCGCCGATTCCCACGGCTGAAAACACTGTCCCGGAAAATATTGTTCCTGCCTCGGTCACACCTATGTGCAGCGGATAATTCACCCGCTCCGCCAACATGCGGTAAGCCTGTACAGTCACAGGGACTGAGGATGCTTTCAGTGAGACTACAAGATCAAAATAATTTAATTTTTCCATGAGACGTATATTGTCAAGGGCCGATTCAACCAGTGCCTCCGCCGTGGCATGCCCATACTTTTCAAGGAGCCTTTTTTCCAGTGAGCCTGCGTTGACACCAATACGAATGGGAATTTTTTTTGCTGCGGCAAGCATGGCAACTTCAGCCAGTCTTTCCGGGCCCCCTATGTTACCAGGATTAATTCGCAGTTTGGCCACACCTGCCTCCAGGGCTGCCAGGGCGAGCCTGTGGTTAAAGTGGATATCCGCCACCACCGGCAGCGGCGATTCCTTAACTATTCCAGGCAGCTCCCGGGATGCCTGTTCGGTGGGCACTGCGACACGCACCAATTCACAGCCGGCCTCGTAAAGTTCTCTGATCTGTGTGACAGTTGCCTCCATATCGGCAGTGTCCGTTGTAGTCATTGACTGGATAATCACGTCAGAACCGCCGCCTATGGTTAAAGCGCCGACACTGACAGGGCGTGTCCCTTGCCGTTTGTACATCTGTAAAACGCTCCCCGCTGTCATGTATTAGAAAAATATTTCCAGTCTTACCAAGTCACGGTAAGCGATGAGAATCATGAGAAGAATTAGTACTGTAAAGCCGATAAAGTGAATAAAGGATTCTTTGTGGGGATCTACCGGGCGTCCCCGCACAGCCTCAATCCCCAGGAACATCAGTCTGCTGCCGTCCAAAGCAGGGATAGGAAGCAGGTTTAGAAGTCCCAGATTCACACTGATTATGGCTGCCAGTGAAAGTAAATTTACCACCCCGGTACGGGCAACCTCACCCACAATCTGAATTATACCAACGGGGCCTACCACATCAGCTGCCACGCGGCCGGTAATCATCTGCACAATACTGCTGGCTATGAAGCGGATGAACCACGCAGTGTGAGTGAATCCCATACTGAGCGAAGCTAAAAAATCAAACTTTTTGCTCTGCGGTGAGATTCCAATCAGGCCAACCCCTGTCTGAGTATCACGGCGGGGAATGACATTCACCGCTTGCAGGCGGCCGCTGCGCTCAAATTCTATCGTTATTTCTTTGTCAGGATTTGCGTTTATCATGGTAACAAGTTCATTCCAGTTTGAGACTTGAGTACCGGCAATTGTGATAATTCTGTCCCCAGGCAAAAGGCCAACGGCCTCCGCCCTGCCGTCGGGGAGAAGCTCTCCGATTGCAGTTGAGCGGTAGAGCGGAACACCAAGATAAGCAAAATATATAAGCGCAAAGAGGAGCACAGCAAGCACAAAATTCATCAGCGGCCCTGAAGCAATCACAGCAAAGCGCCTCCAGACGGGTTGTCTTTGAAAGCTCTCCTGCTCAAAGACCTCTTCAGGATCCTCACCCACCAGACGGACAAACCCGCCAAGTGGAAAGACCCTCAATGAATAAACCGTTTCTCCTCTCTGGCTGCTGACAATGCGCGGGCCAAAGCCAATGGCAAACTCATGCACTCCTATGCCTACACGCTTGGCAACAAGAAAATGGCCAAGTTCATGTGCAAAAATGAGCAAGCCGAAAATTACAATAGAAGCGATAAAAGTCAGCATTATTTCACCCTTTCAGTTTCCGCCCTCTGCAGGGCAGTTTCCCTGGCCTCCCGGTCAACTTCTAAAAGTTCTGCCAGGCCGGGAGCCTGAGTTACTTTATGTTTATTCATCACACACTCAATTATACGAGGAATGGCCAAAAACCCTATCTGGCGCTGCAAAAACATACGAACAGCCTCTTCGTTGGCCGCATTCATCACTGCCGGCATTGTCCCGCCACAGCGTCCTGCCTCGAAGGCAAGTTGCAAGCAGGGAAAAGTGTCAGTGTCAGGTGCTGCAAAATGAAGTCTGCTTAATTTTAACCAGTCCACACGTCCAGTGTCTCCTGCCAACCGTTTTGGATAAGTTAATGCATATTGTATCGGCACACGCATATCCGGCAGTCCCAGCTGGGCAAGAACAGCCCCATCCGCAAATTCCACCATGGAGTGAATAATGCTCTCCCTGTGTACCAAAACATCAATCCGGTCGTAGGGGATGTCAAACAGCCAGTGCGCCTCAATGACTTCCAGGCCCTTATTCATCAATGTGGCAGAATCCACTGTGATTTTTGCACCCATTTCCCAGTTGGGGTGTTTGAGAGCCTGCTCTGCAGACACCATAGCCAGTTCATCACTGGTGTATCCGTAAAACGGCCCACCGGAAGCGGTTAGTATTAACCTTGTTACGGCAGCGCCATCCTGTCCCTGCAAACACTGAAAGATGGCGGAATGTTCACTGTCAACCGGGATAATTGAGGCATTAGAGCGCCGGGCCTCCGACATAACCAGATGCCCTCCGGCTACCAGTGTTTCTTTATTAGCCAATGCTATTGTTTTATGGGCTCTTACCGCAGCCAGCGTGGGTATGAGTCCGCAAAAACCCACCAGTGCATTAAGGACAATGTCTGTGGCCGCGTCAGCCGCCAACTCCTCAATGCTAGCCTTCCCAGCCATTATTTTTATATTGAGATCTGCCAGTTCCGATTTAAGTGCCCCGTACGCTGAATCATCGGCAACAGCCACTTTGAGTGGGTGAAAGCGCCTGGCTTGCTCTGCTAAAAGCTTCACCTGACTGTTTGCGGTAAGAGTTTCCACCTGAAACAGGCCAGGATAATTTTCAATAACATCAAGCGTCTGCCGGCCGATAGAACCTGTAGAACCCAAGACAGCAATCTTCTTCGTCATAATACCATGCCTCCGCTTAGAAAACAGCAATATTTATGAGCAGAAAAGCAACCGGGACAGCAAATAGCAGGCTGTCAACCCGGTCAAGCACACCACCGTGCCCCGGGAGAAATATTCCGGAGTCCTTGGTATTTGCCCAACGCTTAAGAGCAGACTCGGACAGGTCTCCAAACTGGCCCGCTACAGAAAGAGTAAAACCAAGCAGTGCGGCGAAAGGGCGCGACATTCCAAGCGGAGGTGCCAGCAGCGAAAGGAGTATTGTGGCGGCAAGCAGGCCTCCCAAAGCTCCTTCAAGCGTTTTTTTAGGGCTTACCCTCGGCGCCAGCTGCCGGCGGCCAAAGGACATGCCGACAAAATACGCGCCGCTGTCGCTTGCCCACACAGCGAGAAAGACTGCTAAAAGCGCCGGAAACCCGCTTTCTAAACGCAGGAGGAGAAAAAAACCTATTAGTGTTGTTATGTAGATTTTCCCAAAAACTATCAACAACAAATGCCGGTAATCTCGTGGGTAACTAACCACAAAATAGCAATTTAGGAGTAAGAAGTAAATGACAAAGGCAAAAAAATAAGCATTAAGCCCTCCCAGGAATAAAGTAAGCAGCAGGACAAAATTGCCTGCAAAACCTGGCATGCTGACGCTTTTTCCCTTCTGCCCGGTGAGGTTGTAAAGTTCACGCAGCCCCAGGTGAGCAGCAAGCAAAACCAGCCCGAAGAACGGCCAGCCCCCAAACCAGGACAGTGCCAGGACAAGGGGTACTATTATTAAAGCGCTGATAATACGCTGTTTGAGCATTGTTTCCTCCTTTACAGCTTGATACCCCCATAACGCCTGTCTCTATTCTGATATGCATCAATAGCCTCAAGCAGGTGTGTCTTGTCAAAATCCGGCCAGTAGACATCAGAAAACCATAGTTCAGTATACGCCACCTGCCAGAGAAGAAAGTTGCTGAGGCGGCTCTCACCGCTTGGACGGATGAATAAATCAGGGTCGGGCAAGCCCGCAGTGTAAAGGTACTTTTCAATTGCAGCATCGTCTATTTCCTCCGCCCTCAGCAGTCCGTCGGAAGCCTGGCGGGCAATTTGCCTTACTGCGCTGACCAATTCCGCACGGCTGCCGTAGTTTAGGGCAAAATTAAGTATCATCCCAGTGTTGCCTGCCGTCTCAGCAAGTGCTTGGGTTACCGCCTGCCTTGTATGGACAGGCAATCCTTCCATCTCTCCCATGAACCTAAGCTTAATATTGTTTTTATTTAGCTCGGCCAACTCAGTCTTTAAATATTCATTGGGCAGGCGCATCAGAAATTCCACCTCAGGCTGCGGCCGGCGCCAGTTCTCTGTGGAAAATGCATAAACAGTAAGCACCTTTATTCCTATTTCGCCGGCAGCCCCCACTATGCGTTTTAAAGCTTCCATCCCTGCATGATGGCCTGCCGTACGGGGCAATCCGCGTTTTTTTGCCCACCGCCCGTTGCCATCCATAACAATGGCTATATGTTGAGGCAAATCCTTCTCGCCGGCTTTAATATCTGTTTTCTTTCGCAGCAGGGCACGCAGGGGAATACGCAACTGGGTCACCTCTTTTTATTGTATAGGAAATTATAAAGATTTCCTATGCAAGGGGGTTTGCAAGGGGGATTCCCCCCTACTCTTTGCGGGGTGCTCAGGGTTCGCAGACCCGCCGAAGGGGGCGCGCCCCCTAGCGGACAAGAAAAACGCGACCTCTGTTAAAATTGCAAAGCGTTTTTCTTGTTTAAAGGCAAGCCCCCTCAACTGAGGGGGCCACGGTTTTTACTCCTCGATAATGCACCCTTGCGGGCACTCATCCACACAGGCGCCGCAGTCGGCACACTCTTCAGTAATTGTGTAAATATTCCCCTCTTTTATAGCATCGCTTGGACAAACATCCAGGCAGCTGCCGCAAGCAAGGCACTCGTCCGTAATCCTAAATGCCATGGTTACACCTCCTTTCCCCAATCCCCGGCCGAGACGGTCAGTTCTGTTCTTCCATCTGTGAGCATGCGCTGTCTTATCACCCGTACGGTTCCATGGCCAGGTTTACCGTGTGGTGAAGTATAGACTATGCGGTATTCTGTCTTTATTTGCTCCAGCACTTTGACCGCCTCAGCAAGCTCTAACGCGAGGATGTCGGGGAAAAGCCCCGTTTCCTCCATAACTAAACCTCCATTATTTCTTTCTCTTTTGCAGACAAAACTTTTTCTACTTCTTCGATATATTTATCGGTTAGTTTCTGGATTTCGTCCTGGGATTTGTGCAGTTGGTCTTCAGTAATACTATCTTTCTCCATTTTGCGGAGTTCTTCATTGGCGTCCCGTCGAATGTTACGAACGGCCACACGGCCTTCTTCCGCCTTCTTTTTGACGAGCTTTACAAGTTCCTTGCGCCTTTCTTCAGTCAGCTGCGGGATTGACAGACGTATTATAGTGCCATCGCTGTTTGGGGTTAATCCCAGATCTGATTTAAGAATGGCCCGCTCAATTTCAGAAACTGCTTTTTTGTCCCAAGGTTGGATAATCAGTAAACGTGGTTCTGGTGTTGACACATTTGCCAGTTGGTTGATAGGCATAAGAGTCCCGTAGTAGTCCACTGAAACTTTGTCGAGCAAGGAAGTAGTTGCCCGACCCGCACGCAGTGTAGAAAGCTCTTTCTTCAACGCGGCCACCGCTTTTTGCATTTTTTCTTCAGTGCTGCTGTAGACTTCCTGCACCATACTCATTCCCCCTTTACATAGGTACCAATTTTTTCACCGAGAATTACCCTTTTGATATTACCTGTTTTATTTAACCCAAAAACGATGAGTGGGATCTTGTTGTCCATGCACAAGGAAGCAGCGGTGGAGTCCATAACTCCCAGTCCTCTGTTAATCAGGTCGATATATGTAAGCTGAGTTAATTTCTTGGCGGCGGGATTAGTCAGCGGGTCATCATCATAGACAGCGTCTACTTTCCCTTTGGCCAGCAGGATTACCTCTGCTTCAATCTCAGCAGCTCGCAGGGCAGCTGTGGTGTCAGTGGAAAAATAGGGGTTGCCTGTCCCACCGGCAAAAATAACAACTCTTTCCTTTTCAAGATGCCTGATGGCACGTCTCCTGATATATGGCTCGGCAACCTGGCGCATCTCAACAGCTGTCTGGACACGGGTATCGACGCCGCGGTGCTCCAGTGCATCCTGCAAGGCAAGGGCGTTGAGTACGGTAGCCAGCATTCCCATATAGTCGGCAGTGGCGCGATCCATACCTCTTTCGCCGGCCGGTGCGCCTCGCCAGATGTTGCCGCCTCCCACCACTATGGCCACTTCAACCCCGAGCCTGTGGACCTCATCAACCTGTGCCGCAATGTCCCGAAGTACGTCGGGATCTATGCCGAAGCCTTTATCACCTGCCAACGCCTCGCCACTCAATTTGAGTACGACACGTTTATAAACAGCCTTTTCCATGTTGGCAGTCCTCCAGTCTAACTAATTCTACGCAACTGCTTTAATTCCTGTAAAAAAAGAACACCGTAGTGCTCTTTTTTTATGACATCAGAAATTAAACTATTCTCCTTTTGTCATTTCAGCTATCTCCTGTGCAAAAGTGCACTGTTTTTTCTCCAGGCCTTCTCCCATTTCGTAGCGGACATAGCGGCGTATACTGATATTCTCACCAATTTTTGCAATTTTATCCTTGAGCAAATCGGTGACAGAGATATCGGGGTCACGTATAAATGCCTGGTCAAGCAGGCAGTTTTCTTTAAAATATTTGTCAATCCGGCCCGCCACAATTTTTTCCACCACTTTTTCCGGTTTTCCTTCGTTAAGTGCCTGGTGTTTCAGTATTTCCTGCTCTTTTTCAATCATGTCGGCAGGGACTTCTTCACGAGAGAGAAATTGCGGATTGGCAGCAGCAATCTGCATGGCCACATCCCTGACAAAAGAGCGGAACTCATCTGTCCGGGCCACAAAGTCGGTCTCACAGTTAACTTCCAGCAGGACGCCAATTCTTCCACCCATGTGTATGTAGGCATCAACCACGCCTTCGGCGGCTATTCTTCCAGCCTTTTTAGCTGCGGCGGCCAGACCTTTTTCCCTTAGGATTTCGGACGCTCTGTCAAAGTTGCCGTTGGCGTCGCTTAATGCTTTCTTGCAATCCATCATCCCTGCACCCGTCTTCTCACGGAGCTCCTTGACCATTGCAGCAGGAATCATATCCAAACCCTCCTATAGTTACCATAGTTGGAGAACGGCCGGGCATAGCCCGGCCGTAAGTTCTTGAAATCTTACTTTACTTCAGCAGGGACTTCATTTTTATCCCGCACTTCCTCAGTGATGACAATATGGTCTTGGCGCCCTTCAAGTCCTTCAAGCACCGCATCGGCCAGACGCGAAGAAAATAGCTTGACCGCACGGATTGCATCGTCATTTCCGGGGATAATATAATCCACTTCATCGGGATCACAGTTAGTATCAACTATGGCCACGATGGGTATTCCAAGTTTACGCGCCTCGGCAACAGCAATTTTTTCTTTGCGGGGGTCCACTATAAACAGCGCGTTTGGAAGAGCATTCATATTACGCACTCCTGAAAGGAATTTATTCAGCTTCTCGTACTCATGTCGAAGCCGAATCACTTCCTTCTTCGGCAGGACGTCGAATACACCGTTTTCTTCCATTTTCTCCAGCTCTACTAAGCGGTTGACCCTGTTGCGTATTGTTTTAAAATTAGTCAACATACCGCCCAGCCAGCGCTGATTAACATAATACATGCCGCACCTTTCGGCCTCGGACTGTATTGATTCCTGCGCCTGCTTCTTTGTGCCGACAAACATAATTTTGCCGTCATTGGCAGCCAGATCCCGGACAAAATTATATGCGTCGTCAATCATTCTGACTGTCTTCTGCAAATCAATAATATAGATACCGTTACGTTCGGTAAAGATAAAAGGCTTCATCTTGGGATTCCAGCGTCTTGTCTGGTGACCGAAATGGACACCTGCCTCAAGCAACTGTTTCATGGAAACAACTGACATTCCTGCACCTCCTCTCTGTTTTTCCTCCGCCGCCTTCATCTTCATACGGAACCCCAAAGGGTTAGGGCACACCCGTAGAAATCAGGCCAGCGTGTGTTTTACACCATTTTGAAGTATAGCACAGTTCTCATTCTTTGGCAATGTTTTACCGTGCTAAACTATTTTACCGTTTTAACTGTTTAAAAAGGCCGTTTAAACAGCTATATATTGTCATTTGACATTGACGCGCACCAGCACCGGCAGGCGGTCAAATGCCATGATTTCAAAACTCTGCCCGTGCAGCTCTCCCTGCATGGTTTCACGCACCATGTGGTACACATCCTCTCCAAACTGCAATGCCACTTCGTCAGTGTCTATACCGTCCAGAATTTCAGCAGTGGCGTTTTCCACATTATCCTGCATATTTTTTTTCAGTTGTGCCATTAATTCGTCCGGCACACGGAAAACAAAGCCTGCGATTTCCATGCGGTCTGAATTGAGCTGCTCACGCATTTCCTCTTCCACTATGGCAGGTATCTGCGCCTTTGCGCCGGCAATCAGCTGCGGCAAATCCTGACGCGCCTGCAAAATAACCTGGTCTCTAACCAGGCGCGCCACCTCCTCACTGTCAAGATAAACTGTCACCCCCTGGCTTGAGAGCAAGTAAAATGCGCCTGCAAGTGTTGCGCAAAGCATTAAGACGGCGCAAAAAAAACCTGCCCAAAAGGAACGGCCATTAAATATACGACGATTTTTCCTCACTGGTTTCACCTCTCGCCATATATTATAACAGTTTGTCTTTTTTTTATGACTTTTTTATGCAGTTTAATAAAGAAGATGCTTTTGTTTAAAATTAAAGAGCGGCAGTGGCCGCTCTGAACTGTAAATATTTTATTTTATTTTAGCCAGATGATCCAGCAGGTAAGGATTTTTTACTTTGATATAAGTACCTTTCATGCCCAATGAACGTGATTCAATCACGCCGGCACTCTCAAATTTGCGAAGCGCATTTACAATAACTGAACGTGTTATTCCCAGTTGGTCGGCGATCTTACTGGCCACAAGCAGCCCCTCGTCACCGTTTAGTTCTTCAAAAATATTCTCCACCGCTTCCATCTCGGAGTAGGAGAGCGTACCGACGGCCAGCTGGACTATGGCTTTGTTGCGTGCTTCTTCTTCGATTTTTTCCGCCTTGGAGCGGAGGATCTCCATGCCTACCACGGTGGCGCCGTACTCAGCAAGTATCAAATCGCTTGACCCGAACTCCTCGGCGAACCTCGCCAGCAGTAATGTGCCAAGGCGCTTGCCTCCACCGACTATAGGCACTATCGTGGTGATCTTATTGGTAAAAAGGCACTCCACCTGATCAAGAAAAACACAATCGTTGCATTTTTGATGCAAATTAACCCGTGATTCATCCACACTGAGCAGCCGCTCATTATAGTCTTCAGGAAAATGAGTGTTTTTAAGCACCTGGTTGACCATCAACTCACACTCAAACTCGTCCACCAGGGAGAATCCCAAAATCTTGCCTGCGCGGTCTGCAATATAAATATTGGCGTGAATCACGTTTTTTAAAACATCAGCCACTTCTCTGAAATCGACATGCTGTCCGGCTGTTTTTTGCAGGATTTTGTTAATCCTGCGGGTTTTTTCAAGTAGCGGTGTTGTTTCCAATGCTATCATCCTCTCTTTATTACATATTTAATAATATCTGCCGGTTAGAGTATATAACGGCTTAAATCTTTATTTTTTACAATATTCTTTAATTTATCCTCAACAAAGTCGGCTGTGATAATAATTTCCCTGGTGTTAAGGTAAGGCGCCTCAAAGGACAGGTCCTCCAGCACCTTTTCCAGTATTGTGTGCAGGCGCCTGGCCCCGATATTTTCCATCTCCTCATTGAGTAAGCAGGCCATTTCTGCAATTGATGAAATAGCATCCTGCCCAAAACGAATCAAAATGCCTTCTGTCTCAAGAAGCGCGGCGTATTGTTTAATCAGGGCATTGGCCGGCTCTGTGAGTATCTGTTTAAAATCATCCACGGATAGACTGTTTAACTCAACACGGATTGGAAACCTGCCTTGCAGTTCAGGAATCAGATCAGACGGTTTTGCGACGTGAAAGGCTCCGGCAGCGATAAAAAGGACGAAGTCAGTCTTTACCGGTCCGTATTTGGTCATAACGGTTGAACCTTCAACGATGGGAAGAATATCTCTTTGCACCCCTTCTCTTGAGACATCAGGGCCATGGTGGTCTTTGCCTGCAATTTTGTCAATCTCATCTAGAAAAATTATACCCGACTGCTCGGCACGGGATACAGCTTCACTGACGACCTCATCCATATCTATCAGTTTTTGTGCCTCTTCCTGCTGCAGTATCTTGCGGGCCTGGCTGACGGGAAGACGGCGTATTTTCTTTTTCTTGGGAAACAGATGACCAAGCACATCCTGAAAGTTGATACCCATTTCTTCCATGCCTGAGCCAGAAAATACCTCCACCACCGGCGCCCGTTCATCTACTTCCAGTTCCACGGTCTGATTTTCCAGTGCCTGTGACTCCAACTGCTGTCGCAGGTGAAGTCGAAGCTGCATGTTTTGTCTTTGCTTTTCCCTAAAATCCTGGTCATCTACCTTTTCTTCATCTGAAGCAGGGCCGCCAAAAAGCATGCTGAATGGATTAGCACTGCTCTGTTCGCGACGGGGCTCAGGTGCTAAGAGTCCCAGCAACCTCTCTTCGGCAAGAGTTGCTGCTTTTGCTTCGACACCTGCCATCTTCTCCTCCTGGACAATTCGGATGGAAGTTTCAACCAGTTCGCGGACCATGGTTTCAACATCCCGTCCCACGTAGCCGACTTCAGTGAATTTAGTAGCCTCAACTTTGACAAATGGAGCGTTCACAAGCTTTGCCAGTCTCCTGGCGATTTCGGTTTTACCTACACCGGTAGGCCCTATCATGATTATATTTTTAGGAAACACTTCGTCACGGAGCTCTTCCGGCAGCCGTTTGCGGCGGTAGCGGTTTCTCAGTGCAACTGCCACACATTTCTTTGCAGCATGCTGTCCTATGATATATTTATCAAGTTCTGCCACAACCTGTCTTGGCGTCATTTCTTCCTTGCTTCTCATAATTTCCTCCCGAAAAAGGTCAAATCTCTTCCACAACTATCCTATCATTGGTAAAGACGCATATCTCACTTGCCACAGTCAGCGCGTTGAAGGCAATGTCTTTGGCCGGCATGACAGTATAACGGTATAGCGCACGGGCTGCAGCCAGAGCGTAGGGCCCTCCTGAGCCAATGGCGGCAACCCCGTCATCCGGCTCTATTACTTCGCCGCTGCCCGAAATGATTAGCAGGCTGTCCTCATTCCCCACTATAAGCAGGGCTTCAAGGCGACGCAGGTATTTATCCATACGCCACTCTTTTGCCAGTTCAACTGCAGCGCGTCGCAAGTTTCCCTGGTATTTCTCCAACTGCTCCTCATATTTCGCAAACAATGTAAAAGCATCTGCCACTGAGCCCGCAAAGCCAGCCAGGACACGATCGTGATATATACGTCTGACTTTTTTTGCCTGGTGCTTCATGACAGTGTTGCCGAATGTGACCTGGCCGTCCCCGGCCAGTGCGCATCGTCCGTCTTTTAGCACAGCCACCACTGTAGTTCCGTGAAACATTAGTCTCTCTCCTTAAGCACGGGGATGTGCACAGTTGTATACCTCTTTTAGTCTGTCCCTGGTAATGTGGGTATAAATTTGTGTGGTAGAAATATTTACGTGGCCCAGCAATTCCTGAACAATCCGTATATCGGCTCCTGCATTAAGCAGATGGGTGGCAAAACTATGGCGTATGCTGTGAGGACTGATCCCACCTGTTAAACCCGCACGGCGCACATACTTGTCAACAATACGGCGCACACCTCTGTCGGTTAGACGGGTGCCGTATTTATTCAGCCATAGGGCCTTTTCTTCTTCCGGCGCCTTGTTTTTGCGTAACAGTGCGGGCCTGCCGCAGCTCAGATAGGTGTGTACAGTACGGGTGGCAAAACAGCCAAGCGGGACAATCCTTTCTCTCGAGCCTTTGCCAAAGACAATAACCTGTCCGCTCTGCAAATCAGGGTCATTAATGTCCAGGCCAACCAGCTCACTGACACGGATACCAGTGGCATAAAGCATTTCAAGAATCGCTGCATCCCTGAGTCCGGCCGGTGTATCTGTACCTGGGGCCGCAAGCAGCCTCAGCATTTCCTCCACATAGAGAAATTTCGGCAATTTTTTACCCCGGCGCGGGGTGGAGACAGAGGCCCATGAAGTATCGGACAATACTCCTTCCCTGCTCAGGTAGCGAAGAAAAGTACGGATAGTTGAAAGCTTTCTGGCCACAGTCCGCCGTGCGTATTTCTGTCCGTGCAAAAAGGCCAGAAAGTAACGAAGAGCCAGGTAATCCAGCTTGTCAGGAAAGAAGACCCCCTCCTCTTCCAGAAAGCCGAGAAACTGGCTTAGGTCTTCGGCATAATTTCTGATTGTATGAGGAGAAGCATTCTTCTCCACTTGCAGGTAGGTGATAAAACCGCTTGCCAGATCAGCCATTAAGGTGCTTCCTCCTGTCAAAATCTTAACATAACAATATTTGCTTTGCAAGTTAATTTTGCCAATCTTTTCGCCATGTTTCGAGTTTTTCCAATGCTCTGACAGCGTAAGCCAATTTACGCTCCTTTTTGGCGATCCTTCCCGGCAGTGGGGGAAAAATACCGAAGTTGACATTCATGGGCTGAAAATTTTCAGGATCAGCACTTGTTATATAACGGCAAAGTGAGCCGTGAGCGGTCTCGTCAGGAGGAATCAGAGGGTCTGTGTTTTTTATTAACCGTGTCGCATTAATCCCCGCCAGCAACCCCATGGCCGCTGATTCCACGTATCCTTCTACACCTGTAATCTGACCTGCAAAAAAAAGGTCTGCACGCTTAATGTACTGCAGTGTAGGCAGTAAAATCCGAGGGGAGTTAAGATATGTATTACGATGCATAACGCCAAATCTGACAAATTCAGCTTTTTCCAGGCCTGGTATCAGTCGGAAGACACGCTGCTGTTCAGGCCAGCGCAGCCGCGTCTGAAAGCCCACTAGATTGTAAAGAGTGGCTGCAGCGTTGTCCTGGCGCAGCTGAACCACCGCGTAAGGCCTGTTGTTGCTGCGCGGGTCAGTTAACCCTACAGGCTTTAACGGGCCGTAAAGAATGGTTTCCCTGCCGCGGGCCGCCATGACCTCTATGGGCATGCACCCTTCAAAAAATTTTTCTTCCCCTGTCTCACAGCGTGCCTGGTAAACTTCCGCAGTTATAAGTTCGTCATAAAAGACTTTGTACTGAACCGAGTCCATTGGGCAGTTCAGATAATCAGCACTCCCCTTGCCATAGCGGGAAGCGCGGAAAACTTTGTCCAGGTCGATAGATTCAAGTGTCACAATGGGTGCTGCTGCATCGTGGAAATAGAGGTATTCCTGACCGGTCAGCCGGGCTATATCTTCAGCCAGCTTCTCAGAAGTAAGAGGGCCGGTGGCAATTATAACAGGGCCGGTGGCCGGAATCTCTATCGCTTCAGATTCTACCCGTGTGACATTATCCATACTGCAGACTGCCTCTGTAACCCCCTTCGCAAACGACTGGCGGTCTACTGCCAGCGTCCCGCCTGCAGGAACAGCATTTTTATCTGCCTCGCTTACGATCAGCGAGCCCAGCCTTCTCATCTCTTCTTTCAGCAGGCCCACAGCATTCTCCAAACTTGCCGCTCTTAGCGAGTTGCTGCAAACCAGTTCGGCCAAATCGCCGCTGTGATGAGCGGGAGTCATTTTACCCGGGCGCATCTCAACCAGCCTTACCCTCACCCCTGCCCATGCTGCCTGCCAGGCAGCCTCCGCACCTGCCAGGCCTCCGCCTATGATGGTAAGCTCAGCCACCTCGCTTCCTCCCCGCAGCTGCTTTTTTAGGGCTTGCCTGGGCAGCAGGAGATTTCGCTACTTTACGCACACTTACCTGTTTCTCTTCAGTGTTGCTTATTATTTGCGCACATTCCTTGTTTGCGCATTGCATTGTTTTGCCCTTTTTAACAGTGAGATAGCCGCAATGAATGCATTTTTCCCTTTGGGGCTCATCCCATGTTGTAAAACTGCAGGCAGGGTAAGAAGAGCAGCCATAAAATTTTCGTCTTCTCTTGGTTGTCCGCTCAACAAGGGGGTTCCCGCACTCCGGACACTGCACATCTATCTCTTTTAGCACCGGCTTTGTAAAACGGCATGCCGGAAAACCCGGGCAGGCCAGAAACTTCCCGAAACGCCCCATCTTATAAACAAGCAGCTGGCCGCAATTCGGGCATGCCTGGTCGCTTACCTCAGGTTCAATTACTACTTTTTCCATGTGTTCTTCGGCTTCTTTTAACCGTGTGGAAAAACCTTCATAGAATTTGCCAATCACATCGACCCATTCCAGGTGGCCCTCGGCGATTTCATCAAGTTTCTCCTCCATCTGAGCAGTAAAATCAACATCGATTATATTGGGGAAAAACTCCAAAAGCTGTTCAAGCACCAGGCGGCCGAGTTCTGTTGCATAAAACAGCTTTTTCTCCCATATCACATAACCCCGGGCCTGCAGGGTTTCAATAATAGGGGCATAAGTACTGGGGCGCCCAATCCCATTTTCCTCCAGCGTCTTGACGAGCATAGCCTCGCTGAATCTTGGCGGCGGTTGTGTAAAATGCTGTTCCGGCTTCAAATCAAGCAAAAGCAGCGTCTGCTCCGCTTCAAGCGCCGGCAGCAGAGCGCCCTCCGTTTTTTCTTCCTCGTCCCTTCCCTCTATATATAGCTTCCTGAAGCCGTCAAACTTAATTTCCGCACCTGTGGCGCGAAAAGAATATATTCCTGCGCTTATCTTTGCGGTAACAGTATCATAAACGGCGGCACTCATCTGGCTGGCAACAAAACGCTCCCAGATTAGGCGATAAAGACGAAGCTGATCACGGGAGAGATATTCTTTTACCCGGTCGGGTGTGCGTGTAACAGAGGTGGGACGGATAGCTTCGTGAGCTTCCTGGGCCCCCTTTTTCTTTGAATAAACGGGGGGTTTTTCGGGAACATATGGTTTACCGTACTGGCTTTGAATAAAAGCCCGGGCTTCGTCCTGAGCACCCGCGGAAATCCTGGTTGAATCAGAACGGATGTAGGTGATCAGGCCAAGAACACCTTCCTCTTTCCCTAGCTGCAGTCCTTCGTACAGTTGCTGGGCGATTATCATAGTGCGGCGGCTGGTAAAACCAAGTTTGCGGGAAGCTTCCTGCTGCAGGCTGCTCGTGGTAAAAGGGGGCGTCGGGTTGCGGCGGCGTTCTTTCTTTGTAACTTCCCGAACTACAAAGTCACTGCCCTTGAGGCCGTCAATAATTTCATTTACTTCTTCCCTGCTGGCAGGGACATATTTCTTATCCTTAATACCATGGAAATGCGCCCTGAATATATCTTTTCCAGTCTGCAAATCTGCGTCAAGCGACCAGTATTCTTCGGGCTTAAAATTATTGATGTCATTTTCCCTGTCCACAATCATGCGCAGAGCCACTGATTGCACCCTGCCGGCAGACAACCCTTTTTTAACTTTCTTCCAGAGAAGAGGTGATATTTTATATCCTACAAGCCTGTCAAGAACACGCCTGGCCTGCTGAGCATCAACCCTGTCTCTGTCAATAGGACGTGGCCCTTTAAAGGCATGTTGGATTGCCTTCTCAGTAATTTCATTAAACTCAACCCTGCATGGTTCCTTTTCATCAATCCCCAGCACATTTGCAAGATGCCAGCAAATGGCCTCTCCTTCACGGTCGGGGTCAGCAGCCAGAAATATTTTCTTAGCATCTTTACCTGCATCGCGAAGCTCTTTTAAGATTGAACTCTTACCGCGGATGGTAATATATTTTGGCGTAAAATTATGATTTACATCTATTCCGAACTGGCTTTTTGGCAGGTCAATTAAATGGCCCATGGAAGCCATAACCTTATACTTCCTGCCCAGGTACTTCTTGATTGTCTTAGCCTTTGTCGGTGATTCCACAATAACCAGGTAATTAGACATTAGGCACCTCCGGACAAATGTCCCTTTCTCTTCTACATATTATACAAATTACCGTCAGCTATACACGCAGATAATAATTTCCCGGCATTTTTCTTACTATTGAGGCAAGCTCCAGCTCCACCATGGCTGCAGCGAGTGCAGATGCTTCTACCCCGCAGCGAACAAGCAAATCGTCAAAATGAACAGGCTCAAACTCCATAGATACTAATATCTTCATTTGTTCTGGAGTTAATTCGCATGTCTTCGCAATTTCATTCTTTGCATTAAGCCCCAACTCCAACAAAATATCCCCGGCATTCTCCGCCAGCGCCGCCCCCTCCTTGAGCAACCTGTGGCAACCCCGGCTGTTTGGACTGTTTACACTGCCGGGAACGGCAAAGACCTCTCTCCCATGCTCAAGCGCACAATCAGCAGTAATCAGAGCTCCGCTTTTCTCACCAGCTTCCACCACAACTGTAGCCAACGAAAGGCCGCTTATAATTCTGTTGCGGAGGGGAAAATGTGCAGGCTTAGGCTGTGTGCCGGGGGGAAACTCGCTCACAATCACTCCGCTGCCGGCAATTCTCTCTCGCAGGCGCAGGTTTTCAGGCGGGTAGCATATATCCAACCCGCATCCAAGTATCGCAGCAGTCTTCCCCCCGCTTTGCAGCGCGCCCTGGTGGGCGGAAGTATCAATGCCGCGCGCCATCCCGCTCACCACAGCAATACCGGACCGGGCAAGGTCTGCCGAGAGCCTAAATGCCACAGTCTTGCCATACTCAGTTGCCTTTCTTGCCCCCACCACAGCAATGCACGGCATTTCTAGTATCCCCAAATCCCCCCTATAAAAAAGAACTGTCGGTGGATCGTAAATTTGCTGCAGCAGCTGTGGATAATGCGGGTGAAACAGCGTCACCAAAGAAATTCCTCCGCCAATAAGGCGCTCCCATTCCAGATAAGGCTCAATTCTTTTACGCTCAGCAAGCAATGCTTCCACAGCCCGTGCGGCAACCCCCGACAGGTAAAGCTCATCTGCACCGGCACTAAAAGCCTGCCGGGCAGAGCCAAAGTATTCGACCAGCCGACGTATCCTTCTTGCACCCAGTTCAGAGACAAGACTTAGCGCCAGCCAGTATACAGTATCATCCATACCATCACCCCCGGCACTTCTCGTTCTAGATTCTACGCTTTCCTTAATATTCCTTTATCTGTGGCAGATTCACTATCGGAATACGGTATTAATTTAAAAAAGCAGCCGGGATTATCCCGGCATTTTGTAAACAACATGCAATTATACACGGCGCTGTAAACTTCTGATCTGAATATCGTGTTCCCCCAGCAGGGCGCTGATTGACTTGTGATTAATCTGCAGATCCTGAAGCTGCAACAAAGTCTCAGTGCGAAACTCAAGCAAGCCTGCTGTCTCTGCAAATATCATATCCTGCTTTTCTTCGATACGTGAGACCTTGCCATTCAGCCCTGATACGTCTGTCTTCAGCTCTGATACATCCACCCTTACTTCAAGCATGTCCTCCTGAATCTGTCTGAGACTGTCCTGAATCTGTTCAAACCGCCCCATGAGCTCCTGAAACATACGCTCTTCCATGACACACATGCTCCTTCTTCTTTTTTTATCATATTATAGCATATTTTGAATAGACGAACAAGTGTTTGGTTGAAATATTTTATGTAACAGAGAACTAAAAGTGTCTTTTACCTGCTGCAATTATATTCTTTGTAGTTCAACAGTATAGCCGGGATTCCTGCAGCAAGAATAAAAACAGGAGGCTTTTTTAGAGCCCCCTGTTTTCCGGCACAATTTTTCAGTCTTTTTTGACGCAGTGGTCCTCGTATACCATAACCCTGTTTTCCCAAGTTCTGATTGTTACTTTATTCCTACCCACAGACAGCAGGTAATTGGGAAACATAGGCGTTTTTCCATAACCATCCGGAGCGTTTACAATAAATGTTGGAATCGCAAGGCCGGACGTGAAGCCGCGCAGTTGTTCCATGATATCAATCCCCACTTCAACACCGGTGCGGAAATGAGCTGTCCCTTTCACATTTTTAGCATGAAAGATAAGATAGGGGCGGATTAAAACTTTAAGAAGCTCATGGTTCAGTTTTTTCATCACATGGGGGTCATCATTTACACCAGCCAGAAGTACAGCCTGATTACCCAGTACAGCTCCCGCCCTTGCCAGTTTACCGCATGCCTCCGCCACCGCTGGTGTTACTTCAATCGGGTGGTTAAAATGTGTGTTAATGTAAAGAGGAGAATGCTTCTCCAGAGCTTTACACAGCTCGTCGGTCACACGCATAGGCATGGTGACTAGCGTACGTGATCCAAGACGCTTAATTTCCACGTGAGGGATATTGTCCAGTTCAGTCAGCAGCCAATCAATATTTTCATTGCTTAGCATAAGGGCGTCGCCGCCTGTAAGCAGCACGTCCCGGATTTCTTCATTACGCCTGATGTAGTCAAGGGCTGCATTTAACTGTTCACGAGACGTCATACGGTCGATTTCGCCAATATTGCGTCTTCTCTGGCAATGCCTGCAGTACATGGCGCACTGGTTAGTTACATTAATGATCAGGCGGTCAGGGTAGCGCCTGGTGATGGCGGGTGCAGGCGATGTGTATTCCTCCGCCATGGGATCATCCTGGCCACAGGTATCATCAAGTTCCTCCCAGGAAGGTATGGACTGCCGCCGGACGGGGCAAAGGGGGTTATCAGGGTCTATGAGGCTTAAATAATATGGTGAGACTGCCCAGCGATACCTCTCACCAACTTTACTCACAGCTTGCAACTGTTGTTCATCCAAATTGAGCAATTTTTTTAGTGTTTTAACAGAAGTTATACGTCTCGATGCCTGCCAATGCCAATCATTCCACTTTTCGTCAGTTACATTAAAATGTTTCTTGATTTTTTCCTGCCGCTCCAGTATTTTAGACCAATGATTGAACCCATCGGGAATGCGCGGCCGTGCAGACAGGTAGGGCTCAATATGCTTTTTCAGTTCAGTGCTTCTCTGCTTCGCAATGACCCTTTTTTTCATTGTGTCTGGCATCCTGCTCTCCTCCCAACTCATGAATCATTTTATCTTTATCTCTCTCAATACACTATTATAGTATGTAAAGTATATCACACATGACTGTATTCTTCAAAAATCTTTAATTTTAATGACTATCAGCAATTACTGGCAAAGTTGACCATTGACTCCAGCAGTGCCTGTAAGATAAAGTTTTATCTGAGGTGATGAGAGTGAAAAAATTAGTTGTAGTTATTTGTTTTCTGTTGTTGTTTACCGGCTGTCTGTCTGCTGCCAAAACTAACGCTCCCGTCCCCCCTGTTGATCCTGGTGTAATTGTAGATAACCCCGCACCGCAAGACGAAAAACCTGATGACAGTGTCCCGGTGGATCCTGCCCCAAACGGACAGGAGGAAATCGACCTGGCTGCTGTCAGGCCAAATGAATTGGGTAAAGTGATGGTACTTATGTACCATGAAGTGGGAAATAAAGAAGATACGTGGGCACGCCATAAAGATAATTTCCGGCGCGATATGGAAACACTTTACACAGAAGGTTACCGGCCTGTGAATCTTAATGATTATCTGGCAGGCAATATAGATCTGCCTGCCGGCACAACACCATTCATTCTTACTTTCGATGACGGGACAGCAGGGCAGTTCCGCCTGGTTGAAGTCAATGGCGAGCTTGTGGTGGACCCGGACAGCGCAGTTGGAATTCTGATAGATTTAAACAAAAAATATCCCGACTTTAAACTTGCCGGGACCTTCTATATTTATTACCCGCTGCCCTTCAGGCAAAAAGAGTATATAAGGCAAAAGCTGGAGACACTCATCAGCCTTGGCTTTGAAATTGGCAATCATACTTATAATCATGAGAATCTGGGCAAAGTTTCCATGGAAGAAGGAATCAGGGCTTTGGCCCGTCATGTAAAAACCACGGAAGAATATCTGCCCGGCTATAAGGTAAACACACTGGCGCTGCCCTACGGTGTCCGTCCCCGTGAAGACAGCCATCTTTTGTACGGCGAATGGGAAGGTATCAGCTATGTTAATAACGCCGTCCTTTTGGTAGGGGCAAACCCGGCTTTTTCCCCGTTTGACAATCGCTTTAATCCTTCTAAACTGCCAAGAATCAGGGCGGATGAGGTAGAACTTTACCGCTGGCTTGCTTATTTTACCAACAACCCAGACGAACGCTTTATCAGTGATGGAAACCCTGATATTGTTACTGTGCCCGCTACTGTTGAAAGCCGTCTGGATTTGAGCAAACTGGACAACCTTGAATTAAGGGTATACGATTTGTCACTGCTCTCTGATTAGTTCTCCGCCAAACTGCCGCAGCAACTCTCTAAGCTCCCCCTCTTTTGCCTGTTCTTCCTCAATAATTAACAGGAATGCACCATCCTCTTTTTCTTTCTCATCACCGGCCTTTCTTCCGCTGCCAAAAATCCCGTGCGCCAGGTCAGGCAGGAATCCAACCATCAGTTCTGATACACTAAAATCAGGGTTGGGCAGGTCTTTTTTTACTTTATCGACAAAGCTTGGGAACCCCGACTCATTTAAGGCTTTTGCCGCGGCGTCGGCCTGTTTAAATGAATGAAAGTAAGCAAGCATGTTAGGCGTCATTTTTGTCACTCCTTTTTTATATTTTGCTACTGCGACCTGAGTCTATGTTATTCATCATTTCTCATTTGAAGACAATTTTGTCTGGATACTGCAACAGTCAGTGGTAAAACTATAATCAGGAGGTGAATAAAATGGCAAACAACAAAAACAGAAAACGCCTGGTTCCCGGAGTGGAACAGGCGCTTGAAAAATTTAAACAGGAGATTGCATCTGAGCTTGGCATTGTGGATAGCAGTCCTGGTTCCTCGCTGGAAGCTGCCCTGAGTAAATATAAAAATGAAATTGCCGGCGAACTTGGCATTGCAGGCACCATCTCAGAAAAAGGCTGGGATAGCATATCGTCCCGCAACTGTGGCAAGGTGGGCGGCCGCATGGGCGGCAAAATCGGAGGCAACATGGTTAAGAAGATGGTTGAAATGGCCGAAAAGAATTTAAAACCCTGACATCTCATCA
The DNA here is from genome assembly GCA_018335875.1 of Dethiobacter sp. Lineage (GTDB taxonomy): Bacteria > Bacillota > Dethiobacteria > Dethiobacterales > Dethiobacteraceae > JAGXRN01. Next base: position 54,375 of record JAGXRN010000042.1, read on the forward strand.
ATGATAGCTTCTGCCATTTCACGGCCTGTAGCAGAACCGCCAAGGTCATAGGTAACAGTTTTTCCTTTCCGGATAACAGCTGACAGTGCATTTTCCAACCGCTGCGCAGCACTGTCTTCACCTAAATGCCTCAGCATCATAACAGATGAAAGAATCATAGCTGTGGGGTTTACCTTGTCAAGCCCGGCATACTTGGGCGCACTGCCGTGGACAGGCTCAAAAATTGCGGTGTCACTACCTATGTTAGCGCCAGGCGCAACGCCCAGGCCGCCGGTTAGCCCCGCGCAGAGGTCTGATATAATGTCTCCGTACAAATTAGGCATCACCAGTACATCATAGAGCTCCGGTTTCATTACAAGCTGCATACACATATTATCCACGATCCGGTCTTCAAATTCCACATCCGGGAAGTCTCTGGCCACATCAGCAGCAACTGCCAGAAAGAGTCCGTCTGTGCATTTCATGATATTAGCCTTGTGAACCGCCGTAACCTTACGGCGGTTGTTTTTGCGTGCGTATTCAAACGCAAAACGGCAAATCCTTTCACTGCCCTTCCGCGTTATTATTTTAATACTCTCAGCGGCGTCCTCACCCACCATATGCTCTACACCTGCATATAAATCTTCAGTATTTTCCCTCACCACAACCAAGTCAATACCCGAATAACGTGAGCGAATCCCCTCGTATGTACGGGCCGGGCGCAGGTTTACATACAGATCCAGTTCCTTGCGCAAAGCAACATTGACACTGCGAAATCCTCCTCCCACCGGGGTGGTCAGCGGACCTTTAAGTGCAATTCTATTCCTTTTTATCGATTCAATAACCTGTGCAGGCAGCGGAGTTCCAAATTCACCAATCGCCCCCTCACCCGCCATCACTTCATCCCACTCAATTCGTACCCCCGATGCTTCCAGTACCTTTTTTGTGGCGGCTGTAATATCAGGCCCTATCCCATCCCCTGGTATAAGCGTTATCTTGTACATAACAGGCCTCCCGTTTTAACCTCGCAGATGTTTAGATTATAACAAATATAGGGCCGGGTGTAAATGTTTCTCACCTCCGGTGTTCCTCCAGTGTGTTTTCTCACATCCAGTTTTTTGCTGTAAAAGGACTTTTAAAAAGAGTCGCGAGCCATGTCCAATAATTTTGCGGCCCTGACTGTGTTAAAAGCACCGCACATACATGGTTTTGCCAATAACAGTGCACCTTTTTTAACATCTATCTTCCCCAGTTTAACATGTTCAATTACTTTGGCGATCAGGTTAAAAGAAACCATTCCGTGACCGCACATAGTGTTCAGTTCCAGCACCTGGTTGTTTGGGAGCATGTCTCTTTTTCCGATTATGCCAAGGGAGTGTTCTACACTGTGGCGGGAAATCCCTACTTCTGAGCAGCACTGCCTTACCTGTTCTAAGAGGCCGGAAACATTAATACAGATTCCCAGATCAGCCTCTTTGAGAACGCTAATAAAATTTTTAACTGACCTAAGATCGGAAAAGTTTGCTGCCGCATGGGAATTATCTACCACCCCATCATATACTTTTGACCAATCCGTTCCAGTTTCATAAGAATAGAAAGAAGAACTGCTTATACTGTTGGGGTTATGTTTTAAAGCAAGTTCAATAAACTTTTTTATCTTTGGTGCTGCGTCTTTTCTATTATGACCTTTTGCCGTCAGCGCGAAGACAATAAAGTCTTCCTGCAGTCCCTCGGGTGTGCCTCTGCGATGTAAAGTGTTTGTCATTGTGCTGCCTCCTCAGAACGTTTTCCCAGGCCGAGGTTTGTCTTGCCATTTAGAGACATGGTAAACCCAAGCTCCTTAACAAGCTGCTCATAAGCCACATCTCCGTTTTCTGTACAACGGGTTGCAATACCAAAACTGCAAACAGTTGGACAATCTTCGGCTACACGTGTGATTTCCTGCAGCACAGCCGGTACATTTTCTATGGAAGTCCGCAACTCGATAATAGCTGACATAACCTTTTCGTCAAGGACGTCAGGAACTATTTCACCTGTACTTTTATCACTCATCAATTGTGTAACCGGGTTGTCTATCTCGAATTCTACGTTTTGAACAGCCAAAGCCTTCGACATTTTTTCAAGATCCTTAAAACGAGCTCCAATGCCGGGACGGCCATATTCAACAACGAGGCCAACCTCGCCTGATTCCAATCTACCTGTAACATCATTAGTCTTAATTTCATCAGTCCCTCTACCACGAATACCCGTTGACTCATGCGGGACAGTAGGGTCACTAAAACTTCTTCTCACACTACGGGGCCACTCAATATCGGGCTGATAAAGAGCACCTGTGGGACATGCATCCAAAGGGGCTTGGTAACCTAATTTTAATGCGCCCAAGATACACCTTGCGATTCTCACCAAGGCGGGGGGCTCCTTCTTGTTGATTAAGAATCTTTCGCAGGCTCCACATTCGACACATTCATCCTGGTTGATGTAAGATTTTTTATCCCTGACCGATATTACCCCCATGGTGCATACAGGTACACAATTGCCGCAGCCAACACACTTTGAAGTATCTACTTTCAATACTACTCCTCCAGTCCTATTTTACTAATACCATTGCAAATAAAGAAATAATATATAGGAGCCATGTCCAAAACAGTGAGAGTAAATCAAGGTAATCTAAGGTTATAGCAGCAATAAGACAAAGTGATGTTAAGATATTTCATCTTTACTAGAGTAGAATGATGTTTTTTCTATCTGTATTACAACTTAACATTTTAGATTTGGTACGCACAGATTTGATGAAGCTTATCCGCTACCTATATGAATCAAAAGCTTCGAAGGGTATTGAATGACAATTTACGGCGGATATGCAAGCATTACTATAAATACCTTTATCCATAGTTTAAGAGTTGACAATCTAGTAGTTAAAACAGCTCCACCTTAACACCCATCGCACGCCTGTTAACTTCTCTTTTTTCAGATGGAAGACCTTGTAAAAATGTTTCTAATGCTTCGTCAAAATAGGAGGCTGGAAACGGCAGGTATCCTGAGACAGCTAAAGCTTTTATCATTACCATATTTAGTACCCTGGGATCTCCAGCTTCTCTGGCCAGAGCTGTGGCATTAAAGGTAATTACATCTCCTACTATTTTTTCTAACAAAGCCAGTATATCATTAACAGCAGGATAATCACTTTCCCCCATTAATACAGCTAAAGGATATATTGGCTCATTATTAACAATAATCTTAGTTTCAGAGTTACCGTACTCTGAAACTATCCTCAAAGCTTCTAGAGGCTCGAAGGCCACAATTATATCTCCGCATCCTGTCGGTATAAGAGGACCGAAATCTTCTCTTAGTGAAATCCTAATATTGCTCATAACCGTGCCTCCTCGCTGAGAGGCTCCATAAGTTTCCCCAATGGTAACTTTCAGGCCAGCCATGGTAGCAGCAATGCCAACCAAGCCCGACGCAATGATATTACCCTGTCCTCCAACACCTGTTAGTATAATGTTTAAAGGTTCTTTAAGCCCTTTCATGCCATTTTCACCTCCGCTTGGTTAGTGTCTACCTCGTAGATTGCTTCACGCGGACAAAGGTCACTGCAAGCACCACAGCCAGTGCACAGGAGGTCATTAATGTACGCCTTCCCCTTCTCGTTGTCAAAGAAGATGGCAGGGCAGCCAAATACTCTACTACAAAATCGGGAGCAGCCGCAACTGTCGCCAATGCATTCCACAGGATTTACCTGATAAAGGCGACGTTTTATTCGTGAAGCCTCCAAGGAACAGGGTTTTCGTAATATTACCACCTTAGGACCTTGTTTTTTTAACATTCTGTATAATAATTCCACAGTTTTTTTCAATTGATGAGGATCGGCTATCTCCGTTTTTATGCCAAGTCCCCTGGTTATATTTTCAATTATAAGTGGCCCTGTAGATGTGCCTTGACCGGTTAATCCTGTACCGGCATGGGGCTGAAAGCCTGTCATGGCCGTTGTTCCGTTGTCTAAGATCACTAAGGTAAAATTAGCATTGTTGTACTGTGCACTAACCAAAGCAGGTATACATGCATGGAAAAAGGTCGAATCCCCCGCCAATGCTATTACAGGTTGGTTAAATCCAAAGCGATGAAGCTGTCCAAATCCATTGGCAAGGCCTGCCCCACTACCCATGCAAAATACGCTACGTAGAAGATAAAAACCGCCTCGAAGAGCTCCTAAAGTATAACAGCCAATATCTCCAAGGGTAAACCCTTCTCTCCCATCTAATTCCAGGGCTGTCTTAATGGCCCAGAAAGAGGAGCGATGAGGACAACCGGGACACATTGTCAGCTCCCGTTCTGGGAGTCCCCCTCTGAGTATCTCTTTAATATCAGAGGTATTTGGCCTAACAAGGGGGTTGTCTATATTAAATATCTTACTCAAAGCCTTAACCGCTTGATTTGTACTCATTTCCCCAACTCCTACACCACGCTCACCTTCAACGTGGCCAGAGGCCTGACCGAAAAAGTGATACTTTCTGTCACCGAATTGTGCCATAACAGACGTAATGTTTTGTTCTAAAAACGCATCTGTCTCTTCAAAAAATATTATATTTTCAGATTTGCCGAGATGATTTAAAATATAGTTACGAGGCACAGGCCACGTAGCACCCATTTTTAAAATCCCTACTTTTTCCCTTATCCCAAGCAAGGACAGTGCCTCTCGGGCATACAATGACGACGGGCCTGAGGTTACAACCACTGAAACAGGATCCTCAGGACCTTCATATTGGTTAAAAGCACACTCTTCAAAAACTTCGCGGGCTTGCTCTTGTCGGACGTGAACAGCCAAATGTGCTAGGCTCACACAGAAAAAACGATCCCACGGCTCTATCCTTGGTATCTTTTCCGATACTAGCGGAAGTTCTCCTAAAACAACATTGCCACGAGCATGACAGATACGGGTTACCACGCGAATAATTACAAGAGTTTGAACCTTTTCAGACAGCTCAAAAGCCCACCGGGTCATATCACAAGCCTCTTGCACCGTGGACGGTTCCAGGAGTGGTATCTCGGCAAATCGTGCAAAATGACGTGAATCAACTTCATTGATACTAGAATGAGCCGAGGGATCATCTCCGACCACTAAAACTAATCCTCCCCTGACGCCTGAGTGGTTTAAACTCAACAGGAAGTCAGCAGCGACCGCAAGTCCGTTCTGCTTCATAACGCAAATTGATCTCATCCCACTAAAAGAAGCCGCAGCCGCTGCCTCCAGCGCTATTATCTCATTAGTAGACCACTCCCCGTATATCCCCCTGTCGTGACATCGAATTAGCACATCGGCAACCTCTACGCAAGGAGAACCGGGATAAGATGCACAAAATTGCACCCCGGCTTCCATTGCTCCTCTGGCCATTGCTTCGTTCCCGGTAAGTATAACCGTAGTTCCAGGTTCATTTCTAATCATGAAACACTACCTCCCTTCAACTTCTCTTGAAGGCTGTCGTTTATTCGTAAATAAGAACGGTTCACGGAGACAGTTTCGTGCTTTTCCAAGAGAACTCTTGCCTTTTTATTTCTCACAGCTTCCCGGAGCTGTTCTTCAAGTTCAGAAGAATATGAGCGAACTTCGATCACTCCCAGGGAGATAGCCTTGTTTACCAACTCATTACCTTTCTCAGTACGTGATATCAGAGTGCACCAACTAGTCTCCGATTCTGTGGAACCTACTGAGACATCCGCCAGCTCAGAGGTGGGGTCGAAACATGAATGACAACCCCTGCGGATAAAGGTCCTGACCTTTTCCAATGGCACTTCGTGTACCTCTGAAGAGGTCTTAATAATCGCACCTCTGTTTTTCGGTATATCTATACTTGTAATGGAATGAATGCCTAACTCATCTTCCAAGTAATTATAAAATGCATATTCTAATCCCCAAAAACAAAACAGCCCAATTATAAATTCAACCTTCTTTCCCTGTGCTACACTTGTATAATGCTGCATTTTACGAAGGCCAGTTACCTGACAGGGGCGACCAACAACCAAAGTTTTATCTTTTTGACTCATCTCTCTTTGGTATAGTCCCCTTACTGTAGGATACACCACATACTTCGAACCAGCTGCACGTATTACATTCTCTTCATCCATTGCAATAACATATTCTGGACGGCTATCCTCAACTGAATTGGCCGTTAACAAGGAAGAGTCCACCAGACCCTCCCGTAATGACATTGCGGTTAGGGCTGTAACTACCCCACCATACTGCCCAGACTCATGATGACTGTTATTTATTGCACGTGCCATATAAATTTTTCTGTACCCGCCTAAAATATAATCATAATCATCACTATCTCTAATTTGTCTGTGTAGAAAACTGTAATCGGTTGCTGTACGAGGACAAACCTTGTAACAGTTACCCTCATCAGCATTACACTCATGAACAATGGCTATTCGGTCTTCTACCGTTTTTATATAGGGACACATATCTGCACACAGACCACAGGAAACACACCAACCAGCCTGAATAACTTCCTGCTTTAGGTTAACCGACCCTTTTCTAGCAAACTCGTCCAACTCATTTCCTCCCTTCAAGTTGTAGGGGTGGAACAAATTATTTTTCTACTGTCCGTCGCGGGGTAGTAGTTCGTGCGATAGATATTCAGTCTTAATTATTTAAGGACCGTCATACGCAAAACGGTCCTTATATAATTGTAAAAAGTGCATTGCAAATTATCCCAATGCTGATTATGTTGACTTAAGAATCTGTTTAAGTAAGGATTCAGTCCGTTTAGTGTTAAAAAAACCACAGATGCAAGGCTTAGCCAGGGTTTCAGCAGCTTCGCGCACCGAGATTTTACCTTTCTTAATCTCTTCCAAAAGGTGGTATACTAAGTTAGTGCCCACTTGTCCGTGCCCGCACATAGTTATAATCTCTAAGGTCTCTTTGGAAGGCAATTTATCAGTACTACCCCATACTCCTAATGAATGATTGACTGTATGAGGTTGTAATCCAGCTTGTTGGCAGCATTCTTCAATGATCTCATAGATACCATTTACTACTACACTCAGTCCCAGATCATCCTCTTTTAACTCTCTGAAGATGCTAGTAAGATCATCTTTACGATTAATCACACAAAAGATTGCGGGAGATATGTTTAATGCCTCTATTAATGCAACATCATCGTGTGTGTATTTGTTACCCCGGCTGATTACGCCGTAGTTATCAGGGCAATACTTTTTAATTATTTCTAAAAAACGTGCAGCTTTCTGGGGAGCCTCATTAAAGGTGGCAAGTGTAGGTATACACATTAGGGCGAAATCATCTTGTAAATTCTCTTTACTACCCTGCCGATGTAGAGAATGTGTCATTAGACATTTCCTCCTTTTTCGAAGTCAAATAAAGGTCTTCCCAAACCAACATTAACTTTCGGATTAATAGCGACATTGTACCCCAGCTCTCTGGCTTTTTCCGCGTTTGGAATGGAGCCGTCCTCTTCTAGCTTTGTAATTATACAAACGCTTAATACAGTATCGACCTCTTTGCTGACTTTTTCTATCGCTTCCAGGACATCTTTTAGTTTTTTTAACGGTGTCTTGAACTCATGAATGGCGGAGAGAACTTTTTCTTCAAGCACATCATCTCTCATTTTCCCGCTAGCGGGATCAGTCATTAGATAATAGGTGGGGTTCCCCTCCGTTTCCCATTGAACTCCTACCTTAGCAATAGCCATACCTACCTTTTCCACATCTCGCAATCTGGTTCCGGTATTAGGGCGACCTACTTCTACTCCAAAGCCTACTTCTCCCTGGCAAAAACGTCCGCTCACATCGTTTGTTTTCATCTCCATAGTACCTCGCCCCATGATTTGAGTGTCAGGATGTCTTGCACTTGGATCACTATAATGAGACCTCAGGACCCGAGGCCATTTTAGTTCGGGCGGCTCGATAGCTTCAGAAGGACAGAGATCCAAACGGTAACAGACACCGCATTCCACACACTCTTCCTGGTTGATGTCCACCATATCTCCCTTGACTTCAATAGCACCCAAAGGACAATAAGGCACACATGTTTCACAGCTAGTACACTTTTCCTGATTGATAATCATTAATTCATCTCCCCTTTAAATAAGTCTAAGTTTTACTTATTTTTACATGCCTGTTTTACCCATTGCTTCTGTCGCCATGCATCTCTTACGCTTAACATAAGTGATTAGCGGCGGTAGGATTAAAGCAATCACAGCAGCAATTAAAAGACCGGCAGTAATTGGTCTTGAGATAACCGCCCAGAAACTGCCCCCGGTAATTAGTAACGCCCTCCTTAAAGACATTTCAGCCATATCTCCCAAAACTACCCCCAAAACCAGTGGCATAAGAGGATAATCGTAATGGTTCATTATGTACCCCACAATGCCAAAGATAAACATTACCCATAGATCAAAGTGGCTTTTTCGGATAGCATAAGCCCCGACAATACTAAAGATTATGATAAAAGGCATTAAAATACTGTAAGGTATATCTATAACTCGGGCAAAAATATTGGCCAACCACGGACCAAGTAGGAGTATTAATAAATTGGCAAATAAAACTCCCACAAAGATGGTATAAACAAGCTTTGGTTGTTCTACGAAAAGCAAAGGGCCAGGCCGCAAACCGTGTAACATAAAAGCTGCCAGGATTAAAGCGGTATACCCACTGCCAGGTATACCTAACGCTAACAAAGGCACTAAAGCACCAGGGGCTGCTGCATTGTTGGCCGCTTCTGGAGCCGCTATTCCTTCTAACGCTCCCGTTCCAAACTTTTCAGGGTTCTTAGACCACCTAACTGCTTCTCCATAGCTTATAAAACCAGCAGTAGTGCCTCCAACGGCCGGTAAAATACCAATAAAAGTCCCGATTATTGACGACCGTAAGATGCAGCCCCACAATTCCTTAAACTCCAGCCAGCTCGGAAAAGTGGCTTTGATTTTTTTTGCAACTATTTCCACACTGGTAAAACCTCCAGACCTTCGAATCACTTCAGAGATAGCGAAAATTCCAACCAGTACAGGCCCAAAGTGAAAACCCTCATACAAGCTATAAAAACCAAAAGTAAATCGGGCCACACCGGTAATACGATCAACACCCACAGTTGGAATTAGCAACCCTATAGCGGCCGCAACCAACCCTTTACCTAGTGATTTACCAGAAACAGAGGCAATAACGGTCAAGCCAACTACCGCCAAAGCAAAATATTCTGCCGGAGTAAATTTCGTTGCAACTGTTGCAAGCTTAGTACTTACCAGAATTAAAACTAGAGACCCAAAAATTCCTCCCAGCCCGGAAGCAAACAAAGATGTGCCTATAGCCTTTCCCGCCTGGCCTTTCATGGCCAGAGGGTAGCCATCAAATACGGTTGGAGCCGCCGAAGGGTGACCAGGAATACGCAGCAATATAGAGCTAATCGCTCCACCACACATACCTCCGCAGTACATGGCAATCATCATGACGAAGACTGCCTCGGGCGGAGAATAAAAAGTCAGCGGGGTAAGCAAAATTATACCCAGGCCAGGACCAATTCCAGGTACCGCGCCTAAAAATATCCCTCCTAAAAGACCACCAGCCATCCAGAGAAAGTTTATCGGTTGAATAACAGTTAAGAAACCGTGTATCAACAAGTCAAAACTCACGTTTCACTCCTCCTTAAAAAAAGGCTTCCGGGCAGGGAATAACCGGCCCGGATTTACTTCAGTAAATAAAATAGCTTATTTCCCGAAAAAAACCGATACCGCGTGCTAAGTATAAGTGACACACGGTGCCAAAAAATACTGACAATAATATTGAACTGCCAACTGCTATTAGTATAAGGAGGAGAGGATTTAAGACATACTTTTGAATTTTTATCATTGCAATGATTATTATCGGTACAGTGAACAGGAAGCCAATAATATTCATTAGATAAATACAAACAGCAATTGTCACTGCTACTAAAACTGGAATATATGCCTGTTGCATTTTTAAAAAAACTTTGCTGGCTTGCTGATTCTCAAACTGTTCTATATCAATACTGTGTTTTACAGGGCACTCTTCCACAAGTAAGGCCATTGAATTCTTACCTCTTACCTGTTCAAGAAGATTTGCTGCTAAAAAACTTATAATGATAAAAATCAGCGCTCCGCTAACAGCTGCTGGCCAAACACCCGGTCCTATCTGTCCCACATGTATTGCCGGGCGCTTTATACTATCAACAAACATAAAGATGGATATGACCAGCAGCACTATCAAGAAAATCGGTTCTCCCTTTTTCACGCGATCATTCCTATCTCTTATTTTTTAAATTTTACTTAGCGAATACCAGTCAAGAATTCTTTAGTCATATCATGAAGTCTGGCAAGCTGTTCTTCTGCATCATCTAGGTATGCAATGTCTGTAATCAGGTCAAGAAAATTTTTGCGTATATAGTCTTGATAAAATTCAGTAGTAACTGCTTCTTTGATAGCATCAAGAATTTTCTGCTTTATATATTCAGGCGTTTCAATAGAAACTCCGATTCCACGGTATGTAGACATTACAACGTCATAACCTAATCCTCTGGCTGTAGGAACGTCAGGAAATTTTGCTATAGTGTTTTCTGAAAACACCAACATTAATCTTAGCTGGTCAGCTTGTAACTGTGGAACAAATGAAATCAAGCTGCCGGTCATCACATCTATAGCGCCCCCCATGGCTGCAGTTATAACTTCTGCGGTAGAGTCAAATGGAATATATTCAAATTTAGTGCCTGCATGTTTATTTAAAAAAAACACAGCTACTGCATCAGGACCAACTGCAGAGACCCCTCCTACCGTTACTCTGTTTGTACGTGCATATTCTATTAGATCTTTGGCATTACTAAAGGAACTGTCTTTAAACGCTACCATCCATCTCGGGTCATCCTGTATATTTGCTATAGGTGCCCAGGTTTTCAGGTTAAACTCAGTTTCAGGTTGCAACAACTGGGTAGTAGCAATTTCATGGGTTGCTGTCCATGTATACCCGTCTGCAGGTTGGCGCAGAACATATCTACCAGACTCTCCCGGCTTATTGTCTACTCTGATATCCGCATTAAGTATTTCACCAAGGGACTTCGCCATATTACGAGCAAAAATATCTGTTCCTCCACCTGCTGAAACTGCTAAAACCCATTCTATGGGTCGCTTTGGCCAATCTTCTACCTCACTTGTAGTTTTCTTACCGCACCCAGATAACATAGAAAATAACAAAGTGAAAACTATTATGAATGTAAGCATCGCAAGATAGCTTTTCTTCGACATTTAAAATACCTCCTATTATTTTTTAGTTACTTCATGTAGGGCATATTTGGAACGTTAAACCTTATTTGCATCCCCTCCGGTTCATATTTTTTATCCTTTTTATCATATCGCCTCCCTATTAGCCTTACGCAATAATTACATCCGCATAAACTTTCTATTACAAATTAAAATCATTAATTAAAATAATGTGATATTAATCCGATATGACCTTATAGTAGTGTGGAAATAGAACATAACGACGAAGTCAATTTATCGAATTAAGACTTAATTTACTTAAATGTACGGCTATGTCGAACTGTGTTTTTATATGTCCATAAAAAAAATAATTAGTTTTTGGCTTGGTAACCCATCTGCTGTGAAATATAAGCGGCGGAATTAATAATCTTCTCAACAAATTTCTCCAGTTTTCCTTCTTGGCATAGTAACTGTTCTGTACTAGTTGATATACTAATAGATGCAGCAATTTTACCAGAGTGATCTCTGATTGGGGCAGCGGTACAACTTAACCCGATTAATGCTTCTTGATGTGAAACACAGAAACCATTATCTTTTATTTTTTTTAAATTTTCTCTTATTTTGTTTAATTCTACTACAGTGTGAGGTGTGTATTTTTCCAGTGCATTTTTGTTTAATATTTCAGACAGTTTATCTTCTGGCATTTCAGATAAGAGAACTTTTCCCATAGCGGTGCAGTGAGGAGGTATACTAAGGCCGACCTCAGGCATCAGCATAAAAGATGGATGACTTGGAGTGCAACGCGCTATTATAACAACCATGCCACCTAGTAATAGACCTACATGGACTGTTTCTGATAGTTCGTTACATAATTTCTGTGCTCTCTCCATAGCGATTTTTCGCAATTCAATCCTGCGGATACTTGTGAATCCAATTTTTAGCAACTCAGAGCCGTAGCGGTATTTCTTGTTATCTATATTTTGTTCTAAATATCCAAATTCCTCTAAAGTTTTAACTAAACCATGGACGGTGCCCTTTGGTACGCCTAATTCTAATGCAAGCTCAGTAATACCAATATCGTTTCTTTCTATGAGTAAATTTAAAATACTTAGAGCTCTTGCAACAGACTGAATACTGCCTTTTGACATTTTTAGCTTTTCCATAAAAACTCCTATATAGATTTATTGTCGGCTATTTCGTACACTGTTCAGATATTTATAGATATATAGTAATATGTTTACAATTTTTTGTCAATATCTAAATATTTATTATTTACTGACTATTATATCATTAACCTGAGAAATGACAGGCACAAAAGTGGTCATCGACTACCTCTCGGAGTAGTGGCGGGGTTGTCCTGCAGCGTGTTACGGCATGGCTGCAGCGGGGATGAAAGCGGCACCCCGCAGGCGGCTTGAGAGGGTTTGGCAGGGTTCCTTTTACTGATGTCTTGTTCTTTCTGAGCAGAGGGTCAGGCGGCAGGTATGAATCAAGCAGCATGGCAGTATAAAAGTGTCGGGGTGAGTTAAAAACTTTTGCCACAGGGCCCACTTCTATCAGCCTGCCCAGATACATCACCGCTACACTGTCGCAAACCTGACGGATCACAGCCAGATTATGTGAAATGATAATATATGAAAGGCCATATTCATCTATTAATGATAGAAGCAGCGCCAGCAGTTGACTCTGCACCGGGGCATCCAGTGCCGAAGTGGGCTCATCCAAAACCAGCAGTTTAGGCCGCAGGACAAGTGTCCTGGCCAGGCAGATGCGCTGGAGTTGGCCGCCGCTGAGCTGGTGAGGGTAAGAAGACAAACAGTCAGACGGCATATCTACAGACACCAGCGCTTCATTGATTCTCTGCAGGCGCATGGCTCTGTCCCCTAATCTGAAATTTCGCAAGCCCTCCTCCAGTTGTCCCTGAATACTGATTCTGGGATTGAGTGAGCTGTAGGGATCCTGGAAGACCATCTGTAAATCGGGCAGATGCTGTCCGGGTACCACCGGCCTTCCCCTGAACATGACAGAGCCGTCGGATGGTTTAAGCAGTCCTGCTATCAGCCTGCCAAGTGTAGTCTTGCCGCAGCCGCTTTCTCCCACCAGCCCCAGTGACCCTGAACTGAATAATTGCAGAGAAACACCGTCCACTGCTTTGATGGCTATTTTTTTACTGTCAATTAAATATTGTGCAGAAACTTTATTTGTGAGCAGGAGGGGCTCTGTCATATGCTCTCCTTGCAATTAAAACAGCTGACAAAATGAGATTTGTGTATCTCGACAAGCTCGGGAACGGTTGAAACGCAAATTTTACGCCGCTTTGTGCAACGCGGCGCAAAAAAGCACCCTCTGTTCTCCCAAACTTGTTCATTTTCAAGTATATGAGCACCTTTTTTTAGAGTCCGGTCCAATCTGGGGGTGGATTCCAGGAGCAGCTTAGTAAAAGGGTGGCCGGGAGCTCTGAAAATGTCAACCACGCTGCCTTTCTCCACTATCTTCCCGGCATACATGACAAGAACCCTGTCGGCCATGCGGGCGACTACACCGAGATCGTGTGTAATCAAAAGAAGCGACGTGGATTTTTCACGTACCGTCTCATACAAAAGGTCCAGAATCTGAGCCTGAATGGTTAAATCCAGCGCTGTGGTAGGTTCATCAGCAATGAGAAGCCTGGGCTCGCAGGCCAGGGCCAGAGCCAGCATCACACGCTGCCTCAGACCCCCGCTTAACTGGTGGGGATACTGTTCAAACCGGAGTTTAGACGGTTCAATCCCAAACCTTTCAAGCAGCCGGCGCGTTTTTTTGATTGCTGTTGTACCGGAGGCTATGCCGTTAACTTCCAGGGATTCACATATCTGTCTGCCTATTTTCATCACAGGGTTTAGGCATGCCGCATGCTCCTGAAACACCATTCCAATTTCCCTGCCGCGCACACCGGACCAGTCGCTCTCATTTCCCGGAGTAAGTATTTTACCGCCAAAACCAATTTTTCCGCCGGCCTTTGCTCCAGCCGGCAGCAGCCCCATCAGAGCCAGGGCGGTCATGCTTTTGCCGCTTCCGCTTTCTCCAACCAAACCAAGTATCTCTTCCTGCCTGATCTCAAATGAAACAGACCTTATCACCGGATATTCTTTGCGACCTGCATAAAAGCTCACTTTTAAATCGGCAACCTGCATCATATCATTCACACCTTTTGCCTTGGGTTAAAATATCCCCGCAGGCCATCGCCAAGTAAATTAAAGGCCATGACTGTGATAAAAATACACAGTCCCGGAAACGTGGCATACCACCAGGCCTGCCTGATATAGAGCTGTGCATCTCTTAGCATATTGCCCCAGGTCGGAACAGGAGGCTGTGCACCGAGGCCGAAATAACCTAGACCGGCTTCAGCGAGTATTGCTGCCGGTACGCCAAGAGTTGCCGAAACAATAATGGGGCCAAGGGCATTGGGCAGCAGGTGATAGTACATAGCCCTGCTGTGAGAAGAACCCAGCATCCTGGCAGAGACGAGGAAATCTGTATTTCGCAGGCGCATGAATTCACCCCGCACTAATCTCGCCAGGCGGGGCCAGCCTGTAAGCCCTATTATCAGTATCACGAGCCATAGCTCAGCGTCAAAAAGTGCCACAAGCGTAATTATCAGAAATAATGAGGGGAACGCCAGCACAACGTCTGTAAAGCGCATGATTGCCATGTCTGCCAGACCGCCATAGTACCCGGCAAACCCTCCCAGGACAGTACCAATGATAACCGCCAATACCACTGCCAGGATTCCCACAGCCAGTGAAACCCTTGCTCCATAAAGAACGCGACTGAAAATATCCCTGCCCAGCCTGTCAGTACCGAAAAAATGCCCCGCTCCCGGAGGCTGCAGCCAGTTTTCAGTGTCAATCAGATGAGGGTCATGAGTGGCAAGAACAGGAGCCAGCAGTGCAGCACTAACCAGGGCCAATACAAGGATTAGTCCGACAACAGTCTTAAAACCGATTTGTTTATGCTGTTTGTTCCGCATCTTATCCCCCGTGATTTTTTTATTCCCTCAGTCTGACTCTGGGGTCAAACACCAGGTACAATAAATCTGCACTTAGATTAGCCAGAGACACTAATACGGCGATAATCAGATTTACCGCCATTATTACTGTGTAGTCCCGCGACAACGTTGCTGTAATAATCCAGCGCCCCATGCCCGGCCAGGAAAAGACATACTCTGTCACAGAGGCGCCGGTAAAAAGGAACGGGATAGAAAGTGCGACCAGCGTTACAAGAGGAATAGACGCGTTGGGCAGCACATGACGGCAGAGTATCAATGCCGGTGGCACCCCTTTTGCCTTGGCCGTCCTTACAAAATCCTGATTAAGTATCTCCAGCACCGCAAAACGCACATATCGTACATAATAGGCAAAAGTCCCCGCCGCCAGCACACTCACAGGCATCGCCATATGTTTAAACAAATCTGCCATGCCGCTTTCCCCGGGAGTTACCATGCCGGCAGCAGGCAGTAATTTTAACTGGTAAGAAAACACCATAATTAAAATCATGCCGAGCCAAAAGCCAGGTAGAGAAATGAAACAAAGCGAGATGAAATCAATTATTCCATCAGCGGGCTTTCCTTCTTTTGCAGCCGCTATGACGCCAAGCGGAAGTGCTGCTCCAAGCCCAAGCATTAGCGAACTTCCGGTAAGAAGCAGCGTAGCCGGCAAGCGTTCTCTGATCATGTCCAAAACAGGCCTGTTATGCAGCAGTGATATGCCAAGATTCCCGGTGCAGACACGGCTGAGCCAGGCTAAATACTGCGCGGCCAGCGGCTTGTCAAGCTCCCGCAATTGCAGCCACCGTTCAACCGCCGTAGGGTCAAGCCTGAGTTCCGGATTGGCCTGCAGCGGTTGGCCGGGAGCCAGATGCATCATCAGAAAAGTAACAAGCGTTACCCCCAGCAGGACAATGCAAGTCTCCGCCAGACGCCTCAGCACAAACTTTTGCATGCTGCTGCCCGCTTTCATTGCACCAGACTCCACTCATGGACATTATAAAAAAGTGAAACCGGATGGGGAGTGAAGTATTTCAGGTTTGCAGTGGCGGCATGGACTGCCTCACGGTAATAAAGCCATATTAGCGGTGCGTCATCGACTATAAGCTGCTCAGCATGCCTGTATATTTGTGTTCTCTCCTCAAGATCCCCCGTCTGCAAGCCCTCCTCCAGCAGCAGGTCTACTTCTGTATTGCTGTAGCCCAGGCTGTTCCCGGGGCTTTTTGAATGCCAGTAATAAGTGAGATCGGGATCAACACCGGTTCCGTGCCCAAGTATGATAATATCGAAATCCCCTTTGTGCAAAGCGTCCAGGAAGGCTTCCCACTCAAGCAGTGTGATTCTGATCTTGACACCAATTTTTGCTGCTCTTTCCTTAAACAGCAGTGCCACATTTTCCCGCACCAGGTTGCCCGCATTGTAAATAAGCTTCAATTCATATTCACCGAACCCCGCCTCCAGTATTTTGCTTTGTGCCCAATCCGGATTAAATGGCATACCTTCCAACTCGCTGTTATAGGCAAATTGCAGCGGTGACAAGGGACCATGGGCCACCTGTCCGAAGCCAAGGAGAAGATTAGCCACTATCTCCTCGCGGTCTAAAGTCATGGCAAGAGCCTGACGTACTCTTTTATCGGCCAGCGGAGAGTTTTCTTTCTTCATGTTGAACCCCAGGTAATCGTAGGCCAGACGCAGATGAGAATATACAGCCAGCGTCGGGTCATCCCGGAGCTTTGCAATGTCTTCTACCTTGACAGATGTGGGAAGCAGGTCCAGCCTTCCCGCCAGCAGCTCAATTAACTGTGTCTCCTGGTTGGGAACGATGCATAAATATAGGTTTTCAATTTTAGGCTTGCCAAGAAAATACTTGTTATTGGCTGTTAGATGGAGATAGCTGTCCTGAACCCATTCATTTAAAAGATATGGCCCCAGCCCCACCGTAACTGTCCTTGAATACTCATGGCTCTCCAATGCGGCAGCATTGACGCTTCCCAGCAGGTGAAACGGCAGTGGGGAAATTGCCATGTGAGTCAGAAACGAGGCAAATTTTTCAGTCAGGCTGATTTCAAAGCTGTGCCCGTCAATGACCCTTACGCCGCTAATGCTTCCATCCGCCAGAGGAGAATCATGCCGCTCTCTGTATTCTACAGCGCCTGAAATCTTGTGCATGTGCATGTACAAAGGGCCCGTATAGTCCCGGTGACAAATCACCCGCAGTGTAAAGGCGATATCTTCTGCGGTCAGCGGCATGCCGTCAGACCAAAACACATCTTCTCTCAGTGTAAACAGATAAATAAGGCCGTCATTGCTTACTTCCCACTCCGAAATTATTCTGGGTTGCGGGAGCAGGTTGTCCCTGTCAAAGCCGATTAACGCTGGATGAAGCAGGGATGCAGCTTCTGCCGTGGACGCATCACGTATAAACAGAGGATTTAATGTCAGTGGATTACTGAGTGAAGCTACACGCAGAATATCCGGCAAATGTGTTTTTGGGCGCTTGGAGCAGCCAGCGCCCAAAGCCAGCAAAAAAAATATCAGTAACAGTAAACCGCTTTTACGCACCACTTTCAGCCTCCTCCTCTCATACTTACGCTGTGATTTAAAGGATAATGCCATAAACCGCCTGGTTTTGCCTGACTCGTTCAGCAAATTATTTCTTGACGAAAAAAAACAACCGTCATAGTTGAACGGTTGTTTTATAAACATGAGTGTGATGTATCTGCGCCGATATCGATGCCGCTTTGCATCTATTGTACTCTGACGCGTTATACTTTTAAATCCGCTAAGTCCCTGTATAGATCCAGTGATTCCGGATTGGCCAGAGCTTCCCTGTTTTGCACCTCTTCACCGTGGATGATTTTTCTGACGGCGATTTCAACCTTCTTTCCATTCAGTGTATAGGGAACGTCGCCGGTACTTAGAATCTTTGCAGGCACATGGCGCGGAGAAGTACCTTGCCTGATCAGAGTCTTTATTTTTGTTTTCAGATCCTCAGTAAGCAGAACTCCCGGAGCAAGTTTTACAAAGAGAATCACCCTTACATCATTATCCCAGTCCTGCCCAACCACCAGACTGTCTGAAACTTCCGGCATCGTCTCCATGAGTCTGTATATTTCCGCCGTGCCTATTCTGACACCGCCTGGGTTGAGGGTGGCGTCGGAGCGCCCGAAGAAAGTCATACCGCCGTTTTCTGTCAGCAGGACATAATCACCATGGTGCCACACATTCTTATAGACTTCAAAATAGGCGCCCAGATACTTTTTATCATCTTCGTCATCCCAGAAATATATTGGCATGGACGGGAAAGCGGCGGTGCAGACAAGTTCGCCCTTTTCCCCCACAACCGGCTTGCCATCAGCATTAAAAACCTCGACTTTCATACCGAGTCCGCGGCACTGAAGTTCACTGGAATATACCGCGCCAATGGGGTTGCCAAGCGCAAAGCAGGATATAATGTCGGTACCGCCTGAGATTGAAGACAGGCAGAGATCCTTTTTAATATCCCTGTACACATAGTCAAAACTCTCTACAGACAGCGGCGATCCTGTGGACAGTATAGCCTTAAGCATTGATAAGTCATAGCTTTCACGGGGCTTTACACCTGCCTGTTCCAATGCGGCCAAATATTTGGCGCTTGTGCCAAACACAGTGATTTTTTCAGCCTCAGCCATTTTAAACAAAGCACCGGCGTCAGGATAAAAGGGTGAGCCGTCAAATAATACTACAGTGGATCCCACAGCCAGTGAACTGACAACCCAGTTCCACATCATCCATCCGCAGGTGGTAAAATAAAAACTGGTGTCTTCCCGGCCAAGGTCTGTATGCAGGATTAACTCCTTAAGGTGCTGAATCAGAGTCCCCCCCGCCCCGTGCACAATGCATTTGGGCTTACCGGTTGTCCCGGATGAATACATTATATAGAGGGGGTGCTCAAAAGGAAGCTGTTCAAACTCGATCTCCAGGCCTTTTTCTTTCGCCAGGAAGTCGTCAAACATCACCGCATCCCTTACTGCTGTCAGGTCAGGGGATGATTGGGTATATGGGACCACGACCACTTTTTCGATGGAAGGAATTTCACTGACTATCTGTGCCACTTTCGGGAGTGAGTCAAATTCCTTGCCGTTATACGAGTACCCGTTGGGAGCGAAAAGAACTTTCGGCTGTATCTGCCCAAAACGGTCCATGACTCCCTGAAAACCGAAATCAGGAGAGCAGGAAGACCAGATGGCGCCAATACTTGCTGTTGCCAGCATGGCTGTAACTGCTTCAATCATATTTGGCATAAATCCGGCAACCCTGTCACCGGCCACAACCCCGGCCGCCCTCAGCGCACGGCTGAGCCGCGACACCAAGTCGTAGATTTCACTGTATGTAATTTTTCTGCTCTCATGTGCTTCTCCTTTAAAGACAAGGGCTGTTTTCTCATCACGATAGCGCAGCAGATTTTCAGCAAAATTCAGCCTGGCGCCTTCAAACCATTGGCTGTTGAACATATCGTCAAAATTCTTGACAATACCGGTGTAAGGTGAAGAAGCCCTGACCTTTCCATATTCCCACATAAGTGCCCAGAAATCCGGGCTATTCTCGATTGACCAGGAATAGAGTTCATCGTATTTTACAAAGTTTGTCCCAAACCTGTCATTGACTAATTTTATAAATCCAGTCATATTAGCCCTGGCCTTGCGCTCCTCACCTGGTTGCCACAACATTTTATTCATAATCATCTTTCCTCCCTAAAAATGTTTTTCTCCACGGAATCGGGGGTTACATATGATTTATGCAATATTTATACCAAAAAGACCTCCCTGCATTGAAGGACAATGGGTATATATATGTCTGGCGCGCGCACTAAACTAACCGGCGCTAGGCTTGTCTCCTTTTTAACTATATTCATGCCGTATGCAGCCCAACAGTCAGGGTGTTGGCGGAGCTTATTTTAGCTTAGCAATTATTTTTCAGATACACAATATAAATTTTTACTTTTAAAATATACGGCTAACAGAGGTGAGCGATGCCAAGTACCATCAGTACCGCTCCTGAAACTATGGCAGCCCTCTCCCCGGAAATATTGCTTGCATATTTCTTTCCCAACAACACTCCCGAGGAAAGCAGGATTAATTTAGTCACACCCACTGTTAAGGCGGTGGTTACCGGGGCAAATCCCATCATCGCAGCACCAAAACCAGCCCCGAAGGCATCCATGGCCAGTGCCACTCCCAGGATTACTGCCTCCTTGCCCGAAATAGCACCCGAACAATCAAAGTCGGCCTGGGCAGGTTCACGCATTACTCGAGGCACCATTGTTAAGCCGCTGCTGCTTTTTTGTTTTTGTTCCCCGCTCACGGGCTGGTGGTTTTGCCTTCCTTGCAGGGATTGGAAGACAATTGCAACGCCAACGCCAACCAGCATCAGGCCACCGATAAAGGATGCCGTTTTAAGCGTAAACAGAGTCGCTACCAGGCTGCCGGCTTTCATGGAAAGAAAGATTGAAAATGAAGAAGAGAGGCAGATTATAACAATTGACGCTGCTGGGATGTGCAGCCTTCGCACCCCGTATGCAAAGCCTGCGCCAAACCCATCAAAGGAAACTGCAAGACCAAGTAGAAATATGGAAAGAAAAGGCACCCGGCTACCTCCTTTGCCGCAAGTACTACTATAGTATGGAAGGAGCCGGATTTGGTGCCTTATTTAGTTTTAACTCTGGCAGGATGGACAGAAATGTGTGCCCCTGCCCGCCACCACAGTACGGCAGATAAATGTGCCGCAGGACAGGCATGGTTTGTGGTGGCGCTGGTAAACACTGAGCCTGTTCTGAAATTGACCTGACATGCCTGCTGCATCGCGGTAGTCATTAAAAGTTGTCCCGCGCCAGGAGATAGCATCGAGAAGCACTTCTTGCACCGACGTTATCAGTTTTTTTCTCTCCGGGGTTGTCAGCGACTTTGCCGGGCGGGTGGGCAGTATCCCGCTTTTGTGCAGCGCTTCATCCACATAAATATTGCCCAGTCCTGCCACAAAGGTTTGGTCGAGCAGCAGAGCTTTTATGTTTGTAGAGCGCCTGTCTGTTTTGCTGTTGAAATAACTAACGTCAAAGTCTGCAGAGAGCGGCTCCGGGCCAAGCGCAGCAAGGCCCCTGATCTCACATGCCCTTGATACGGGCAGCCACCAGATTGTGCCAAATTTGCGGACGTCGTGAAAATACAAGCGGGAGCCGTCTTTAAATATGATTTTAAGATGTATGTGCTTGTCGGTTTCAATCTCAGATTCACAGAAAAATAAGCGTCCTGTCATGCGCAGGTGAACAACAAGCAAGCTGTTGTCATCAAGACAAAGCAGCAGGTATTTACCCCGACGCCCTGCCCCTGTAAAAGTCAAACCCGGCAGTTGCCGGGCGAATTCCTCACATGAAGGCGCTTTAATGGAACCGGCATAATTGATGTCCACCCCCTCTATGGTTTTCCCGGGGAGGACCAGTTCCAGGCCACGCTTGATTGTTTCTACTTCTGGAAGTTCAGGCATTGTATCACTCCGTATTTATTAAAGCTTTTGCATTTCCGCCCAGTTAGGTCCGGCTTTAAAGTCCACTGTGAGGGGGACGAGCAGCGGGATGGCACACTCCATTTCACGGCGCACGTCGGCAGCCACAACAGACAGTGAATTTTCTTCTACCTCAAACACCAGTTCATCATGGACCTGGAGAATCATTCTTGCCGAACCATTAAATTTGTCAAGCACAGACTGGACATTGAGCATGGCCAGCTTGATGATGTCGGCAGCCGAACCCTGGATTGGCGTGTTCATGGCCGTACGTTCGGCAAAGCTTCTTCTGACAAAATTCTTGCTGTTGATCTCGGGCAGATAACGCCGCCTGTTGAGAATGGTGGTTACATATCCTTTGGCGTGGGCCTCTTTTACCACGTCCACAAAATAGTCTCTTACCGCCGGGTAGCGCTCGAGATAACGTTCAATATATAGTTTAGCTTCATGTCTTGGGATGCTGAGTTGACGGGAAAGCCCATAATCGCTGATGCCGTAGATAATACCAAAGTTAACTGCTTTGGCGCGGTCCCTCATCTCTCTTGTGACCTCTTCAGGCGGCACCGAAAACACCTCGGCCGCGGTGCGCCTGTGTATATCTTCTTCACCCAAAAATGAACTGATCAGAACTTTATCTGCTGAAAGATGAGCAAGAATACGCAGCTCAATTTGTGAATAGTCGGCTGAAAGCAAAAGTACTCCCGTTCTGCCGGGAACAAAAGCACGCCTCACCCGGCGTCCTTCTTCCAGGCGAATCGGTATATTCTGCAGGTTTGGTTCAGTACTGCTGAGACGCCCCGTGGCAGTAACAGTCTGATTAAAAGTGGTGTGAATTCGCCCGCTGTCCGGACGAACCAGCTTAGACAGCCCTTCCAGGTAAGTCCCCTGAAGTTTAACCAGCATGCGGTACTCAAGTATTTTTGCTGCAACTTCGTGCTGTCCCGCCAGCTCTTCCAGGACTTCAGCATCGGTGGAATAGCCTGTTTTAGTCTTTTTAAAAGCAGGAAGCTTCAATTTTTCAAAAAGGACATGTGCAAGCTGTTTTGGAGAATTAAGATTAAATCTCATTTCAGCCAATAAGTAAATTTCTGATTCAAGTGTCTCTATCCTGCCTGCTGTTTGTGTTTTCAGCCTGGCCAGTTCCTCAATGTCGACTGCGATCCCGTGTCGTTCCATCTTCGCAAGCACCGATGCCAGAGGCATCTCCAGTGTGTCATATAGTTCTTCCAGCTCAAGCTCGCGCAGTTTGCTTCTCAGAACCGGGTACAGCTGGTATAAAGCCCTTACCGCGCAGCAGAAATAGTCCCTGCTGCAGTCAGTGTCGCTTTTTCTTTTACCCGGCGCAACAGGCAGCTGCCTGTCCAGGTACAAAGATGACAACTTTTCAGGAGGGTAACCGCTTTGCAGCGGGTCAATCAGGTAGGCGGCCAGTGCCACGTCAAAAACGGGGCCTGCCGGTTCAGCGTCCATTATTTTTACACAGATATTAATCCATGTCTTGGCGTCATAGGCAATGGTGGTAAAGGCCTCAGACAAAAATATCCTGCCCGCCTGCTCAATCCTCTCACTGAGAAAATGAAAAGGGATATAAAATGTCTCTGCCGGCAGGGCCACAGCAATTCCTGCCAGTGCACTTTGCCAGGAAGCTCCCGCAGGCTCTGTGATAATGGCAGCCTCTCCCGCCCTGGCAACGGCGGCAGAGAAGCGCTCCCAGTCGGCGCTTGCTTTGACCTCGCTAAAGGACTCCTGAACCAAAGTTTTATGCTCAGTTGCAGACTGTTCAGACGGCAGGCGCTCAAGCAGGCTTTTGAACTCAAGTTGCTCGAATATAACGCGTAGCCTGTCATAGTCGGGCTCACGCCGGCGAAAATCGTCGGGCTTAAGTTCCACAGGCATGTCTGTGATAATTGTGGCAAGACGCTTGCTGAGATATGCCTGCTCTTGGTGTTGTGCCAATGTCTCCTTCAACTTGCCCGGAATCTCTGCCAGGTGTTCATAAATACCGTCCATTGTCCCAAACTGCTGCAGCAGCTTGATTGCCGTTTTTTCACCCACTCCCGGCACACCGGGTATATTGTCCGATGGGTCGCCCTTTAAGCCTTTATAGTCAATAAACTGGCTGGCGCTGAGGCCGTAGCGCTCATGCAGCTTATTGTGGTCATATCTTTCCACCTGTGTTATCCCCCGCCGGGTGTAGATTACTTCTGCCGGAAGGTCCACAAGCTGAAAAATATCGGCATCGCCAGTGACAATGACCGGCTTAATTTGAGACAGGTTGGACTGTCGGGAAATAGTGCCGATCAGGTCGTCAGCCTCGTAGCCGTCCATTTCCATCACTGGTATGTGCAGAGCACTGAGGATTTCACGCACGCTTGCGGCCTGCTCGGACAGCTCTGACGGCGTCTTCTCACGCTTTGCCTTGTATTCTTTATACTCCAGATGCCTGAAGGTGGGCGTCGGCCTGTCAAAAGCCACTACGGCGTAGTCGGGCTTTTCTTCCTCAAGCAGTCTGAGCAGCATGGTTGTAAAGCCGTATACAGCATTGGTATAAAGGCCCTGCTTTGTCTGAAGCAGCGGCAGGGCAAAGAAAGCCCGGTAGAGCAGGCTGCTGCCGTCCACTATCAGGAACTTTGGTTCCGTCATACTCATGCCTCCTTCTTTTTCCTCACTGCCAGCCAGGAAAAGACAACAAACAGCGGAAGCAGCAGAGCATTAAGGACAACACGGGGATTTACTGTCAGGCGGCGCAGGCCCGACGGCGCTCTTGCGTCCGTAACACCAACTTGATAATCCTCGCTAAATTCCTTGCCTTCTGCAGTCACATCTACGCTACCCTGTCTGTTAGCAGGCTCGACCGGCCCGGCGGCATCGGGAGCATCCGTTCCCTGAACTTCCATGGTAGGCGCTTCCAGTGTAAGGTTCTGCCCCGGTTCGGATAAGCTCTTTGGCAGTCCGGCGACAGCCGGCAGCCGCGCAAGTGTGAGGTTTCCGGCCACAAGGAAGACAAAGATGGCCGCGGCGGCCACTGCCTGAGAAAAGCCTGGCGCAAAACGCAGTCTGTTTTTAGTCATCTTGTCCTTCTTGAGCCTGTTTAGTACCGAACTGCGCAAACCGGCCGGAGGAGAAATTTCCTCAGCCTGCTTCAACCAGGTGAGAGTTTCCCTCAGTTCGTCAACTTCCCTGCGGCATACCATGCAATATTCAAGATGTGACTCAAAAGTCTCAAGCTGCGCTATATCAAGTTCACCGTCAATATATTCACAAATTACTTCTCTCACCAGTTCACAGGTCATGATTCCACCCCCTTTTCTCCTTTAGATGCAGAACCGGATGAATTTGTTCCTCTTTTTTCAGATAAAGATCGCGCAATCTGGAGCGGGCCCGGTTTAAGCGTGATTTGACTGTACCCATTGTAACCTGAAGTGCATCGGCAATTTCCAGGTAGCTGTAACCTTCCAAATCACGCATTACCAATACAAGGCGCTGGTCAGGGGGGAGCATAGCCAACAATTCATTTATTTCATTCTGTAATTCCAGATTGACAGCAACTGTTAATGGATCAGGGTCGCTGCAGGGCAGTGTCAGCGCCATCTCTCCCTCTTCTGTCTCGAGAGGTTTATCAATAGAGACTGTACTTGGCCTGCTGTCCCGCCGCCTGCGTTCATCAAGGCAGGTATTTGTCACAATGCGATAGAGCCAGGTGGAGAAAGAAGATTGCCCGCGAAATGAAGGGAGAGCCTTGTATACTTTTGTGAAAGCCTCCTGGGCCAGGTCTGCGGCATCATCAGGGTTGCGCGACATGCGGTAGCAGAGGGAATAAACTTTCTTTTCATATTTCTGCATCAGCGTGTCAAAAGCATATAAATCCCCATTTTGACAGCTCTTAACCAGAACCATATCGTCGCTAACCTGCAATTTTTTTCACCTACTCTCTTCTCTGCACTGATAAAATAAGCAGGCAATTTACACTGCAGCTGATAAGCCCTGAAGTCCTGCTCCGCAAATAAGGCGCCAAACAGCGCCTTAACTTTATTAGTTCATCAGGATATCTTTTTAGTCAGGTCAGCCATTTCTATGGCGCTGAGAGCGGCATCCCAACCCTTGTTCCCGCCCTTTGTGCCGGCGCGTTCAATTGCCTGCTCAATGGTGTCACTGGTGATAATGCCAAACACCGTGGGTACCCCGCTGTCAAGCGCAACCTTGGCTATTCCTTTTGTTACCTCGCCTGATACATATTCGAAATGAGGCGTGGCGCCGCGAATGACAGCACCCAGGCAAATAATTGCGTCATATCTGCCGCTGCGTGCCATTTTCTGTGCTATGAGGGGAACCTCAAAAGCTCCCGGCACCCAGGCAACCGCAATATTCTCCTCAAGGGCTTCGTGTCTCTTTAAGGCATCCAGGCAGCCGCTGAGCAGCTTGCTGGAAATAAACTCATTAAAGCGCGACACTATAATACCAAATCGATAGTCTCTGGCCACAAGTTGACCTTCATAAAGATTAGTCAATGTAAATCCTCCTCTGATAATTAATTATTACCTATTAAACATGGCAACGGGAGCCTAAGATATGTCCGAGTTTATTTTTCTTGGTGTCAAGGTAGCCCTCATTAAATTCACACAAAGGCACCTCCAGCGGCACACGTTCTGCCAACGACAGGCCGTAACCCTCCAGCCCTTTTATCTTGCGCGGGTTATTGGTGAGAAGCCTGATTTTCTTTACTCCCAAATCGACCAGGATCTGAGCTCCCACACCGTAGTCGCGCAGGTCGGGAGCAAAACCAAGTTCCTCGTTGGCCTCAACAGTGTCCTTGCCCTTGTCCTGCAGGGCATAAGCCCTTATTTTATTTACCAGTCCGATACCCCTGCCCTCCTGGCGCATATAAACAAGTACTCCCCTGCCTTCATCCTCAATCATCTTAAGCGCATGAGCAAGCTGCGAGCCACAGTCACAACGAAGGGAGTGGAAGACATCGCCTGTCATGCACTCCGAATGCACACGCACCAAAACTGAATCTTCCGGACTAATTGTGCCTTTTACCAGCGCCAGATGTTCAAGCCTGTCCACACTGTTTTCATATGCAATGACTCTGAACTCTCCAAACATTGTGGGCAGCACTGCTTCTGCCGCTCTCTTCACCAACTTTTCTTTATGCATGCGGTATTTAATAAGAGCGGCGATTGTTACAATTTTCAGATTGTGGGCTTTGCCAAACTCCATCAGTTGAGGGACCCTGGCCATTGTCCCGTCCTCGCTCATAATTTCACAGATTACACCTGCAGGATAGAGACCCGCCAGTTTGGCTAAATCAACGGCGGCCTCTGTATGACCCGCCCGGCGCAGCACTCCACCATCCATAGCTATAAGAGGGAATATGTGGCCCGGGCGGCGCAGATCATCCGGCTTTGAGGCCGGATCGATCATGGTTTTGACTGTCAGCGCGCGCTCCACAGCTGAAATACCGGTTGCCGTGTCTTTTGCATCGACGGAAACAGTAAATGCAGTATTATGGGAATCTGTATTCCTCAATACCATCAGCGGAATTTCAAGCTCGCCGGCCCGCTCAGCGGTTATGGGCATACAGATTAAGCCGCAGGCATACCTGGCCATAAAATTGATGGCTTCAGTGGTCGCCATTTCAGCGGCTATTATCAGGTCGCCTTCATTTTCTCTGTCTTCGTCATCCACCACAATAATCATTTTCCCCTGCCGCAGCTCTTCAATAGCTTCTTCAATTTTGTTAAATACCATTTATGCTCCTCCTCTATTGTATAAAGCCGTTGGCTTTCAGAAAATCAATGCTAATGTCCTTCTGCTGTCTCATATCCTGGTATGAACTAAGAAGACGCTCAACATATTTACCAATCATATCATTCTCCAGGTTTACCATGTCACCGGTCCTGCGGTCACCCAATGTTGTCTCTGCCGCTGTATGGGGAATTACAGACACTGAAAACGAATCCAGGTTGACATTGGCCACTGTCAGTGAAATCCCGTCAATGGCGATACTCCCTTTGGGTACTATAAAGCGCAGTACTTCGGGAGAAGCATTGAAGTGAATAACTACAGCGTTTCCTTCGTTGTGCTTTTCGCGCAGCCTGCCTGTGCCGTCAATATGGCCGCTGACAAGGTGTCCTCCCAACCTTCCTCCCAGAGCCAACGCCCTTTCAAGATTTACCCTGTGGCCGGCTTTGAGGCCGATTAAGTTGGTTTTACGCAGTGTCTCAGGCATTACATCAGCTAAAAAAGTCTGGCCGGAGAATGACACAACAGTAAGACAAACCCCGTTTATCGCAATGCTGTCGCCCATGCGAATGTCGGACAAAACTTTCCTGGCCTCGATTTTAATCTTAGCCGATTCACTCCGCACCTCCAGTGCCCTGACAGTCCCCATTTCTTCAATAATTCCGGTAAACAAGACTCATCCCCCTATTCTGTACAGCCTTTATCATCCGCTGTGGAAACGTATCCTGTGACAAGCACGTCACAATCATAGCGGCTTATTTCAATGTTGGTCAAATGCCAGGCTTCGTCGACTCTGGCCACGCCTTCGCCGCCAATAGGGGAGGGCGCCTTGTCTCCGCCAAACAGCAGCGGCGCCACAAAGAAGTAAACCTTATCCACAAGTCCCGCTGCCAGCATTGAGTAGTTGAGGGCGCTTCCTCCCTCCACCAGCACCGAAGTAATCTCCCGCCCACCAAGTTCAGCCATCAATTTATCCAGCGGCACACGGCCGTCATCACCCGGAGGCAGTTGTATTACATCCACTCCATTATCCCTTAACGCGTCAACACTCTCTGCAGACGCCGCAGTTGTGGCAACCAGCAGTGTCCTGCCTGCTTTATTGGCAATAACAGCAGCTTCCAGCGGCGTCCTGGCGTGGCTGTCCACAACGATACGAAGGGGGTCGGGGCCGGCTTCCGGCAATCTTGTGGTAAGCCTTGGATTATCGGCGACCACAGTGCCAACACCCACCATAATCGCATCATTCCGGCGCCGCAGACGGTGCCCGAATTCACGCGAACGTTCGCTGGAAATCCACCGTGAAGCGCCTGTCCTGGTGGCTATTTTCCCATCAAGGGTCATGGCTGCTTTCATAGTAACAAACGGTCTGCGGGTGGTTATATATTTGATATAAGATTCATTGAGGCGGGAGGCTTTTTCTTCCAGTACGCCGGTCTTCACTTTAATACGCGCCGCATGAAGCTGTGCCAACCCCTGGCCGTTAACAAGCGGGTTGGGGTCTTGCATAGCCACCACCACTTTCCTGACCCCTGCCTGAATAATACGGTCAGTACATGGCGGCGTACTCCCCGTATGAGAACATGGCTCCAGCGTTACGTACAATGTGGCTCCCCGCGCCTCTTCCTTAGCTGCCTCCAGCGCGAATATTTCGGCGTGCGGCCCCCCGGCCCGGTGGTGGTATCCTGTACCGATTACCTTCCCGTTTTTAGCCAATACAGCGCCTACCATTGGATTTGGACTTGTTTCTCCCAGTCCCTGAACCGCCAGGTCAAGTGCCAGCCACATATATCGTTCGTCCGCTTCCATCCTCGCCAACACCTCTCTTTGGGAAATTAAAAACCCCGGCTCCCCAGGGTTTTGCATAGGAAAAAGAATCCCTTCCCCCATCCAGACTTTTCTGTCGGCTCCGGAATCTCACCGGATCAGCCACCTGGCTCGCGGGCTGTACCGCCGGTTAGGAATTGAAGGAAACCCTTCTCACCTGACCCTGAAGGAAAATAACGCTTATATTATAGCATATAGCAATGTATTAAACTAACTTTTTTTCAGTCTGAAGCATCTTGATAGCTTTTATCGCATCTGCTGCCTTAAAAATGGAAGTACCGGCTACCAGGACATTAGCTCCCGCTTCTGTAACAAGGGGCGCAGTCACATCATTTATACCGCCGTCTACCGCAATATCAACTTCCCTGCTGCCGAGCATTTTGCGTAAAGATCTTATTTTCGGCAGTACTGCAGGGATAAAGCTCTGTCCGCCAAACCCTGGGTTGACGCTCATAATCAGCACCAGGTCCAGCTCATCGAGAACATATTCAATTGCCGACAGCGGCGTTGCCGGATTAACAGCAACACCGGCTTTTTTACCAAGCCCCTTTATCGTCTGCAGCACTCTGTGCAGATGTGTGCATGCTTCGGCAGATACAGTTATCAGGTCTGCTCCGGCATCGGCAAATTCAGCAATAAACATCTCCGGCCTCTCAATCATCAGGTGTACATCGAAAAAAAGGCTGGTTTTTTCTCTCAGAGCCCTTACAACAAGCGGTCCTATGGTGATGTTAGGCACAAAATGACCGTCCATTACGTCGAAATGGAGCCAGTGGGCGCCGCCGGATTCCACTCTCTTAACTTCCTCCGCCAGGCACGAAAAGTCAGCAGATAAAAGAGAAGGGGCAATTTTTATCATTTACGCTAATAGCTCCTTTCCTGTGCAAATACCTCATTCAGAATAACCAGATAGCTGCTATAGCGGACAGATGAAAGTTCCTCTGCTTCTGATGCCGCTTTGACAGCACACCCCGGTTCACTCCTGTGCATACAGCCGTTAAAGCGGCAGTGCGCAGCATAACTCTCAAATTCAGGAAAATAGTGTCCCAGTTGACGCGGCAAGACACCATCCAATTCCAGTTGGCTGAACCCGGGAGTATCAGCTACAAGGCCGCCTCCATCCACGGGAAGAAGCTCAACATGGCGTGTGGTATGCCTGCCCCGTCCAAGCCTGTCGGAAATTTCCCCTGTTCTTAGAGTAAGTCCTTCCTGCATGCAGTTGAGAAGTGAGGATTTGCCGACTCCTGAAGGGCCTGCCAGCACTGATACCCTGTCTTTGAAAATAGCAGCCAGCTGTTCAATACCCTGACGCTTTAAAGCACTTGTACCAAACACTGTATAGCCTGCTTTCCCATACACATCGCGCAAACTGTTAAGCTCGTTATTCAAAGCGAGATCGAGCTTATTCATACAGATAAAGGCCTCTAAGCCCTGGGCTTCCGACTGCACAAGCAGCCTGTCCAGCAGATGAAATGAAAGAGGCGGATCATGTGGGGAACATACAATAACTACCTGGTCAACATTGGCAACCTGCGGCCGCTTCAAATGGTTGCGGCGAGGCAAAATGTTTTCCAGCACCCCTTCGCCAGCCGACAGAGGAGTAAACTCAGCATGGTCACCCACTATTATGGTGACGCCTTCTTTTTTTAAACGCCCGCGCGCGCGACAGCGGCAGATATTACTGTCTTCATCCCGCACGTCACAAAATCCACCGAGCGCCCTGATAATAGTCCCCTGCAGTTGGTATCACCTCTTAAATTTCCTCTTTAATTAGGGAAGTTAATCTTTTTATAATAATCGCGCCAGCGCACCTCAACTGTGCCGTGACCGACACCTGTAACGATAAAAGTACCTCCTGAGCTTTGATGAAATTCCACTCTTTCTCCGTTTAAATCTTTGATAGTCACTGTCACTGTTTCACCGACAGGGATTTGGGCGGTATCAATCGTGATTCCATACTCTCTGGTGTCTCCGCCGCTTCTTTCTTTGCTCACAACCAGGTCCACAAAATCTCCTGCCTGCACAAGCTCCCCGGCAGCTGGGAATTGTTCATAAACAAATCCCGGCGCAACATTTGGGTTTTCCCTATGTGCCACGTTACGTACCGTCAGCCCAAACAGAGCAGCCCAGTCCTCGGCATCGGCCAGTGTTGAACCTATCAGGTTTTTCATTGGAAACGGACGCCCGCCCAGGCTTACTGTTATTATTACTGTTGACCCCCTGACAAGGCTGAACCCTTCACTGGGATCCTGGCGGACAACTGTGCCGGGGGCCTCTTCTCTGTACTCTTCCCGGGTTTCGGGATTAAAACCCAAACCTCTCAGTATTATCGTAGCTTCCAGTTCAGTCCTGTTTAGGACGCTTGGCACTTCGACCATGATGGGGCCTGTACTGAGAGTCAGCTCAATCTCCCGTGTCTGCTTAACTCTTCGGCCTGCGGCAGGATCCTGGCGCAGCACATGTCCTGACGGTATTGTTTCATCCGGAGCTTCGTCAACTATTTTAGGCTTGAGTCCCACATCTCCCAGTATCTTTGTTGCCCTGGAAATACTCTCCCCTTCCACGGACGGTACCTCCACTTCCGGAACCACCATGATGGAGCGAAGATGTGAGATACCTACTGTAAGCAGGACGGCAAAAGCAAGTAAAAGTACGATTATTACCCAGCGCCAGATTAAAGCTTTTCTTTTTTTCTTTTTTTCAGGCCGTGCCTTTTCTTCCGGGGGCTTACTGCTTACTGGACTGATAGGTTTGCCGTTTAGCCAGTCTGTAAGGTCTGATAAGATTTCCCGCGCCGATTGGTAGCGTCTCTCAGGGTCTTTTTCCACAGCTTTACGGATAACCTGCCACAGCGGCACAGGTATATCGGCGTTGATTGTACGGGGGTCGGGAAAAGGATCCTGTACGTGTTTAAGTGCTATTGATACCGGCGACTCTCCCTCATAGGGGACAGCTCCGGTAAGCATCTCATAGAGGACCACTCCCAGCGAGTAAATATCTGACTTTTCACCTGTCTGGCCGCCTCTGGCCTGCTCGGGAGAAAAGTAGTGGACAGAGCCCAAAATAGCACCGTCATAGGTAACCGTGGTAGAGGTCACAGCCTGGGCGATACCAAAGTCAGTGACTTTAACCCGGCCCTCTTCATTAATCAGAATGTTATGAGGCTTCACATCACGGTGGATAATGCCATGACGGTGGGCATGATCAAGGGCATGGGCAATCTGGCAGGCATAATCAACTGCCATCTTCAGCGGGAGTTGTCCCATCTGTTCAACAAGTTCTTTAAGCGATTTCCCCTTGATGTATTCCATAACTATATAATGGATGCCGTCTTCATAGCCAACGTCGTAAATACTTACTATATTGGGGTGTGAAAGGCTGGCAGCCGCCTGTGCTTCGCGCCTGAAACGGCGCACAAAGTCCTGGTCGCTTACATACTCCGGACGCAGTACTTTAACAGTCACGCTGCGGTTTAAGAGGATATCCAGGCCCCTGTAGACAAAGGCCGTCCCCCCGTCGCCAATTTTTTCAACCACCCGGTAACGGTTCCCCAGAATTTTCCCAATCATGTCTTCACCTCGAGTTTTACTCCGCTCCGTATTAACTGCTACAGTTGGACGAGGACAGCTGTTATATTATCTGTACCGCCTCTTTCATTGGCCAGAGACACCAGTTTCTCCAGTATACTTCTAATGTCTTCACCGGCAACTGCGACTGCGTGTATTTCTTCGTTGTCAACAAGGCTGTGGAGGCCGTCACTGCAGAGCAGAACCGTATCTCCCGGACGGCAAGCCAAGGGCATGATGTCAAAATCAACAGATTTATCAGTACCAAGCGCCCTGGTCAGGATATGTCGCTGAGGATGGCAGTTGGTTTCCTCTTCACTGAGCTGTCCGTTTCGCACCAGTTGTGTGACAAGTGTATGGTCCTCAGTCAGGTGAAATATGCCGTCATTATTGATTAAATATGCCCGGCTGTCCCCGATATGTCCCAGCCAATAACGGCCATAGAAACCAAACAACATCGTAAGCGTGGTGCCCATACCGGCCTGGGAACGTTCTGAAAGCCCAACATCCAACACGCTTAGATTGGCGTAATCCAGCATTGTTTTAATAAAGTCAGGCACACTCATCCCCGCATCTTCCAGCAGTTTTGCCCCGTGCTCCGCCACGTGCCTGCGGACACATTCGAGTGCTAAGTTGCTGGCCACCTCCCCGGCAGCGTGCCCGCCCATTCCGTCGGCTACGGCATACAACCTGAAAGCACCGTCGTTACAGAGAAGATAGGAGTCTTCATTTTTTTCCCTGACTTTTCCCCTGTCGCTTATCCCTGCGGCATCCATCTTGCTCACTCCCCCGGAAAGTGTTGCGCAGCTGGCCGCATGCCGCCGCTATATCAGCGCCTAATTTACGCCTTACTGTAACGTTAATTTTATTTTGCCGCAAGATCTCCTGAAACCGCAAGACTGCAGCATCTTTGCTCGGAGTAAAAGGAAGTTCAGGTACCGCGTTGAGCGGTATTAAATTTACATGGCACTGCATCCCCCGCAAAAGGCCTGACAGCTCCCTGGCCTGATTTTCCCCATCGTTTAGGGAGTCAATCAGAAGATACTCAAATGTTACTCTCCTGCCTGTTATCTCGGCAAACTCCCAGCATGCCGGCAGCAGCACGGATAGCGGGTATTTCCTGTTAACAGGCATGATTTTGCCTCGTAGTTTATCGTTTGGCGCGTGCAGTGAAACCGACAATGTGAGCGGCCAGCCAAGCTTTGCCAGGTCCAGGATCCGCGGCGCCACCCCGCTTGTTGAAATAGTCACGTGGCGCAGGCTCATGCCAAGCCGTGCCGGATCGTGGACAGCATTAAGGAAAGGGAGCAAAGCTGCCCAGTTGTCAAGCGGTTCACCCGTCCCCATCAAAACCATACTTTTTAGAGCATGTCCCTCCGCCGCCAGTAGCTTTTTCACCTGCAGCACCTGGGCCATTATCTCAGCAGCGGTGAGGTTGCGCACAAATCCGGGCATTCCTGAGGCACAGAACAGACATCCCATCTTACAGCCCACCTGCGTGGAAACACACACACTGTGCCCGGTCCTGTAGGGAAGAGCCACTGTTTCCACTGATTCACCGTCGCCCAGAGCAAAAAGAAGTTTTATGGTACCATCGTCTGAAACCTGCTGTTTTACCAGCTCAAGGAAACCGGTTTTGGCTTCCTTTTGCAGCTTCTCACGGAGCCCTTGCGGCAGGTTGGTCATATCGCTGAAGTTATAAGCCTGCTTGCGGTAGAGCCAGTCTAGAACCTGGTCCGCCCGGTAAGGCGGCTCGCCCAACCCCTCCA
The DNA here is from genome assembly GCA_018335875.1 of Dethiobacter sp. Lineage (GTDB taxonomy): Bacteria > Bacillota > Dethiobacteria > Dethiobacterales > Dethiobacteraceae > JAGXRN01. The sequence goes on from JAGXRN010000042.1 coordinate 89,038, forward strand.
GGAAACCGGCCATTGCGGCCGGTGTCAGTGCCAGGGCAATTGTTGTTTTCATTGAACCACGGCCCTTATTGAATTATTGCCGGCAAGCCGGTCTGCCCCAAGTATACCAAATGACTCGCCAAAATGCAATGTGGCTGCCTTTAAAGCGCGCCACACTGCATGCTCAGTAAACACCGTCAGTAAACAATATCTAAATCATCAATATTGACTATGGACAAGCCTGCAGATGAAAAAGCCGTCTGCATTATGCAGGTGCGGATAAAGATGAACGCCCGTGCGCCCCATAGCCCCTTTTACTGACTCTGGCAGGTAAGGCTTTGCACTATCCGCCCTGAAACGGGGGTGCCCCTTCAGGAAAGACTCGATAACCAGATCGGTCTCTTCGGGCTCGTTGGTACAGGTGCTGTAGACCAGGACTCCGCCCGGGCGGGTGGCCTGTGCTGCTTCTTTAAGCATTACGGCCTGCACAGAGGCAAGTTCATGGATATCCCGCTCTTGCCTTCGCCACCTGATGTCGGGTTTGAGCCTGATTACCCCCAGACCGGAGCACGGCGCATCAAGCAGCACACGGTCAAAGCTTCCTCTTTCCAAACATGAAATGTCCCGGGCATCGGCGCAAATACTATTAACGATATTAACGCCCAAGCGCCTGCAGTTTGCTTCCACCAACTCCAGACGGTGCGGGTAAATGTCAAGCGCCTCAATTTCTCCCTGATTATCCATCAGTTGGGCAATATGAGCAGTTTTACCACCGGGAGCGCTGCAGCAATCAAGCACTCTTTCACCGGGCTGTGGCTCAAGCACTCTTGAGGTCAGCATGGCGCTTTCCCCCTGAACCATAAAATACCCCTGCCTGTGTTGTACAATGTCATCGAGACGTCCGCCGGCCTCCAGGATTATACTCTCCGGTACTAGCTCTCCCGGCCTTACCTTTAACCCCTGTTCTCCAAGGAGCAAAAGCAGTTCACTGCGCGTTGTCTTTAGCGTATTAGTGCGCAGTGTAAGTGGGGCATACCTGTTGTTGGCGGCAAGCAGCGCTTCAGTCTCCTTTGCACCCAGGCGTGCCAGCCAGCGTTTTACCAGCCAGCCGGGGTGGGAGTAGACAAGGGTTAGATAAGCGGCTTCATCATCCTCCCGCTTTGGCCATGGCAGGGAGTCTTTTTTGCGCAGCGCACCACGCAATACCCCGTTGACAAAAGGCGCCAAAGCGCCCTTTTTGCTTTTTTTTGTCAACTCCACCGCGGAATGGCAGGCAGCGGCAGCCGGTATCCTATCCAGATAAAAAAGCTGGTAAAAACCGATGCGGAGAATATTTAGCAGCGGTTTATCTATTTTATCCACCGGGCGCCCGGCAGCATGGCTGATCATCCAGTCAAGGGTAAGCTTGTAGGTGATTACACCATAGGAGATTTCAGCGGCCAGCCTCCTGTCGCGCGGGTCTATATCTTTGCCAAAGAGAACCTCTGTGAGGGCAAGATTAACAAAAGCACCGTCCTCTTCCACACGCTTTAAGGCCAGCAGGCTTGCCTCCCTGGCGTCCAGTTTCTTTTTCATCTTCTGTTGCGAAGCATCAGGAGCCTCAGCAGCTGTGTCACAGCCACAGCGGCAGCAGCGATATATGTAAGCGCCGCTGCGTTTAGTACCTGACGTGTCGGACCCACCTCTTCCATGGTCAGGTAGCCTGCACCCTCCAGTAATGAAAGTGCGCGGCTGGAGGCGTTATACTCCACCGGCAGTGTGACAAGCTGAAATACCACAGCAAAGGCAAAGAAGAGGATGCCCACCTGCATCAGCCAGCCCAGGCCGCCCCTGGCGAAAAAGAATCCAACAAAAAAAAGCGGAAAGGCCATACGTGAACCGATATTTGCCACGGGAAAAATGTTATTGCGAAAACTTAAAGGGATATAACCATCACCGTGCTGAATGGCGTGGCCGGTTTCATGGGCCGCAATACCCAGTGCCGCCAGTGAACTGCTGCGGTAGACGTCGGGTGAAAGGCGTATCAGGCGGCGGCGCGGGTCATAGTGGTCGGAAAGGTTGCCCTGCCCCATCTCTACTCCTACATCGCGCAGGCCGGCATCGTCCAGCAGCCTCCTTGCCACCTGGGAGCCGGTCACACCGGAGCGAGCCATGACGCGGGCAAATTTATTATAAGTGGAGTGGACGCGTGCCTGTGCCCACATGGCAAAGAAAAAAGCGGGCAGAACCAAGAGAAAGGTAATGTCAAGGGGTAACATAGTTATTTCCTCCTTTCAGAAAGAACAAAATCGCATTTTCCACTGCCTCAGGCCTCACCGTGGTGTTATGGCAGGGGCCGTTTGGGCGTTCATTGGTTACTCCCAGTACAGGCAGAGGGATACAATCAAGTATCCCGCTGGTCAGGTCACGCTCGCAGGCAACTGCAACAATGGCTTTTGGCCTTAATTGCTTTACAGCTTCCCTGGCCAGTGTCCCTCCTGTAGCGATACGCACATGCACTCCATATCTTTCACCTAAAGCAAGCAGATCTCCTACCTTGCAGCGGCCGCAGCGCCGGCAGTTCTTTTCATTTGTCGTGATCCTGTTTGTACAATCCCGGTCCTGCAGGCAGTGCGGCAAAAGCACCAACAGGCGCCCGGGGTTCATACTTCCCCGGCGGGCTTTAACCAACTGGTTATTTACTTCTACAAAGGAGCGTTGAATCTTATCCTGTGCAATCTTAAACAGCTTCCCAAGCCTGATTACAACAGGGTAGAGGATTGAAACTGTGAAGTTTATCGGGCCGTCAAGTACCTTAAAACTACGATCGGAAACAATTGACAGTACTATACCGGCAAATCCCAGGCCCACAATCAGGAGGACAAAAAGCACCACAATTACAGCCGCGGCAAAAAAGTAACGAAGAAGCCCTCCGTCACGCTGAAAGACAGTGAGCCAGATGTAGACAATTGTTCCGCCAAAAAGGAGCAGTGTGGCACTTAAAAGGCCCAGATACAGTCGTTTACGGACCCCCATCGCAATCCCTCCTTCCCAGTGTCTCCCCCGGCTGCAAGATGTTGCCGCACAGGTATTCAGATGCAGACATTACCCTTTTACCCGGAGGCTGCAGCTTTCCGATGCGGTAGGCCCCCTTGCCGGCAGCCACAAGGATGCCCTCATCACCGGCTTCAAGGATTCTCCCGCATGGTGCAGGGCTGGCGTCCTCCGCCCTGCCCCCCCATATTTTTAGCCTTTTTTCATTAAACAAAGTATACGCCCCGGGCCACGGATTCATACCACGCACCAGATTATGTATGCCTGCAGCATCGACACTCCAGTCTATCTCTTCCTCACCAGGTCTCAAAGGCAGTGCAGTGCTCGCCATGGTGTCATCCTGTTTGACACGTGCGGCTTTCCCTGACATCACGTCCCTGACAGCCTGTACAATCATGTCGCTGCCAAGGGCTGCCAATATGTCATGAAGTTCCCCGGTGGTTGAGTCCGGGCCGATTGGTACAGACTGCTGCAGTAAAATGTCGCCTGTATCCATGCCTGTATCCATATACATAATTGTTACTCCGCTTACACTATCACCATTTATCACAGCACGGTGGATTGGCGCAGCGCCTCGGTAGCGGGGAAGCAGAGAAGCGTGGATATTAAGCGATGCAATCTTCGGCACTGCCAGTATTTCAGCCGGCAGCAGCCGCCCGTAAGCGGCGGTGATCACCAAGTCCGGCGCAAGGCCGGACAGATGCGCTGCAAGCACACCGTCTCTCAACCGTGTTGGTTGGCTGACAGGCAGCATAAGTTCTTCCGCAATTTTTTTTACCGGTGTTGGAGATGGCGTCTGTCCCCTGCCGCGCCGTCTGTCAGGCTGTGTCACCACAAGCATGACGCTGAAAGCCTCCGCCAACTTGCAAAGCGCAGGAACTGCAAAGTCTGGCGTGCCCATAAAGACTATGCGTATATCCTTCATCGTATCTGCTTCCACCTCCCTCAAAATGTCTAATCCTGGCCGTCTTTCTTTTCGTCTTTCTTTTCTTCGATAAACCGGATAGCATGGTCCACAAACAAGATGCCGTCCAGATGGTCAATCTCATGCTGCAGTGCCTGGCTCAAAAGGCCGCAGGCGCAGATTTCAAGCTGTTTTCCATCTGTGCCCAGTGCTTTTACAGTAACCTGTGAATCTCTTTCCACTTCACCAACCAAACTCGGAAAGCTAAGGCAGCCTTCAACGACTATATCCCTACCCTGCCGGTTCACTATAACGGGGTTTACCAGCTTGAGCAACCCGTGCTCATCCCGGGCGTCCACCACAATCAGTCGTTTGCTGATACCAACCTGGGGAGCCGCAAGGCCTACGCCTTCAGCGTCATTCATTGTTTCAACCATATCATCAAGAAGAGCCAGTAACTGTGGTGTAATTTCTTTTACTTCACGAGAAATCCCCCGTAATACCGGGTCTCCACTTTTTCTTATAATCCTGATAGCCATTGCTGCTTCCTCCTGGTTAAAGTAAATTCTGGGGTTCCACGTCAATACTCAGTCGCACGTGAGACGAGAGAGGGCTCTGCCCAAAAACTTTTTCCGTCTCCCTCACTACGTCCAGCAGCCCAAACAGGTCGTCGCCGCGCACCACCAGGTGCCAGCGGAAGCTCCCCCGCAGCTTAGAGATGGGGCATGGCGAGGGCCCAAGCAGGTCTGCACGTACCTCAAGCAGCAGCGCGACCTCTGCCGCCGCTGCAGCAACTGTTCCCTCGTCCTTTCCTGTAAAAAGCAGCCTGACAAGTACCTTAAAAGGTGGGTAGCCCAGTTCCTCACGAGATCTTATTTCACGCTCATAGAAGGACAAATAGTCGTGCTCTTTGGCTGTTTGGATGGCATAATGTTCAGGTGTATATGTCTGAACAACAACCCTGCCTCCCGCTTCACTCCGTCCGGCACGTCCAGACACCTGGGTCAGGAGCTGGAAGGTCCTCTCACCGGCCCTGAAGTCCGGTAAGTTAAGAGCTGTATCAGCTGTGATTACCCCTACCATGGTTACGCCGGCGAAATCCAACCCTTTGGCCACCATCTGCGTGCCCACCAGCACATCTGTCTCGCCACGTCTGAAAGCAGATAGGATTCGACTGTGGTCACCTTTGCGCGAGGTAGTGTCTGCATCTAATCTGGCAACACGCGCTGACGGGAAATGTTTGTTTACCTCTTCGGCCACTTTTTGTGTGCCGGTGCCAAAGTGTTTGATATACCTGCCGGCGCATGACGGGCAGACTAGGGGGTAGTCCTCATTGTAATCGCAGTAATGACAACGCAGCCTTGCTCCGTCGCTATGGTATTTAAGCGCCACCTGGCAGGACGGGCAACGCATAGCGTGCCCGCAGGACCTGCAGAGAACAAAAGTGGCATAACCCCTGCGGTTTAAAAACAGTATGGCCTGTCTGCCCGCGCCAAGCGTCGCACCCAGCTCTTGCAGCAGACGCCTGCTGAACATGTTCCGATGACCATCTTTAAGCTCCAGCCGCATATCTACCACATCCACGGGCGGCATAGGCCTTTGTTCAATCCGAACCGGCAGGCTGCAGAGGGCATATTTACCATCTAGCGCATAGCGGTAGGATTCAAGGGCAGGAGTTGCGCTGCCAAGTATTACAACAGCGCCATGGTACTCTGCCCGCCAAAGTGCCACATCCCGTGCATGGTAGCGAGGTTTTTCCTCTTGTTTGTAAGTATGTTCATGTTCCTCGTCAAGAATTATGAGCCCCAGCTTTTTAAGCGGCGCAAAGACAGCAGACCTTGCTCCTATAACTACCGGCGCCTCCCCTTCAGCCGCCCTCATCCACTCGTCATGGCGTTCGCCGGCTGAAAGCCGGCTGTGCAGCACTGCCACCTTACCGGGAAAGCGGCTGGTAAAACGCTCAATCATCTGTGGTGTCAGGGCAATCTCAGGTACCATTACAATACTTTCTTTACCGGTATCAAGAACTTCTCTGATTGCCTGCAGATAAACCTCAGTTTTACCACTTCCTGTTACGCCGTGGAGCAGAAACTTCCTTGGGCCTGTGGCGGCGAGCCCAGACTTTATTGACGATAAAGCTGCTTGCTGGTCAGGAGTCAAAAACAAGGCCGCTGCATCTGCCCCGGCTTCTTCTGTCAGCGGAGAACGGCGCACCGGCTCTTCGCTGATCTCAAGGATTCCCCTGGCGGCCAGCGACGTCAATGTAGCGCTGCTTATTCCTTCTCTTGCAAGCTGTACCAGAGTAAGTCTCCCACTCTGGCGCAAAAGCTCTAGTGCAAGCATCTGTTTTTTTCCTGTAACTGCGTACTCGCTGGGGGTTCCCGTTAAACGTGCAACCTTAATTTTTTTTTCACCCAAGCCGTGGCTGTCCCGGCTGCTTAGTTTAATTATACCGTCCCTTTGCAGGCGGTGCAATATGCGCGTTGCCTCAGGGAATGCTTTTTGCCACCTGAAAAGAGGCAGCGGGCCATTCTCCTGCAAATAGGAAAGCATGTCGTCTTCTGCATCGGGCGCTCCGCAGTATTCAACCCACTTTTTAGTTTTAAAGCGCAGGCCGGCCGGAAGCATGGCCTGCAGAAAGTCCAACCTGCGGCAGAGATAGCGGCCGGCGCCCCACTGGGCCAGTGCCAGCAGTTCTTCACTTAAAAGCGGTTCAGTGTCAAGCACTTCCTCTATTTCTTTTAAATCGCCGTCAAACGTGCCGGGCGAAAAACTTATACAGTATCCCTCCAGGCGCTGCCTGGCGAAGGGCACAATAACACGACTACCAACGGCTATACTCATTCCCTCCGGGACGCGGTAGGTGAAAGGCCTGTCCAATTCGCCCCGGTGCGTGTTTATAATTACCTGTGCCAACGTTTCCATACAAGCCTCCAAAAAGCATCTCCTGCGATTATTAATTATCATATAATTCCACAGAAAAACCTGTTTACCCTGCGACAAGATAAGATTCCTTGCAAATTACCTGCCTTCCGGTATAATAGTACCAAACAGCCAAAAATTAAAGCCCTGCGTCCAAACGGAGGTAACGCCATGGTAAACCGTATAAAATTAGTTTTTACAGAAAACCGCTCATGGCTCTTCTTAGCCACAACGTTCTTCTTCCTTGGATATATTCTTAGCTATTCCGCCCTTTCAAGTGACCCTGCACTTTTTAATATGCTTGAAGAGACTGCATTTCCTCTTCTGCGCGATCTGGGTGACAGGGTCTTCAGTGGAAACCCAATCGCCGGCACATTGATTCTCTTCTTTCATAATCTGACGGCTTCCCTCCAGGTTATCATCCTCGGCTTCATTCTTGGCATTCCTGCCCTCTTTTCCACACTTGCCAACGGCACACTGCTGGGAGCGGTAGTGGCGCATATGGCCAACGAAGGCATTTTACCTCTGCAATTAATCATTATCAGTATCCTGCCCCACGGTATGTTTGAACTTCCTGCTTTTTTACTCAGTGCCGCACTTGGCCTCAAGCTTGGCTATCATGTTGTCTTTCCCCTGCCGGGGCAGGGCCGCAAAGAGACAATTGTCCACATTTTCAGAGAAATTAAAAATGCTTTCCCCGCCATCGTTCTCCTGCTGGCTGTGGCAGCAATGCTCGAAGTGTTTGTTACACCGGGCCTTGTAAGAAATTTTCTCCTGAATAATTAGTTGTTTTATATAAAAAATCCGACTCAGTCGGATTTTCTTGTTTTCTTATACCGGTAGCGGGCGTAAATTTCCTTCAGGATTTCCTCTGCCACTTCAGTTTTTGACATTTTGGGTAGCTGTCTTTCAGTGCCGTCGTTGAAAATAAAGCGAACCACGTTAGTATCCACGTCAAAGCCTGCCCCCGGCTCTGTGAGGTCGTTGGCAACAATCATATCAAGATTTTTTCTCCTCAGCTTATCGTGCGCGTTAGCACACATATCTTCAGTCTCAGCAGCAAAGCCGACAAGGTAGCGGCCTTCTTTTAACTCTCCAAGTTCAGCCAGAATATCCGGATTCCTAACCAAGGTAAGCGTCATATCGCCGCCCTTTTTTATTTTCTGCCCACTGGCTGTTGAGGGGCGGTAGTCAGCCACGGCAGCAGCTTTAATAACAACATCTGACTGAGGAAAATATGACATTACCGCCTCCCGCATCTCCTGCGCCGACACCACTTGGGCCATCCTTACCCCCACCGGCGGCGCCAGATTGGTGGGCCCTGAAACAAGGACCACTTCCGCCCCGCCAATTGCAGCTGCGCGGGCTATGGCATAACCCATCTTTCCGCTTGAATGGTTTGAGATGTAGCGCACCGGGTCAAGTGCTTCGCGCGTAGGTCCCGCGGTAACTATAATACGTCTTCCCTGCCAGCATTTGTCCCTGGCCAGCAAGCTTGCTGACACACGGAAAATAGTTTCAGGGTCAGCCATCCTGCCGCGGCCTATATCACCGCAGGCAAGTTCTCCCTCTTCCGGCTCCACAATTTGATAGCCTAAAACTGTCAGCTTTTTTATATTAGACTGTGTGATGGGGTTTTCATACATTCTCACATTCATGGCAGGCGCCAGCAGCACTGTGCTTGCCGCAGCCATCACTGCGGTTGTCAGCAGGTCGTCGGCGATTCCTGAAGCAATCTTGCCAATGCAGTTTGCAGTGGCCGGGGCAATCACAAAAAGGTCAGCCTCAGCGGCTAACCCGACATGCGCCACATCATAGCGTTCCACCGCTGCATACAGTTCGCTGTAAACAGGGTTGCCGCTTACAGTCACAAATGTGAGTGGCGAAATGAACTCTTTTGCCGCCGAAGTCATGATAACGCGGACTTCAGCGCCGGCTTTGACAAAAAGCCTGCAGAGCTCCACCGCCTTATAGGCAGCTATTCCGCCTGTAACGCAAAGGACAATGCTCTTCCCGGCCAGCATGGCGGACACCCCTTTATTTTAGCCCCGCTTTAATGCGTTCGTAGGACACTTTATCCTGGACTATTTCCTCCAATGCTACAGACACACTTTTATTCAAGCCAGTCTCAATTAGAGGGCGGCTGTTATCATTAAGCTGCCGTGCCCGTTTGGCCGCAGCGATTACAAGCGTGTACTTGCTATCTACCTTAGTAATCAAACGGTCAATGGAAGGATAAATCATTCTTTTGCCTCCTCAATAATTGCCTCAATCAAATCCATGTTTCTGTGTACGCGGCACCTTTCGGCACGAATGACGGCGGCGATGCTGTCACGGGCTTCGTCAACACAGTCATTGACCACTACATAATCATACATGGAAGCCATGGACAACTCACCCCTGGCTGAAGCCATCCGGCGCCTCAGGCTCTCAACAGACTCCGTGCCGCGGCGGGTAATCCGCCTGAATAGTTCGTCAGCAGATGGTGGCAGTAAGAAGATAAATACGCAGTTAACCCCTGAATTTTTAACTTTCAGTGCACCTTGCGTGTCAATCTCGAGAATTACATCATTCCCGAAGGCCAGCATCTGTTCTAAACTGCTGCGGGGAGTGCCGTAGTATTCCCCATACACGCAAGCGTGCTCCAGGAAGTCGCCATCAGCAACCGCTTTTAAAAATACCTCTTTGCTGACAAAATTATAATTTACCCCATCCTGTTCCCCGGCACGGGGCGAGCGGGTTGTTTTGGACACAGACAGAACAAGCTTGTCATCCTGTTCCAAAAGTGCCCTGCATACCGTCCCCTTCCCCGCACCCGACGGACCGGAGATGATTATGAGCATTCCCTTGCCTGCCACTGGCTCACCTCCGGTCTGCTATTCTTCTTCTTCGGCGGCGCTGGCTTCCTTTGTATGCAGGCGGTGTTTGACAGTCTCCGGCTGCACCGCGGACAGAACCACGTGGCCACTGTCGGTAATAATAACCGCGCGGGTCCTACGTCCGTAGGTTGCGTCAATTAGCATGCCGCGGTCCCTGGCCTCGGTAATAACTCTTTTGATTGGAGCTGACTCAGGGCTGACAATGGCGATAATGCGGTTGGCAGAAACTATATTGCCAAAACCAATATTGATGAGCTTTATAGGCATTTTTGGCCAATCCTCCTTTTCCGTTAAAAAAATTGACTGAAATAGAGCCACTCTGCTAATAGTATAACGGAATTTGGAGAAAAAATGCAAGAGGTAATTCTAAAGAGCTATTGCGAGCCTATTCGATATTTTGCACCTGCTCACGTATTTTTTCAAGCTCTGTTTTCATATCCACTACCAGGCGTGTAATATCGTAGTCATTAGCTTTCGAACCTATGGTGTTCACCTCTCTGAATAGTTCCTGCGTCAGGAAATCCAGCTTGCGGCCAATGGGGCCCTGCTCAGATAAAGCCTGCTGGTATGCGGCAAGGTGGCTGCGAAGCCTGACCAGTTCCTCGTTTATACTGCTGCGGTCGGCAAAGATTGCGGCTTCTGTCAGTATGCGCGCCTGGTCAGTTTCAATATCTTTCAGGTAGGCTTGAAGCCTTTCTTCCAGTCTCCTGCGGTATTCCTCCACTACTATGGGCGAACGGCTATCTACCTGCGCTACCAGTTCCTTTATAGCCTTCAGCCTCTCCATAATATCCGCAGCAAGATTCTCACCTTCAGTTTTACGCTGTTCAATCAGGCCTGACAGGGCTTTCTCCAACACCGGTTCAAGTTGTTCCCAGATCTCCTCAAGGCTGGTCTCCTGTTTTTCCACCCGCAGCACATCCGGCAGGCGGCAGAGCAGTCCCATGTCAGGATTTTCATCCAGTGAACACAACTCTTTCAGTTCTTCCAATGCTTTAATGTAAGCTACGGTCAGAGAACGGTCAAGCAGCACAGAAACATTGTCACCCTCTGACTCATGGCGTGTGATAAATATCTCTACGCGCCCGCGGCCGAGGCTGCGCTGCACGCTGCGGCGCACCTTGTCTTCTAGGGCCTGGATGCCTCTTGACATGCGGACAGATATATCAAGGTAGCGGTGGTTTACTGAACGGATTTCCACTTTGATGCGGGCAATCTTGTCAGTGTCATTATCTGCCTGTCCAAAACCGGTCATACTGCTGACCATATAAAAACCAACTCTCTTTCAGAAGAGCTCCCGCCGCCGGGAGCCCTTTTTTTTAACTGCGACTATTATATTGTAGCAGAAATCATCCTTCCGGTAAATTCCGTTATTTTCTTTTATTTTCTGACCACTGCCACGCGCGGCGCCACTGTTCCCATGACCATGGACCACAATGTTTTTACCAGATTTGGCAGCACAGAAAGCGATAAGATTATCAGCCACTGCCCTGTGCCAAGAGGAACTGTACCAAAAATCACTGACAGGGCCGGGTGATAAAGAACCAGCAGCAGCATGCCAAAAGATGACATTACAGCAGCCGCCAGGTACAGGTTTGAAAAAACACCGGCAGATACAGTGCCTGTTTCACTGCGGCAGCTGAAAACAAAGAGAAGCTGGGCCACTATCAGCGTGGCAAATGCCATTGTCCGTGCCTCATCAAGCACCATTCCCTGCTGCAGAGACCAGGCAAACACGCCTATGGTTGTGAGGCCGATAACAAGTCCCCTGCCGATAATTTTCTGCCAAAGTCCGCGTGCAAAGATACTCTCTGTGGGAGGCCGCGGTGGACGGTTCATTACCCCTGCTTCAGCAGGTTCCACTCCGAGAGCCATGGCTGGCAAGCCATCAGTAACCAGGTTTATCCACAAAATTTGTATAGCCCGCAGAGGCAGAGGCAGGCCAACCAGCATAGCCAAAAACATGGTAAGTATTTCCCCGGCATTGCAGGCCAGCAGAAAACGGATAAACTTGCGGATATTGTCATAGATACTGCGCCCCTCTTCCACTGCGTTTACTATTGTCGTAAAATTATCATCAGCCAGGACAAGAGCAGCCGCCTCACGTGTCACGTCTGTGCCGGTCCTGCCCATGGCAATACCGATATCTGCCTCTTTTACAGCGGGAGCATCATTGACCCCGTCGCCGGTCATGGCCACCACATGGCCCCTGCGTTTAAGCGCCCTCACAATACGCAGTTTGTGCTCCGGTGTTACCCTGGCATATACATAAGTGCCATCCACAACTTTCTCCAACTGTGAGTCACTGACCATGTCCAGTTCACGGCCTGTCATCACGCCACCGCCAAACGGCAGCAGGCGCAGCATTCTGGCAACAGCAACAGCCGTGGTTTTATGGTCTCCTGTAATCATAACTGTCTTAATTCCCGCGGTATGGCACTTCTTAATAGCAGAAAGCACTTCGCTGCGCGGCGGGTCCATCATCCCGTAGAGGCCGACAAAAATCATATCGTTTTCAATACCATCGGCGTTATTATGGTCAATGGCGGCCGGCAAGGGCCGGTAGGCAGAGGCAAGATTGCGCAGGGCCATGGCTGCCATATTCTCAACCTGCGCCAGTGCCTCCCGCTGCAGTTCCTCTGTAAACAGTCTTACCTCACCACCGTAATAAATACGCCTGCAGCGTGCAATAATTTCTTCCGGTGCTCCCTTCACATAAGCAACAGGACCGCTATCTCCGCTGTAAATCACAGTCATTCGCTTGCGCACCCCATCGAAAGCTATTTCACTTACTCTCTTAAGCTTACGTTCAAGGTCGCTGCGCCAGATTCCCGCTCTGGCGCCTGACACAAGCAGGGCGCCTTCGGTGGGATCGCCATCAATCTCCCACTTCGTCCCGCCGCCGCGCCACATCGGCTTGATATCCACGCTTCCCTTTCGCAATTCTGAGTTGTTGCAAAGCACAGCCACAGTTAGAGCCAGCAGCAGGTCAGTTTCCCGCGCCGGCTTTACCCTGCTTCCCTGCCACAAGAAAGCGCCCTGCGGGCTGTAGCCGTCACCCTCCACAGAAAAGGTCTGCCCACCCGCCCAGATTTCCTGAACATTCATCTTGTTTTGCGTCAATGTACCGGTTTTATCCGAGCAAATCACAGTTGCGCAGCCAAGAGTTTCAACTGCCGGCAGTTTTCTCACTATGGCATTCTTTCTTACCATTCTCTGTACCCCTATTGCCAAGGCAATAGTAACAACAGCAGGCAACCCTTCCGGGATAGCGGCCACGGCCAGTGACACACCTGCCATAAACATTTTATAGGCGGGGAGGCCGCGGGCTAATCCCATGGCTACCACAAGCGCGCAGACAGACAGGCACCCCAGCACCAGTAGTTTTCCCATCTGTTCCAGCCGCTTTTGCAGTGGTGTTTCTCCATCCTCGGCGTCCTGTATTAAGTGGGCCACCGTTCCCATCTCAGTCTCCATTCCCGTAGCAACTACCACTCCGCTGCCCTTGCCTCCCACCACCATTGTCCCCATAAAAACCATGTTGAACTGGTCCCCGAGCGTATCTCGGGATGTTTCAAGACTTTCTGCCTGTTTCAGCACCGGCACAGACTCGCCGGTAAGCGGAGCCTCGTTTACTGTAAGCTGACGAGACTCGCAGATACGAATATCGGCTGGTATACGGTCACCGGCTTCCAACACTACCACATCACCCGGTACCAGTTCCTGTGCAGGCACTTCCCTGCGCATTCCCTCCCTCATCACTCTTGCCGTGGGCGCAGTCATGTCGCGCAGCGCCTCCAGTGAACGCTCCGCCCTGTACTCCTGTATAAAGCCCAAAACAGCGTTAACAACTACAATAAATATTATGGTCAGTGCATCGCTATATTCCTGCAACAGTCCGGAAATTAGTGTTGCGGCAAGCAAAACCAGCACCATAAAGTCCCTGAATTGATTAAGCAAAATAACTACGGGTGACGTTTTTTTCTTTTGCTCCAAGACATTGTGACCGTTACTGTGAAGCCGTTTTTCGGCTTCGTTCTCCGACAGGCCTGTGTCCAGGGTGACCCGAAAATGGGACATGACTTCACCGGTCTCCATTGTGGGCCAGGGGAGCCTGTTCACACGACCACCTCCTTACTGCGTACTGACATTTCTTGCAGTCCTTTTCCTGCTATGCAAAGTATATTTTAATAAACAAAAAAAAAGCACAGTTCTGCGCTTAAAGACTGTTTTAAACTGATAGAGAATTTCTTGGACTGTTTTTTGTTGATTACGCAGATAGCGACTGATATACTGAAAAAGGTAAGGATAGGTGGTGGAAAAATTGGCTTATGACGGTATCACCATGGCGGCTGTTTGCCGGGAACTGAATGAAAAGCTGGTCGGTGCCCGAGTTGAAAAAATTCATCAACCACATAAACTGGAAATTTACATTCACCTGCGTTCACGTGACAGTCAGGTTGTGCTGACATGCTCAGCCGACGCCCGGCTGGGGCGAGTCCACCTAACCCGGCTCAAGGCCGAAAACCCGGCAGCGGCCCCTGCTTTTTGTATGCTGCTGCGCAAGCACCTTGGCGGAGCACGGCTGCTGGCTGTGGAACAGTCCGGCCTTGACCGCGTTCTTATCCTGGCCTTTCGCGGCTACGACGATTTTGGCACCGAGACAAAAAAATATTTAATTTGTGAGGTCATGGGTAAACATTCAAACATTATTCTTGCCGCCGGCGACAGAAACTTAAAACAAATACTTGGCAGCGCCAAGATAATAACAGCGCAAATGAGCCGCCATCGTACAGTAACGCCGGGTGCACCATACCTACCCCCACCTCTGCAGTCAAAACTGGAACTCCATGGCATCAGCGAAGAGGCACTGGCACAGGTTCTGATTCAGCAAGCGGAAGGCGCCCCTGAACAGCTGCTTGTGGCGTCAGTAATGGGAATAGGCATAGAAATAAGCCGTGAACTGATTTTCAGGGCCACCGGCGGCGAAAATACCCACCCTCTTGATGTGGTGCGCAGTTTAACCATAGAACTGCGCAGACTTGACGAGTCTCTTCGCACCGGCAGCCTTGAACCGTGCATCGCACATTCCCCGGACGGCCGCACGCATATCTGCTCCCCAATCCGCCTTACCCGGCTCCCGGCCACCTGGCTGACCTCATACTCTTCTGTCAATGAAGCACTCGACCAATATTACACCGATATTATCCAAACCAAAAATATAGATGAACAAAGAAACCGATTGCATCAGACAGCTCATGCCCGTTTCTCCCGCATTTATAAAAAACAGACCCTGCAGGAAAAAGAACTCCGGGAAATGCAGGGCGCGGACCGTCTGCGCATCTCTGGCGAAATAATTACAGCCAATCTTAGAGCAATCAGGCCGGGCGCGCGCGAAGCTGTCCTGCAAAACTTTTATTCCCCTGAACTGGCCACTATTTCTATCCCCCTTGACCCATCAATTTCGGCACAGGCGAACGCTCAGCGCTACTTCAAAAAATACCGCAAGCTAAAAGACGGTGAAACAGTCCTCAAACGCCGCCTTGATGAAACAAAAAACGAACTTGCTTATCTTGAGTCTCTCCTGGCCTCGCTGGAGTATGCCGACCTTGAAAGCCTCCAGGAGATACGCGGTGAAATGGAACAGTCCGGGCTGATGCGCGCCGTGACGGCAAAGAAGGCAAGGCAACCGGCTGTCTCTTCTCCTCTTCATTTTACATCAGCCGAAGGCATCGATATTTACGTGGGTAGAAACAACATGCAAAACGACCGGCTTACTCTCAAAACTTCCGCACCCGAAGACACCTGGCTGCACACCAAGGATATACCCGGCGCCCATGTAATTATCAAAAACACGGACCCTCCAGAAGGCACACTGATTGAAGCCGCCAAGCTGGCTGTACGTTACAGCCGTGCCGCAGCTTCCTCAAATGTCCCGGTAGATTATACACATGTTAAACACGTGCGCAAACCAAGAGGCGCAAAACCCGGCATGGTCATTTACAGCCACCAGCGCACCCTCTATGTGGCAGCTGATGACTAGCGACTCCCCCTGGGTGAACCTTACTATCAACATAGTATTTTGCATTACTGCCAAACTGTTTTCTGACATCCATTGCTTAAACCTTCTTTCTGCTGCCGATAAATGCTTTCTTTTCGGCATAGATATTAAAAATCCTTTCAATGCAAGGTAAAAGCGCTCTTTTGAGCGCTTTTGTATTGTATGTTTAAACTTAATCCACAGCTAAACTAGTGCACTGTGCGCACATTGTTAAAGCTGCCAAGATAAGCACGCAAGTCCGAGGCATTTTCCAGTTCCTTTGGTACAATTTTTTGCAGTGCAGAGCGCGGTTTTTCATTTTGCATTTTGGAAGTAAAGGATCCCATCTCTTCTGCCTTCTGCTCCATGATCCTGATGTTTTTCTCCAATAGTGAGCTCACCGAAAACTGATCACTGCCGATAAAGTCCATTTTCAGCGGCACCTGAGGCAGAGCGCCCATGGCCTGTATCTCATGTGCAATATCGTTCAGGTGAACCATGTGCTCGATGGACAGAGCGCGCAATCTGGGAGCCAGGCTTTGATCGTAACCCAGGCAGATGGAAAGGTAAATCAGGTGAATAATTGAATATGCCTCAAGATAAAATGCGCGCTGCATCATGGAGACATCAGCAACCATCTGCTCCGGGCCCCGTGTTGTGGGAAGAGCATTGTCAGCCAGGCCCTGTCCCGCCAGCAGTTGAAGAAGCTGTTCATCCAGTGCGGCATGAATCTCATTTTCACGCATGATATTCGAAATCATTAACAATATTTCTTTGTCGTCGATGCGCCCCAGGCAGCTGCTGTAGAGTGCCAGCTTTTCTTCTTCCATCCTGCGTGCGGCATCAAGCATTTCCCTGTATGTCTTAACGGGGGAAGCTGTTTCATATCTAAGGTTGGCATACTCCCCAGTCTTACTATGGTCCTCCCCAGCATTTCCGCATGGCGCATATCGTGCATGCCGTGACAACGCAGTTGGTAATGAACATTCTTGTTTTTCTGTCCAAAGTAGTCAAAATAGTATTTTTGTCGCGGTATGGCATAAGAGGCCTGCAGGTAAAAAAGCAAAGCCGAGTTTTCGTACAAAAGCACTTCCTGAAGCATTGCCGTCCACTCGCGCGCCTCCTGCTCTGATATCAAGATTTGTGGTTCATCGTGGATAAAGCTCTGTAAAATCAAGTTCTCCATAGTAACCCTCCTGATTTTCGGTTTATCCTATTTTTCCGAAAATCAGGAAAAATATCCATTCAAAGTGGCAGGCACTTTATCGCTAATATTATGTCCGGCAGGAAGGGCGGTCTTGAGGGTTTATCCTGTAGCGAACAGCGGCATCCAGCACCACTGCATCTTCTTCCTCGTCAAGGCGGACCATGCCGATTACGCCGTTTCTATCCCCACACCACCTCAGGTACTGTTCCACAAAGTCCTGTGCTGCAGCTTCACTGAACGGTTCTTCAGACTGTGCCACAGTTTCCAGGTAGATTTCACGTGGTATACGAAGCAGGCGGTGAGTCACCTGGAATATTTCACCTGCCACCTCGCGCTCCCCGACACGGGCAAAAGGCGAATTTGCCTCTCTCAATATAAACGCTCCTTTCGCTTTAGCCTTTATATATTCTGCCTTGGACTATTCTTCTTATGCTCCATTTTAGCCGTGCTGCAGTTTTTATCTTCCCGCGCATCATATTTTTTCAGCATTTGCATGGCAAGCGGGCCCCACAATGCGCCAATTCCAAGCACTGCAAACGCCGGGCCCCAGTTTGGGGTAAAACCGGATGACGCAGCTGCCGGGTTTGCCATATCAAGGATAGCGCCAAAAACTACGGGCGAAACACTTGCAGCCGACCAGCCCAGAAAAGACTGCAATGCCATGGCGGTGCCCAGATATGGGAAAGCTACCATTTCAGTTACCGACGTGGAAAGGACTGATGACTCAGCAGTAACAAGGAAGCCGTAAACCAGGCTGATAAGCACAATCATGGCCAGAGGCAGCGTCCTTGTCCATCCGAAAAGCAGTGAACATGCTGCACTGGAGAGCATAATAATCTGTATCGTCTTCGCCCTGCCGTAGCGATCTGACAGTTTTCCCGCCAAAGCCGTGGAAAAAGCTCCGGCCAGGATAATGAGCGAGGCAATCTGGGCGCCAAAGCTGGTGGCCTTTGTTAAATCACTGCCCCTGGCAGACAGTACTGCGACAAAGAAAGCCACAATCCAGCCTCTCATGCCAAACATTTCCCACATATGAGCCATGTAGCCTGAAATAACCAGCAGCACGGGACGGTTAGTAAAGACCTCTCTGCGTACATCTTTCCCCCGCTTGCCGTCCCTTCTCTGCGGGGGCACATTCTCCAGGATTCTCCAGGCCAAAAGCGCTGCCATTACCGGGCCGCAGGAGGTAATGAACATAGCCGCCCGCCAGTGGAAAATTCCTGTTAAAACCCCTGCTGCATACATAGATAGTGCAGTACCTACTGAAAAAGCGCCCACATAAATGCCTACAGCCTGCCCGCGCTCTTCTGAGGGGAATTTAGCCGAAACCAATTTAAGCCCCGGCATATATGTCCCCGCCAGCCCGAACCCCGTCAGCGAACGCAGGATAAGAGCTGAAACAAAACCCCTGGCAAAGACCGCAAAAAGCATGCCGGCGAGGCCGGCCCACAAAGCTGAAAACACGTATATTTTTTTTGTATCAATATAATCTGTCAGAGTCGACAATATTACAACCAGCATGATATATCCTACCTGGTAGGAACTGAATATCAAGCCTGACTGTGTATTGGTCAGTCCCCATTCTTCTTTGATGATGGGGAGGACGGCCGAATAGTTCAGCAGGACAAGCATTGTGCCCACTTCCGCCAGGCACAGCAGGTAAAGCCATCTCTTTTTGTTCATACGCGCCTCATGATAAGAGTAATTATTTGGCATTTTGTTCCTTGCTCTTTGAAGATAATATAAAATTCGAAATTATTTCCATGACAGCTTTGAAGCTATTATCTAATTCATGTTCCCATATCCTCAAGATGTTCCAACCCTTTTGCTTATATGAAGCTGATATTAACGAATCTCTTTTCTTATTTTTGCTAATCTTACTTTCCCAATACTCAGTGTTACTGCTAGGAACCCTACAATGCAAAGGACAACCATGCCAAAAGCATGAATCAATAAATATAACTACTTTATATTTTTTAATGGAAATATCTGGCTTCCCTAACAAATCATGAACATTTGTTCTAAACCTAAACCCGCGTTGCCAAAGTTCTTTAGTTATTTCTCTTTCTAATTTTGTATTACTTGACTTAATATTTTTCATGGTTTGGCTTCGTATTTCTTTCGATACGTTATCCATAACTCTCCTGATCTTTGTGGTTATAAATTAAAATATTGCTTTATTTTCTATTTACTCTCCGGCTAAGGTTTTTAGGTATTTCAATCAACATTGATTTATCAAGCTCTGATTCATTAACTCGGGAGTTATATATTTCCAGCAACTCATAAAAATCCGTGGATAATTTATCTCTTTCAAAAAACGATATCTCCTCAATATTTTGTGAAACAAAAGATTCGATGGACTCAACGGCAACTGCCCCAGGAATCAATAATTCAGAAGTTTGCCTGGCGGCTGCAAGACTTCTGTCGGGAACTAAAACATACGCTCGCAGTCCATCTTCTAAATTTACCCTACATTTCTCAAAAACAGGCGGCATAGGAGCTACAGTTACGTGAAACACTGTATCACCTAAGCAATAGTCACCATGCCGATGCAACTGGTCATCCGCGGTGCTATATGACTCATTACTTATTTTTAACCCAGGATATCTTTTTTGAAGTTTTGCCCCCACAAGATGTTGAGCAATTGGTCCTTCCTTCCCTGTTTCTTTTGCCAAATACAAGAGTTGATTAATTAACTTTCAAGTACTTTTAGTTGGATCATATATCATTTTTAGACGTTGCCTATTGTGAAATTCAACTACTTTTTCTACCAATATTGCTTGAAATCTTGTTAAAATAGCATTTCGGTCACCAGAGTCAATTTTATGAAGTCCTGCCTTGCTAATTGCCTTAAGCATAAGTTCAATATCCCCAGGTGCTCCTCTGTTAGTCCTTCCGCCCTCTTTAACAAATGGTCTGTTCTCACCAAATGCAGCTAGTATTTTTGTAACCGCCACGCCGCTTACACCCTTTATTTGTGCGCCTCCAGGGGCTCTATGGGCTTGTAGTTCCAAATCAAAATTTTCTTTTAATCTTTCTAACACAACCAAAGCAGCAGAGATTGTACCTTTTGCAGCGCCGCCGCTAAGTCCGTGCTTGCGTAGATTACTAAACCACAAATTAAACTCAAGAATAGCTTGTTCTTTTTTATCCACTAAATCAAACCTTCTTTCAACATTAAACTAGACTCAGTTAATTCTTTTATAATTGGATTTAGATAATTATCTGCTATCCAGCTGATTACAGGTACACATACAGCATCACCAAAACCAAACAAAGCTTTATTTAAAGGAACGGTAATACAATAATCATCTGCACCCATAAGCCTTGCGCATTCGCGGGGTGTAAGCAGTCTGGCAAAATATCTGCCCTTGCCAGCTTTAAAAAGAATTTGTCTGGCGCTGCCTCCTCTGGGAGTCCTCAAGCATCCAGCTAGGCCATCCACTCTTAACTCTGCCATAGTTTTCTTATTTCTTACACGTCTAAATACAGTTCCATAAGAGTACTCTGTGCAAGCAATCATTTTTTCAGCAATTCCTCTGTGCTTATTGCTCATCTGGCTTAACAAATATTCTGCTCTAGCGGAACTCCACCACTCACCAGACTCCTCTGGGATGTCCTCAATAATTTTTTCCAGGGAGTAAGTATGATTGTCTGTAAAAACCAGATCACGCACATTCCAACATATATCTGAATTACTATATATAAAATCTGCTAAAGCTTTAGGCCTTAAATCATCTTGAAAAAAATGCAGTTGTTCCTTGGCTCTCCATTTTTTTAAATAATTATTTAATATTGCTACCACGAATAATCTTTGTCTACTCTGTGGAACAAACTTAGATGCATCTAAGATAAATGCATCTACACTGTAACCCAATCTATTTAAAGTAACTAATACCTGCCTAAAATCCCTGCCGTTATGAGAAGTCAAAAAACCAATTACATTTTCCAACATGATGATGGGAGGCTTTCTGTCATTCATTTTTTCTATGATTTGCGTAAATCCCCAGAAAGCCGACGAATGTTTCCCGTTTAAACCACACCGCGCTCCTGCTAATGAAAGATCATTGCATGGAAAGGATGCAGTTGCGAGTGTGACGTTTGGCACAGAGTGAGGTGATAGGTTATGAATATCGTCCAATACAAAGTGCTGCTCTGCATCCTTGAAATGTCCCTTATACATTTCATATTTTTTTGTGTCAATATCGTTTGCAAATTTAATTTTCCAACCACTTTGTTGCAATCCCATTCTCATTAGACCAATTCCTGCAAAAAACTCTGCAAAGGTTTTTTGCTCAAGAATGGATAATTGATTTATATTTTCTGTAGAATAATTTAGCACCCTCATGAATCATACATCCTTTCAATATACTTCAAAAATATTTTACACTTATTATATCAAACATTTGTTCGCCATAAAAGCACATTTATACATATTTCTATAATTCTTTCCTTCTTAGCACTTTCCTTCCCACGAATATTATTTAAGGGCGCTATCTGTTCTGGGAGACCCATATAATTATCCCCCGAGTTTTTAATGGCTAGTTCCCCTCTAACCGGCAATTATTGCATTTGCATAGATTTATCATAAAATCCGGCAGGTAAATGCCTTTTTTTGGTGAATAATTTATATATGAATAAAAATGATTTCGTTCTTGGCAGCCAAACTACCCTGCCTTCCGCTGTACGGGACTGGGCGGAGTCACTGAAGGACAGGGCCGGAGTATATGCAACCTGCTATCAGGGCAAACCGGTCTATCTTGTTGCGGCCGGAGAGCGGCCGTCAGGAGGCTACAGTGTAGCTTTGTCCGGTGCACCTACAGAGGCGGGGGTACTCTTATATAGAATAACTGAACCGTCAGCTGAGGATTTTGTGATACAGGTCATTACCTATCCATACGAACTGGTTTTCTCACTGCGGGGAAAATCCTTTCGCTTCCGCCTTGTTGAACAGGGGCAAGAGAGCGAGTCCCGGATACTGGGCACCCCTCCTTTGGTCGGATAAAATTCAATTCCTACAGCATAAAAAGGCAACGGAGTGCGGCCCAAGAGCTCACTGTGTTGCCTTTAACATTTTTTAGCCAAATATAAACAAAACGCCGGCAAAAATAAAGTATGCCGCCATCGCAGTCAGGAACAACCCGCAGCTGAAAATAACCGTACGGTAGACAGATTGGTTAAAAAATTTCCTGCCTCCACCTACCACTGCGCTTACCAGCGAATACCATGTATAGTCGGCCAACACATGGCCAAGTGTAAAAACAACAAGGCCTTTCAGTCCATGCAGCACCGCCATGGCTACATAAAGCGAGCCAATTGAAAGCCACCAGATAATGAAAAAAGGGTTAGAGAGGCTGACTATGGCGCCAAGAATCAGTGGTCCGGCCTTTTTTCCTTCGGGTTTTGCGTCAAGATCCAGCCTGATTGTCTTATTTGCCGCTCCGGCGATCAACTTCCATCCCATCCAGGCCAGGAATAATCCGCCCGCAATGGCCACGGTCCCGTAGATATAAGGATTGTCTTTAACGTGACGGTAAAACCCGCCGGCAATCAGCGCCACTATAAACACTTCAAGCAGTGCGTGCCCGGTTACCAACTGCGGGCCTGCCCTGAATCCTCTGTGAAAGGATTCGTTTACTGTAACAGTCAACAGCGGCCCCGGAGCAAGCGCTCCTGAAAACCCAACCAGGTATGCTGATAAGAAAATGCCCCATACTGTCATGCTCAACCCTCCATTGCGTCAAAGCCGGCAAAAGAATACCCCGGCGCGGATACTTGACCCCAAAGCTGTGTTGAGGTAAGATGGATTAAAATTGCTAAAATTTACAAACAGGAGGTCTTTGTATGGCAATAGTTTTTCGCAGCCAGGAAGTGAAAAGCACTATACTTGACCCGCGCCGCGACTTTGCGCCCGTTACTCACGACATGGAATTTCGTTATGACCCGCTGACAGGACGCTCTTCACGTCTTGCCCATTTTGGTGCTATCAGGCCTGTGCCTCTTAATCTCGATGACTATGACGGTGAAAATAAGGGGTTTTGTCCCTTCTGTCCCCCCAATCTGGAAAAAATAACAACGAGGTTTCCGCCTGAATTGGTGCCCGAAGGTATTATTCGCAGGGGAGAAGCTTCTGTTATCGCCAATATTGCGCCTTATGATGCCTACAGCGGGCTCGTTATAGTCTCTGATAAACATGTCCTTTCCCTGGAGGATATGACCCAAAGCCGGCTCTCTGACGCGCTGGCGGCAGGCCTTGATTTTTTATGCAGGGTTAAGAGCTATGACAGGGGAATGTCTTACACATTTATGGGATGGAACTACATGCCGCCTTCCGGAGGCGGACTGATACACGCGCATATCCAGGCTTTCGGCAGCCAGAACCCCGGCAACCTGTACATGGAATCCCTGCAAGCCTCTAATAATTACAGGGAAGAGTTTGGGCGCTCTTTCTGGCAGGATTACCTGTCCGAAGAAAAACGCCTGGGCCAACGTTTCCTGGGGGAGCACGACGGCATAAGTTGGTTTGTTCCGTTTGCCCCACTTGGCATTATCGGTGATGTGGCGGCCATAGTACCCGGAGTTACTGTGCCTGAAAGCGTATCCCCTGATACAGTGGACGCTCTGGCATCAGGCATACGCCGTCTGTTTAATTACTACTCTGCCAGCCAAATTTATAGTTTTAATGCCTCGTTCTTTTTTGCGCCGGACAAAGATGCAGACTTCCCTCTTCAGATACGCTTCTCTGCACGCACTTTTTTAAATACACGTTTTTTCCCTCCTGACACCAACTTCTTTCAGATGATGCTTCAGCAGCCCATGTGCGTTATCCGGCCCGAGGAAATTGCCCGGGAAATCAGCCCCTACTTTAAGTGAGCTAAAGCCTAAGCATGTTTGAGTTTTTTTATCAGGTGGTGAATACTTATTGAGAAAGAATGGTAAACCGATTCTTCATCTGTCTCAATCTTATCAATCCTGATTTCAGCAAACCCCATTTCTTTTTTTAAATGTTTGACAAAGTTGTAAGTATGTTCCCTGCGCTGGTGAGAAATTAGAACCTGCCCGTCCGCTTTAAGGTTTTTTTCAATTAAAGCTTTCACATACGGATTTAGTTTCGGGTCATAGAAAACATCGGAACCAATAATCCAATCAAATTTATCATCCAGCACAAACTTGCGCCAGTCACCGAGATGTCCTTTCGCCACCGCTCCATTGATGGCGGCATTATGCAAAGAAAGTTCGACTGCGTCACTGTTGTAATCCGAAAAGGTTACAACTCCGCACTTTACAGCACAGACAGTACCGGGCAGCCCCAATCCGCAACCTATCTCAAGTACACTCTGCCCGTGAAGCCGGGTATGCTCCCATATATATCGCGCCAGTGAGCGCGCTGCAGGCCAAAGCTCTGCCCAACAAGGGACTTTGTCTGCGTCTGAGAGGTCGGTTATAAGGGCTTCCACATCGGCCACAACATCCAGTGTGATTTCCCTGCCGGGCAAGGTAAATTTTATGCGTTTAAGCTCAATATTCACTGTTCCCCTCCCCTTTGTGCGTCTAAATTCTTATTCGCTTTGCCACAGCCAATCCCTGCTGCTGCACAATTATGCTGTTGTAGAATATCAGGAGGTATCATATGTTTAAATGGCGCACAAAGTCAAATAAATTCCGCACCAGAGACCTTTGGCGCAAAGGCAGCAAGCTGCTGAAAAAGGGGAAAAAAGAAGAAGCCATAGCTTTGCTGCTGGCAGCGGCTGAATCTCCTTCTCCTCTTGACCGGCACTATGCTTACATAAAATTGATTAAGTTGTACACTTCCCTGCCGCCTGAGCCTTGCCAACGGGAAAAGCTGATTGAGATATGCAAAAGTGATATTGACCTTTTCCCTGAGTTTTACGAAGCATGGATGGTAGAGTACATGAATAACGTGCCGACTCCTTATTTCCCCTCTTTTTCAGTGTTGGCAGACATTTATGAGGAGCAGGGTCAACTAGGCGAAGCAATTGCCACCTGTGAACTGGCCCTCGGCTACGGGCTGGCAGAAACAGTTAACGAGGATTTCACAGTACGCCTTGAGCGATTACTGGCTCTCAGGAGTTTATAAACTTTAAGAACAACCGGCGCTCAAAAACTCCGGTTGTTCTTTTTTATCGGCAAGGAAATAATATCGTTTGATGTATATGCTGCAGTCAAATCGAACACATTATTACTTAAAAGGAGGTGATAACAATGATGACAACCTTTCACTGGGTCCATATTATAGTGGGCGCATGGCTTGCCTTTGTAAACTTTATGCCTTTTCTTGCTCCCAACACTCTGTTAATAAACAACGTCGTCATCGGTCTTGTTGTGCTAATTTATAATGTGTATATGCTTTTTGCAAAGAACAATACCGATGTAAAAACCAGGGAGTAGCGCAAGTGGGCACCGTAAGGTGCCCACTGTGAATTCCAGCTGTCGGTTTTATTAGTAATTTCTGTGAGGTGATTTGTGTGAGTGATCTTAGGGACGACAGCAGCGAAAAGGATATGGGTTTTGCCGCCATTAAATACGGTGCGTGGCTACTCAGCCTTATTATCGTACTCTATTTCATATCGAGGCACGTATTTCCTTTTATTATTTCTCTTTTCTAGCGGCAAAGAATAAGTATATTTTCTGAGAAAAATAATTGAAAGTCAGCTCTGTCCGTTGTTATCTCACGGCCAGAGCTGACTTTGTTAAGCAAAATTTAGTGAATATACGAGGGATCGTACTGCGGAAGTTCCGCATCTTGCTTCTTTGGCCTCTGCCTGCCTATGGTACGCCTTTTTGTGTAGAACTGCTTATCATTATCATTTTCTGTCTGCACAGTTTCAGGGCTCCCGGCAAGGCTTAATGCAGCGCTTTTTAACAATATGCCCTGCATACCGCCTATTAACAAGCTTACAGCCAACATGGATGCCATCTGCCGGGGTTTCACTTTTGTCAAATCACTGAGGCGAAGCTTATTTCCAAGTGACAGTGTAGCTGCCCACATGGCGCCGCCTCCCGCTGCGCCCTTGAAGAACTCATTGCCGGGAGCAGTTTTGGAAAAAACATAACCAAGTCCTGCTCCGAATGCCCCGCCCAACATGGCATCGGCTGCGTAACCAATGGCCCAGTCAATCTTATTTTCAGTATGACTGGGGATTACCCTGAGTAGATTTTCCCTCTTTCCTAGTAATCTGCTTCCTGCAGCTCTTCCATAGCGCACAGTGGGGATATTTTTTTTACTAAGCATGAAATTTGCTGCAGCTTTGGCCGCCGATCCGGCAACTCCTGTAATTGCGCCAACCACCAGCCAATCTTTGGTTGTCGGAGTCTCTTTCATAATTTAATCCACCTCTTAGCCAGTCTGATATTTTAGTTTGACCAACTGAGATTTAATAATTGCTGCCTAATTTTGCCATCTATCTTAAGGCAGGGCGCATTAATACTGTACTGCAGTATTTGCTTCCTGCCTATGTGCCTTCTGTTTTAGGTAACGTTTCTTTTAAAGGTAGAATACGATAGGAACAAACAATGGTTTAAAAAGGGGAGAATTTACTTTGATAAAAGATAAACCGGCAAACGGATGGGGCCTTGACTTTGCCTTTCCTTTGCAAAGCAGAGTCTTTGCCAAACCGCGCACAGAAGGAATAACCATGATTCTCGATAAAGGGAGCGGCCTTAGAGAAACACAGGATATACTTGAAATGAGCGCCGACTACATAGATTTTTGGAAGTTGAGTTTTGGCTCATCTGCTCTCTACAACCCCACACTACTCAGTAAAAAGATTGAGATAATCAAATCCTATGATATCCATGTTTATCCAGGCGGCACATTTCTTGAAATTGCTTACATTCAGGGGAAACTTAAGGCATATTTAAAGCGCGCGTTTGAGCTTGGCTTTACCTCAATTGAAATATCTGACGGAACTATCAATGTTGTACCCTGGCAGAGAAGCCAAATTATTAAAACAGCTTGCGAAACCGGCCTGCTTGTAGTCACTGAAATAGGAAAGAAAGATTGCAGTGAGGTTTTTAACCCCGAACAGATGGCGGAACAGGTCGGTAGGGACATTGATGACGGTGCATTTAAGGTCATTGTTGAAGCCAGGGAGTCCGGTATGGGTGTTACCATTTTTAATGAGAAGGGCAATATTGAACAGGAAAAACTAAATAAATTTCTAATGACTGTAAGCCATCAGGAGCAAATCATCTGGGAGGCTCCTCTTAAAAAGCAACAAGTTGATTTTATTACAATGTTTGGGCTCAATGTAAACCTGGGCAATATCTCCCCTCAGGAAATAATTGCACTCGAATCCCTGCGGGCTGGCCTGCGCGCTGATACCTTTAAGTTATCGCTTGCTGAGAGCGAAAAGAAACAGGCAAAATTTTACTGAATTGTAGGTTGCTAATGTATGTTTATAGATATAATACTGGTCCAGGAACAGATTGCCTCAGATGATATTAAAGAACGAATTGCAGTTGTCATTGATACTTTGAGAGCGACCAGCACCATTATTACAGCTTTGGGCATGGGCTGCCGTGAAGTAATTCCGGTCTCTTCACCGGCTGAAGCAATCAACCTGAAAAAGAAAGCTTTATACAGCAGCTACCTTTTAGGGGGAGAAATTGAGGGTAACTATATAGAAAGCTTCCAGTTGGGAAACTCCCCTGTTGAATATGCAAACACAACTCTCCGCGGAAAAGGTTTAATTCTCACAACCACAAACGGCACCCATGCTCTGCAAAAGGCCAAAAAGTCCGACATGGTCATTGTCTGTGCACTCTTAAACGCCAAGGCAGTATCGGATTGGCTTTCACGCCAGGAAAAAGATTTAGTTATCTGCTGTGCAGGGACTAGAGGAAATTACTCGCTGGAGGATTTCCTCACAGCAGGCCGCCTTGTTAATAACCTCATTGAAAAAAACAGCAGTTTTAGAGCTTCTGATCTTGCTTTGACGTCAGCCTGTTTCTACAAAAGTGTCCGCTTTGGCAAAGACGGGAAAAACGGACTGCCTGATATGGTAAAAGGCAGTGTTAACGGCGAGAGGCTCTGCCGCTCAGGATTTGAAGAGGACGTTAAATACTGTGCGCAGGAGGATATTTATACCATTACTCCTATTTATATCAACGGCTCCATTAAACCCGTATAACTATTATTGCGGGATTCTATACCCTGCCCCTCCGTCATATACTTGAAAATATACTGGATATTACGGAGAGGGCAGATATTATGAGCGGTTTTATCTTCATATCAATCATATTTATACTGGGCGTGGCGGGAAGGTCAAATGCAGTGGCATTTGCAGCAGGAATACTGCTGCTGATGAAACTGCTTAATGCCAAAAGCCTGCTTCCATTACTGGAAGAACGAGGGATTGAAATTGGTCTGCTTTTTCTTATGATTGCAGTACTGGTGCCGCTGGCCATCGACAGAATTGAAATAAAAGAAATTATTCTGACTTTCAGTTCACTGTCCGGGCTTTTAGCAATCGCCGGCGGGATAATAGCCACCAGATTAAATGGAATGGGACTGAATCTTCTCGAGACCCAGCCGCAAATAATACTTGGCCTTGTCATAGGCTCGTTAATAGGCATAGTGTTTTTAAAAGGCGTTCCGGTAGGGCCACTGATGGCCGGAGGGGTCACAGCCTTTTTTCTGGCGATAATAAGTTTATTTTCCCGTTAGATGAATTGCTTCAGGCAGAGGAAGTGTTTACCTTTGGTGATGGATGTTCTGTTTGCCCTCTTTGTTCTCAACTTGCTGTGGCTCGTTGCCTCAGGACCTTTTACTGCAAAGAAGAACA
Source organism: Dethiobacter sp. (assembly GCA_018335875.1). Lineage (GTDB taxonomy): Bacteria > Bacillota > Dethiobacteria > Dethiobacterales > Dethiobacteraceae > JAGXRN01. Next base: position 117,809 of record JAGXRN010000042.1, read on the forward strand.
ACAGTGATAATTACGGCCATTTTCTGGTCAAAGCCCGCAAAAAAGCGCCGCACTAATGAACGGCGCTTTTTTCATGGGTTACGCCGCACCCGGTTGCTGCATAACAGTCTTCACACTGATAAATATGTAACCCAGCACACCGGCAATCACCGCCAGCACTCCCCCACTGATAAACATAACTGGAATGCTGATCTGCTGCAAAAGCGAAAAAACAGGAGGCCCCAGGGCAACACCTATAAAGCGAACAGCTCCGTAAAGGGAAGTTACTCCCCCCCTCTGCTCGCTGGCAGTTGCGCTTGTAACCATGGTATTTACAGCCGGCAGCACCAATCCGCTGCCCAATCCGAGCAAACCTAAAATAGCAGGATAAATATAGACACTTTTGCAGCAAAAAGGCAGGATTGCCATGGCCACCGCAATTGTGATCAGCCCGGCCAGGTATGAAAGCTTAAAATATTTTCCTGTCTTTCTCAGATAGAGTCCTGTCAGATAGGCTGTAATAGACATAGAAAGTAGTGGGATTGACAGAATCGCACCTTTGCTTATTCCCCTCAGTCTGAAGTTAGTGACAAGGATATCCGATGTAAATGACAAAACACCGAACAGAATAAACAAAACCACCATTCCCCCCAGGAAATTCAGGAGCAGTGAGACTCCCTTCCTGTTGAAGATGGAGATCATTGTTTTCATATACTTTTTGAATGGTGTTTTTTTTACATTTCCTTTTGGTTCTTTCACAAGGAACCAGACCAATGCGGCTATGGGTAAAGACAGCATGGCGTATGAAAAGAACAGTGCGTACCAGACAATTAATGCCACTGCTGCGCCAAGCACCGGGCTGAGCACTTTACCGAGTCCGTTTGCCGCCTCCAGTATACCCATACTTTCACTGCGCTCTTTTGTTTTAAACAAATCTCCCGCAAGGGCCATTGCAATAGGGCCCGTGCCTGCTGCTCCTATCCCCTGCACAATCCTTCCCCCTAAGATCACATAATAGGGGCTGCTCAATAAAGCTGAGGCCACTCCGGCGATAACGCCCCCTATGCCGTACAGGATTACACTGGGTACAATAATAATTTTTCTGCCATACCTGTCGGAGAGGTAACCAAGAAAAGGTATTGCCACTGCCGCCGAGGCTGAAAAGAAAGTAATCAGCAGTCCCACCTGAAACTGATTTATGTTTAATTCATTCTTGATGGTTGGAAATTCCGGAATAAGCATGGAGTTTCCCAATACCATCAAAAAGGGCACCGTGCTTAGGACAACAACCATTAACTTCTTATTTTTCATTTAGTATCCTCTTTACATTTTTTTTAACCTACAGTATTTTAGGTTGATTAGAGTGATTTCATACTGTTTAAATTCTGTCAGGAATACTTTCACTTTATTGAGCCTCCTGCCATAGAATAAAGGAGTTTAATCGACAGGAGGTTTAATATGTCAGATCTTGAAGAAAAAAACTTTAAAAGGAAAGTAAATTGGTCTCCCCTCTGGAAAACAGAAGATTGGTGGACAGTATGGCTGGCTGTTGCCCTGATGCTGGCGGCCGCCGCAGGGCTGGTCAAAAAAATCCCGGCTCCGGGTAAATGGGCCACAAACCCCCTGCTGGCGCTGTCTTCCGCCAGCGGGTGGCAATTTTTGCTCCTCGCGTGCGGGATAGGAATTCTCACTTTTGCTGCCGTGGCTGTAATGAAAGAAAAAGCAAGAGACTACATAACCGGATTCCCCTTTCTCTTTGGGCTCGCGTTTCTCTCTTTTCTGCTGGGGAATCAGTCCACTCTAAATAAGTACCAGCTGGACAATGTTATCTGGGCGCTTGTCATTGGCCTGATTATCAGCAATACTGTGGGAAGGCCAAAGTGGCTGTCGGAAACAACCCGTACAGAGTTGTTTATTAAGACCGGTTTAGTCCTGCTGGGAGCAGAGATCCTTTTTAACAGAATCATGGTTTTGGGCTTATATGGTTTAGGAGTTGCATGGCTTGTAACTCCTGTGGTATTCACATTCATGTTCCTGCTTGGCACAAAAATCCTTAAAATAAGCAGTAAATCTCTGGTAGCAACTATCAGCGCAGCCACATCCATCTGCGGTGTCTCTGCGGCAATAGCTGCCGGCTCCGCCACCAGGGCCAAAAAAGAGGAGATCAGCTATGCTATCTCCCTTTCACTGATTTTTACTGTTATCATGATGATTGGATTACCATACCTTATCAGGTTTGCGGGCCTTGGGCAGATAGTTGGCGGGGCGCTGATCGGCGGCACAGTCGATTCAACAGGAGCTGTTGTAGTATCCGGGTCGCTGCTGGGCGAAAAAGCCATGGAGATTGCAGCCATCATTAAGATGATACAGAATGTGCTAATCGGCATGGTTGCCTTTGCCCTTTCCTTTATCTGGGTTACCCGAGTGGAAAGAACAGCCGGTGATGAGAAGCCGTCAGCAATGGAAATCTGGAACAGGTTCCCTAAGTTCATTTTGGGTTTTGTCCTGGCATCTGCTGTTTTCTCATTTGTGCTAATTCCCATGCTCGGCAATGGTGCTGTGGGAGACATCCTGAAAGTTACAAAAGGCCTGCGCGGATGGTTTTTTTGCCTGGCTTTTGTCTCAATCGGGCTGGAAACAAATTTCAAGCAGCTGCTTAAACAGGGGCAGGGAGGCAAGCCTATTCTCCTTTACTTAGTCGGCCAATCATTTAACTTAGTACTGACACTCCTGGCCGCGCTTCTCTTCTTTAGTGGACGGTTCTTTCCTCTACCCCTCTAAAAATACATGTATCAGCCGTGCAACCGCACGGCTTTTTCATTGCATACCAGGAAATTTCCTCTGTTAAAAAGCACGAAGCGTCTTTCTTGCTTTTATACATATCATACCCTGTACTTTCTCATACTATCTACAAGGCTAAATGAAGGAGGTGAAATAATGCTAAACTCTACAGAAATTCAAACATGCATTGACAAGTGTACACAAAGCGCCCAAATGATCAGAAACATCGCCAATGGAATGGTAGACCACAGGGCCAGGTATGCTTTAGCTGAAGCTGACAGGCATATTGAAATGTGTATTCACGGGTGTCTTGATGCTAAAGGCTTATCAAAATCCTAATTAAAAAGGGAGGTTAGTATAATGGATCAAAAGCAGCAACTTCAGCAATGTATAAAAGATTGTCAAAATGTTGTTTCAGAATTGCAGTCAATGGCCAAGAAGTCAAATGATGAAAAACTTAAATCTACCCTGGATGAATCCGCACATCACCTTGACATGTGTGTCCGGGAGTGTGAGTTTGCTTCAAAACAGGCTCCCTAAACTTAACTGAACGGGTTCTTTTACACCGCTTTCCTGGCCGGCGCATAAAGGCGCCGGTTTTTTGTCGACTATTTACTAACCTGCTTTTTTTACTAACCCAATAGAGGAAAATGAGTAAAAATTATCGAAGTAATCCTTACGGGATTTTATTATTTGACTACTGTCAGGACAAACATACTACTTCCCACTGTTTGCAGATTAACAGAAGCACTTCAAATTACCAAAAAGGGGCGTTTGTATGATTAACAACAAGCTGAAAAAGAAGTTAAAAAATGGTGAAACTGCTCTGGGGACTTTTATTATGTGTAATTCTCCTGACCTTGTGGAAGTGGTGGGCTTGTCCGGCCTGGATTTTGTGGTCATTGATACTGAACACGGACCGCTTTCCCTTGAATCGACTCAACACTTAATCCGTGCCGCTGAACTTAGGGGAATGTCTTCCATCATTAGGATTACAGAATTCAGGGATACTACAGTCTTAAGAGCCTTAGACGTGGGAGCACACGGTGTCCAGGTGCCACAGGTCAACGACCGCATTACTGCAGAAAGAATAGTCAAAGCGGCAAAATATTTCCCTCTGGGCACAAGGGGTGCTGCTCTTACCAGGGCGGCGGATTACGGCACGGTTCATCCGTTAAAGTATTTTGAGCATGAAAATGAAGAGACACTGATAGTCGTACATTGTGAGAGTAAATCAAGCCTTGACAACCTGGAGGAGATTGCAGCAATACCGGGAATCGATGTGATTTTCCTGGGACCATTCGATATGTCACAATCACTTGGCATTCCCGCCCAGGTGACTCACCCGCTGGTAGAGCAGGCAGCCGAAAAAGTTGTTAAGGTTGCCAATGACGCGGGAATAGCAGCCGGTATATTTGTACGCAGCGGCGATCAGGTAAAAATACGTGTAGAACAGGGCTTCCGCTATATTACTATTGGCACCGATGTAGGAATCATTGGTGCTGCCTATAGACGGGAAATTTCAAATGCAAATAGCAACTAATCCAGGGGGTGTGTCTTATGTTAGCAGTTATTGTTGATAGTCATATTGTTCCCGGCTATAACTATGAAATTGAGCGTGATGTTCTCAGTAAAGAGGGCATTGAGCTGAGGACGGAAACCTGCCGTACCCCGGGTGAGATAATTGAAAGGTGCCAGGATGCTGACGCTTTGCTTTCCATCTATGCACCAACCCCAAAGAGTGTCATTGACTCGCTGCCGAACTGTAAAGTTTATGTCAGATACGGTATCGGCTATGATAACATTGATGTTGATGCAGCTACTGCAAAGGGAATACCCGTCTGCAATATTCCCGATTATTGTCTGCCGGAAGTTGCCAGCCACACAATTGCGCTGCTTTTAAATTACGAACGTAAAATCAATTTTATGAATAACGCCGTTAAGCAGCGTGTTTGGAATTCAAGTCTGGGCTTTCCTTCAAGGCGTTTGTCCGAAGTGACCCTGGGCTTAATCGGGTTTGGGAAAATTGCCCAGCATGTCTATGAATACGCTAAAGGCTTTGGCATGAAAATAATTATCTTTGACCCTTATCTACCGGACAGCGTGCTTGAGGGAAAAACGGCTGGAAAGGTAACACTTGATGAACTTTATCAGCAAGCCGACTACATATCAGTCCATGTTCCTTTATCTGCTGAATCCAGGCATCTGTTAAATTATGATGCTTTTTCGCGCATGAAAGATTCAGCTGTTATAATTAACACCTCAAGAGGCTCTCTTGTTGATGAGGCTGCCCTGATTCGCGCCCTGAAGGAAAAGAAAATCAGGGGCGCCTGTCTTGATGTTTTGGAACATGAGCCAGTGCTCCCTGACAATGAGCTTCTCGACATGGATGAAGTTATTATCACCCCACACTCTGCATTTAACAGTGTCCAGGCTCGTCTAAGCCTGCGCACACGTGTCGCACAAACTGCAGCAGCTGTGTTAAAAGGCGAAAAGCCCTATAACATAGTTAACAAAAAAGCGCTTGGACTGTGATGACAAAAAACCACTAAAAAAACCGGGCTTTTAAAATAAAAGCCCGGTTTAATTATTAGTCTTATTTCCCTGTTATCTTAACATCAGCAAGCCGCTCACCTGCTATAAATCTCCTGATATTGAAAACGGCTCCTTGAGCGATGCGGTTTTGCGCCTCTATAGTTACTCCGGCTCCATGGGGCGTAAGCAGAACATTTGGCAGCTTGCGTAATTTATTATCTGCAGGCAAAGGCTCCTGGTGAAATACATCTAACGCCGCCCCCCCCAAATGGCTGCTTAAAGCCTCAATGAGCGCAGTTTCCTCTACCAGGCCGGCCCTGCTGGTATTTATTACAAAAGCTCCTCTTTTCATTTTAAACAGCCTTTCCCTGTTCAACAGCTCGTGAGTCTCAGGGGTAAGCGGCAGATGAACAGTCAGTATATCGCTTTGCGCCAGCAATGTGGAGAAGTCTGCCTGTCTTCCTTTGGACATATCTGATAACCGCAGTTCACTCCTGGCATAATACAGTAAAGAAACATCAAACGCTGAAAAACGCTCTGCCACTGCCTTTCCAATACGGCCCATCCCCATAATGCCTACTGTTTTCCCAGCTAACTCCTGAGCGCGGCCTGCCCAAACGCTAAAAGGCCACTCCCCCTGTTTCATGCTCTCATGGGTGTTAGCTAAATCCCTTAACAATGCCAGCGCTGACATAAGAACATGCTCTGCAACACTTACAGCATTAGCCCCATCCACATTGGCAACAGTAATCCCCAACTCACGCGCCGCATCCAAATCGACATGGTCCGTTCCAACACCTAATATCTGGATAAAACGCAAACGTTCAGCCTTCTCCATATGAGACCTGCCGATAGGAAACATCGCAGTAGATACAATTATGTCGGCATCAGTCAGGTGTTGTTTAACCTCATCCACACCTGTTACAACAACAACACTGCACTCAGGCAAAAATAACTGAATCAGCTTTTCCCTTTCTTTTGCCAATAACTGATCATCAATAAATAAAATAACCATTACTTTTAACATTCTGCTATCCCTCATTTCTGTCAAATCCGCCTGTGCCGATAATACAGTTAATAATAGAAAGTTTCAGTTTTGGCAGCTTTACAGACTGCAGCAACAATCTCAGCGGCAGAGGCAGTCTTCAGCATATAACCGGTGATACCGGCCTCAATTAAAGCAAAAACATAGTCGTCATCATCGAAGGCACTGAGAATTAAAATCTTAGTGTTGGGGTAGGCTTTTCGCAACTGGCGGGTTGTTTCAATGCCGTTCATCAATGGAAGCCTGATATCGAGTATCACAACATCAGGGTGGGAGATTCCTGTCTTTTTTATTGCATCCTCACCATCGACTGCCTCAGCAACCACAATTAAATCACTTTGGTCCTCCAAAATCCGCCGGGTTCCTTCTCGCACCACAGCATGGTCCTCTGCAATTAAAATCCGTATTGAGGCGCCCATCACTTTACCCCCAATCGTCCATCATGTTGTCAGGCATTTTTAAAAAAGCCGTAGGCTGATACGCCCACAGCTAAAAACAATTCCTTTTAAGTTATGCCTTAGCTTTATGCCTGAATGGTGAATGAGTCCAATTCCAGTAGCCGAGCAGCTCACTTTCAAACACGTCATTATCGGAACTTGAAAAATGTATATGGGGTTCAGGCACCCTGATTTCTTCTTCTTTAAATTTCTTTTTCTTCAGTAAGGCCTTTATTTTATCAACATCATCAAAAACATGAACCAAATGATGGTTGTCATGGATTAAAAATTGCTTTCTCTCTTTGTCATTGGCCGAGAATATCCACAAATGATGGCGGCCGTCTGTCTCGAAATACTCCTTGAACTTATTACAAAACATTTCAACATCTTTATAACTGAGAAGACCCGAAGAATGATAGCGCCCCCGTTCAACCGAGTCATTTCCTGGCCTGAAAAGCATATAAAGGATTCCTAAGGGCAACTTAAAACCCTTAGCAATTTTCAGGGCTAATTTAATCTGGTTAGTCCTGGGAGCAACAGTAATCCTGGTAACAGCCAAAAATTCTTTTACATACCAGGTGTCGTGATTCTCATACGTGGCAACCTCATTATTCTCATTTAAGGTCCCATAGTTATACTTAACCATGAAAAAAACCTCCTATCCAAAGCTCATCCCATCAATAGTTCGTCAAAGCAATTTGAATTACCTGCTCTTACATAATAACTGCAAAAAAAACACTAGAACTTATCTAGTCCTCCAATATGGTCACTTTTTGTTCCGCTTGAGTAATTGTGAGTCACAGCCCAAGTGTGTGCAGGTTGTATCGACGATATGAAGAATACCTTTTTCATCCCTGTATGCTCCTGCTTTATCCCCGTCAATTTCAATCACTTTCGCCTCTCCGTTTTTTATTTCAACATCCCCAGGCACAGCCATAAGTTTGCCGCTTATCAAATTTACTGCCACATTCAGATTTTCCACAGCCAGGGTCTTTAAGGATGCAGCAGATGTTTGGCGTGACGGATTATAAGCATCATACCATGGGTTTTCGCCGTCAATAATTAAATTGCGGATAATTGTGGCAGATGCCATACTGTTGGTCATGCCCCATTTTCCATAACCGGTAGCCACATACATATTGGGAGTGCCGGATGAGAAAATCCCGGCATAAGGCAGCCCATCCACCGTCATACAGTCTTGAGTTGACCACCTGTAATAAATGCCCTCCACATTAAAGTTTTCATAAGCAAAATCCGCCAGATTTTTATAATGTTCGAATTTGATCACATACAGTCCAGCTTTATTGTAAATTGGGTAATGGGAGGCAATAATCAGTGGTATAGGATCCGTCAAAGTTTCTTTTATTGATTGACCTCTGCTTGTTTATATGGAGCTGCAAACTACCGCGCTACTCCTTCTTGTTTAAGTCTAATCTCTGTAGAACAAGAATGTGGAGTCCCTTGTGGAAAGATTACCTGAAGAAGAGTTGGCGTTTGCCGACCTGGTTGTCCTTGGAGCACGGGGAGAGGTTAAACGAGGGGTACGCTATAACGGCTCATACATTGGAATCGAATACCCTGGCGGTGATGTGCCCGCTGACATAGGTGTCTGCACCGATGTGGTTATCAGGGCTTTCCGCCACGCCGGGATAGATTTGCAGCTCTTAATCCACGAGGATATGAGAGAGAATTTTGCTCTTTATCCGCAGGTTTACGGGTTAAGTGCACCTGACCCAAATATGGATCACCGCCGCGTCAGAAACCAGATGCGCTTTTTTGAGCGTTTTGGAGAAACTCTGACGCTGCAGGTTAACGACAGGCTTGATGAATGGCGTTGGGGTGACGTTGTCTACTGGATTTTCCCGGACGGACAGCTCCATGCAGGTATTATCAGTGACAAAAAAAACAGGGCCGGTATCCCGCTCGTAATTCACAATGCCGGACGCGCCGTTGAGGAAGGCGCACTGTTAAGGTGGGAAATTATCGGCCATTTCCGGTATCAATAAAGTTTTCATTAAATCTTAAACTGTTGCTTTATTATAAGGGTATAAGCTCAAGCCCGTCAAGTACCGCTCCTATCGAATCCCACATGCCGCGCCAGGCCCTTCTCTGAAAGATGGGGCTGTAGGGGTTGACACTGTTTCTGTGTTCTGCCAATGTGCTCAGCATGCCGTACCAGGCATCATTTATCACTTCGCTTCTTTTCATGCTTTCCTCTGATATCTCTCCGTCGGCGGCGAACTCTTCGGCCATCTGAGCTGCAACCGACTTTTGATAACTGACAAATAACTGTATTTTCATCTTCTGCTGGTTATAAATGTCACCAGAGTAAGGCAGTACGCTTAAACTCTCTAGCTGCCTTTCCACCATCCGGAGATTTGTCTGCAGGGAATCAAACCACAACGGGGAAATAGGAACATCCTCAGTAAAGACTTTAACATCGAGCCGGGCCCAGTTGGCCACCACTTCAAAATAGGCGGCTGAATTGCTCCAGGCCATGTTTTGCTGCTTTGACATATCCGTGTAACGGCGTACCAAAATAATGTTGGCTGCCAGGGAAACGGTCAAAACAATACTTAAAAGTGCTATAGTTCTTTTATCTTTCACGGCTACTCCTCCCTCACGGTTATCTCTGTCTCAATCCCCGGTATAACAAGGACCACGTGTTCAACCAGCAAAGTCCAGTTCTTGCTCGGTGTATTCGGCACAGTCATCGTATACTCCTTCGGGTTTCTCACAGCGAGTTTTACATCCGGCGTGGTACGCCACACATGACCCAGACGGTCATCAAAGGCAAATGAAAGCTGGTAAACCCCTACTTCTGCGGGCGGCGTAAGCTGGCTGTAGCGAACTGTGAATTCATTTTTATCGAAGACAATTTCCTCAATCATAAATTCCACATCATCATAGATAAATTTTTGCTTCACACTAACTGTTTCCGGGCTAGCTCCCATTTTGAAGTCGAAGGCAAACTCCGGCGCTTCCAACATGGCAAAAAGCGTACGGCTTTTGAACAGAATCCTGTTAGTTCCCTCGGCAAGCGGACCTGCAGAGATTTCCCGCGACAGTATCCCCTGCCGGGAACTTCCTCTCCCTCCCCTAAGGTTTAGAGCTTTTCCACTGTCAGCGTCAATTACAAAGCCGCGTTCCGATACTGACCCCTGGCGCTCTTCGGTAAGGATCTGCACGGGGCTGGTGGGGCGCCAGTTCATCGTGTATGAAATATGGAGGTCTTTATCATAGCGAGTGTTGTAGGAAAATGTGATACCCAGTTTTTCCAGCAGTTCATGTGCCGGCGGTGAAATCCTCTCCACACTCAATCAACCGGGTTTTTCTGTCGCATGCCGTGCCTGCCCGAATTCTATACCTAAAATCTTCGCCTGTCACCTGAAAATAACTTCCTTAAAGTTCACACTAATTGGTAGTGCACAACTATCACGTACGAACAACAAAAAAGACCCTTACATGTTACCACGCAAGAACCTTTAAAATAAGCATTTGGTGTCGGGGAGGCTATTACCATAGCATCCAAAATTACAGTTATGTAGTTATATGAAGCATTGACACTCTTTCTGAAATTACAGCATAAAATGTAGCGATACTGACATAAAAGTATCAGTTTCTAAATTACAGCTTAGTAGGAAAGGAGGTTGTTATATGGTTCATCATGATCAGGATGATCACCTCGAATTGTGCGACGAGTGCACACCTCAGGATAATCAACAGTTATACGACAATACACCCCAGAGAGGGACGGGGGTCGATCCTTTGCAGGTGTATAGTATGACACTTGAGGCGATATTGCAGGCCCAGCGGCAACTATTATCTCTCGAACCTGCCACTCCTGAGTTCGTTACGCAGCAAGTAACTTGCCGGGTTCCCACTACTTGTCCTCCCGGATTTCAGGGGAGGTATACTGTAAGGCCGGGAGATACGATGTTTTTAATTGCCCGGCGGTTTGGGGTCACATTGCAGGCCTTAATTAACGCCAATCCGCACATTACTAACCCCAATCTGATTTTCCCTTGTGACGTACTTTGTGTACCTGGGGTAGATACTTGCCGGGTTCCCACTACTTGTCCTCCCGGATTTATGAATAGGTATACTGTAAGGCCGGGAGATACGATGTTTTTAATTGCCCGGCGGTTTGGGGTCTCATTGCAGGCCTTAATTAACGCCAATCCGCACATTACTAACCCCAATCTGATTTTCCCCTGTGATGTGCTTTGTGTACCCTAGCAGGTTGTAGATGGCAACTAACATCCTACTCTCACATCACCAAATGCACCGTTCTGTATCCGGTAGTTCATTAGCACAACTAGTCATTAATATGTATCCGTAAAGCTGATAGGCCCTTGGTTTTGCTAATAGGTAAAACCGAGGGCTTTTTTTAGAAAAAAAAGCAAGGAGGAACTGCGCCGGTACAGCTTTTTTTTAAGGCAGAAAAAATAACCAGACGCAATTTAAAGTCTCCCTTCTCTGCTGTTAAGCTGGTTCCAGCCTGAAACAGGGTTTTTATGCTTTGTAAAAAAATCTGAATCTATACACAAATATATAGATTGTTACATATTCTAATGTATCGGATGGTATTACTAATGTATTGCTTTATAGCAAGCAAAGTACTGTAGCATACGCCTATTAGATAAATTACTATTATGCCGTTTAGAACTATAAGCAGCCCCCCAACAGTCCACAAATACAAGCCGGCGCGGTCTTTTAAAGCGCGCCAAAGACATGCTCTCCAGGCAGAAACGTTCCAATTCCTTTTCTGTCAGCCCTATTTGGGCAGGTACAATAAAAGCAGTCACACACTCACCCAATCTGCCATGCCCCCGACATTTGCCTCATCTAAAACATAAGTGATATCTCTGTGCTTCCAGCGGGCATTCAGCATCACAGCAACCGCACCCGTTTTATGGATTGCAAAATACATCGTAGCCGGAGCCTCTCCGTTTAGTGCACAAATTGCTACATGGTCACCCGGCCTGATTCCGGCTGTAACAAGACTCCAAGCCACTGAATCGATGCGCCGGTCCCATTCCAGATAAGTATAACTCCCCGTATTCGTCACGATTGCTGTAGCACCGGGATACCTGTGTACCGCCAACTCCAGGGCGGTTGCAAGATTCACTCTCATCACTTCCTTTATCTATAACAACGACTTAAATTAATATATGATTCAAACCCACAAACCTTGAATAATTCTAAGATATTTTACTGGTAGAAAAGAAATTTTGGGCCGGTGAAGGAGGCGGCGCCAAAACAGCATCATGCATGTTATGGGTGGTAAGAATAATTGTTTTTCCCTCTTTTTTCTGCTCTAGAATCATATCTTTCAAAATACGGGCAAAAGCGGGATCAAGCCCGCTGGTTGGCTCATCAAGAAATAACAGTGCGGGCCGGTGGATAATGACCCTGATAAAAGCCAGGCGCACCTTCATGCCCTTTGAATAGCTGGATACTTTTTTTTGAGCGTCGGCCGAGAGGCCGACTCTTTCCAGGTACGGCAGCGGGTCCTGTTTTTTTTGGCCGTAGAGTGACGAAAAGAAAAGCAGGTTTTCCAGAGCGGTGAATTTACCGTACAGATTGGGAAATTCAAAATCAACACCGATATTTTCATAAAAACTGTCTTTTCGGTTTTTTACTTCCGTGTTTAAAACCCTTACACTTCCTCTATAGTTTCGCAAAATACCGCAAAGGATTTTTTGCAGGGTGCTTTTCCCGGCGCCTGAGGGGCCAAGAAAGCCAAAAATCTCACCTTTGTGCAATAATTTATTGCGGCACTTTTAATAAAAATAAAGCCGGTTCGCATTGCCAATGTGTTAATATGCTCTTATAGTTATACTTCGTGTCAGCAATTGGAATATATACCTCTCTGTCAACAATACAAAAAACCAAGCTGTTTTAACAGCTTGGCTGTTGATAGCTTATGGTGTCGGAGACGGGACTTGAACCCGTATGTCGTAGACACACGCCCCTCAATAGTGTGCGGTAAATATTATAGGTTCAAAATCATCATAAACGCAGTAATCACAAGGCTTCTCGCCAAGTGGTTAGTGCGTTTTATTCTTGCATTTAGCACACTACCACTCTTCTTTTCAACTATCCCTGTGACGCTCAGTTTGACGCTCCATAATTACCCAGTAGAATAGTGTGTCATGAAACGTTATCTAGTCTACCCACAGTATAACTCAATTATTAAGGAAGGAGAATGGAAATGAATTCCACAATAAAAACTATGGTAAATAAAGGTGGTTGTATAAAGAAGGGTTCTTCTATCATAAACTGGAAAAAAATGCATAATTTTTCCCAGCAAGAGAATACTAGTAGCAACACGTTCCATCAGGAGATGAAACCATTGCTACTACAAACTCGAAATATTGAGGAACTCAAAGGTGTCAAAGCAATAACAGAAGAGGAACCATACGCTGGTTATTTGACGTTTATAAAAAACCACTATAAAGAGAAAGGTTCCCTAAGCCATGCAAGAAGTCTTCTTACAATAATGAAACGCGTTTGTAATACACATTATGGGCACGAAAACGTCTTCAACGTGATGTGTGATGAGGAGTATATCAAACATCTATATGCAGAGCTTACGACATCAAAATCGTTCAGGCACAAGAAAATGGTACTCATTCACTTCTACAATTATTACTTCGATATGCTCTACTCAGGCCAGGCTTTTCCAATGCATAAACTTTTTGCCATGCGTGTTCTAAAGAATTGTAAGCCATTACCACCATCCTTACCGACACGTCAATCATCCGCTGTTCTCCATCCTCAATTACAAAGATTTATTGAAGAAATAGATGAGAAAGGTCAGAAATGGCAAAAAAGAGCGCGCCTTCACATTTCCTATTTCTTACGCTGGTACATCGACTTCAAACACTATAGTGACATTGACCCAAATGAAGTAAATATTAAGGAAATTAATTCGTCTGATATGGAGTATTTTAGGCATCACCTTATAAAAAGAGTCAGCAATGAGGAAATAATTACAGAAACCGCTCAGGGATATATACAGTCTGTGAAATCGTGGTTCGGCTTTTTAAAGAAGTCCAAGCACATCTATAAAAACCCTACTGTACAAATGAAGAATTTTAACATCATCAAGAATTCCAATTACGACCTTCCCCTCCTTAAAAAAGCGATTAAGCTTTTTGACGTAATAATAAACCATTCTGATGACATGCTACAGGACTTAGCCATTTTTTCACTATTAGCGGGATTAGGCCTTAGAGCTGCTGAGGTTCTTAGTTTAGAAAGAAAAAACATTGACCAATGCCGCTGGGAAGCTAAATTCTTGCGAAAAGGCGGAAAGGAACAAGTCCTTCCTCTTCCAAGCATCTGCAGTTTATTTCTGGAACTACACATGGAAAATCTGGACAAAGATGGCCCTCTCTGGCGTAATAAGATTGGTACTCAACTACGATATAAGAGCCTTCTTAGAAAATTTCATAAGTATAAAAAAATAGCAGGTATCACAGAGGATATTGGTGGATTACATTTTTTCCGTTATTTAATTATCACAGAACTGCTCTCAGCCCATACTGATGAGCGAGCTGTTCAGCATCTAGCGGGACACAACTCCGTTATTGAAATAAACCGATACGCAAAACACAGGAAGTCCGAAGTCCATATCAGTGTTAAAACAAAACTAAGAACGATTGGAAGTGGTATTCATGTCAATAAAAATTAACGGACGTATGCCTCTTGAGGAAGTTTTGTCTGAACTTAATTTAACTGAGATTGACTTTTTTGAGCTCATACAACAAGGCACCCAAGCAATTATCCATAACCCAATCGTGGCTGATACTTTACTGGTTGACGCAGTTCAACGGTATGTAAATGATTTAAAAGTACAGGTTGTTACTAATGAAAAATCGAAATTGACTCTGAAAACTTATCACGACGAACTAAAACGCTTCCTTGAATTTATGGAAGGTCAATGGTGCGATAGAGAGCCTGTCCTTACTAATGTGACTGAAACTGACATCAGGCTCCTCTTAGGTCAAATAAAACCTAGGAGTAAGAAAGACAAATGCCATAAACCATCTACATTCAATAAAATTCTGGCCATTCTATCTGCCTTTTTTAAATTCTTTATAAATAAGGAATTACTCCTGAAATCACCAACTGCCGATATAAAATTCTTGGATGAAGGGGAACTCAATTTCCAATCGTTAGATAAAGCAGAAGAAAAGAAAGTACTTCTTCAAGCAAAAAGCAATAAAGAGAACGGTGAACGCGACTTTATGATTATCTATCTTACCATAAATACTGGTTTGAGATTATCAGAGATTGCATTTCTTAAGGTGTCTGATATAAATTTTAAAACAGATACAATGGAAATTTTCGGGAAAGGCAGAAAGTGGCGTGTGGCTACCTTAACAGACGAGGTTCGAGAAGAACTGATGCAATATCTAAAAAAAGAACGCAGACCAATTAATACACTAAATTGTGATGAACCACTGTTTTTGACAAAAAAAGGACCGAATGCATATCGACGTGGATTAAGTGAGCGAGCAATTGTACAGATGATTACCAGAGTGTTTCGAGAATGTGGAATCGAAGATGGTGCAACGCACCGCCTACGGCACACATTTGCCATTAATGCATTAGATTCGGGGCTTAACGTAGTTCAAATTCAATATCTTCTGGGACACAAAAATATTACAACAACGATGAAATATCTACGTCTTCTGGAAAAGGATATCCAGGAAAAAATTAAAAAGGATTTCCCGCTGGCCTTTCTTTCCATTAAAAATATTCTAGAGAGTTATGACCGACAAGATTAGAATTTGACTGGAGGTATATGATGAAACTAAATGCAGAAGGCTCTGTAAATCTTTTTACACAAACAGTTCGTGACAATAACCCCAAACTTAGAGCGCGTAAAAAAAGGATACTGAATGATTTTTGCCAATTTGTCGAAGAAACGCAACAGCTCTGCCCAGGCACATGGAATTTTGATAAAGCTATAAAGGTTGTTTATAACGAGGCATCCATATACAGAATGCCAATAGGGACAGACACTGTCAGAATCTACATGTCAATCATTAATAAACAACGAACTCCAGGAGTATACAACGAAATCTTATATACGCTCAAACAGTTCTTTAAGTATTTGGTCACACAGCGTATATTAGCCGAAAATCCAGCACATGAGATAGAACCCAAGAAAGTTATAAAAAAAGATATGAGCCTCGAACGGCTAAACACAAATGAATTAGCCCGTTTGCTGGTCGCTGCATATGAATTCGATGAACACGTTACTAGAAATTTTACTTTGGTACTTGCACTTCTAACAACCGCAACACGGATAGGTGAGTTGGTTAAACTAAAAGAAGGTAATATTCAACTCGAGCATCATTTGATATATGCACATGGGAAATCTGGGCATCGCAGAAGGCTAATGACACCAGGACTGATGGAGTCATTTGAGGTAATCCTTGACGACCCACTAAGAAAAGAAAACTTACAAGGTGAAAAATATATTTTTTACTCACACTCGCAGAAAGGGAAACCCCTTTCAACCAACGCTGCAAATAAGCTCTTAAAAGCCTTTGCCAAAAATGCAGGCATAGAAAAAAATATCACTAGTTACTGGCTAAGGCGTACATTTGCGACTCTTCTAGCTGATTCTGGGTTCAACATTGCAGAAATTCAGAAAATATATCACCACAGCAACGTAAAGAGCACCGAAGCATATGTACTGGCTGTTGAAAGAAAAGTGCTGAAAGCCATAGTCAACGAGTCACCCGTTGTTAATAGGCTTGAAGATTTTATAAGGAGTAAATTTACTGTTGTATAAAGAGTCTAAAAATTTTCCCGCAAGTCTTATTACCTATAAAAAAAGGGACTTTTGATTTTAGTCAAAAGTCCCCTTTAAATAAACAGGATTTGAACGTGCTACCTCTTGACCCCCAGTCGTATATATTGAGTTTTTATGGTATTTATCAGTTCACAGAGTCCCTAAAATTGGGCTTTTAGTGAATTAGCTAATAGTATTTTTTATAGGCGTTGTGACAAAGTGTGTGACAACTTTTGTAGCACAAGTCGCTAGACGATAATGTCCATTTTACTTCTTGCTCTTCTTACAGTTGGTTTAACTAGCATTAGATATATAAATCTTCTGGTGGAGTCCATTTATATTTTTTTATTCCTTGGTTAACAGACCATGTTTGTGCATGTCTTGGATAGTATTTATCCTCTGAAATACTTTGAACATAGTATAAATTTTTCCCCATTATTAACTTGGTTACTTCTTTTAATCGCTTTCGATAATAGTATTTTCGATGGATTGTGTTACCTCCCCAGGCCACAATAACATCATTTAAGTCTTTTAATACCATTTTTAGTAGTTTATCGTTTTTATTTCCTATCGCTATTTCAAACTTTTCACCATCAATAAGCGCTTTAATCTCCTCAGGCTTTGTTGAGTAGTATGAAAATAGGTTCATAATATAAACTTTGCTATAGCCCTCATTATTGCAAAATGTTAAAACTCTATTTATTGTTAAATCAGAGTGAACCTTGGTTGCTTTACTAGGGTTCTTTAAAATAACCAAGACATTTTTATATCTTTTATTACTATTGAGTGGTATTTCAAGCAGATATCTTCTGCAATCTGCATTAATAATCTTTATATTATTTTTATCTACAAAACTTTTATATACATATATTTTATGCATGTTACTGCTCCCCTTCATACTTATATAAGATGGCTTCCTTACTCCATCTCAATCCTACTCGTATTATTTAAATATGCATATACTACCATTATTCTCCATACAAACATCTTTTCCTCTTGCATCAGTTTGAGTATAGATATGTTTACAGCATTAGTGATAACTGCCTAACCTCAAAAATGTCCATATCACTAACAAATAAAACTTAAGAAGCAGCTACATCTACCTAGTGGGTTCCGTTCAGAGGTGTAAATATACCAATCAGCATATGAAATCGCATACCTTTCAGCATAAGAATTAGCTTGCCACAATAATGAAAACGAAGAATGCCTCCATCTTATTGTAGATGTGAGGCAGTCTTCTAATTATGTGCTTTCGGTGTTATAAATTTTTTCATATATGTCCTTGGTTAACTTAGCCAGGGGCCTCTTATGGATGTCTTCAATACTGAGGTAATTTCCAAAGACTACCCTCTTCATCTCGTGCTCATCTTTAAACAGTTTGGGGAAATTCCTCATAATTTCCGCAAAGTGACTCTCATTATATATCTGCATTTTTTTTATTAACTCATAAACAATGTCACTGTGTATGAGATACTGGCTCTCCAGGCCCAATTCTTTTACATTTCGCTTAATTTCATCCTTAAATCTAACCTTTACTTCTATGTCTTTTTCATTATGTAGGTAATCTACCGATTTGATATCATAATCAAATTTTATTAGTTCATCATGTTCAATATTTTCATCATATGGGGAAATATCGATGCTTTTATTATGCTTCAAATGATTACAGCTAGGACATGATGGAACCAAATTGTAGAACGATAGAGCTAAAA
Organism: Dethiobacter sp.; assembly: GCA_018335875.1. Taxonomy (GTDB): domain Bacteria; phylum Bacillota; class Dethiobacteria; order Dethiobacterales; family Dethiobacteraceae; genus JAGXRN01. The sequence goes on from JAGXRN010000042.1 coordinate 136,115, forward strand.
ACGGATAAATGCCTTTACTAAAAAAGTGGTCCAATTGTGATGTTCGCCTTAAACCTCTTTGTTCCAAATTAACGTTGTTAATAAAACTTCGGTTACAGTACGGGCAAACTTTAAGCCCTAATTTTTCAACAAGGATAACTGCATTGTATTCATCATTAATGTATTGGCCAGACTTTGAAAAGTAATCGTTATACAGATTTTTTAGATAATTTACCTCAGAGGGATACGAGGTCTGATAGTAACTATCTTTGACTCTGACTAATAATTCATAAGGGGCAACAACAACATCATGTAGAGACAACCTCAAACCGTTTGTCATAAACCAGTTATTTATAGCATCAAATTTATTGATTCGTGGACGTTTTAAATGTTGCTCAATATTGTGGTAATGATATTCAGCAAGAGAATTAAGCTTATCGTTTCTAATTGGTATCATCAGCATTCAACCCCGCTAACTGACTTTGTATCTCTTTTAGTCTCTTTTCTAAAACCTTTTTCTTGTACTCAGGGTCTTTATTATTGTACATTTCTATTAACTTATTTCTTAAAAGTGGCTCCCCAATAACTGAAATAACATCCTGTATATGTTTTTTATCCTCTTCTTTTAATATCTCATTTTGCGTTAAAGAGTTTATCACTGCTTCTATTTTTGTTTTTGCATACTCACCAATGGTTGCACTCATAAAAAAACTAGAGGAAAACAAGTCATATATATTACTAGCAAACGTTTGATTAATTTCACTAATTGGCGTCACCATACAGTTTCCGCTCTCAGCACACTTGTTCAGACGAATAACACACTCCTTAGGTAAATCGGAACAAATGAAAGGAGAATGAGTTGTAATAATGATTTGATAGTTCTTGTACCCTTGTCGAAATTGATTGAGCAGATTAATAATCTCCGAGAGCATTAATCTACTCCATTCAGGATGCATAAAATTATCTGGCTCATCCAGAAGTATTAAAGCTGTGTCTTTTCGACCAGGTATTTCCCTAATTCCAAAATTTAATGATGCAAATAAATTAATAAAAGCCTCTTCGCCAGCACTCATAGGTTCAATCTCAACTAGAACAATTGAATTTAAAAAATTTTCTTCGCCGAGGTTTTGACCATCAATAAACTTTAGCAAGTTTCTTAGAGTTGGTTGTTCTTTTATACCTATCGGAATTAAAACCTGTTTTTCATAATATCTATTTTTAGGTATCTTTTCTAATAGCTCAATAAACTTAACAAAGGTGTCATAATATATCGATAAATCGAGGTTTCTTTCATCTCCAATGTCATTTAAAATAATTTTAAGAACCTTAAGAAAATAACATTTAGGCTCTTTTTCATTAAATTGAATTTTTTCAATTGTATTCTTTAAATCGTTAAAATCATTATCCTTTTGCAATGCATCTAAGTTAAAATAAATGTATTCTTCTATTAACCATGGTATGAAGTTTTTTGAATGAAATTGATTTTGTATCATATCCTTGCTTTTAATTCTAACCCTGTCTCGATAACTTTTTTTCAAATTTATATCTGTATTTAGACTTGAAGATAGCTTTTCAAACGATAGTTTTAAATAAACTTTCTCTTTTAAATTAAAAAGATGTTTCATAGAATTAGAGCTTATTCTGTTAAAATAAGTTATTAATCTCTATATTTAGAATAGCTACCAATAAAAACTGGGTTTATATTAAATCTATTAAAATAAGTAGTATAATCAGTATCAATCTTAAAACTCAATTTATTATATTCATTACTAAATCGATTTCTAAAATTAAAATATCTAAGTTTTTTATGCTCTATATCTTCAAACTGTAAAAATCCCTTAAAAACAAAGAATTCACCATTTTGTTCTAACAACATACTATATGGTTCCTTAACGGCATTGGAAGGGAAGCCAAGTACATTATTTTTTATTAGAAGAAAGTCATTCCCTTCGATTGAAAATATATGATTTTTATGATGGTATAGCATGAAATATCGTGCATCTCGAAGTTTTCTTCTTTCATCCATTCGCATTCCTAAAATGTCCAATATATTAGTCTTACCACTACCATTTTTCCCAACTAATGCTGTAATATTGGTAATGTTTTTATCAAATATTTGAGTGTCATAATCTGTTTTTTCAATTTTTAATCTCCTTCCTATTGTATTATTTTCAATTAAGACGTTGTATCGAGGAGAAAAAGAAAAACCTTGTTCTTTTATATTTCTAAACTCTTCAATCCACAAATAAATAAGTTCCATAATCTCCCACCCTTTTTCTAATACGCAATATTATCGGCTACGGGATAAACTTTTTTCTAATTTTTGTCCTAGTCACTTTTTTTTAGCCAAGTCCTTAATTTCTGTGTCCAACAAGTTTTTGATACCATCTCAACTTTTAATCTCATACAGATTCATCCTTGTCTCTATTACTAGGTTTATAATCGTTACTGCTTCATTTAACATCTTTAATTCTAGCATCCATAAAGCACTTATAATCTTCTGTTAGTAATTTGAGCAGCCTTTCCACGGCAAAAAAGATAACTATTGCAGACTGCGCAAAAAAATTAGTTTCACTCAATTGGACTTCTGGATTGTTAAAAAACAATGACCCAAATCTCCCATAATTTTCGGAAACAATAAATATTGTTAAAATTGAATATGAAATTAATCTTCTTATATTTACTGTATGAGCATCTACTCTTACCTTTAGCTTGTATGTAAAGTAAATCCAGAGATTCAAATACATTGGGATTACGAGAGTTATCAGGTAGTACAAGGGAGCTGGCCAGGATAGGTACCCAATAAAAAGGTAGGTTAGTAAAATTGCGACGGTTAGATAGATAATGCTACTCCCCTGGTCCATTATTAAAATTAATCTATTCAAATAATAATTTTCCTTGGTTTTTGTATCTATATAATCAACCAACCGAAATAAAAAATTTGGGTCTGTATTTTTTATAACATTTGCTAATGACATAAAGATTAATAAAGGAACAATAAACCAAATTAAGTCTAATATTATTGTAACTAGCATAAATGGCAGGCATAAAAAGAATAAAAACTTTAAAACAAATAAACCATTAAGTTTTTTTCGCAAACTTTTCTATTCTTAGACTAATAAAATCTGATAAAAATTCAATTGCATTAAAAAAATTCTCGAAACCCTTTTTCATAAATAGAAAAAATAAACCAACAAATGTAGTTACTAGTAAAATAAATAAAAAGTTATTTAATATCTGCCTTGCTTCCATAGCTCCCCCTTGTGTGTTTTTAAGATTTAATGAGATAATACTTATAGCCATATCACTTAGTTACCATTTAGTCCAAATGCTCTTGTCCCCAGCTTGTTCTTATACTTTACTTCATGTGCGATAACTTCTTTCTTGGTCAATGTCCTTGGCAATGTTTGAAGTATTGTGAATTTAAACGATTTATGCCGTTCAGGATGCTCCGCCAGTAAATCAACTAACAACTTGTTATGGCCATGCTGGGACTTTGCATACTGCTCCCACCGACCCAATATTCCCCTCTCCCCTGACGCCGAACCAATATACTGCAGGCCTTCTTCTGTATCAAGGATAAGATACACGCCTGCAACCGACCCAAGCATTCTATGCCACTCTCGATTCGCATCTGGATTATCGATAACCTTCTTTAGCTCATTGAATGATAATGTAAAGTCTAAGAAGCCTGGAAACTTCTCAAAGTAACCTTTGGGTAATATCTCCACCACTTCTTTGTCATTGCTTTTCAGCCACTGCTGCCATTGTATTGCACTATTGCCCCAGTCAATTATCATCCTGTCTTTCAGGTCGTCTAAATTATCGAGTTCTTCCATTTCATAATAGAAGTCTTCTGGTTTAAAGAAGTCAGGATAAGGGAAATCTCTCGGCACTTGAAAATTTGCGACTTTTGTTATACCAGTTATCCTGTAAAGGCCAATAAACTTCGCTTTCGAGGCTTCCGTTCCCAAGAAGGACATAACATAATCACAATCGCGAAAGATATCTTTGCTCTGAACGCTTTGATAAGTTTGTATCATTCCTGACTCATAAAGCATTTTTAAATCGTGTGTTTTATTATCTTTATGCCTTAGCAGTTTTGTCGTACTGCAAGAGTCAAATCCTCTTATTTTAAGAATTTCTGTAAGGTTCATTGTCAGCCTCCTTATGAACCGCTGTTATGGCTTGCGGGTCAACCATTGGTGGGCTTCCCCTGGCCGACATATAGGCGGCTACCATTCTCGCACTTATAGATATATAAGCCGTTCTTACGTCCCAAACTGAGACTTAATATACCTCTTCAAGTGGTACTACTAGTAAAACTTTACTTAGGTTTTGACCTTAATCAAACTTGATAAGCATTCTATTTGCTTTTTCCCAAGCTCTGCAGTGTCTATTTTAAACTCTACCTGCGCTAGAGTAATGTTTACTCTATTTATTAAATAATCTACTGAAAACATTCGACTGAAAATAGCTTTTATCAAGTCATGACTATCATTAATATCTCTAATTTTTTTTGCCATTTTTTTTTGCTCTGTTAATGATTGTTTTATCAACTCTACTAGCTCTTCTGCTATTTCTGCCTGTTTTTTATCAGCAAAAGAATTTAATATTTTCGGCTGAATACTTTCACATTCATTAAGTAAGTTATAATCTTCATCAAGCTCTGAAGCATAAATTTCAAATATTTCCCTGTTTTCTTCATAGGAAATATACTTAACAATTTTATCATATAATTTGTGTTCTTTTATGAGTAAACCTAAAAGGAGTTTTAGAAGATATCTTAATGTTATGTATGTGTCAAATTGTTCTCTCATCTTTTTGAGCTTTGCAAACCTATATAGACCAAAGCAAGTTACCACCGTCAACACTATAAAGCCAACAAAGGTCTTTAAATTTGAAATAAAAGCTATACAGTTTCTGTATTCATAAAAGGTTCACCTCAGAAAGAACTGAATCTCAATGCCATTCTTATTCTTTGTATGAACAGGAAAGACTCCCTATAATGGCTTACCAAGCGACCACTGATGGGCTTTCCCTTGTCATAGTTATAAATTAGCTTCTTTGGAAACTGATATCCTTTCATTTTCAAGTTCCTTGTAATAATCAAAGCTACCTTTATCAACATATGCTAGCGTTTCGTGAATCTGTATAATATCGAATAAGCAACAGTAACCTGCTATTATCACTGCCCAACTAGGGTCAGGCATTAGGACACCTGGTTTTTCATTGTCAAAAGAAAATATCTTTAAAAAATCCTGTGATACAGAAGCCATATCACAATGAACAAAACTACTAAGTAAAGGATACAAACTCTTGTAAACTAACTCCAACGGTTTTTTAGATATCGCATCGGCATCTTTTGTAAGACGGTCACGTTTTTTTGCCATTGACAATAAATCTAAGTTAGTCCATTTTCGACAGAAAGCTTCTGAAGCTTTTTCAAAGCTAGGGTTCATGGTACGTTGTGCCTCAGCAGCCTCCGTTCTGATAAAGTCAATATTTTTATCAAAAAAACTACTTAACACTGGGTCTTCATTCACCATTTTGGCATCTCTATACTGTTTAATTTTCATATGATAAACAAATGGTGCCAAAGCTACCTCAACGACTTCATGAATTAAGTATGATGTAACTATTACTTGTTCTAATCTTACCCTACATAATGACAAAGACTGTAACAGCAATCCCTTGTTTATCAACAGAAAAATAGCGCTGCTCGTAGTTTCTGCGTGATATAAAAGTCTGATAAATAGGTGTTTTCTAACTGGTAGCATAGAAATAAAATCTGCTGATATTAATTCATGATAATACTTAAATCCTCGGGCACAAATATCATCAAAATGCATTATTGTAAGATTCTCTTTAAATATAAATAAGTCATGAGTAAATCTTTCATTGCTCAACGTTATAAACTCCCTTCAAGAAAGAAGTTCGTATATTTATGTGTTGTATAAACACGGTTTAACATTTCAATATGATGTAAAGGAAACCATTCAAGCTTAACATTTGTTTTGTTTTCATCTTCATTATCTGTTTTAACACAAGCAATACATGGGTCACCGTTAAAAACTTCAGTTTCCTGAAGTAGACGTTGAATGAAACTTATACCAATTTTCAAATCTGTAAAAACGTTTTCTTTTATTTGGGAGTTGATGATTTCAATGAATTTCATAACACAATTAATATGAACGGTAATCTCGATATTATCTGAAAGCTTCTTAATATCTAACGTAAGTTGTTTTCCCCATGAATCATACCTGTCCAATAGTTCTTCTTTATTAAAGAAAACTTTTAAGCTATGTTGGGTTTCCTTTCTGTCAGGCTCAATTAGTTTTGAACTTACCTCTAAGTTACCAACTGGCATTCCGCAATGTTGAGCATAATTCCTAAGCTTGTAAATAAATCTATATGAAAAATCATTATCATAAAACTCGGTACACACATCTTTAAACTGGCGAAATTGGTTAGAATCTTTTCCATGGCCTTTCTTAATGCTTGCCTCAGAATGGTCCAAAAAAGTGCGAAAAATTGAAAGAAAGTTAAGTATCAGCCTGTTCACATCGAGAAACATATGTTCTATTCTTGGCCAATCCATAACTGAATTTTGACAGTATTGCACACAATACTTAATTAGAGCTTCTTGTATAGCATCATAATTCAATTTGACCATTTGATATAATTGTTGACTCTCAGCAAATTTATTTAATTGATAAAAGGCATTTGTTAGGGTTGTATATTCTTCTTTGGCAAGTTCCCTTATTGAGTAAAGACTTGTTCCACACATTGCTGCTAGCACTGGTTTCATTTCTTTTCCCTCGCTATCTATTTATCATTAAATATAAATTACCGAGGATAAAGGGCCATGACTTTTACCGTGTTTGCGCTATCTCCACTCCCTAAACGCTGGTTGCAGAACACAATCAAGCATCAACTCAACACTCTCCGATTATCTTCTCCCTCTAACACTTTCCAAAAGACCGTCATTTTCCCCTGATGTTTCATAAAGAACCTGTGCCATTTCTTATTCTTTGTTTCGCCAGGGACTTCCTGAAATAACTCTGTGTAATGGGCTAAGGAGTCGGCAAACAATAGGCTTCCCCTACAGCAAGTTATTAGTTTCTTAACCAACGCATATCAGAGATTGATTCGTTAAAGCCATCAATTATAGTTTTTGCTCGCTCATATGAGCCATCAAAAAGTCCTCCCATTACAGGCGGCCAATTCTCTTTCATATTTTCAAGCTCTTTATTGACTGCAATAATTACTGAGCGTTCGCTACGTCTGTTCCGCCATCCAAAAGCGCCTATAGGGCCCCAAATACCTTCTCCATCTTTCTCTGATAAATCAGAGTGTATTAATGAATAGAGATATTCAAAACGGTCAAAGCATTTCTGAAACTGTATATCATTGGGAATTAATTCTCTAAAAGCACTTCTAAAAAAGGCAAATAAATATTGGCTAACTGGCGTGTTGCGCCCTTCATAGCCTGGCAGAATTCTATCATAGGATAATAAAAGGTCATGTGCTTTTTAAATAGGTAAATATTACAAAATAACCATTCACAATGCGATTGACTAGAAAAGTTGAAGCAAAAAATTATCTTCTCCGAGTCATGGCTGATATGATTCACTCAAAAACTACTTTAACTGTGCCTTCAACCTATTTATTTTTTCGTCAATCATGATATTAATTTCATTAATAGAGCCTTTGTCCTGCTTAATCGAATGTTGGTAATAATTAAGGAGTGAATCGTCGATACTATTTAAACTTTTCACGGCGTTATTAAATTGAGCCTTCCAAGTTATTGCTCTATCTAAATCAAGAAATACGCAGCTACAGAAGATTACCCCATAATATGACGGTAATAAATACTTGTCACACAGGATAGAAGATTGATATGATAACTCAGCCATGCCCATTAAACTTTTTAATTTATCATCGCTTAAATGTCTATAAGGATATCCTTTTGAAATTGATGCCCCTAGCCTTTCCAACGTAACTGCAAACATTGATAAAAGACCTAAATCAACTTCTGATTGTGCAAGCTTAGTAAAGTTATTTTTGACTAACCCATATTCTTCTGAAACAATCAAAAATTCCCTTATTCGCTCCATATCATCAATTTCTAATTCAGCAATTTCAGGTATGTATTTACTGTTCTTATATAATTGGTTAAATATATCTCTTGCAATTTCCTTGTCTATTTTGCGCCAATGACGATGCTTCTGTAATTTCAATATAAGTTCATCAACAGATTTAAATTCTTCTTTATATAACTTCCCCATAACGAATCTTCCTCCTTATTCTCATTCAATTTATCAATATAGTTGCTTTTCATGAATATTTTGTTCCATTAAGCATAACCTTAACGTGCATCTCTGCATAAGGTGTAACTTCATGTTTTTAACTTATTCTAGCTAGCAATTCTTTCTTCTTATTAGAAAATTCTTCCTCAGTTAATATGCCCTCATCTTTTAGCTTGGCAAGTTCCCTAATTTGGTCTAATATATTCGAACCCGTGCTTTCATTCAAAACACTATCTATAATATCGTTTGTTTTAATTGTATTTACTATAGTAAATGCCTTCTGAGGTATCAATTCATTAAATTTCTCATAGTCTTTAAAATCAAAAACCATAGAGTGCTTAAGGTTATTGTCATCAAAGTATTTAAGAAAAGTTTCCCTACTATCATGTGTTATTAATTCAGAACTAATAGGGTCAATTTTATTTCGACTACCAATTATTGCACCTGCACCACCTGCAATAGCACCACCTACTAATGCTCCTTCAAAAGAACTACCACCACCACCACCAGTAATTTTATTTTCATATACAACATCGCCGCTAGTCGCATAATATTCTATCTTACTAATAGGAATTTTGTATAAAATGATTTTTTTAATGTCGCTAGCAGTATCAGAACTTGGAGACTTCGTTGGAAAAAAGCATAAATCATTATCTTCAATCCACATAAATACTTTAGTATTAAGAATGGTAGCATTTCCTTTTTTATAATTAACTTTCGATGCATTATCAGGTATTGTAATCTTTGACTTAAAATCGCTATATTTCTGATGTGCTCTCTCGAATGATTCTTTTTTCAGTCTTACCTTATCTTCTTCGTCAGCTTCCCTGTTTGCGCTTATAAAACTAATTACAGCTATTATTGCTGCTGTTACCACCATTGCTGGTAGAGGATAGTTAATAAATAGTACTATGACAACAGCAATTAGAATTATTGCTAAGCATCCTTCCATTGACTTCACCTCTTCCCTTATCTTGCAAAAGCAAAAATAGGTATTTTTTACCTTATCCGTCAGTGAACTCATCATAGTCTTTACAGCTATCATTAACGTTGATATCCCTCGCAGCCCACAGCAAAAGTTGAAATAGCGAAGACAGTCAGCCAAGAGCGTTACGCTTTTAATGAGCATATCCTCGAGGGCATCGTGGAACTTGTTCAATCCTAAGGGTAATCTCACTCTCTATCGTAACTTCAGAAGACCAGGCTGGTTGCCATTCAATTGCCATTAATAGGCATCCATCTTTCGTGGGTCATACTGGCTAATGTGCGAATATTGTACTATTTCGCCAATCATTTCCATTTTCCTACCAATAGTACTCCCAACCTAGCATAAAAAGGTATTCCTACGCAGAAGAAACTAAAAAGGCACTGAGCTGCTTAAAAAGCAGTTCAGTGCTTTACCTTTTTATTAGCTATTTTTTTACTCATTAACTCTTTATCTGCTTCCTCTATCACCTCATTAGGAAGGACTGAATATTTCGTTTCAGTAGAGCAGGTATCACGCTGATTCAGAGCATCTGTCTCGGTTAAATTGACCACCCTTCATGATTTGCCAGGGCAGTTTGAGGATTACTGTATTGTTTTCTGGGGATGTGCCACAGTGTTAAGATTAGAGCCACAAACAACCCGAAGTTAGGGAAGTAACGTAGCGAGGTCGTAAAGGTGGCTGCCCTGGCTGACGAAACAGTTTGCCAGAGGCTCCATGTCAAGGCTGGCCGCAGGCCACCCCAAAGGGGGAAGCCTTTACATGGAGAGGGCAAAATGTTACCCTTTTGGGGCGCAGCCACACCAGACTGAGCGGTGATTCTAGTAGCTACCCAGAGGGGCTCTTCAGATTGATTGCTCTATGTTCCGCGACCCCTGCTCTAATTTGCCGAGACACGTGCTCTCGTTTTCCGAGAAAGTTGCTCTACAGAAACGAAATACTCAGGACAGCATCAACGACAATACATTGCTTCTTGCTATATACTTGAGCAGTTCCTCTTTTCAACCCCGTCAGAAATGATTCTTGCAGCTTTTTAGGCAACTCCTTTTGCCCAAAGGGTTTCATAGTTACCACCTCGTTTCTAGTTTTATTATTCTGTAACAATAATTTTGTTCTAGAATAAGCGTATAAATTAGAATGAAGGTAAGGTTATTATCGTGTAAAATTTCTTTAGCAGACCTGCAATCATTGGTTAGTGAGCGGGTTCTGCATTGGCTGGAATATAGTAAAAGCATTATCAGGAGATAGTTTTGCGAGCCATAGTCAATTTGCTATTAAATGTATAATTTAACCTTTTCATGAAGCCAATCTAATGCTATTAATAACAAAGCCATTTGATGTTTGTCAATATCCTCTGCATGCGCATCAATTCGCGAACTATTAACATATCTCATATATTGTTCAAAATCGCTCTTATCTCCAAATATTTTGCAGAAGTCTTGCCAATTACGGGAAACAACTTTTCTTAAATCTTCTAAGTACTTTTCACTTTTGTTTTCAAATATTTTATCCAAGCTCAATTGGGAAAGTTTTTCTTTCCTGCTGGTCGGACTAATTACATCCAAGAACTTCTTTCTCGCTTCAATTGGTCCATAAGTTAATTTTAACTTAAGCCTAACCAAGTCCCTTAAATCTGTTTCGAATAAATTGCGCCGTACTGTTATTTCTTTCCACTTATCTTTTTTATTCTCAAATTTTTTATTTACTTCTGCTACCTCTACTAAATATTTTTCTACTGATTTAATTCTAAAATGAAAAGTATTCTGCTCTTGAGTAACTAAGCCATAACCTTCAAGGTGCTCAATAAAACTGTGTGAAATCTGAGCAAATTCCTGAAATGTATCAATATCTCCTATTGCAAGGTACTGTAGTAATTCATATTCATCTGGATACCAATTTTTAAGAACGTTTAATATCAACTCAATATAATCCTTTATTGAATTATCTAAGTTATTTTTCTCAACTTTATATTTAAATTTTGTAACCTGAACTGGGCGATTTTTAGGTAAAGATTTATGTAGACAGCTACATATATGTCTTACTAAAAAGGGGTGACCACCATAGTCCTCTGTTAAGTAAGTAAAAATTTCCTCATCAAATTCAAGTCCCATGTAATAACCGATTGACGTGACCATCTCACGTACTTGACTAATATTAAATAGATTTAAATATGAAGGAGAAACTATCCTATATATTGGATTATCTAAGCCTTGTATTGTAGCAGTCTCAAATAGCTTTGGATTTACTCCTGCAACAATAAAGGAAAAATTGTCTCTATTTTTTTGAAATATGGAACGTAACGTTTGCCAAAAGAAAATAAAATCTTTATCACTTTTCCAATGCTCTGAAGGAGAAATATCAAAGGTAATGTTTTCAATTTCATCAAATAAGATGAGAATTCTTTTCTTCTTTAAAATTACATAAATACTCTTAATATCTTCTTCAAAATATCTTGAAGCGTCTTTTTCATCATAAACCTTTGATAATGCAATTATTTTGGTTGATTTTATCGCAAACTTCTCAACCATATTAATAATTATAAACTGCAGTACCTCAAACCATCTTCTCTGATGGAATGAGGGCTCTTGGCAGTCAAAAAATATAGACGGTTCATCGCGCAAATTTAAATGCCTCATTAATGCATAAAGAACAGAGGTTTTTCCAATTTTTCGAAGACCGAATAAACCTGAATTCTCTCCTGTTTTATATCTATCATACAAATGTTGAATTAATTGCAACCGTCCAAAAAAATATGTGTCACTCTTTAAGGGTGATTCAAATGCATATAAGTCACGATTATGAAAATAATCTTTAAAGCGATTTATAATTATATTAGTATCTTTTGCAAGTCGAAGTTCTGTATAATTAAACGGAATTATTATCCTAGACTCAGGTTCTTGTAAAGCCATTCTTTGTATTTGTGAGTTTATCTGAAGGTCTTTGCTAACAATAATTATACACAATTTATCAAGTCTATTATGAAAATCAGACATTATCTTATCTACAAAATCAAGGCACCTTGTATCATACTTAAGGTAAGGGTTAAATAGTATTAGTACTTCTCTTTCAAAATGAAATATTTTTTTTAGTTCACTTGATGGTTTCCCAAATGCAACTGTATAATTGCTATTTTTGAATGTAGTCTTTCGAAAAAAAGTAACTAACCATAATTTTGAAAATAATTTAATTATTGCTCCTTCTTCCTCATCTATTACTGAAAAAGATAAGTTTGAATGAATACCTGGTTTTATTTCTAGCATTATAACCACTCTCCAATCCAGTATTATTTACCGCCAACCAACCCGCTAATGTTTATGTTGTACTTTTGGGTGCGTCTTCTGATGGCTCCCCTTTTTCTTTAACAGGGCCATATATAAAGACGTTTCCCAAATGCCATTTTCATTATTTTATGTTAAATTTAATCCTTTCTTCTGTAATAATGACATCTTCTACTTTCACAAGGTAACAACTATTTTCAATCTTTGAGTTCTTTCTAGGAACAGCTATTATATAGTCACCATATGTTTTTAAACCGACAGATTCTGGTGTGGACGAAAGAACGAAAAAATTGCTTTTTGATAATGCTTCATATTGTCCCAGTAGGTTTGAATATGCTGTTATCCAAGCAAAAGAAAAATGTCAATTATACCTTCAATTTCAGATGATTCTTTTTTGGGGACTATGTCTTTACCGCATCTTCTCTGAATAAAGAGCTTTACTAGACTAATAAGGATTGAGCATTGTAGCTAAAAAACATTCGTAAAATCTAATGTTATAAAAATCTTGGAATATTAAAAACACTTGTGTAACCTAATCAATAGCGGACTTTTCTAGGATAACATTTTCTACATATTTCCTCTAATTCCTTCAATTATTTTAGAAGGCAAAATATCCTAATGATGAAAATAGTTAACAAGGGGGGCCAACATATTTAACCCCTATACAAAAACTAGGGGTTAAATGTACAACAATATACAGTTTTTCGTCTTGCTTAGTATTGTTAATGGAAAACAAATTAACAAACTCATCTGCCAATTAACAATACCCTTATTAGAATCTGTGAAACCAGTCAAGTCCCAGTTCTATACAGACTCTTTGGTAAAAAAGGTTCTTCGGGTCAGAGACAGAGTCATTTTCATTATTTATATCATCTGACTGGAAATCTAATTCAATACTAATGCCACTTAAAATAAGCTTACTTTTCATATCGTTTTTAATGTGTTTCCCAGAAAAAACAATTAATGTGGTTATAGGACTAGTTAAGCAATCCTCTAGGGTGTAGCTTAACTTTTGGTATGCTGTTCCTTCAGTTTCCTGAATTTTAGCCTCAATACCAAGATATGTATTTAGCTTTTTATGTTTTAAAACGATATCTATTTCCCGTGGTGTATTAACAAAACGATACCCAACGGGAACTTCTTTTTTTATCTCAATTGGCTCATTCCATGACTCAATTAAACGAATTACTGCATCTCTGAACCGATTACCTCTATTAGCCATCGTAACCTCACTTCATTAATTAACTTCTCTTGTAGCAGCTACTTCTTCGTTATTGGCGTCAAACCTCGGAACTGTTTCGAATTTTAAATCAAAATATTTTTTTGCAATATCAGGATGTTTATTTTCGAAATCTCTGAGGTATCTCACAGTCGAACTTTTTTCTCCATTAGCCTCACAATATTCTCTAAAACTTTTCTTTTTAAAGAAGTTTGGCTGGTTACACCAACGAGCAATATTTATGTAAAGCCCTGCAAATTCACTTTGCTTATATGTATCATATCTCATGATATATGGCAAGCACCTGTATTTCATAAGAACAGAAATACGCTCAAAAACACTGATAATATCATTTACATCTTGTGATTCATAGGCACAAAGTATGTAGAGTTTAGTGGTTTTCGAACAATATTTACGCCAAATATTTAGTTTTCGCTCAATTAATTCACGGTCTTTCAGATAATCGAATGCAAATATGTAATCACCTTTATATTTTGCTTTACTAAGGACACTAGCCTTTTCCTCTGTCATTAAACGAATATCAATGCCTTGCCTGAACTGAAAATAGCGTTTTGTTTCAGCTAGTTCGTCGAAAACTTCTCGCCAGTTTTCATACCCTAGGATATTATCATCCCAGAGATAGATATATTTCCGAGTTGGGTCAACGAACTCTGATACCTTAGCATGCCGTACTACACGGTCATATTTTTTATTAACGCAAAAACTACACTTTCTAAAGCATCCTCTTGTAGCAAACCCAATAGAGTAATCCATATAATCAGAAAAATGCTGAGGCTTTATCCCTCTGCCAATTTCTTTTTCTACAAATTTATCATAAAGATGATAATCTGGCATGTGGTGTTCGATTTCAGTTGGAAGGTCTTGTTTTTCTTCAGGAAGAAACCCTGTACCTCCATATTCAACATTAGGCAAAGTGAGAATTTTTGAATTTATTTTTGTAAATGTAAAAACTTTTGAGATGTATACCTTATCGAATGATTCTAAACTATTGTAGTCAAACAGGAGCTCCGTTTCATATCCCAAAGTGTTTTTCATGTAACCACTAAGTTTCATAAGTGCCAAGTTAGGATGTCGTGTTCCATTATCAATTAGGTCCGCGTCAATAAAGCCAATTCGCATATAGTCTCACCTTCATAGTTCTTTTATTATTATTATATAAGAACATATGTTCCACTTCAACGATTATTTTTACATTTTAGCTAAAACCGATTCAACCTCTATTACACCGTTAACAAGCAGATATTCAAATAACCTTTTAATATTTGGCCTTCTTCGATTGATTGTTGATTGTTTTAAATATGGGCGAAGATAATTATCTAGACTAAAAGAATCATTCATATGTTTATCGATTATATCTTTAACAATCGCCATTCTATAAATTTGTGCCTTCAATATTTCGCGTTTATTCGTATTATTTTCCTGTAAAAATCCCTTCCCAAGTTTAGTTAGAAAAACTTTCCTTGGCCGTCCTTGTGTAATCGTTGTAAAATCCAATAGCTCGGCAAGTTTTGAATGATTCTCACCATATTTTCTGTCAGCTACCTCTCCTCTCTGTCCTTCCTGAAGTTTCCTACCCATTTCCAGAAAAGTTAAGCCGATATCATTTTCTTTACTTAGTATTTCAACAACAGAAAATGCACCATGCTCAAACGTGCTAAATTGTGGTATTTCTTCAATAGAAATTTCTCCAGCAGAAACATTCTCGAAAGCTATTCCTTGGGCACCCCTATCAGACACCAGGTTAAACCGAGCAAACTTATCTTTCTTTTTTACTCTTCGCAAAACGTCTAAGTTTATAAGACTCACAGACTCATTAACATAATTTGTATATTCATTAACAACCTGGTCATAGAAGATATCCAGCGGTTCACTTTGCTCAAAAACTTGATTAAAATATGATAAAAACTGACTGATAATATTAGGGTCATCAGTTGATATAGCTCCCTCAATATTTCCAATTCTTTTTTCAGCGAATAATCCGTTTAAAGTACAATTACCGCTTCCAATTAATAAACTGTTGTCGTTAATAAGAAAGGCTTTCATATGTAAGTTGGAGATTCTACGGACATTAATCGGGTCTATGCAACTAAGTTTTCGTAAGGTTTCTAGGGCAGATATATCAGAAGCTCCATTAATAAAGTCCGATAAACGCCCTGCAATTAATACTTTTATATTTACCCGTACGCTATTACCGTTGAGCCTGTAAGCAGTGATAATTCTTTCTAACGCTTCCTTTTTTAAAAAAGGCGAACAAATTATAATGGAATCTACATCCCTTTGTTGTATAATCCAATTTTCAAATAAAGGAGATGGTACAAATAAATTCATACTTCCTTAGCTCCTTATCCAGCGTACACGTATGACCATTTTTTTCTTTTTTCGCCATGAATAGGCTACTTACCTGCTATCATATAAATTAGTTTTATATGTAGATAGTATAAAAAGCTAAAGCACCGAATTGCTTAACAGCCTCAGCGCTTTAGCTTTTTAGTAGTATCATTTTTAGGCCTGAAATAAGAAGAATAAGCATTATTGTCGCTGAATATCGCAGAAGTGCACAACTACAGGGATGGCTGTATGTAATAAGACTTTCTATTGACTCTAACCATCCATGTTTATTGTTGACCTGGTAATTCTATAATTTGCTCTGTGGATATTTTAATATCAGTAATAAACGGTTGTAAGTCAAGTATTTCTTCTTTTGATAATCCTTCTGTATCTATAATGAGCTCGTCATTAATTTTAAGACTTTGATTTGCTGGTAATGACTTTTCAACTATGACTGTCAATTCTTCAGTTATAACTATGTTAGAAATTCCATCTCCTAAAATAGGTGTGATTGATTTAACATATATGTCTCGGTTCTCCTCATTAGTTAAAGTAATTGAATACGATAACTTTTGCTTATCCATGATGTCGTTATTATCAGCAGCTCCTACTCCCGTGGTCATACTATAAATTTGCAGCCCTATCATATTGTCTGGATTCGAGGGATTGCAACCTATTAGCAACATACCTACTAATATAAACCATCCAATAAATATCAATTTTTGTGTCCTCATTAGGAATCCCCTATCTTGTTTTTCAGCAAGGCACTTTTATTAACCTTTATATATACGGTTCTGGGTGGTTTCCTCTTACAAGACTACCACGGTTTTCATAATAGACATAAATTAGTTATATTATTTTACCAAATGTAGCCTTGTTTTTTTTACTTTGTATAGCTCCTGTTCAACCATCTCAGGAGGCAGAACCTCGCCCTCTTTCCCGATTTGAACATATTCACCTTTATCAAAGCATACAGCACAAAAAATTCCTGTTCTTTCGTATGTTGTAACGCCCGTAACAGTAAAAGATGGATTTGTATCAAAGCTGGTTATAAGCCCACCGATGTTAAGTTCAAGGAAGTGAACACAATTTTCACATAGTGGGCATACTGTCTCTTTAATTGAGTTAAAAGACAAATTTGTCGCCCCCTTTTTTCAATTATTCACAAAGTTAAACGGATGGTAAATCTTCTCTATCAAAATAAAAAATCCCTTCAAATTAAAGGGATTTTTTTCACAGTGCATTTATTTTTTCATGATATCGATAATGTAGCTATCCAATATATTACTTTGTTTGAGAACAGCTCTGTTATTGAAACCTAACTGATTGACAAGCATGTATAATCGCAGTCTCTCAGCCTCCAAGCAAACATCTATTTCCCATTTGGTATTTTGTAAATTCTCTGCTTCTTCAGGTATTTTTTCAGCGGTTTCCGTTTTCAACAACTGCCTCCTTTTTAAAACAAATTATTTGAAATTTCATCCAATTATCAATACTATATAGAAATCATTCAGATGTTTCAAGGGGAATTTTGTAGTTTTTTATAAATCCCTGTTTTTTATAGGGTACGTGGGGTTTTTACCGAGCTATATAGTCTAGGAGCAGACGGACGATTCAATAGTTCAATATGAATTAGAATAAAATCTGACTGACAGAGTGATATACGACTGTATGTGACTTTATGTGTTGTATATTTATTGTAAGAGGCTGTTATAATAAAATATGAATGTTATAGTAATATAATCATTAATTATCTTATTATTTTATAATATAACCATAATTTGGGGTATTCCCCGTGTGAACTAATGATGTTATAATTGCTCCATCAACGAGGAGGTGTTCGCAACATGACGCACAATAAAACATCATACAACAGGATGTATTTTCAACATGAAGTATTACGAAGCGGCAAACGATTTTCTAGTGTCCCGAAGTTACAACCCCGATATTAGTACCAGAACCTCTGGTTTTAATCGCGAATGATGTTGACCAAATTAATCAAACCGTATTATTGAAAGTCAGAAAAGTACGATAAAAGATAAACGACCCATTCTTCCAAGAGAACAATGGAAAACGAGCCAAATTTACGCTACACCTATAAAAACAAGGTAGGCCTATTGAGTCAGTATTGGGAGGCCTTCCCTAATTTTAAAACACCAGGAGGTTTTTAGCAGCATGAAGTATTATGAAGGAGTAAATAAATGGCGATTATCCAATCCAAACTACACAGATAGAGTGATAATGTTTTACTGGGAGCAACTCCGTGCAGTTGAAGCTATACTGAAGAAGACGTTCCCTGATTGCGTAGAGGATATCTCACTGATTGATAAACAAACCATTCATTCGATTATTCATTACATGCAAGAAATGGGTATGTCCGACATGTTGATTGCTACACGGTTAAACAGTCTAAAAATTCTCATCACCTACTTATCGAGTAATGGTATTATGATGGACACAGGTAAAGATATTCATTTTAGAATCCGAAGCAACAACAAAATTGCATTTACTTTACAGGAAATAACGGCCATGTTTAATGTATTAGACTATAACAGTGTACGAGATATGTGCACGCTCGCTATTGCATTGTTGATGCTTGATACAGGGGCCAGAACGCGTGAAATATGTCAGCTAGACATGGACCATGTGGACCTTGTTAATAGAACCGTCTATCTCGGCCCACGAACATTTACAAGGGGCGAAAATATACCGTTTGGCAAGATTACATGCAAAGCTCTTGAAAATTACTTAAACTCCCGCTCCATGGATAAAGACCAGCCAGGTGTACCCTTTTTTCAAGAGCGAGATGGACGAAGAATACAAGACCGTACTATTCTTCGTAATATGAAAAAAATGGGCGAGATGGCCAACATTCAAAGCGTTCGTTGCACACCGTCTACGTTTCGCAACACGTTTGCCATTCGTTTTCTCGCAGGTGGTGGGTCGGCGATATTATTAATGCATATATTATGCTACCGAAAGTTTAAATCACTGAATAGGTATCTTACGTGCGAATCACAAAGAACCGAAATCAATGATGATGATAAACGAGCCTACAGAGATGCACTAAACCGTATTTTTGACCATTGCAAGATTAATCACCCCACATAAATAATAAGGTCATCCGAATCAAAGACTTGATTCGGATGACCTTATTGATTTTTAAACGGGCTAAACTTCTTGTGTTGCCTTTTCATTTCTGGGCAAAACATATCCACCGATGCACCATCTCCCAGTCAGTATGCCCCTATGATTTTCTTTAGGGTTAAGGGGTCCCCCCCATTTAGGATATACAATTTTGCAAAGGTATGTGTCGTCCCGCCTTTTTCGCCAGAATGCTGATTCGTTCCTGTATGGTTCGGGGACATGGTCTCGTTATCTAGTGTTATAAAAAAATCTTCTAGTGTGCCGCGCTGTGCTATAGCATAGTTTTACGACGGTCGTAGATTTCATGGTATCACGGCGGATTTTACGCTGACGCACGCTTTCGCTTTTTGGATGGTCGTGTAAACGAAAACAAGGACTCTTGAAGCCCTTGTTTTGCATATGGAGTCGGGGATAAGGGATGAGATTTGAACCCAACGGTTCCGCCACACGCCCCTTAAAGTTATGCTAGGATGTCATCTTTTTTTTAATAATTTTTTGGTAATTTATTGAATAAATATCCTGATTATTTTCAATAAATAGCAATAAAATTAATTACGTGTTTTATCATGAATATTATCATAAGATGCTCACAAAGGTAACAAATACAAGGGTTTGTAGCTTCATGTAATTGCAATTATATCGTATTTTACTATGTCATATATATTTAAGTTATAGCCCAATTTCATAATATTACATGCTATATAGTCAACATGCCTGTATATACCATATATAACCATTTACGCACCAAACTCTACTGTGCTATATTTATGTCACCCAAACAAAAGGAGCTGAAATCTTATTGACAAGTCGAAATTAGCATCAGTGCGTTACCAGTCTCCTTATCTGAAAAAAAGAGATAGTATGGACCCCAAAATGTTGTCGGAGGCTTTCCAAAGGTTCCTAGAGGAATATAATCCTCTTGGAGAAACAGAGGCAAGAAAGAAAATCTCATTTGACGATGCAAGAATTATGTACATCAGAAAGCGAAGACATTCTCGTAAGGTAAAAAGTGAAAGGACGATAAAATTTTATGGAGAAGTTTTAAATGTATTTAGAAATTTTTTACAGGAGGAAGTCCCCGATTGCATAGATGATGCCACACTGATTGATGAGGAAATTATTCTTGCGTTTATTGATGAAATGATTGATGACGGCAAAGCGGATTCTACGATTAAGGGTCGCGTAAATACATTGAGAGTATTTTTTCGCGAACTATCCATTGAAGGTCTAACAAGAAATGTATGTAGGGATATTACGTTTGAATATTCAGGGTACGAGAATATTATCCCCTTCTCAAACTGTCATATCGAGGCCATGATGAAGGTACTCAATAACAAATGTCTCGATGACTTACGGACAAAAACCTTTGTTAAACTGTTTATCGAAACGGGGATAAGGCTAAACGAGTTGTATAATCTCAATATCGAAGATATTGATTTTGAGAATCAACGGATTCATGTCCGCAAAGGAAAATATGACAGAAACAGATTTATACCCTTCGGAAGTGACACAAAAAAATATCTTCAAAAATATGTGAATGCGTTTGGTATCTATCGGGGCGCTCTAAGTGACCCATTCTTCATTGGAAAAGATGGTAAGCGTTATGGTAAGCGGAGAATACAAGAGGATTTTATGAAGTTGCGACGCAAGGCAAATATCCAAGGTATACGGTGTAGCGCTCACACTTGTCGTCATACCTTTGCTCTCAATTTTATTCTAAACGGTGGCTCTACCATAGCGCTTAGGCATTTCATGGGGCACAAAACCGAGGAAATGGTAGCACGTTATGTCCGTATTACGCAAGAACACGGAGACAAAATATTTATCAGCCATTTCGATAAGCTTTCCAACGGTAGGTTAGAAAACCCCGACGATTTTTAAAGGTTTGGTCAAACATCCCAAGTTACGATTGGGATGTTTGACCTATCTTTCGAAGTTATAGGTTTTTTAACGGGCTAAACCGTTGATGCTGTTTTTTGATATCCGTTGAAAACATGTCTACATAACGGTGTACCATTCCCCAATCTGCATGACCAAGAATTTTTTTTAGGGTAAAGGGGTCACCCCCATTTAAAATGTAGAGCTTGGCAAAGGTATGCCGCCAGATATGCGGAGACGACTTCTTCTTGACGCCAGCTTTTTTAGCCAATGTTTCAAGTCTTCCCTGAATCGTTCGGTTTGCCATAGGCTCATTGTCTATGGACACAAAAACCACATCGGTAGGCAATTTGCCACGGGCATTCAGATATTCCCGTAATGGTTTTTTCAGCTCATCACCCAAAGGGACAAAACGTTCTTTGCTCCCTTTTCCATCTAGGCAAAGCAGGTCGTCCCTCCAGTAAATATCTTGTACCCTAAGTTTTCTCACTTCACTTACCCTGGCTCCTGTATCAAGCAATGTTTTGAGGATTGCCAGGTCGCGTAACCCTGTAAAAGTCTTTTTGTCGCAAGCTTTAAAGAATGCCTCGATTTCATCATTATCCAGAGAAATAATGACCTTTTGCTTCTCCTTAAGCTTATCTAGCACTGCTGCAATATCGGTGTCCACATATCCTTCCTGCAGTAAAAACTTCCAAAACGCTTTGAACGTTTTCAAACGGTTGTTGATGGTAGTCGGTTGATTTTTGAAAGTTTTTATTGAATACAGGATGAAGTTATGCTTTAATTGATTCGTTGTTATCGTCTTTAAATCCAAAGGAATACCTTGCTCGTGAAATGCCTTCTTTAGCACATGGAAGTTTTCGATGTGCCACTCGATGGTTCTCGGCGTTCGATTCTTGATGACCTGCTCTTTTAAAAACAAATTAACCGCATCGTCAAACGATAGTGTTTCCCCATCTTTTGGAAACACAAAGGTGTGTTCCCCAGGGAAAAGTTCATTTTTTCTTCGTTTCATGTGTCAGCCTCCCAGCTAGAATAGTGTGTTAGGAAAATATTTCATACACACCTCGACTGGGGTTTTACGCTGGCGCACTATTCGACCACTTTTATTGGTCGTGTAAATAAAAACAAGGATTTCAAGACTGGCTTGAAACCCTTGTGATACATGCGTTATGGTGTCGGGGATGGGACTTGAACCCACACGGTGTTTACCACACGCCCCTCAAACGTGCGCGTCTGCCAGTTCCGCCACCCCGACACGTATAGGACTTGAACAAGTCCGAACATTAGAATAGCATAATTGGAGATAAAATGCAAGAGTGAGTTCCTGGCATTTTATTCTTCATAGTTCCATTTTATCCTTCGGTGTGTTTAATTCCTTGGAGTTGGTTTTTTGTATCGACTGCAATTATTTTGGGTTGAAAGCAGGGTAGTTCTTTTTCGTCCAATTGGGCGTAGGAAATTATGATGATGATGTCACCAGGCTGAACGAGGCGGGCGGCGGCTCCGTTTAAGCAGATTGTGCCTGAGTTGGGGCTGCCTTTGATAACATAGGTCTCAAAACGGGCGCCGTTATTGTTGTTTACTACTTGGACCTTCTCATAGGCAATGATGTCCGCGGCATCCATCAGCGCTTCGTCAATAGTTATACTGCCTTCGTAGTTGAGGTTTGCATCGGTGACTGTGGCGCGGTGGATTTTTGATTTGCACAAGATACGCTGCATTTTTCAACCTCCACGATGATGTTATCTATCAGGCGTGTCTTGCCGAAACGTACAGCAAGCGCTATCAGCACCCTGTCTTTAATAATGGTGACTTCTTTGAGTTCGGTGCTGTCAACTATTGATACATAATCGATTTTAGTCAAGGGTTCATTTTCTATTGTCTTGGTTATTCTATCTATGATGGTGGAGGGGTTTCGCTCTCCGCTGGAGATTTGTTCTTCTGCCTGTTTAAGGCATTGAAAAAGCACAGGTGCGCTTGATCTTTCTGCAGTTGTCAGATTGGCGTTTCTTGAGCTCATGGCAAGGCCGTCAGTTTCCCGTACGGTACGTAAGACAATAATCTCTAGGTCCATATTAAGGTCTTCGGTCATTCTCTTGATAACCATGGCCTGTTGTGCGTCTTTCTGTCCAAAGTAGGCCCGGTCGGGAGTGACAATGTTAAAGAGCTTTGTTACTACTGTGGTAACACCGCGGAAGTGCCCGGGCCGTGAGGCGCCGCAGAGACCCTCTGTCAGACGTTGCACGTCCACATAGGTGGCATAGCCGTGGGGATACATTTCCTTTGCCATTGGTGAAAATATTATATCGCAGCCGTTTTCTTCCGAAAGTGCAGCGTCTCTTTCCAAGTCGCGCGGGTATTCCCCGAAGTCTTCATTTACCCCAAACTGGAGAGGATTGACGAAGATACTCAGTACTACCAGGTCATTTTCTTTTCTCGCACGTCGTAACAGTGACAGGTGCCCCTCATGTAGAAAACCCATGGTTGGTACAAATCCTACGCTCTGCCCGTTTTCGCGGGCAGTTTTTATTATTTTTCTTATGCCTGATATTTCTCGGATGATTTCCATTTTTAGCTCCCCCTGATCTTTTTATTTGTTCTCTTTATGCTTGTTTTATCTGGGGCCCCAAGACTGTTAAGCAAGTCATTTCGCTCTTTTTCTCCAAGCGTCCCTTTGGCCAGGGCCAGGTCTACTGTGGCGAGGCCAAGGAGCCTGTAGAGGGGGATAGCTTGAGGGATTTTTTCTGACATTGCCCGCAGGTGTGTATCGACTGTACTGCTGTCTCCGCGTGAGATTGGTCCCGTAAGGGCCTGTGTTACACCGACACGGGCAATGTTTCTTAATGAACCGTCGATTAATGGATAGAGGGCGGGCAGAGCATCCTCTCTGTTGACACCGGCCGCTATCATGACCTGCAGGCCATAGTCAACGAGAGCAGTAAAATAATTGGAAACTATGGCTGCAGCTGCGTGGTAAAGCGGTTTGCAGGAGGTGGGGATTTCAAGCAGCTGGCAATTCAGGTCTGCCACCAACTGCCTGGCTATAGGTAAACCTTGTATGTCTCCCTCCACTGTGATGTACGAGCCGGGAAGGTTTTTAATGCCGGCTTCCGGGGTGGCAAATGTCTGCAATGGATGGAAGGACACTGTTCTCGCGCCGCATATAGCAGCGCTTTTTAGTATTGAGGAACTGTGGGCGCCGCTGGTATGTGCCACAATGGTGCCGGCGGAAAAAGCGCCGGCTTCGGCTAGCTGGTTGCACACTTTGCTGATAAAACGGTCAGGCGTGGTTAAGAAGACAACGTCGGCCAGGGATGTAAAATCTTTTGCGTCTGTGGAGTAAGGTATGCCCAGCGGTGCTGCTGCTTTTGCCGCCGAGCTTTCGCTGCGGCTAGCCACGCCTGCAATTTCGTGTCCTGCCTCTTCAAAAAGGACAGTTAGGGCCGTCCCTACGTTGCCTGCGCCTACAATAGCTATCCGCATATATCCACACCTCCCTGAAAAAATTTAAACGCCCCCTGAACAAGTCGGAGGGCATACAAATACTTTATCCCTGTCCTCCTGTCCCGGTCCACAAGTGGCTCCAAGCAGTTTCCTTTTGATTGAATACGATAGAAACATGGTACAGCTTGCCGAAGCAATGCCGCCTATATGAATTATTTTAACATAACGCTAGCGGGGATAGCAAGGAAATATTTTCTGCAGATCAACGGGACCTTCCAGGAAGAGCTTAAGCAGGCGGACTGCATTCTCCAGATCTTCCAGTTCCACCATTTCGCCGGGTGTGTGCACATAGCGGCATGGGATAGAGATTACCCCGGCAGGCACTCCTTCACGTGAGATATGGATTGCCCCGGCATCGGTGCCTCCGGCTGTAAGAACTTCTAGCTGATAGGGAATGTTGTTTTTTACTGCAAGGTTTATCAACATCTCCTTCAGGCGGGGATGGCAAATCACAGAGTTGTCTTTTACTTTGACTGCGGGTCCTTTGCCTAGAGAAACTGCCATTGGGGAGGGGGGTTCGGGGGTATCGCCAACAAGTGTCACATCAACAGCAAGCCCGACGTCAGGGTCCAGCCTGTAGCTGGAGGTGCGGGAACCACGGAGTCCCACTTCTTCCTGTGCGGTGAAGACGGCATAGACAGTGTTGTTAGTATCACCCAATTCCTGCATTGCCTTGATAAGGACAGCACAGCCTGTGCGGTTGTCCATCGCCTTGCCAATCACCCGTCCTCCGTTAAAGGAAACGTGCCTGTAATAGGTGGCGACGTCACCGATTCTTATTTTTGCAGATGCCTCATCCCTGTCCCTGGCACCAATGTCAATATACATTTTATCGAGAGCCAGTTTCTTGATGTCGTCTAGCTTTTCCATACTGACAGTTCCCACTGTACCGTTTGAAAAAACCACCTGCTGTCCGAGCAGGATGTATGGAGACACACCACCTACGTTGCTGAAGCGCAGGAATCCTTTTTCCTCGATGAAAGTTACAATGATCCCGATTTCGTCCATGTGAGCGGCAACCATAATTTTAGCGCCGGAGCCTTTTTTTACAGCATACAGATTGCCTGTAACATCGGTGAATGTCTCATCAACAAAAGATTCTAATTCATCTTTGATAACTCCGGCAATTGTCTCTTCTCGTCCTGCCGGTCCATATGTTTCACTCAGCTTTTTTAACAAATCCTTCATTCAAGCAGCCCTCCTTCGGCGATGGCGTTTAATGCGCCCTTTACAAGACGCAGCGTGTTTTGCCAGTCGTCCATGTTAATAATTGAAAACGGTGAATGGATATAACGGCAGGGAACAGAAACAACTCCGGTCAGGATGCCGCTGTAAGTCTGCGAAATTCTGCCGGCATCTGTGGATGCTGTGGTCAGGCGCCTGAACTGATAGGGGATACCCAATTTTTCCGCAGTGTTCACCAGCAGGTCTACCATTTTTTGCGGAGTTATAAATGAAGCATCCATCAGTGTAATGGCCGGCCCGCCTCCGAGTTTTGTTGCATGGAAGGCTTCTTTGGTGCCGGCTACATCCGAAGCTATAGTACTTTCGATAACCAGCGCCACATCGGGGTTGACGTTGTAGGCGGCGGCACCTGACCCCCGCAGGCCTACCTCCTCCTGGACGGTAAAAACACCTGTCAGCTCCAGGTCATAGTCTTCTTTTAGCACTTCGACCAGGATTGCACAGCCCGCACGGTTGTCAAAAGCTTTGCCCGACAAGCAGTTATCACCTATTTCTCGGATCTTTACCTTAAATGACACATAATCCCCAAGCTTTACAAGTTTTTCTGTTTCATCCTGGCTTCTGGAGCCGATATCAATATACAGATTATCTATATTAATTACTTTAGTGCGCTCATTTATTTTTTGCAGGTGGATGGCTTTGGCGCCTATTACGCCGGGCAGACGGTTAGGCCCCACCGTTACAGGTTTTGATACCAGCACCCTGTCGTCAATACCACCAACTTTTTCGATTTTTATCAGGCCGCTTTTTTCAAAACCTGCCACCATCAGCCCCACTTCATCCATATGCGCGGCCACCATCACCTTTGGTTTGCGGCCTGTTCCTTTACAGGCATACATGCTCCCAATGGGGTCGAAATAAATTTTTTCAACCGTACCCTCAATTTCCTCTTTCAGGATGTCCCGCACTTCACTCTCATCACCTGAAACGCCGTGCGCCGCAGCCAGTCTTTTTAGTAACATATCAATCCCTCCACAAACGGTGTGTCAATCGCGGCAATGAAGTGCGCTAGCAGCCTGCCTGCCTGCCTGATATCATTTAAGTCCACCAGTTCCACCGAAGTGTGCATGTAGCGCAGCGGTATGGATAAAAGCCCTGTGGCAATCCCGCCACGCGTCACCTGGATCGCCCTCGCATCAGTGCCTGTGAAGCCGGGCGTTATTTCTAGCTGGTAGGGAATACGGTATTCTTTTGCAAGGCGAATCAGTTCCCCATTTACCTTGGAATGGATGTTGGGCCCGATGTTGATGGTTGGCCCTTTGCCCATCTGTGATACATCCTGTTCGGATACTCCGGGCATTTCACCGTGATTTACATCAATTGCTATTCCAATGTCGGGTACTATCCCGTAAGTAGCTGTGGTGGCGCCGCGCACCCCCACTTCTTCCTGCACAGTGGCTACGGCGTAAACGTCGGCTTTATGATGTAAACGTTCAAGTTCCTGCAGGCAGCAAAGCATGACAGCCACACCGGCCCTGTCGTCAAGCGCTTTGGCTGCCAGGGAGTCCCCTGCCAGCATCAGCGGTTCCCTGCGAATAGCAGCCAGGTCGCCGGGAGAGACAAGCTTTCGTACTCTTTCTTCCGGCAGTGCGAGGTCTATATGCAAGTCTTCCATTTTATATGCTTTTTCTTTCTCCTCGTCAGGAATTATATGAGGCGGTTTCGCTCCTATTATTCCAGGCAGCGTTTCTCTGGCAGAGAGCAGCACCTCTTGCCCCACAATTGTGCGCGTGTCAATACCACCCACAGAGGTAAACCTGAGAAAGCCTCCTTCTTCAATCTTTGTCACCATAAAACCGATTTCGTCCATGTGGGCAGCCAAAAGTATACGCGGTCTGCCGCCGTCGCCCTTCCCTTTTCTGTAGAATACAACATTACCCAGGCGGTCCTGGCGGACTTCGTCCGCGTGTTCACAAAGAGCAGCTTTTATGATGGCTGCAACATGATGTTCATACCCCGACACACCGTGCATTTCACAAATATCAGTGAGAAATCTCTTAATCTCCAACGCTGTCCCCCGTTCTATTCACTTTATCCATAATATTTCCATATTATTTTAGTATTTCCCTTTATAATTTTATTCTCTGCATAAAAAGAATTTCCCTCAGTTGGTGAAATATACTTTTTTATCGTGTTTTTTCAAGCAGGTCGCTGTAAGGCCCGGGAACAGACGCAAGCTCACTGTGTGTGCCCTGCTGTGTGATCTTACCTTCCTCAAGGACAATTATCTTATCTGCAAATTCCACGGTAGATAAACGGTGGGCAATAATGATGGCTGTTCGCCCTGCAAGCAGTGTTTTAAGTGCATCCTGTATTTGGGCCTCGGTAAGTGTGTCCACACTGGCGGTAGCTTCGTCCAAAATCAGGATAGCAGGGTCTTTGAGCAGCGCCCGCGCGAAAGCAACAAGCTGGCGCTGTCCCGATGAAAGCACGCTGCCTCTCTCCTGCACTTTTGTGTCGTAGCCCTCAGGGAGCGCCACAATAAATTGGTGTGCATGAACAGCTTCAGCCGCCCTGATCATATCATCATCCCCGGCGTCAGGGTTGCCAAAGAGTATATTTTCCCGGATGGAACCGTTGAAAAGGAAAGTATCCTGCAGGACCAATCCAATCATGCCGCGCAGTGAATTAAGTGAAAGACTGCTGATTTCGTACCCGTCAAGCAGAATTTGCCCTGAAGTGGGAAGGTAGAATCTGCAGAGCAGGTTGATAAGTGTTGTCTTCCCTGCCCCTGTGGGACCGACGACTGCCAGCGTTTCTCCCGCTGCTACTTCGAAAGATATGCCGTTTAACACTTCCTGTTGCGCTTCATAGGAGAAGCGGACATCCTGAAACGATAAATGGCCTTTGGGATTGTCAATAACTTTTGCACCGATGTCAATTTCCTGTTCAGTGTCGAGCACAGTGAATATTTTTTCCGCCGCAGCCAGGGAAGACTGCAGTGAATTGTAAACCTGTGACAGGTCTCGGATAGGAGCGTAAAAGCGTGCCACATAATCGAGGAAGAGGTAGAGTGTACCGATGGGCACAAGATTTTGCACCACCTGCCCCCCGCCGTACCAGATTACAATAGCTGTACCTACGGCGCCTATCACTTCAACAAAAGGCAAAAACAAAGAAAAAAGCGAGATTGCCTGCATGTTGGCTGCGTAGTTTTCCATGTTGACATGGTCGAAACGTTCAGCATTCTGTTCTTCCCTGGTATAAGACTGTGTTACGCGTACACCTGAAATGCTCTCCTGCAAGTTAGCATTTACATTGGCTATTTTCTCCCTTACCTGGCGGTAGGCGTGAAGAACACGATTGCGGAAATAGGTGGCGGCAAAAACTAGTAAGGGGAGGGTGGTAAAGGTAAGAAGCGCCAGCTGCCAGTGTTCGCGCAGCATGATGGCCACTATCCCCACTAAAAGGAGTGTATCTCCTACGATATAGGTGATGCCGCCTGTAATCAATTCGGTTAAAGCTTCAGTGTCGTTGGTGACACGCGACATAATCCTGCCGGTTGGCTGTTTGTCAAAATAACGGAAAGGGAGTCGCTGCAAATGTGCAAACAACTGGGCACGCAAACTGTAGATGGCGTTATGTCCGACCACAGCCATCAGGTACTGCTGCCCGAATGAAGCTGCCCAGTTAAGGGCATGGGCGGCTAAAAAGAGAGCAACGAGTAGATTTAGACGCGGGATATCGCCCGGTGCAATGGCTGTGTCGATTGCTACCTTGATGATGTAAGGGCCTGCCAGGGTGGTGAGTGAAGCCAACGCCATCAGCACTATAGCCCAAAATGCCTGCCAGCGGTGTGGCAGTAGATAGGTAAGCAGCCTGCGCAGCACGCGGGAGTCTATGGGCGCTGCTTCATCAAGAGACTGTGAATGGTGGATCATGTGGTCCATCAGAACTCATCGCCTTTGGGCGGCAGCGAGCTTCGCTGCAGCTGAAGGTTATAGATGTCGGCGTAGACTGGGCTTTGCTGCAGCAGTTCTTCGTGGTTGCCACGAGCTGTTATTTCTCCCCCGTCCATCACCAGAATCAGGTCCGCGGCCTGGACAGTGGAAAGCCGCTGTGCAATGACAAAGGATGTCCTGCCTGCCATCAGCTGCTCCAGGGCCTGCCTGATCAGAAACTCGGTATGAACATCCACGTTTGATGTATAATCATCCAGGATTAATATTTTAGGGTTTTTGAGAAGAGCGCGTGCTATGGATATGCGCTGCTTCTGGCCGCCTGAGAGCCCTACACCCCGCTCCCCTACTACGGTTTCATAACCATTTGGCAGCGTTGTGATAAACTCATGTATTTGCGCGTCACGGGCTGCTTCCACGATTGACTCCCTGTCGGCCTGCGGGTTGCCGTAGCCAATGTTTTCAGCAATGGTAGTTGAAAAAAGGAATGTCTCCTGAGATACAAAACCGATATTAGCCCTCAATGTCTGGAGAGTGAATTCACTGATAACAGTACCGTCCAAAAGTATTCTGCCTCCCGCAGGCTCATAGAAGCGCGGTATCAGATTGACAAGTGTGGTCTTGCCGGAACCGGTGGCGCCCACAATGGCGATTGTTTGTCCCGGTGAGGCAGTAAAATTAATTCCCTTTAAGGCTTCCACGCCCTCACGATAGGAAAAAGAAACACAGTCAAAGGTTAATTCGCCGCGAACAGTGCCCAGTTCTCTTGCCCCGGGCAGGTCGCGCACTTCCGGCTCGGTGTCCAGGATTTCAAAAACACGATCTGCCGAAGTCAGTGCACGCTTAGACAGGTTGACCACCCAACCCAGCATGCGCATGGGCATAACGAGCATCAGCAGGTAGCTGTTAAAGGCAACCAGTTCGCCAAGCATCAGGTTGCCAAGGATAACCTCACGTCCGCCGTACCAAATAATTGCCGCCGCTGTCAAACCGGTCAGAAAGCTCAGGAAAGGGAAATAATAGGCCCATATGCGCACAGCAGCCAAATGCTTTTGAAACAGCCCCAGGTTGTAGCTGTCAAACTTTCTCTGCTCGTAGTCCTCGCGGGCAAAGGCTTTTACCACCCTGATACCGCTTAAGTTCTCCTGCAGTACCGAGGTAAGCTCCGCCAGTTCCTCCTGTATCACCTGGTAAGCCGGCCCGACTAGCCTGCCAAAACGCAGGATAACAACAGTAATTACCGGCAGCGAAGCAAGAGTGAGCAGAGACATGCGCCAGTGCATTGAAAATATTACTGCCACTACACCCACAAACATAAGCACTCCCTGGAAAAGGTGGACTATGCCGAAGCCGTAAAAACGTTTTAACATCTCCACATCAGCCGTGGCCCTGCTCATGAGCTGTCCTGTCTGGGTACGTTCGTAAAAGGAAAAGGACATCTGCTGCAGGTGGTCATAAAGACTGTTGCGCAGTTCATATATTACATGCTGCGCTACCCGCTCCATGGCATAACGCTGTACAAAAGAAAAAAAGCCTTTGACCGCGGTAATTATAACTATGGCGAGGGCGATCCAGGGCAAATAAAAAGACTGCCCCCCGAGAATGGCGGTATCTATTCCCACCCTGAAAAGCTGCGGGATAGATAGATTCAGCACCATAACCATAAGGACAGATCCCGAGGCTGCAATAATCCAACGCCAGTAGGGGGCAAGTTTCTTTAATAAACGGCCAAAACCAAACATATAATTATCACCCTTTGGTGCTTCTGTTTACCTTCTATACTCTGTACCTGCCTGCTGCAGCAACTGGTACACCCTTTGTGCCTGGGACTCAGACAGTGTACCCGTCCCGCAGCTTGGCGTAAGAAGCATCTGCTTTCTCAATCTTTTTCCGTTTACATGTTTACGTTCAAGCGCGGCCATGTATTCCTCCAAGCGATCAAGCAGCGACCGTGCTGTTTCTGCCTCGACCTCGTCGGAGGTGGGGACAATGCCAAAGGCCAGAACACCACCGCGCTCAAGAAAACTGTCCAACTCCCTGGCATAGACCAAAAGCGAAGTAAAATAATGGTACACGTCTATGTTTACGATATCAAACGGAAGCTCAAAAAGCAAGGACCAGTCCACCCCGGCACAGGCATGGACACCGGCCAGGGCACCTTCAGCGTGAGCTGCCTCAATCAGCGGCAGCAGGCTCTCTTTGACGGCCTGCCTTGATAGTCCCACAAACGTGGACTGACCGAAATTAATTATACTGGGGTCGTCTATAAACAGTATCACAGGCAACCCAAAAGCCGCCAGTGCCCTGCTCTGCCAGCGCACCTGCAGCGCCAGGCTTCTCACCAGCACATCGCGTAATTCATCAAGGTAGAAAGCCGGCTGCATGTGGGCGTCAGTCAGCTGAAAGCCGATGGTTACCGGCCCACTCAGCTGCCCCTTGAGATAAAGGGCGCTGCCTGTGCCATAAGTGCCAAGGTGCTCCAGAAAGGCATAAAATCCTGACGCATAGTCGCGGGGAAAACCAAAACGGTCCACAGCTTCATCCGGCTCAAGAACTTCACTGTAAAAAGCTGTGAGCCTCTCCAGCCAGTCAGGTGCGCCTGTATCAAAAAAAGGAGAGCGCCCTGTTTCCGTTTTTAGCAGGCCGCGACTTAAAAGCGGGTTTAAATACTGGCGGACAAATCCTTCATCCTCACCGCCGGCGGGAAGTTGCGGCCAGTGCGGAATATCCGGCAGGAATTCAAATATGAGCTTAAGGGCGCCTGCCGGCTCTTTGTGCGGCAGGCTGCCGATGGCTGTAGCGCAGCCATATAATTTTATATCCATGCGCTATTCTTCCATCCTGAACTTTCTGACAGCTTTGCGCAAATCTTTCATTTTATCCTTGCTCATACACATCAGGCCGTACTCCAGGCTGTCAACAAGCGCCAGCCAGCTGGCTTCAATAATATTATGTGAAACACCAACCGTACCCCAGCTTTTCCTTTTCTTCTCGTTTCTTGACTCCACAAGAACCCGCACTCTGGCGCCTGTGCCATCCCTGCCATCAAGCACACGCACCTTGTAGTCAACCAGTTTGATTTGCTTCAGTTCCGGGAAGACCTGCTCCAGCGCCTTGCGCAGTGCCTGATCGAGGGCGTGGACAGGCCCGTTGCCCTCACCGGCAGTCAGATACTCCCTGCCGTCCACCGCTACTTTTATTGTAGCCTCTGAGATGATATCTCCGTTTTCTCCCCGCTTTTCCACGATGGTGCGGAAACCTTCCAGTTCAAACAAGCGCCTGTGTGTCTTAAAAGCTTTCCAGATCAACAGCTCAAATGATGCCTCGGCGCCTTCAAACTGGTAGCCCTGGTGCTCCAACTCTTTAAGTTTTTCAAGCACTATCTTTGTTTCCGGCGCCTCCTTGGTCAAATCCAGATCATTCTCATGCGCTTTGAAAAGAACATTGCTTTTTCCAGACAGTTCTGAAATAAGAATACGGCGCTTGTTTCCCACCAGCTGGGGTTCCACATGCTCATATGTATTGGCATGCTTCATAACCGCGTCAACATGTATGCCGCCTTTGTGCGCAAAGGCATTGGCGCCGACATAGGGCTGCTGCTCAAGGGGGCCGAGATTGGCCAATTCAGCAACAAAGCGTGACAACTCGGTTAGTTCCTCAAGCTGGTCCGGGTGGACCACAGGCATATTGAGCTTTAGCTGCAGGTTTGGGATAATTGTGCACAGATTGGCATTGCCGCAGCGCTCACCATAGCCGTTGATAGTCCCCTGAATTTGGCTGATGCCCATGCGGGCGGCAATGATTGAATTGGCCACTGCCATCCCGGCGTCATTATGGACGTGGATGCCAAGGGGCGCTTTAATTTCACTCTGGACATGACTCAGTACATCCTGAAGCGTAAAAGGCATCAAGCCGCCGTTGGTATCACATATGACAATTAAATCAGCTCCAGCTTTTTCAGCGGCACGGATGGTTGCCATGGCATAGTCCTGATTGAAGCGGTAACCGTCAAAAAAGTGCTCAGCGTCATAGATGACCTCCCTGCCCATCTCTTTCATGAAGGCCACTGTATCCGCAATCATGTCCAGGTTTTCTTCAAGCGTGGTGCCAATCGCCTCGGTGACGTGGAAATCCCAGGACTTGCCGAAAATAGTTACTGTCCCGGTATCAGCAGCCAATAACGCCTGTATGTTTATATCATCCTGGATACGTATATCAGGCCGCCGTGTACTGCTAAAGGCAGTAATCCGCGCACATTTCAATTCACACTGCCTGACTTTGCGAAAATAATCAATATCCTTAGGGTTTGAACCCGGCCAACCGCCTTCTATGTAATCGATACCAAAAGCATCCAGCCGTTGTGTGATCCTGATTTTGTCGCCAACCGAAAAAGAAATCCCCTCGCGCTGCGCTCCGTCCCGCAGCGTAGTATCATAGATTGTCAGCCTGTTCAAAGCTTTCCCTCCCAAGAAGTCAAAGTTAAAATTATCTGTAAATTAAAATAATAGGATAATTATACTATACGGGCGTTGGCATGTCCAGAAATAAAGAGCGCATAAAGAGAAGTGTTCAAGTGTTCAAGTATTGCAGCTCAGTTGCCGCACATATCTACTTATCAGGCTCGATACCGGCGAGAACGCGGGCCTGCTTCATCTTGTGCTCCATGTTGGCCTGGCGGGCAATCATGATTCGTTGTGCCTGGGGTGAGCCGGCGCCGTGCATCGACTCGGTCCTGTAGCCGACGGCGGCAGTGCCAAGCGTCAGGTTTTCAATCAGACGCAGTATACGCATGCGGTGTTCGGTAGGTACGCCCGCCACTCCTTTGAGGTATTTTTCCACGTACCTGCCTATTTCAGGATGGCGCAGATCCTGTTCCGAGGGCATGGTCACCATCAGGCCGCCGGCGATGTCTTCCGCCAGGCGGGCAATCTCGTAAGGGAAGCGAGTCACGTTCTGTTTGCAGACATTGGCCAGCATCAGGTCAATCAGGTATGTGCCCGAGGCAGTAGCGCTCCCCTGGCAGGAGCAGGCGATGCCGCAGGAATAGAGTGTCTCATTCAGGTGCACCATTTCGATCAGTTTATCTTTGACGTGTGACGCTTTGGCGGCACCGTTGTACTGGGCGGCCTGAGCTGCGGCGCCAATAAGCACATCACCCACCCCAACTTTACAGCCGCCGTAACTTTGACGGTGATAGCCGGCGAAGCGTTCTACCAGCATCCCGGCATACCTGTATTCCCCGCACATAAAGACCCTCTCGTGGGGCACAAAGACATCTTCAAACACTACCAGCGCTT
Organism: Dethiobacter sp.; assembly: GCA_018335875.1. Classification (GTDB taxonomy): domain Bacteria; phylum Bacillota; class Dethiobacteria; order Dethiobacterales; family Dethiobacteraceae; genus JAGXRN01. Next base: position 171,213 of record JAGXRN010000042.1, read on the forward strand.
CATGTCCGCCATAAACACAATTCCCGGCGTCCATGCTGCCTGCTTCCAGTTTGCGGGTGTCACAGGATTGGCGGCCGTAGATATAAATAATTCCATCGGCATCACTGGGAAGGGCAAAGGAAACAGCGTAACTGCTATCCTCCTCGCCAAGGGCGATGGTGGGCATAACGAGCACTTCATGGGAGTTGACCGCGCCTGTTTGATGGGCCTTGGCACCGCGGACGACGATTCCTTTTTCATCTTTGGACACAATCCGCAGATAAAGGTCCGGGTCGGCCTGCTCGCTTGGCCTCAGTGACCTGTCGCCTTTGGGGTCCGTCATAGCCCCGTCTACTGTCAGGTCCTCTTCCTGTACATAGCGCAGGAAACTACGAAAGCGCTGATTATATTCAGTACCGAGGTCACGGTCCATCTCAAAAGTGGTACTGTCAACAGCGTTAAAGGCGTCAAAGCCTACACAGCGCTGAAAGCAAGATGCTGTTTTTTGACCAAGCAAACGCAGCATCTTTACTTTTTTCACCAGATCGTCGGCACTTTGGTGCAGGTGTGTGAAACGGTTGATTTTTTTCCCTGTCAGGCTGGACGTGACAGTCATCAGCTCCTCGTGGCGTGGATCCCCTGCCAGTTCATAAGTCTTGGCCACTGAATTCATGGAAGGCCGAATGATAGGATGGTCTGCAACATTTTCTATCATCTCCCCAAACATGTATACCTTAAGCTTCAGCTGTCTTAAGCTTTCAACATACCCGGCAGCTGTTTTCACAGCGAATCACCTCTTTCTCCGTTCCTTTATTATGAGAATACCACATCTATATTCAGCTTGACCACTGCTAATTCAAAAGGCCAGGGTTCACCTGGCCTTTTGTTCGCGTCATTTTAGTCCTAGCCACCGGAAATCATGGTAAGTTAAAAATTGAGCACCTGTGCAATTTCCTCGGGTGAGAAGTCAAAAGTGCTGCCGGTCACAGCAGAGCGGTCAGTGTAAAAGAAGCCGGGAAGCCTGTCGCTGTCCGCAGTGAAACCTGCTGCTGTGTTGAAAGCCTTCTCCATCATAATGGTCTCTGCACCGATTCCATACACCCGCAGGAATGTCCATTCCCCGCCAAGCGCGCCGGCAAACAAATCCGGAGTTATTTCAGGGGCAGTGGCGGCTGTAAACCAGCCAAAGAGGCACATGACACAGTCAGCCACCGCAGAGATAGCCTGCAGTTGTGAAGATATGGCAACCTGTGCAGTTTTGCTCGCGTGGTCTACGCCTGGCAGCAGTGTAAGGCCGGCGGTATGGTCGGCGCCCATGGGTGAAGTGGCGTATGTCAAGCCTGTGCCTTTTAAGTTCCTCGGGTCATATGCCGCCATTGACTGCCCTTTTACTGTGGGAATCCGGCTGACGCCAAGTGCTTTGCCGGCTGCCTCGGTGCCCTGTCCCAGCAGCATGCCAAATTCGGTGCCTTCCATCATTTCTCTGATCAGGCCAATTGCCGCTTCGCTGTCACCCCAGGGGATTTTCCCCGCCTCCATGCAGACAGCAATTGTGCACCCTGTTTCCATTGTGTCGATACCGAAGTCATCACATAGGCGGTCGATGCGGGCAATGGCATCAAAATCGCCGATGTCACAGTTGGGGCCGCACAGTGCAATTGTTTCATATTCAAAGCCGGATGTAATGTAGTTGCCTTCGGCGTCATTTATTGTATTTGAACATTTGATAATACACCCTGCCTGGCATCCTTCCTTGTTTCTGCCTCCCCCTACCTGCAGCCTCTGCATAAACGCCTCGGCGCTGACCGAGTCAAGTTTATCAAAGAATGTACCGCTGAAGTTGCGGACGGGCAGCATGCCTGTAACGCCGGAGACATTGGTGGTGGCGGCAGTTCCTACCTCCATCAGCCCGTGGCTGAGCGGGTTGTCAAGTGTTCTTTGTACAAGAGCTTTTTTAGCCTTTTCAAAGAGATCTTTGTCTGCGTATGGGAAAGCCTGGCGCGCTTCGCTTTTTTCAATCACAATGGCTTTTATCTTTTTTGAGCCCATTACTGCGCCAAGGCCACCGCGCGCGGCAGCACGGGACGGATGCCCCGAGGAGGCGTCTGTCACCTGCAGTGTGGAATTTTTGTACTGCCTTTCTCCAGCCGTGCCGATTGAAATGACACTGATATCATCACCATAGCGCTCTTTCAGCTTACCATGCAGTTGGTAGTTATTAAGGCCGGCATATTCATCGGCGGCAACAAGCTCCGCACTGCCGTCTCTCGCTACTCTGACAAAGTGCCACTCCTCGCTCTTGGGCAGCCCCTCCAGCACAATCATTTTAATACCGTGGCGCGACAGGGCTGTGGCCGCTGTGCCGCCTACATTGGCTTCTTTTATGCCTCCGGTGAGAGGGCTTTTTCCGCCCACAGAGAGCCGGTGAGCCATAGGCACGCTGGTTCCGGCGAGTAAGCCTGTACAGATTATCAGCTTATTCTCAGCGCCCAGCGGGTCACAGGCCGGGTTCACCTCCGCCAGCATTATTTTTGCAATCAGGCCCCTCCCGCCGTATTCACGGTAAGCTGAGTTAAGCTCTTCCTCTACAAGCGTTTTTGCGCCTGCATCAACTTTTAAAATTCTAAACATCATGTTCCCTCCTCTCACAGTTTAGTACTTATACATATTATCCATCAGGTAATAGACCTGCTCGGCAGACCCCCATTTGGGTGAAAAATACGAAGACATATCCGACATAACTGCCGGAACCAGAAGCGCCATCATTTCCCTTTGCACACTGAGTTCCTCCAGGGTTGGAATGCCGATTTTTCTTAAAAATTCCCGAATTGCATCGGCCACAGCCAGGCCCAGTTCGGCATGAGCCATGCCCTTATCCAAAGATAGCCCCATGGCAGCACCAATCTGCCGCACTTTTTCGGGTACAGTATCGGCCACAAATTCCATAACTGCCGGCAGGGCCAAAGCACAACCCACCCCGTGCGGGATATGATAAAATGCACCAATGGTGTGTGCCATTGCGTGCCCGATGTGGGTAACTGTGCTGTTGAAGGCGGTGCCGGCTATGGTGGCGGCAAAACTCATATTTGTCAGGGCTGTAATATCATTGTTGTCTTTTACTGCTGCCGGAAGATTGTCCACTATCAGGGAAATTGCTTTTTGGGCCAAAGCATCGGACAGCGGGTTCATGCCCGATGAAGTCAGCGCCTCTGCCGCATGGGCAAAAGCATCCATACCACAAGCCGCCGTCAGTGACGCCGGCATGCCAAGCAAAAGTTCAGGGTCGATAATTGCCTGATTTGCGATGGTAGGGGGGCCTAATGTTGCTACCTTTTTGTTGTTTAATGTGTCTGTAACTATGGCAAACTCGGTTACCTCACTGCCTGTCCCCGCTGTGGTGGGGATAAGTATTAACACCTTTCCGGGTTTTTGCACTACACCCAGGTCAAAATATTTAGTAATGGGAAAGGGGTTGGTCGTCAGTATGTTGACTGCTTTGGTTGCATCCATTACGCTTCCGCCACCGACTCCAATGATACCGTCGATGTTCTCCTCATTGGCAAACGTTGCTGCCTCGTGGATGATGTAGTCAGGCGGGTCGGGCTGTACGCCTTCATAACAGACAACCTGAATGCCTGCCGCTTTGAGATTTTCCACTATCCTGCCCGCAATGCCGGTATCCTTCATCCCCTGGTCATAAATACACAATGCCTTCCTGATGCCAAGGCCCCTTGCCACCATGCCTGTCCGCCAGGAAGCTCCCGCGCCAAAAATCATCGGCGGTGACGGTTTGATGTTGACAATCATTACTCCACCACTCCTTTCAAATGTATAAACATGCTTTACCATATTTAGGTATATATCTATTATATCAAAAATATTCAGAAAATTAACTACCCAAAAAGTTATTTATAAAAATATTTTTAAGAAGCAAATAGGTTTAAAAGTTGAATGCCTTTTAAAATTCAGTTACCTCTCCACCGCCTTTAATTGGCCTCTCTGTTCTTGTGTTGATATCCAGTGTCAAGCCAGGTTCAATTTGCCCGCTTCTTGTATACCCCCTGTCCTCCCAGAAGCCCCCCTGCTCGCTGTCGGTAAACTGGATATCCGCCAGCCATTTGCATGATTTGTAGCCCCACAGGTGCGGCACGAGAAGTCGAAGCGGCCAACCATACTCTTTCTCCAGGGGTTCCCCTTCTACTGCATATACAAGCATCACCCGTTCATTTAATACTGCCAGAGGCATGCTGGTGTCATAGCCGCCGATACTGGTGAATCTGGCATGGATTGCTCCGGGCATCAGGTCAACATAACTCATAAAGTCCTGCCAGAGTACCCCCTCCCAGTTGGCTCTCACTGACCAACCGCTCACCGAAGTCAGTCTGGCATTGAGGGAAGTTTTAGGCATTTCCAAAATTTCCTGCAACGTAAACATGCGTTCGCTTTTAACCAGGCCCCATACATTTAAGCGATAAGCCTTTTCGTCTACTTTTGGAATCCCTTCAGCCTTGAAAACAGGTGTTTTCAGCCGGCCCAAAATACTCAAAAATATCACCCCATTTACATATAATAGGTAACGCCAAAACCTCCACGGGGATACCTGATGTCTATATTTTTCAGCAGGAAGCGATATTACTTCCCTGACCCACAAGCTTAGAAGATCTGCTCCTATCCTACCGGAAAGCCCGGCTTTTTTTGTCAATGCGGCATTTACTCCCTCCGCCACTATTACCACATCGGCAGAGACAGACTCTCCGTTATCAAGTATTACGCCACGTACAGGGCCCTTGCCCAGAATTTTTTTTTCATATAACATATCACGTACCGCTGTTTTTGTCAGCAATTCTGCTCCGGCCTGTTGTGCTCTTTTTCTGCCAGCCAGCGGTCAAATCTGGGTCGTATGGCAGTAAACTTATTGTAAGGCGATTTGGCAAAGCGCAGGCCTGTAAAACCAAGCTCAAGGGCTGAGTCATTGTCCAGCATCCACAATGTATCCCGGGTAACGGTTCGTTCCAGGGGAGCTTCAAGCCAGAATTCAGGCACCACCTCTGCAGTTGGCTCGCTGTAAATTACTCCGCCGAACATATTCTTACTGCCGGCGAAATCGCCACGCTCAATTACTATTACTTTTAGGCCGCTTTTCGCCATGTGCAGCGCCCGCAGATGCACCTGCAAGTCCCCCGCCCACCACAACCGCATCATAATGCTCCATTATATTTCACCCCGTTCGCCGATAGTGTTTGCGAATTGAACTGATGAAATACACTGAATGATTAATTTACCTGGGTATTGACACACTGTACTTTGTAGGTATAGTTATTATAGGGAGTGATTAGTATGCCACAGCGTTGTATTATGGTCTTTTTATACCAATGGGAGAACTCGGAGCCAAAGTATCTGCTCTTAAAGCGCAACAGCATCCTTGGCGGTTACTGGCAGCCCGTTACCGGATTTATTGAAGCGCCGGAGACAAACAGGCAGGCGGCGCTGCGTGAACTCTCGGAGGAAACTGGTGTTGAGGAATACGAGCGTGTGCTCGATCCCAAACACTTCTTCTTTTTTGACATGAATGGCCGGCAGTGTTCTGTATCGGTCCTCGCTATCGAGGTGAGAGCCCTGCCGAAGATTCGCCTTTCTTATGAGCACACCGATTATGATTGGCTGGGTTATGACGAGGCGAGAAACAGGCTGCACTGGGAAAACAACCGGGAAACTCTCGATATACTGCATTCCGCCCTCATACAGCAGAAACAGGCATAAAAAATAGGCGCAGACGAGACCACTGAAAAACTAATGTTTTGCGGCCCCCATATAAAAAGAGAATCCAGAAGAAGAGACTTACCATCTCGACTTCTGGATTTTTTTTATTGTTATTGCTTCCACCACACAAACCCTCCTTTTTTTCAATAAGGGGGCGCTTTCATTGGCCCGCCTCCCTACAACCACCGTTTTTACCCCCGCAAGCAGGCGCCAAAACCTTAAGTCGCCGATCATATCATGTGTTATATTAGCAGAACACAGTGTTTTTGGTATGATCCCCACTAATTCCATAAACCTGGCAGTAGCCTCGGCACGCTGTTTCATCAAGGCCGATAATATTAACTCGGCTTGGCTTCATTTCTTTTCACTGTCCCTGCTCATACTTTTACCCGGAGAAAAGGCCACTTCGGTCACCCATGGGCCCTCAGTCTTAAATACCAGGTTGCATTCGCATCCCCATCTTTTCAGCGCCTCTTTTACCAGGCACTTAACCTGTGCCTGAAATTTTTTTTCCGCTGTTTTGGACATATTGCTCTCATGCCTTCTCTGATGGTACAAGACACGGTTGATCCAGTGAAATTGGTAATGTTCAGCAAGTCGCAGCATCATCGCCAGGTCTTCCGCCATAATATTCTCCGTAAAGAGTTTTGTCTGCCAGCCGCCCACAGACATTAGCACATTTTTTCTGTAGAACCGCGGGCAGTGGGTTTTCATTTTTTTTACTACCTCATACTTGTCAGTGTAGTTTAGACCCGGATAGACTGCGCCTTCCTCCAGGCTATCCCCTCTCTGGTACCATATTTTTCGGTTGGCATACACCATCGCCACACTTTCAGGGAGGCTTTCCATTTCCCGGACCATCACCTCCAGTGTCTCAGGCTCAAGCCAATCATCGGCATCGAGGTCAAGAATATAATCTCCAAGCGCAAACTTAAGCCCTGCATTCATTGCGCCAGGTTTTCCCCTGTTTTTGGCCAGTTCAACCAGGATGATCCTGGAATCTGAAAACCTGTTTACTCTGTCTGGGGTATTGTCGGTGGAGCCATCATTAATTACAACCAGGTGAAAATCGGTAAAGGTCTGCGCAAGTACGCTGCCAATTGCCTTTTCTATAAATTTTTCCTGGTTGTACGCAGACAGAAGCACTGTAACCTTTGGCTTATCGCCATTTCTTTCCCTGTGGTCGACGCCGGCCCGGGCCATTTTCAGCAGGATCTGTTCCCTGGGGGTAGTCGTTGTATATGCAAATTCTCCCCCTACCCGGTAGTTCATCAATGCCTCGGGGATAAACCTGATCTCGCCAAGTTCAAATAAACGCAGCCAAAATTCATAGTCTTCGACTTTTTCGTATTTGGGGTCATAGCCACCGGCCTTTGTATACGCATCCCGCCTGAACAGGAATGACGGGCCGATGAAATTGTGCCTGAGGATAAATTCCCTCGGTTTATCCATCAAATATGTCATTTTATAGGCATAGCCCCGTTCCGGTACACCATCGCCTTCCGAATTTATGATTCTAAACAGGGAATAAACCAGGACAAAATCTTTGCCCGCTACTTGCATTTCTCTTACCAGCGTATCGAGAAAACGGGGGTAATGTATGTTATCACTTGACACCCAGGTCAGGTAACTGCAGTTGCCAAGCCGCGCAAACCCCTCATTCAGGGAAAAAGCTATCCCTTTGTTCTTATCCCTTTTGATAATCTCGCAAGGCACTGTCAGATTCCCGGCGGCTTCATATACCGCTTCCGCAGTCTCGCGATTTGCGCCGTCAATCACAATCACAAGCTTAAACCCGCGGAATTCCTGGGCTTCAATCGACTTCAAACATTCAGCAAGATACTCATTTTTCTGGTTGTACACCGGCAGCACAACACCGACCGATGGTTCGTTATTTCTTTCCGGTTTTTTTCGCTCCATAGTCCCTCCGCCTGCAAAATAACACACAAAATACTGTAGTTGTAAGGATCGGCCTCTACAGCGAGAACTTTCCCTCCGTCGCCGACGGCGGCGTAAGCCAGCAGGGAGTAAAACCCGATATAGGCGCCGATGTCAAGGAACATATCTCCGGGTTTAAGCATGCTTTTTAAAAATCCTGTTTCCAGAGGATCGTATAAATGAGGCTGATAGAGAAGCTGGTAATCCACAAACTCAGCCTCACACAGCTTCATTTTAAAACCCAGTACATCGGCAATTCTAAGCCGGCTCACCGTTATCACCTTTTTCTATGTAAAATAAGTATCAGGAACACAGCTAGAGCGAAATAACCCTGCCTGCCTGCTTTGGCAGCGAACCGGTCAAATCCACCAGCATACTGCTGTGGGCAGCGAGCCATGGCAGATTGAAGGTGCTGTGGGCTACTGCAAGAACTGAACAGTCGTAACCTGAAAGAGTAATTTCATCAAGGCTGACACTGTTCATTTCACCTGTAGCCGTGCTGATCTTTTCCACAAGGGGGTCGTGGTACCCGACCTCTGCCCCTTCCGACCTGAGACACTCTATCAGCTTGATAACCGGAGATTCGCGCGCGTCATTTACATCTTTTTTGTACGCTGCGCCAAGGACTAAAACCCTGCTGCCCGCGGCAGTCTTTCCTGCAGCCGCAAGTGCCTCTCTGGCAAGGGCAGCGGCGTATTGCGGCATGGCTGAATTTACCCTGCGCGCGTGTTCGGCAAACGCGGCCGGCTCGTTGTTTTCACGTGCAAAAAAAGCATAATAGCTGCTGTCAACCGGTACACAGTGCCCTCCTACCCCAGGACCGGGATAAAAGGCCTGAAAGCCAAAAGGCTTCGTAGACGCCGCCTCTATCACATCCCAGATGTCTATGCCCGCCGCGCGGCAAACCTGTGCCATCTCATTGACCAATGCTATATTTACATCTCTGTATGTGTTTTCAAGCAGCTTTGCCATTTCTGCCGTTTCCGGTGTGCCAACAGGGACGACAGTCATCCCCAGCAAATTATAAAAGAGTTGTGCCCTGTTCAGGCAGGCCGGCGTAACACCGGAGACCAGCTTTGGAATATTGCTTAAACAATACTCCCTGCTGCCGGGATCTATCCTTTCAGGGGAATATGAGAGAAAGAAATCGCTGCCTGCTTTCATCCCGCCCGACTGAAGGATCGGCAGGATTATCCCCTCTGTAGTGCCCGGTGCCACCGTGCTTTCCACGATAACCAGCTGCCCTGGGGAAAGCACTGCTGCCACAGAGCAGGCGGCATTTATGAGGCAGGAATAGTCAGGCTTTTTGCCGGCTGTCAGTGGCGTCGGCACGCATACAACTATTACTGCGCATGATGACAATTTGCCAAAGTCAGTGCTGACCGTGATTATACCATTTTCAAGCAGTGCCAAAATTTCGTAGTCGGCAATGTCGGAAACATACGATTTTCCCTGCCTGATGCTTTCGATTCTTTTTTCGTCCTGATCAATCCCCACCACAGGCAATTCTTTCTGCCCCACCAAAATGACCAGCGGCAGCCCGACATAGCCTAACCCGACAACACCAACCCCGGCAGAGAGCGTAAGTATTTTCTCGCTATACAATAATGACCACCCCGCTTAACAGCTATCCCTACATGATATGTGTGCGGCTTTGCCTTGTTGCCATGAAGTAATTTAAACCCTGGCTTTTTCATAATATGAATTGGAGAAAGCAGAAAGGGGTCGGGTTATGCACTATTTAATAACCGGCGGGGCAGGGTTTATAGGGACACATCTTTCGCTGCGGCTGCTGCGCGAAGGCAACCAGGTCACTATACTTGACAATCTTTCCACAGGCAGGGCAGACCGTCTGCGGGATTCAAAAGCAGAGATTATCACAGGCAGCGTAACAGACCGTGAACTTGTCTTTTCACTTGCGTCAAAATGCGACTACATTATTCATCTGGCCTGTGTGGTCGGTGTGCGGCTGACAATGTCGAGAGGCTGTGAAACGTTAAGACTCAGCCATACAGGCACAGAAAATGTGCTCGAGGCTGCAACAGTTTTCTCAAAGGGTATCTTTGTCGCCTCATCTTCAGCTATTTACGGAAAAACCCCAAAGGTCCCTGTTGCCGAAGAAGACGATTCGATCCTTGGTGCAAGCAATAAGGCCAGCTGGTTGTACTCAGTAGGCAAGCTTGTGGAGGAGCATTTGGCGCTGGCATATTGCCGCGAAAGAGAAACCAGTGTTAAAATCGGCCGTTTTTTCAATGTAATAGGCCCATATCAGACGGGCAGCTATGGCATGGTAGTACCAACTTTTATTACACAGGCCCTCAAGGGCGAAGAACTGCCTGTATATGAAAAAGGCAAACAGACAAGGACTTTCGGTTATATCGAAGATATATTGGACGGTCTGCAGGTTGTACTGCAAAAAGGGATTCCGGGAGAAATTTATAATATCGGTGGCTTTGAGGAAATTTCAATCCTTTCTTTGGCAGAGAAAATAATTGCTATGACAGGTTCTGAATCAAATATTAGATTTATCCCATACTCGAGCGCCTTTGGCCCTTATTTTGAGGAAACAATAAGACGTATCCCGGACATCAGCCGCCTGCGTATGCTGGGGTATGAGCCACGCTACACCCTTGATGAGGCTTTAAGTGAAATTATTTCACATCACCGTAAAGCAACGTAGTCAATTCGATTATTCACTTAGCGGGAGGGCTTATTTTGCTGTATTTTATCAGCGAACATTTTGAAGAAAATCTTAGACTGCAGCCTGTGAACAACGGCATACGCCGGTTTCTTGGCGAAAAAAAAATAGAATTTGAAGAAATTGCCTCTCCTCTTTCTTATGAAGGCTATTTAAAAAAAATGCCTACACAGACTGAACCAACGCAGGATGCCATCTGGCTGCTGGCCGATACCCGCAGCATGGAAGCCTGTCATCTTCAAGAAATGCCCGGACGCAAGTATGCCCACTTTCACAGTGGAAACAGTTTAACACCTGACTTTTTAGCTCATATTAACGGAGTATTTGCAGCTTCACAGTGGGACAAAGACAGAATAACCACAGCTTATCCCGCTTTGGAACAGCGTGTATACGTCTGCGGTTTTCCTTTTTACCCCCCTCACCCCCCTTTGCATTCAAAACAACAGGATAGGAAGCAGAAAAGACTGGTGGCCTTCAACCAGTCTTTTTGCCTGGAGAATTTGCATATTCTAGAGGTCTACCTGAGCGGGTTGCTGAGAAATTTAGACTGTAAGGTAATACATCTCTCCCCGGTTGTAGAGCAGGCTGTGATTGGAGCTGACCCTGAAGCGCACGCGCTTATGCTGGAGGGCCAAAAAAACGGCATGGAGTTTATCTTTTATACGCAGCCTGAAGAATACCATTGGTGGCTGTCGCAGGCCGATGTCTCCATTGCCACAACTATTGACCATCCAGATCTTACCGCTCTAATAGAGGCATCCACACTTGGCGCAACCTGCCTGGCGCCAAACCGTGGCCCCTTCCCCGAGTTCCTTGCAGAAGAAAACCTTTACTCACCCTACAACCTGGCCGTAATCTGTGAAAAAGCCGCTTTCCCTCCGCAAAACTCCTGCTGCACTGCGCGCTTTAACCCGGAGTCTGTTTATAAACTCTATGCCCAGGTGATGGGGGTGAGTTAGCTGCTCTACTTTGTTGGCTACTCCCCCGGTGAGGACAGCTGGACCGGGAGTTTCAACCGTGCGGTGGTAGATGAATTGCTGCAGCACAAAGTTGAGTTCACGAAGCTCCCTGCTTTTGACTGGCGCGGCCCTGCAGCACCCATAAAAGATTACCTGAGTATTGAAAGCAGTCCGGATGATGTCTGGTTTATCGGCTGGGCACAAAGTCCTCTAATTGAGATTATCCGCCATAAAGAGGGCCGCAAATACGGACTGGTCGTGGGCCTGACAAAAATGAACTTTGATCCGCTGGTATTCACCGGTGCTCTAAAAGATCTGCGAGAAAAAGAAAGACTGAGCATCTATGATAAAATCTTCGCCAATTCACGTTGGTGCCGGGAATGTATCGCCAGGGCGTATCCCCAACTGGCAGAAAAAGTTGCAGTGACCGGTTTCCCTTTTGACTTTGAAATCTATCAGCCTTACCTGGACACAGTTAAAGAAGATGACCTCATAGTTTTTAACCAGCGCTTCTCCCTGGAGAGGCTGTACATGCTGGAAGTGGAAACAGCACGGATCCTTATACAAAGGGGATACAGGGTAAAGCATCTTTCAGGCACACCAGTCTCTAAACTTGTACAGAGAGCACCTGCCCTCGCCCCATTTCTGGCAGCCGCAGAAACGACAGGACTTGAATTTGTTTTTAACCCCGTCAAGGAAATTTACCACAAGAATCTGGCAAAAGCATCTGTTGTCGTCACCACATCAATTGCAGACATGCTCCCATCGTCGCTAATTGAAGCCATCGTTCTCGGTTCAGTTCCAGTGGCGCCAAATTCATTCTGCTTTCCTGAATTTGTTCATAAAGACAATCTTTATACTCCATACGACCTGAATGAAATAATTGATATAGTGGAAAAGAAACCCCAAAGTTCTCACTCTGTATGCCAGTATGATAAAAAAACGGTTGTAGAAAATTTTTTAAGAGAAATGGGGCTGGCCTGATTGACAGACTGGAGATTGAGGGTATTTCCTCTTACAAAGTAAACATTGTTGATGTTAATGAACTTTAACTGGAGTTTTCTTTTCTTTCTGGTACAATACTGACAAAGAGATTTTACAGTACGCCATTTTTGAAAAAACCGGGAAGCGGAGTATTTTGACATGAAAAGGACACTGGTTTCGTTTTTGGTTTTGGCTTTGCTATTATCACCGGCAAGCGGTTGCGGCCGCAAAAACGGTAAGACCCAGCCTGAGAAACTTCCGGTCCCCGAAACGTCTGTTCTGCAGGAAAGCGACTTCCCTGCCTTTATCGTCAGTGACCATATGGATAAGACGAACGAAAATTATTACGCTTTTCAACTGGAGCACGTTCTTTACCTGGCTGCCGTTTGGGGTAAGAAACCCAGCGGCGGTTACAGCATCAACTTTGTTGAATATAATGAAAATAGCGATCATTCCATGGATGTTTACCTTATAACCAAATCACCCGGAAAAAATGAAAACGTGTCCACAGTCATCACCTACCCTGGGGCGTTTGTGCGCTTTTACCCCCAGGCTCCCGTTAGCACAGTACGCTTCCATGTGGACGGTAAGAAGGCTGCTGATGTTGTTCCACTACGCATTACCGCCCCGGTGGAGGAGGTAATTGTCGAGCTATATTTCGGCTCGCCAAATGCCTGCCTCTATCTGGAGCCCCGGCCAGTGCCTATTTGCTTCATCTCCGCCAGCATTACTGAACAGGCGGAAATTCTTTTCCGGCAGCTGCTGGCGGGTTCGCAGTCGCTTGATTCCGGATTCCGGGTTATCCCCGATGGCACACGCTTGCTTGATGCGGCCTATGACGAAAGAGAAAAACTATTGATAGTCACCGTTTCCGCCGAGTTTGCCAACGCTGCGGGCTCCGCCGGCGAACTGCTGGCTGTTTATTCCGTTGTCAATACGATGGCACAGATTGAAGGCGTGGACTATGTCACCATTCAGATCGACGGTGCTGGACTCTCTCATATGGACCAACTGGAGCAGCTGAGCTTTAACGACTACCTGGTGGAACAGGGCTAGCTGTTTATGTTGGAAATGTTTATGTCAATGGACTGCACTCTGTTGAATTTGAGTTAAGCTTAGCAGCACTTACCTGCCTGTAGCCGATGGCCTCGGCCAGGTGCCGCGTCTGAATTTTTGGCGAGCAGTCAAGGTCGGCAATTGTACGTGCTACCTTAAGAATACGGTCATATGCCCGCGCACTGAGGTGCAAACGCACAAAAGCCTGCCGCATAAGATTTCGCCCGGCCTCATCAAGCACACAGTATTTTTGGACATGCTGCGGCCCCATTTGTGCATTACAGCTTACTGAGTCACCGCTAAAACGCTGCCGCTGCTTTTCCCTGGCTTCCTCCACCCGCTTTTTAATCCGTTGGGACGGCTCCGCAGCTTTTGTCCCTGTTACCTCTTCGTAGCGCAGACGTGGCACCTCGATAAAAATATCAAGCCTGTCCAGCAGAGGGCCTGAAATCTTATGGTGATAGCGCTGGATCTGCCAGGGCGTGCAGGTGCAGGCGGCGGCGGGGTCAGACAATAGACCGCACGGGCAGGGGTTCATTGAAGCAAGAAGCATGAAACGGGCGGGATAAGTATAGGCAGCCTGCAGGCGCGCCACTGTAATCTCTCCTTCTTCCAGTGGTTGGCGCAGCACTTCAAGTGTCTCCCGCCTGAATTCCGGGATTTCATCAAGAAAAAGGACGCCGTTGTGCGACAGACTTACTTCTCCCGGACGCGGAATTTTTCCTCCGCCGCAAAGTGCAGCCAGGGAAATTGTATGATGAGGGCTGCGAAACGGCCTGCGGGTGATAAGAGACGCTGTATCCTTAAGGTAGCCGGCAGCGCTGTAAATTTTGGTTGTATCCAGGCTTTCCTCCTCGCTCAGGTCGGGAAGGATGGATGGTACGCAGCCTGCCAGCATAGTTTTGCCGGCGCCGGGCGGGCCTGTCATCACAAGATTGTGGCCGCCGGCTGCGGCCACCTCAAGAGCACGCTTGGCGCCCTCCTGCCCTTTAACGCGGGAAAAATCAGCATTTACTGGAATGCAAGTATTGCTCTTTTTAGGCGGCGGTAAAGCTTTTTTTTTGCCCCTGACCACATCCAATGCCTCCGCCAGGGAACTGGCGCCCATTATTTCCAGGCCGCCAACCAGAGAGGCCTCGCAAGCATTATCCAAAGGAAGCAGGACTTTGGACAGCCCCGCATCGCGGGCCGCAATTACCATGGGAAGAACACCGCGTACCGGGCGCAGCGTCCCGTCAAGCGCCAACTCACCCAATACAGCCATTCCAGGGTCAGGAGCCGCCAGTTGCCCTCCGGCGGCAAGAACACCAAAGGCAAGGGAGAGATCCAGCTGCGGGCCTTCTTTTTTCAGGTCGGCCGGCGCCAGGTTAGCAACTATGCGCTGCTGTGGGAACCAGAGCATGCTGTTTTTAATGGCTGCCCTTACCCTGTCCCTGGCCTCCCGTACTGCTGCGTCAGGCAGCCCGACTATATCAAATCCCGGTAGCTGCGCAGAAAGAAACACCTCAACAGTTACCACCCTGCCTTCAATACCCACTACTGTACAACCGGTAACGCGGGCAAGCATGATTACTCTCTCCTTTTTTACCATTTATATCCATTATAAATCAAACGTGTGTTCGTGTCAAGCACTGCAGGAACTTGCTTTTGCATGTTGAAATTAGTAAATAGTATTTGTCTTATAACCTTGCACGGGAGGGGCTTGCTTGAAAAAATTTTCCATAGCCATATTATTTATCGCAGTGCTTCTTGTATTTTCTTTCAACCTATTAGGTCAGTACAGCGCTGAAGCAGTCAAAACGGCAGAAAAATTCTTTGACCTTGCAACTGCAGGAAAAACAGCGGCGGCGGAGGATTTGCTATTACTTGAAGCCGCAGAGGCACAGACACTGCTTGGAGTGTTGTCTGCGCGCAAACTTTTCCGCTTGACTTCAGTTTCTGCGCCTCGAATCAGTTCACTGTCACAGGCTGCAATTAACCTGAGCCTTGAAGTTAATGGAGTGCCATATACCACAGAGGTTGAACTTGTAAGAGTAGAGGGAAAATGGAAAATAGCCTCTTTTCCCCGGCTTGACCTTTCAGAGGCTTCCTATGTTCTCAGCGTCTCTGCCGGCAGCGTCACGCTGCTTGACGGGACGGGCAGCTTATTAAACCTTGCTTTGTCAGAGCAAACACCAAGTACGGGGGAGGTTGGCCTTGCCGTCGGTATCAACGGGATACTCCACTATTTCTCCCCCTTTGAAAAAGTAATTTTGAACAGACTCTTAACAGTTGGCAATAATGCGCTGGAAGGTGAGGAACTGGGCTTTTTTAAATTAAGCCCCAATACTGCCTTTTACCGCCCTGACAATGGTGCCATCAGGGTAGCGGAGACGAGTGAATTTATTGTCGGTATGACTGATGTCGCACTTTTTATTGATGAGGGGCTCGTTAGCGCTGTTCTTATCCCCGAAAACTATGTGCCCCACAACATCCGTGTGGTACTGAACACCAGCGGTTTTGCCGGTACATCCCACAGCTCAGTTACCGTCTCCTCAGCCGCCTCTTACACCCTGGAGGACAAAGTTTCAGGGAAATCTTTCGTCATTTCCGCCGGAGGGGCCCTGAGATTCAATCCGCAGGGAGAATCAGTTGCTGTCACTTTTCCTGCCGGTGATACCCTGATTTTTGACAACCGCCTTTTTATCCTGCCCACCGGTGGGAGTAAAATCAGGGTGGACACAATCCGGCGCGGCAGCCCCCAATTTACTCCTTCGTACTACGGCCGGCTTGAAATTATTTCAAACGGAGCCGCACTTTTGCTGGTCAACGAAGTATCAATTGAAGAATATCTGTATTCGGTTGTGCCAAGCGAAATGCCCGTTTCTTTCGGACTGGAAGCGCTCAAAGTACAGGCTGTAGCTGCTCGCTCCTATGCAGTGTCATCCATTGCCCGCAGCGGTTTTCGCGGACTGTCAGCCCATGTTGATGACAGCACCGCCTCCCAGGTCTACAATAATGTCCCTGAATACGAGGCCAGCAGCAGGGCTGTAAGGGATACTGCAGGTTTGGTTGCTGTTTACGACGGCGCTATTATCGACGCACGCTACTTCTCCACCTCATCAGGAGTCACTGCCAATTTCGAAGAAGTATGGCACGACAGGAAAAGCGGCGCTTTCCCCGCCTTCCCTGTCCCCTATCTGATTTCGCAGCCGCAACTGAGAAGCGGTTCCCTTCCCGACATATCCTCTGAGGAGGGGGCACGCTCCTTTTTCACCTCCCGCAACCACAACACTTTTGATTCAGCCTCCCCCTGGTTCCGCTGGCAGGTAACAATGTCGCGCCGGGAACTGGAAGCCAGCATCAGCCAGAATTTAGCGCGGCAGCAAATGCTGCAGCCATCCTTCATTCTGACCCTTGATAAGGGGGCATTCGTCTCCCAGGCAATCGGACCTGACCCTATTGGTATTCTGCTTGATCTGCGTGTCATCAGGCGCGGTGCGGGCGGCAACATCATGGAACTGGAAATTGTGGGTCAAAACGGCACATACAGGGTGCTTAAGGAACTCAATATCCGTTATATCATCCGCCCGGTTAATTACCTCGCCGGTGGAAGCAATGTGGTACTGGCAAGGCACGACGGCAGTAAACTTAATAATTATACTATTTTACCCAGCACCTATCTGGTGTTTGATATTATCCGTGAGCAGGGCCATGTCAGAAATGTGACCTTTTTCGGCGGGGGCAACGGGCACGGTGTGGGAATGAGCCAGTGGGGAGTCCGCGGACTGGCCACTGACGGCCGGGATTTCAGGGGAATCCTCTTTCACTTTTACCCGGGAAGTGAGCTTGCGAGCGTTGAAGATCTGACGCTATAAACGCTGAAGCCGCCGGTTACCGGCGGCCTCAGGCTTAGACTGTCATTTTTTTTTGCCTGCTGATATCAAAGTCAAAGCTGACTTTGTAGTCACGGAGCCAACTGTTTACCTGTGTCAGGAATGCAAGGAGCTGCGGCCCGCCCATTAACTGGCCGAACCAGGGAAATTTAACTGCAGCTTCTTCAGATGCGGCAAAGGCACGTACTGCTTCATAATCTATCAGACGGTTAAGTGGTGCTTCACTGTCTGCCAGTATACTAAGTACCCTCTCCCGTACCGCTGCCAGGTAGGCAGGGTGGTGTGTCTTGGGATACGGGCTTTTTTTGCGGTTCAATACTTCTTCGGGCACAAGCCCGTTTAGGGCCAGGCGCAGGACAGCCTTTTCCCTGCCACCGTAATACTTCATGCTCCAGGGAATATTCCAGACATACTCAACAAGCCGGTGGTCGCAGAAAGGTACCCTGGCCTCAAGGCCCACAGCCATGCTCATTCTGTCTTTCCTGTCAAGCAGAGTGGGCATAAAGCGTGTGATATTTAAATAAAACATTTCTCTCATGCGCGCTTCCAGTGCGTCTTCTCCCATAAGGCGGGGAACTTCCCACAGCGCCTGTTGGTAGCGCTCCCGCAAATATTCATGCGGCCTGAGAACAAATACTGTCTCAGGGCTTAACAGTTTCATTCTCGCATCAATATTGCGTATCCAGGGGAAAGTTTCTGCAGTATACTCTTCGCGGTGTGTAAACCAGGGATAACCGCCAAATACTTCATCGGCGCATTCTCCCGACAGCACCACTGTAACATCTTTCTTAACTTCCCGGCAAAACAACAACAGTGATGAGTCCACGTCAGCCATTCCGGGCAGGTCCCGGGCTTTGACGGCATCACTTAGTGCTGCCGCAAGTTCGGCAGAATCAATTAATATGCCGTGATGAATTGTGCCGATTTTCTCTGATGCAAGTTTTGCCCATGGGGCATCGGCATTGGGTTGAAAAAGTGACTGCTGAAAATAGCGGTCATTCTCTGCGTAGTCGATTGAATATGTATGGAGAGTCCCTCTGCCGTCCAGTGCAAAAGCGCTGGCGGCAATAGCAGTGAGAGCAGTTGAGTCCACTCCTCCGGAAAGAAAGGTGGCTACCGGCACGTCTGCCACCAGCTGCCGTTTAACCGAGTCCTCTACCAGGTGGCGGACTTTTGCTATTGTTGTCTCCAAATCATCTTCGTGTGCCCTGCTCTCCAGTGACCAGTAGCGCTTCTCCTGCACCACGCCTCGTTTGTCCGCGTGTATAAAGCAACCGGGCTTTAACTCCGAAACTCCTTTGAATATACCGTGTCCCGGCGTTCTCGATGGCCCCATCACAAACACTTCTGCCAACCCTTCAGCATCCAACACCGGCTTGACCAGTGGATTGGCCAGCAGTGCCTTTAACTCAGAGGCAAACAGAAAAGAACTGCCCCGTTGTGTATAAAACAGAGGCTTGACCCCAAGCCTGTCTCTGGCCAGAAAAAGGCGTTGCCTCAGGTCATCCCAAACGGCAAAAGCAAAGATTCCGTTTAGCCGCGGCAGGCAATCCTTCCCCCATTCAATATACGAGGCCAGTAAAACTTCAGTATCGGAATGCCCGCTGAAAGTATGGCCTCTTTGCTCCAGTTCTTTCCTTAATTCCGGTGTATTGTACAGCTCACCGTTGTATATAATGATATAGCTGCTTTTACCCACCTTCCTGATCATGGGTTGCGCGCCGCCTGCCGGATCAACCACACTCAGACGGCAGTGCCCAAGTGCTGCGTGCTTTGAAATCCAGTATCCGCTGGCATCGGGGCCGCGCGCTGATAAGGTGCTTGTTGTATTTGCAATTTAGAGTTTACGATTATATAATGGAAAATAAAGCAATCCTGCCGGGAGGATCCATTATGCTTGAAAAAATTCGAGAAGAAATGAAATTGGCGATGAAAGCCGGGGAAAAGCAGCGTTTAAGCACCATCAGGCTGCTGCTGTCGGCCATCAAGAATGAAAGTATTGAGAAACGTCGTGAACTTGAAGAGAGTGAAATTTTAACTGTTGTTCAACGGGAAGTAAAACAGCGGCGCAATGCGGTTGAGGAGTATATTAAGGGAAAGCGTGACGACCTTGTACAGGAAGCAAAAGAAGAGATTGCGATCCTTGAATCTTACCTGCCGCAGCAGATGAGCGAAGAAGAACTCAGTGAGATGGTAAAACATGTGATAGATGAACTTAAAGCCACGCCAAAAGAATTCGGCAAAGTAATGGGAAAACTGATGCCCATGGTAAAGGGTAAAGCAGATGGCGGGCGCGTTCAGGATGCTGTAAAAAAACTTTTGGGTTAACTTTATAAACTGGATTAAAGCTTAAAGTGCTGCTGGACGTAGTATCCTTTTTCCCTTATAATAATGCTATGCAAAGGAGGCAGCACATGCACAGAAAAAACTTGCTTATATTTGCCTTATTAATTGCGGTAGCATCACTCTTCATCTACCCCCGGCTGATAACGTCAAAAGAGACAGTCTCTATTTCTCAGGTTACTGCCGACCCCGGCTCATACCTGGGTAAGCTCACAGTCTCAGGATATGTCGCTTCTGTCTATGCAGACGATGGAGTGTTTTTTCTCAGTGACGAGGCAGGCTGCTGCCAGCTGCCTGTGGTAATTCCTTTTACCAAGGAACAGCAGAGCGGACTGCAAGTTAACACTCTATACAGCGGGGAGCTGCCGACAGTAGGTGAAACCTTGCAAGTCAGCGGTACACTAAAAAAACAGGGCAGCAGTTTCTATTATGAAATCGACAGTGTATCCCGTTCTGGCCGGATAATTATCAAAAAGAATTAACTGTAAGGAAATATGAAAAAATGGCTTTCAGGCATGCAGCCCGAAAGCCATTTTTGTTTGCTTGCAGTTATTTAAAGAAGACATGCCGGCCGATAGTTCTTGTCACAGGCTGTGAACGAACCCATTGGTTGCTTGTTTTGCGGGGATTAAAGAAACCGCTTGCACCGTTTGTCGGATCCCAGCCATTGATGGCATCTTCTACAGCCTTTAGTGCACCGCTGCCGGCAGAACGATTAATCCTGCCATCGAGTACCGGGCTGTACTGATAGCGCCCGCCGCTGATCTGGTAAATCACCCCACGCAGCGTGTTGGGATAGCGGCTGCTGCGCAACCTGTTAAGAACAGACGCGGCAACAGCAACCTTGCCTTCATACGGTTCCCCGGCTGCTTCGGCATGAACGAGCCTCGCAAACAGATCAATTTCTTCAGATGTAAAATTAAATTCATTTTCTATTTTCTCAACATCGTCTTCCTGCTTCTCATCAGCAGCAACAACTGCTGTCTGCTCGTCTGACCCAAGTCCTTCTTCGGCCTGCCCCTCTTCATTCTGTATCAATCTGCCCGTGACCATGGTCTGACTGGCAATGATATCGTCAAGCAACAGATTGTTGGCTAACCTAAAGCCAGCTACCGCGCCGCTCGTTACAGGCATTGCAAGCAGGAGCACCATAAAGACAACTGTAACTTGTGTAAAAAGTTTTTGCTTGCGCATATTAAAACCTCCTTTAGCTGCCTGACAATTATAACAGCAAGGCAAGGTTTTCGCAAAGTGCCTCAAACAGGGCATTGATAGCACTACAGTCCCTGTCTGATGCTATTGTGCATCTGGTAACTATACTTTAGTTCTCCTCCTGTTAAGAGCATTATTCTCGGCGATGGCAATATTAAGTTAAAAACGGCCTGTGGCTGTGATTTGCCACTCATCCATAACCTGCAGGAATTCTTCATACGAGGTAATCTTCCTCAGTACCCTGATAAACTCTAGTGCTGAAGTGGTGCGCAAACGAAGCTTGGCAAGCGCAGGACCGATTGGATCAATTGCACCGGGGGAATCCGCATAACTTCCGTAGAAAGCAAAGTAAGCCTGATTTATTTTTCGGATGTTGTAACCGCTGGCGGCAAGAGTCCTGCGCCTTTCATCCATGTAGCTTTCTGCCTCTTCAACTTTCCCCTGGGCAAGCAGGCTCACTGCCTCCAGGTATGTGTCACGCATAAAGCCCTGAAATTCAAAACCTTCCGTTTTCACGACATCGGGTTTAGTATCATTCTGCCGCTGTGCCAGGTTGTTGATGTACGCCCTGAACTCCTCTTCAATCAGGGGCAGGCTGTCGGTAGACGCGTAATAACGCATGTAAACTTTGTCGCCAATCTCGCGGCCAAGCAGGCTTACTGCTGTTTCGTTAATTGTGTGCATCTTGCCGCCCTTGAGGAAAGCACGCCCAAGCGGAGAAGCGACAAACAGGTACTGGTGCAGCCATTCATGAACACTAAGTTCAAGCAGTTCCCGGATACTTCCCTGATGAAAAATATAGGCCGGGTAAAATACAGCCAGTCCGCCCACATCCTGAACGAGGGCAACCATACCGGGATACTTCAGCTCAAACTGTGTTTCTATCTCGTCCATTTGAGAGAGATGAAGTTCCCTGCCAAGGAGCCTTGATTTATCAAAACGTATCTCATGGCGCGGCGAGGCTACCAGAATATAATACGAATCTGCAAAAATAAACATGGGAGGTGGCAGAATACGTCCGAAAATGACCTTAAGCCCTTCATCGCTTACCACTGATGCTACCTGCTGTTCTACTACCGCCTCGGCAAAAGGGCGGATTTTCTCCCGCTCAGCACGCAGCTGTTGCCACTTTTGTTCCTTTTCAGTATCTGTATGGCCTTGTGCAGCGAGCGTTTCAATCGCCCGTCCAAGCTCAAAGACCTGCTGATTTAAAAGATTATACTCCTCAACAAAGTGAATGTCGGTAGCTTTGGGATAATCTTTGCGCAGGAGCCGACCATAATTCCAGCCTGTCTTGCGGGCAATCCGGGGTACGCTTTCCAGTACCACCGGCGCTACCCCGTATCGCAGCGTCTCAAATTTAAAACTCAGATAGAAAACAACAGAAGCAAAAAGAATGATTACAGCCAGTATCACACGGATAAACCGTTTTCGCACCGCTTTCACCTGCCAGTATTATTTATAAAGGAAATAGATATCTGAATAACGAATAATAATACAATACATATAGTAAAAACCAAGGAGGACTGAAAATGGAGTTTTTTCGTATTGCCCGTACACAGCAAACTTTTACATCAAGACAACTGCCTGACGTTGAGGACGCTTGTATTGAAGAGCTGGAGAAATTAAACCTGCGCAGCAAAATCGCAAAAAATGACCGTGTGGCTGTTTCCCTTGGCAGCCGCGGCATAAAAGATATTGAGAAGATTGCCAGGTGTGTGGTGACCTATTTAAAAGACATAGGCGCCAGCCCGTTTATTATCCCGGTAATGGGAAGCCATGGAGGCGGCACAGCCCAAGGGCAGGTTAAAGTGCTCGCAGGATACGGCATAACAGAAGAATTCACCGGGGCACCCATCTTTTCCTCCATGGAGGTAGACAAACTAGGTGAAGTGGATGGAATTCCCATCTATATCGACCAGTATGCCAACAATGCAGACCATATCTTTATCATAAACAGGGTAAAGGCGCACACCCTTTTCCATGGAGATATTGAAAGCGGCCTGCTCAAAATGATTGTAATAGGCCTGGGTAAACACAAAGGCGCGCTGGCAGCCCACAAGCAGATTAACCCTGATATTGCCAGTGAAATAATTAAAAAAATGTCCCGCTTGGTGCTGCAACAAAAAGAAAATGTTTTTGGCGTGGCCCTTGTTGAGGACGGCTACAAGAACCTGGCTTTTATCAAGGCACTTCACGGCGCCGAAATAGAGAAAGAAGAGCCCAAAATATTAAACCTGTCCAAAGAGCTGCTGCCCAAGCTGCCCTTTGACACCCTGGACCTGCTTATCCTTGATGAAATAGGCAAAGAAGTGAGCGGCTCAGGAATGGATCCCAATGTTGTAGGCAGGATGTGGAATGACCCCTTTGGCAAGCCCCATATTGGACGTATCTTTGTGCGTGACCTTTCTGAAAAAACTGACGGCAATGCTACAGGCATCGGCCGTGCTGATTTTACCACAACCCGCCTGGTTGAAAAAATAAACAGGCATTTTACATACGCCAACTGCCTGACTTCGATGAAACCGGAAGGGGCAAAAATCCCTGTTTATTTTGATTCAGACCGGGAAGTGCTGGAAAATGCCATCCCGACAATGTATAGCCGCGACCCGAAATCCATTAAAGCAATCTGGATCAAAAACACTTCCAGCCTATCAGAAATGTTTATCTCGGAAGCACTGGTCCCCCTGGCAAAAGAGAATAAGAACCTGGAAGTTACAGGGGAACTTCTGCCGCTTAAATTTGACGATCACGGCAACCTGCTCAAACCTTAATCATTACCGGCAAAGAAAATTTTAGGATGAAAGGATTGTTTTAAATGGCAAAAATAATGGTCATCACAAGCAGTCCCAACTCTGACGGCCTCACAGCCGCCTGCGGTGAAGAAGCCCGCCAGGGTGCTCAAGACGGCGGAGCCGATACAGTTCACTTTTGTTTAAATGACTTGGAGATTGGGAAATGCAGCGCCTGTGGCAGCGGCTGGGGAACATGCAGGCAGGAACACTACTGTCAGGTAGAAGACGATTTTCAGAAGCTCCATTCCGCCATGGGTGATATGGATGCTTTTATCTTCATCACGCCTGTCTACTGGTGGGATTTGAGTGAATCGGCAAAAGCTTTTTTTGACCGTGTAAGGAGATGTGAGTGCCGTAAAGAAACAGATACTTATATAAAAGGCAAGCCGGTAATTTGCGTGGCGGCTGCGGGCGGCACCGGCAATGGTTTTCTGCTGTGCCTGGCATCCATGGAAAGGTTTGTTGATCATGTAAGGGGCAGTAAATTTGACTTTATCGGCGTTACCAGGAAAAACAGTGACTATAAACTAAAGACAATCAGGGAAGCAGCAAATAAACTGGCGGCTTCTTTATAAAAAGAAAAAAAGTGCTCTCCTGGCCAGCAGGTGCTCAGCTCCAACCAGTTCTGTGGTTTCAGAAAGGATGGAAGTGCCGCCTTCCTGAACAAGCAGATCGCTGGCCACATATTTCGCATCATCAGGAGTTTGGGTAGTATGGCTTACCTTCGTTTATTCCAAGCCGGGTGCCCGCCCCTAAAACGGTACCATATTGTGTAATCGGAAGTAACTTATGGATAGTTATGTGGTTGACCTCCTGACAGAATATTGCTATACTTGCTTCAGGAAAAGCAAATTCCTATCTTTTACTTTTCAACTACATTTTTGTCCGTTTCTTCCTTGTCGGTGGGATGCACCGCTTTTCTAGGACACGAGGATTTGGGATGTTTAATTGTGCTCACATACTTCTTCATTTTTGCCATCGGTTTCCCGTTTTTGTATTCATACCTGACGCTTAACTTTCTTTCAACTCAGCCTGATACCCTGAATCAGCTCAATTTCGGGCTGATAATCGGTGTTTTGCTCTGGATTGCAATCAGAACCGGCGATTCGTCAGGAAGATATTAATCTTTATTGGTGAATGGGTGCTGCGTACGGCATTAAAGTATTCTCATGAAAGTAAAATAACTTTATTATTGTTACCAGAAGAAGGATTAAGCTTATCAGGAACGAATGCTTTGGCAGAGTAATTATCTGAATTTTATAAATACTTATTTCAAGGAGGATTCTTATGAGCAACCGAAATTTGTCGCTTTCGGAACTGGATAGCGCTCATCTCTTGCATCCTATTACCGAATTTCGAACTCACGAGAAAAAGGGGCCACGCATATTCACAGGAGGACAGGGTATCCGCCTGGAAACGTCTGATGGCAAAACTGTGATTGACGGGTTTTCCGGCCTGTTT
Organism: Dethiobacter sp.; assembly: GCA_018335875.1. Taxonomy (GTDB): domain Bacteria; phylum Bacillota; class Dethiobacteria; order Dethiobacterales; family Dethiobacteraceae; genus JAGXRN01. Next base: position 196,273 of record JAGXRN010000042.1, read on the forward strand.
AACATTAATATTGGTCACGGGCGTACTGAAGTCGCAGATGCTGTAGCCGAACAAATGCGGAAATTGGCATTTTATCCTTCCTTCTATGGGTTCTCTTCTGAACCGGCGATTAAACTGGCAGAGAGGATGGCAAGCCTGGTTCCTGACGGCAGTGATATAAGCCACTTTTTATTTACCACAGGCGGTTCGGATGCCAACGAAACTATTTTCAGGACAGCACGTCTTTATCATGCAGTGCTTGGTGAGCCCCAAAGGATGAAAATCCTTTCGCGGCGCTGGTCTTATCACGGCATTACCCGGGCTGCCGGCAGCGCAACTACTCTTCCGGTGTATCATGTTTTCTCGCCGCCGGACCCGCTGCACATTTATGTAGCGGCACCCTACTGCTTCCGCTGCGAGTTTGACTGTGTTTTGACCGACTGTAATTATAAATGCATTGATGCTGTAGAAGAAGCCATTCATAAAGAAGGGGCAGAAACAATTGCTGCTTTTGTAGCAGAACCGGTAGCCGGAACAGGCGGGATTATACCGCCGCCACCTGAATATTTTTCCCGTTTGGAGAAGCTGTGCAAATCGCATGGCATACTGTTGATTTTAGATGAAGTCATAACCGGTTTCGGGCGTACCGGTAAATGGTTCGGCATGGAGCATTGGAACATTTACCCCGACCTGATGTCTTTTGCCAAGGGAATCACCAGCGGATACCTGCCGCTTGGCGGCATGGGAATAACCCGTCATGTATACGAGACTATTCGTGATAAAAGTCCTGACAAATTCCCCTTCATGGCCGGCTTGACTTACAACAATCACCCGGCTTCGTGTGCTGCCGCACTGGTTAATATTGATATTATTCAAAATGAAGGGCTGGTGGAAAACGCCAGGGAGACAGGGGCATATCTGCTTGAGTGTATGAACCAGGCATTTGGCAGCCATCCCTTTGTGGCCGATATCAGAGGCCTTGGTATGTTGGCCAGCATAGAGTGTGCCCAGCCTGGAACCAAGAAACCGGTAGGTGGGCGGCAGATGTCTTTCACAAACGCTGTATCATCTCTGTGCTGGGAAGAAGGCCTTATTATCCGTTCATTATGGGAGAATATCTCTCTGGCACCGCCCCTTTGTACCACACGCACTGAAATTGATGAGATAGTATGTATATTGCAAAAAGCTGTGGATTCAATCACCAGGAGGTTTGCATAATAAACAGCAAACACAAGCAGAAACTGTGTATGAATCTAAGCCCCAGTAAACGGCAAGAAGTTCGGCAGAGTAGTTTTGCATAACCTCATACCATTTCTTCCCTTCGCCATGCTGAGTGCAAAACTCGCACAAATGAATCACCCCGCTAAATTTAAACATCCTTTGGCCTTAAGGGATTGCCAAAGGATGTTTGCGTTTATTGCTAGTACTTTCTCAACTCTTCCAGAATTTCTTCGGGAGGTTTGTTGGGAATGGATGCAATTACTTTGCCCTGGTACTCGAAAACAACATTATCATCGTTTGTGATTTCACCGATGACGGTTGCCTTTGCGTTTTGAGAACGGATTGCTTCTAAAACCTCATCCACATCCGCCGGATTAACCTGGAACTGCATACGGGCCTGGGTTTCGCAGATTAGAATTTCCTCGGGTGTGATATCTTTATCTCTCACCGGAACATTTGTTAAATCTATTTTTGCTCCAAAGCCGCCATAGCGGGCTGATTCACATACTGCGGCCCCGATACCTGCGGCGCCTAAGTCGGAGCAGGCATTAATTTTACCTGTTTTAAAGGCGGCAATGCTGGCATCCATGGTCGCTCTTTCTTCTGCAAAAAGGGCAACGGCCGGACGCATTTCTGAGACCAGGCCTGCTCTGTAAAGAGTGTCGTTCCCGTCGGTGCCTGTCTCTCCCAGCACAATTATCTTGTCTCCTGCATTTTTGGCAGGTTTGGTGAGGGGCTTGTCCGTTACCAGCTTGCCCACAACAGCAATCACACAGGCCGGGACTATATCGCTAAAGGAAGTGGAAAAGCCGCCTCCCGCAACAAAAACATCCATAACATTACACATGTCCTGAATGCCCTTGAGCATAATATCTAAACGTTCCTGACTGGTCATTGTTTTACAGTTGCCGCAGGTGCATTCACCTTTAAAGCCGCAGGGGCCAACCAATACTTCCTGTTCAAGGGGACGGGTGCCTATAAAATCAAGAATAAATAAAGGCCTGCCTCCCATAGCCACCACGTCCCGCATAGCCCCGCCGGCTCCTGTAGCTGCAGCATCATAGGGCCTTGGAACGCATGGAGAGTTGTGGCTTTCCATTTTTCCCACAACGAAAGTGCCGTCTCCCGGTATTTTAACTACCGCAGCATCATCATTGGCATCGGGGCCGACTAAAAGCGCACCCGGCCAGGTTTTATCAACCTTTTCATTTAGCCTTTTAAACGCACCAAAATCAATAGCTTTATCGATGTTGTGATGCAAATGAACAAAAAGGCCGTGCATTAGTGCTTTTTCAACTTTGTTCATCCTGTTCCTCCTTTGAATTCACTTGTTTTACCAAATGTTTCATATTTGTTATATTATCTTTCGTCAAGAAATGATTTATTCCTTCCAGTTTTAGAATTACAGGGGCGTGGCGGCTTCTTTATAAAAAAAAAGTCTAAAAAAAATCCCCGGAAACTTCATTGTTTTCGGGGATTTTATGCTTTTAGCAATAATCAGCCTCAAAGATCCGTGTAATAGAAAAGTCTCCAAAACCCAGTTGCTCCGCTTTTGTCAGCTTTCCATTGCTCACCTCTATTATTTCACGGAACATATCCCTGCCCACATCCTGCACAGAGCAGATGCCGTCTATAATAACACCCGCGTTTATATCTATGTTATCCTGCATTTTTTCATATGTTGAACTGTTGCCGCAAACTTTTATCACAGGAGCAATGGGGCAGCCCATCGGCGTGCCTCTCCCGGTTGTAAAAACCACCACCTGGGCCCCTCCTGCCACCATACCGGTAATGGATTCAACATCGTAGCCGGGGGTATCCATAATTACCAGTCCTGTACGTGAAGGCCTGAATGCATACTCCACCACTTCCGATACGGGGGATGAACCTGCTTTATAAAAGCAACATCAGAAGTCAGCACCATCTCAGCATGAAATGAATCACCCAAGACATGAACTGTTTGACCCTTTGTCAAATCTTTAATAGCCACCGCCACATTATCAGACGGGTGTATAAGTATGGCATCGTGTTTTTTTACCTGCAAAATAATTCCCTCCTACGTAAGTCACATTCTAGTACAGCGCCCCTCTTGCCGCAACAGGCCAGACTCCTTCAAGCAGGCCCTCACGGCAGACGTGTACCCAATTGTAAAGGTTGAAGGTGGTACAGCCGTGAGATGGAATCAGCTCGACGCGGTCGCCCACTGCCAGGTTTAAAGCGTCTGCAGACAATTCCAGCTTACCGTGTTCTTCAGAGAGCGATACAACCTCGGCTCCCTCAATTCCCTTTACCACAGGCAAGCCGAATTCGGAGGTAACGCCTTTCATGCCCACATCTATTACGGCCGTCTGTCGGTCAGGACGGCTGATTACCGTGGCAAGGACTGAGAGTGCCAGGTCAAAACCCAATCCTGTTTCCCTGTAGCGCCAATCCATGGTGGCATAGCTTCCCACCTGCAG
>JAGXRN010000043.1 GCA_018335875.1 Dethiobacter sp.
CGCTTAATATCCGAGAGACTCCAGGTATCAGGGACACAAAACCCATAGATAAAATCGCCAATAATTCTCATTGCGCCTGTTGCTAACCCCCAGGTTTTCTTTACCGGCAGACTGCTGGAACTCTTCAAATACCCCATGAGACGAGCTTTTAAAGAAGATGGATTCATGTAAGATCACCGCCCTTACATATTTATCCATCCTATTATACCTTAACGCCAATCTATTGTCCAGCCATTTCTAACCGTCTTAGCGCCTATTATTAATATTTTCACAGATTATATATCGCTATGTTCGCAAGAACCTTATGGCAATGTGGTTGTCCAGCTTTTTTTCCTTAGCTATGCGTTTCCATTTAATGGTACATAAAAATCAATTACACCCCCGATTTATACAGAGATGACTAATACTATTTAACAATGAGGATATCTGTTTCCACCTGGTGTGCGACACGGTTGCTGACGCTTCCCAGGAACAGCTCTTTCATCCCCCGCAGGCCGCGGCTGCCGATAATCAGCAAGTCATATTTATTTTTTACGACTTCGTTATTAATGGAATCGGCCGGTGAGTCACCAAGCTCAATTACTGCATTGACAGGAATACCCTTTACCTTGAATGGTTCTAGCATTGCATCGACCATTTTCTTAGCTTCCTGTTCCAAATCTTTTTTGACTGCGGCCAGTTTCTCCCCGGAAAAATACATGGAGACCTGCGGTTTAGACAATGTCTCACCCGATACATGAAAGATCGTTACATCAGACTTGAAAGCTTCCGCGTATTTGACCGCCTGTGAGATTACCCTTTTTGAATGCTCTGAACCGTCAATTGCCACCATAATCTTCATAGTTCCACTTCCTCTCTTTGGTTGCATAGATTTACAGATAAGTACTGAGAATATTTTACCTTACTGCAATTGTTTCAGCAAGACATGTATTCAGTTGTGTGTTCGGTTATTCTAACCGTATACTCATTATTGTCGGCGAGAAGTTTTTTCAACTTGTCAAGCCTGACCCTTAGGAAGGGACAAGCATACGCCCGCAGTTTTCGCAGGTGACCACGGCTTCAGGATTGCAAAGGCGGTTTGTAAGATTGGATGAAATAGATACCCGGCAGCCACCGCAGATGCCTGCAACCACGCGCGCCAGCGGCCGGCCGTGAAAACGCGGTCTCATCTCACCGTAGCTTTCAAGGAGCACGCTGCCGATTTGTTCGCGAAGCTGATCGCGCGCCGCTTGACAGTGTTGGATTCTATCTTTCAACCCTTTTATTTCTTTATTGCCCTGCTGCTGCAATTCCCGCAGCTTTTGATTGATTGCGTTATGATTGTTTTTGGCTGTTGTAATTGCTGTCTCCAGTTCTTCGTATGCTTCCATTGCTAAGAGCAGGGTCTCTTCCGCTTTATCTTTTTCCCGCAGTAGTGCTTTTCCTTTGCTCTCCAACTGCTCCAATTCTTTTGAGCTTCTTACGGCGCCGCTGTAAAGCTTGGCCTGCACTTCTTTACTTTCCTGCTGTACTTTTTCCGCATCCATCTCCATTCTTTTTATTCGCTTGCGCTGCTCATTCAGTTTGGTCTCAGTCCAGCCTATGGCTTCCTTGGCATCAGCCACTTCGCTTTGGAGCTTCTTGAACTCACTGTAGACAGGGAGTTCTTTTAATGTTTTCTTCAGCCTGTCAAGCTCAAGTTCCAGCTGCTGCAGGTCATAGAGTGTAGCCAGTTCTCCCATCTAATCACTCCTTTGAATAAAATAAAAAAGACAGGTTAATTAACCTATCTTATAAAACCCACCAGGGCGTGGTCTCTGTGGCAGAAGCCAAAACTTTTGCCACATACCCGCCTTCTTTTATTTTGTTTTTCAGATATGTACAAACAGTTGGAATAACAACACTCTCAGTTGCGTCATGGCCTGCATCAATTAAGGCAAGGCCGATAGCGCCGGCGTCGCGGGCATCATGGTATTTGATGTCACCGGTAACAAGCACATCAGCGCCGGCAAAGGATGCGGCATGGATTAAATCAGCGCCGGCCCCGCCGCAGACTGCTACTTTTTCAATTGTTTTGTTTGGGTCTCCAGTTACACGCAGCTGCCTGATATTCATTTTTTCTTTAATAAAGCCACAGAATTCCGCCAGTGTACAGGGGGAGTCAATCTTACCGATGCGCCCGAGGCCAAAAGTTGCGCCCTCATTGTGCAGCGGGTAGATATCATAGGCAGTCTCCTCGTAGGGGTGGGCTTTCAGCATCGCCTGGATAACATGCTTACGCTTTGAGGCCGGAATTATTGTTTCAATACGAACTTCTTCAACTTTTTCCAGCTTCCCCTGTTGCCCTATAAAAGGGTTTGTGCCGGCCATGGGAAGAAAAGTCCCTGTACCGGGAACCTGAAAAGTGCAATGGCTATAGTTGCCAACCCAGCCTGCCCCGGCAGCAGACATCGCCTGCCGAACGTTGTCCTCATGTCCTGTGGGAACAAATACTGTGATTTTTTCCAGGTCTTCCTGACCCGTTGTCCTGATTACCTGAGTTTCGGATATGCCAAGAAGGTCTGCCAAAGCGTCGCTGACACCTGCACTGGCCACATCAAGATTGGTATGCAGCACAAAAACACGTATCCCCGCAGCTAAAGCGTCGGCCAATAATCTCCCCAGGGGTTGGTCTGTACGAAGACTGCGCAGTGGCCGGAAAATCAACGGATGGTGAGTAACTATAAAGTCTGCGCCAAGAGAAACAGCCTCTTTAAGGACACTGCTATCTATATCGAGACTGACCAGAATTGTCTTAACTTTACCTCCGGCATCGCCAAGCTGAAGGCCTACATTATCCCACTCAAAGGCCAGGCTGCGCGGAGCAAGCTGGTCTAAATAGTTAATCAGTGTCCCTGTGGGCAACAGCAACAGACAATACCTCCTCAAGATGGGCCAGTGTTTTTTCAACTTCCCTCAGTTTGTCATCCACATTGTTCTGCCTGGCTTTCTGCAAACTGTTGTGGACTGTGCGAAGTTTTTTTATTTTCTCACGCAGCAAAAGCGGCAAAAGCGGCGGCTTTCTTTCAAGCAGCCTCGGACCAAGTGAAAGGCGAAAGGGGTCAGTTTCATTTTCTCTACCTGGTATAGCCATAATTATTTCGTAGAGACGTCGTCCCTCCATGGCCAGTGATTCCTGGACCAAGGCATACCCGTTCTGTGCCAGAAACAGGCGCAAAACCCCCGATTGGTTCATAGGCTGCAGAATCAACCGGCGTACCCCGCTTAACATTTCCCGGCCCTTTTCCAAAATCTTTACGATTGTTTCACCGCCAAGGCCGGCAATAATTATTGTGTCGATTTGGTCATCAGCATGAATCACATCAAGGCCGTCGCCCTGTCGCAAATCAATTTTCTGCAAGCAGTTAAAAGCAGCTACAGTCTCCCTGGCCTGCTCCAATGGCGCTCCATTCACATCGGCTGCGACCACCCGCTGGCTGATCTGCTCCTGTACAAGGTAAATGGGAAGATAGGCATGGTCGGTGCCAATATCAGCAACAGTACTGCCAGGTGGGATCAATTCGGCTATGGCTGCCAGGCGCGGAGTCAATCTCATGCTACAGCACCTCCGCTATCTATGTTTTACCATTTCCATAAAAAATATGAAAATCCTGCTTGTTAGAGGCTTTAGTCGTATATTCCATTTTTTTCAGTATTTCATTACCTCTTTATGTCAGAAATATTGATTCAGGCTGCTGTTATAAGATATAATCAATGTTGGGCATGCTGATCTATCCATAGTTTTACAGTATTCGCCCTAAAGAGACAGCAACTCTACAATTGGCGAGGAGTGTTTTTCAGTTGGACAGCAGTAACAGAATCTATCATTGCCTTACCGCCCAGCAGTTAAGCCTGAATCTCTTACAAGACATTTGTGAACTGGCAGACAAAATCAGGAAAATCGCCAAGACCAAGGAAGGTATGGAATACCTGGCTTCATTATTGAACCACAAGCGCGCCATGCTTTATTTTGTGCAGCCGTCAACCCGTACCTTTCTTTCTTTTTACAGTGCCTGTCAGATTCTTGGCATTAAATGCGCTGAAGTGCGTGACCCCAAAACTTCTTCTGAGGTAAAGGGCGAATCTGAAGAAGACACTGTCCGCACCTTTTCCTCTTATTTTGATCTGATCATAATGCGCCACTCAAAAGCTAACTTTGCCGAAAAAATTGCTGCACTGCTTAATAGTACTAACCGTCCCGTCCCGGTTATAAACGCGGGGTCAGGCAAGGACCAGCATCCCACACAGGCGCTGCTCGACATTTATACACTTCGCCGCAGTTTCCAGGAGCGGGGAGGAATAGACAATAAAAAGGTGGTTTTTGTCGGTGACCTGCTGCGAGGGAGGACTATTCGTTCTCTTGCCTATCTCCTCACCAAATATGAGAATGTAAAACAATATTTTGTTGCTCCTCCGGAATTTCAGATTGGCTCTGATATAGTGGCCTATCTCGATGAGGTTGGAACAGATTATGAGATCCTTGAAGACTTTAAAAAAGTGCTCTCTGAAGCTGATGCTATATATATGACAAGGCTTCAGGATGAGTGGGATGCTGTGGACGGAACAAAAGCAGAGATAGACTTTAAAAGGTTTTCACTGACAGGGGATGACCTGGCGCTGCTCAAACCAGATGCTGTGATTCTGCACCCCCTGCCGCGCCGGGACGAGATTGCAGTGGAAGTCGATACGGACCCCCGGGCACTATATTGGCAGCAGATGAGAAACGGCATGTGGGTGCGAGTCGCATTAATCTGCATGATTTTCAGCAAAGAACAAAGTATAATTGATTATTGCAGCAACAATATTTAATCCGCTCATGCAAGCAGGCATTATTGTCCAGCAGCAGAATATAATTAATAAGAATTCGGGTTGAGGGGAGAACAGAATGCACCGGGATATAAAACTGATTATAGTAGTATGTGTAAATTTTGTTTACTCTGCCAGTTTGCTTGGCATTGTTTTCTTTTACTCCCTGATGGGAGTGGTGTCCACCGACAGGGTTGGAATCATTCTTACCGAGGCCACCGGTTTTCAGCGCCAGGAAACCATGCTGACTGCAAACCTACTGCCGGCGGAACTCCATACTATGTTTTGGCTGTCACTGGCAGGAGTCGGTTTTTGCCTTATTCTTATCTTCCTGCTCCAGCATACTTTCAGTTCACTTTATGGCCCCGGGGCCCTCACCTTTATTATGTTTTTTTTGACAGCACTGGCAAGAAGGGCTATTACAGGCTTTCTTCCTGCCGCTGCGGATGCTTCCTCACCGTATATGGCAGGCATCCTGGAGCGTTCTTCACAGGCCAATATGACTGTTTTTATTTTTGGTATTCTTCTTTTTTATTTTGCATTCAGGGGAGATAAATTTTTTTTAAAAAAAGAAATTTAAAAAAAGAAACAGCGGCAGTACCTGCAGCTGTTTCTTTTTTTGGGAAGCTAAAATATCAGAACCTTTGGGCCAGTTTAAGTTTCACAAAGAGCGCCGGCGCCAGCAGTGTTACCCATATACCACCGAGTGCATAGCGAATGAAGCCAAGGGCAGTCACTGAAGATGGCAGCAAGGGGCCAAGGCCCATAATAATGCCAAAAAGGACGGCAAGCCCCACCAGGCTCTTTATTATTTGTTTAAGCAGTGGCGCAGCTACTGTTGAGCGCACTTTTTCTTTTTCCAGGATATAACCAATGCCGGCTCCTGCCAGGTAGCCCATCAGCTTCGGTGGGTCGCTGCCCGGAAGTACGACGGCCAAAAAAGCGGGGACTGCCAGAGCAAGGACAAGCAAGAGCGGAAGTGAAAACTTTTTATCCCACCCCTGCTCCGTAAATGACACGCTAAGCCAGAGAAACAACAGCAAAAAAGGAATGGCAAGTGCTGCGCCGGCCAGTACATCACCAAGAAAATGATAACCCAGAATGAGCCGGGAGAGAGCTATCATTACCACGGCTACTGCCGTCCAAAGCCAAAACCCCCTTTTCCTTAAGCGGACGGCCATATAGCCCCAGACCGTTATGGCTGTGAGTGTATGGCCGCTGGGGAAAGCGGAATTGTCCGGGTGTATTATACCAGGCAGGGCCGGCCGCTCCAAAAGAGTGAGGTCTTTTATCAGGCCGCTGTAAGTACCTGAGGTAAGAAGAACAAAAGCTGTCCAAAAACCAAGCGGTTTGCTGACACACCATAAAATCACGCCGAAAAATATCATATAAAACTGGTCATCACCCAAAAAGGTAAAGAAACGAAATAGTGTCTCTACGGGAGTGGTGCGAAACTGTTGAAGATGAAGAATTAGGCCCAAGTCCCTGGTCTTTGTCCAGAAAATAACCAGAATTAAAGAAAAAACTACTGCAACTGCCCAGCATGATCTTAGAAACAATTTTTCCCGTGCGGGGACAGCGGAGAAATAGGGTCTTGTGACAGGCGGGCTGTTCATATTTTCCCTCCTTATTTTTTTAGAATTAATATCTATGTATTTTCTCCGTTAGCTATTTATTTCCTGCAACAGAACGGGGGACTATTTAAAACTTAAAAGACAGTAAATTTAATATAAACAAGGCTGAAATTTCACAATACTTTCAGCCTTGTTTATAAAATTCAGCCTGGATATAAAATTTTATCAACCTACTGCTTATACTGCGGCTCCTGGTTTTCAACCTCGAGTTTTCTCTGCTCCAGGTACCCTACGGCGCTGTCAAGAGTTTGTGCCAGCTGCTGAAAGGTCTATTTGGCCTGCTGGTCCTGAGTCTCCAGGGCAAAAGTTTTCATGCTGGCCGCAGCGCTCTGCACGCCTGCGATTGCCTGCTGCAGTTGAGTTCCCACAGTCACTCGCTTCACACTCCTTATCATGATGTAGTTAATTCAGTTAACCCTTTGGTTTAAAAACCAGGGCGGCCATAAAACCAAAGATAATGGCCGCTGAGATGCCTGCGCTTGTGACTTCAAAAATGCCTGTGAGCACGCCAATAATACCGGTCCTCTCAGCTTCAGACAAAGCCCCTTTTACCAACGCGTTGCCAAAACTGCTGATGGGGACTGAAGCGCCGGCGCCGGCAAACTTAATTAACGGTTCATATAGACCAAGGGCGCCAAGAACTGCCCCCGCCACCACCAGCGACACTGTCATATGTGCCGGTGTCAGCCTGAAGATATCCAGTAATATCTGTCCAATAACGCAAATTGTGCCACCGACAAGGAAAGCTAAAAGAAATTTTTCCATCAGATAAGCCTCCTCTAGGCCTCTATGGCTACGGCATGGGCAATGCAGGGGATACTTTCCTTTTGCTGATAGGAAAGCGGCGACAAGAGAGCGCCTGTGGCTACAACAAGGATTTTTTTCAGTTCGCCTTTGCGCATGCGGTTTAAGATATGGCCGTAAGTTACCACAGCTGAGCAGCCACAACCGCTTCCCCCGGCCATCACAGGCTGTTCTTCCTTATAAATCAGAATACCGCAATCGGTAAAAGTGTCACTCTGCATACTAATACCGTGCTTTTCAAGCAGATCTGCAGCTATCTGGTGTCCCACACGTCCCAGGTCTCCTGTGGCAATCAAATCGTAATAGGAAGTGTCAACCTGCAGATCCCTGAAATGAGCCTGAATTGTATCTACCGCAGCGGGAGCCATGGCAGCACCCATGTTAAAAGGGTCTGAGAGCCCCATGTCCACAACACGGCCAATGGTGGCTGACATAATCTTAGGTCCGTCACCGTGCTTTGCAACAAGAGCCGCTCCGGCCCCTGTCACAGTCCACTGAGCTGTCGGCGGCTTCTGAGCGCCGTATTCTGTGGGGTATCTGAACTGCTTTTCCACCGAACCGTTGTGGCTGGATGTGGCAGCTAAAACATATTCACCCGCTCCGCTGTTTACAAGCAGTGCCGCCAGGGCCAGCCCTTCCATGGCACTTGAACAGGCGCCAAAAAGGCCAAGAAACGGTATGCCAAGTGTGCGCGCAGCAAAGCTGCTTGAAATTATCTGGTTCATCAGATCACCGCTGAGGAAAAACTGCACATCTTCCTTTTTCTTTCCGGCCTTGGCAATTGCTTTTTCACAGGCCTGCTCAAGCAGTTTTTTTTCGGCTTTCTCAAAACTGGGCTGCCCCAGCCAGATATCATCATGCAATATATCAAAATCGTCAGCTAAAGCACCCTGCGCTTCAAACGGGCCTCCAACCGCGGATGAAGCTATTATTACAGGCCTGGACTCAAATATCCAGCTTTGATGGCCCTGCACCATTTTACATTCCACCTAACGCCTGAAAAATAATTTTAATTACTGCCATGACAAAAGCGGAAAAGACGCCAAAAGTTATTACGGGGCCTGCTATTTTGAACATATTGCCACCCACACCCAGCACAAAACCCTCACTGCGGTGTTCAATGGCAGCTGAGGCAACAGTGTTGGCAAACCCTGTAACAGGGACAATCGTACCGCCCCCGGCCCACTGTGCGAGATGGTCGTAAACACCAAAGCCGGTCAGTAAAACACCAATAATAATCATGGTCGCCACTGTGGGGTTGCTGGCCGAGATTTCGGTAAACTCAAAATAAGTCATATACATCCACTGAAAAAACTGTCCTATGGTGCAGATAATCCCGCCTGCCACAAAAGCCCTGATACAGTTTAGCAGTACCGGACGCTTGGGCTCCCGGGCCTTGGCGAGTTTTTGATATTCCTGCCGGACAGGGGTTGTCTTCTTATATTTTTTCTTTGACATTTAATTCCTCCTTTTAGCGCAATAAATAGGGCCTTAGTTTTTGTATAAGATTTTCAAGTTGTTTTGAATTTGCAGAGTACATGTTTTTTGCTTCGCTGTCTTGGGTTTCCAGGGCATAGGACATGAGGTCAGCCTGGCTTTTCTCCAGATTGGCATAGAGCAGCTCACGGACTTTGGCCTGCGGCAGCTGTATAGAATCATCAAAAAGGTCCATATACAGTTCTCCATTGGAGTCTGCCTGGGCGATAAAAATATTGTCCAGTGAAACACCTGCAGCCACCAGCTGAGTGTGGAGCCAGTTATGATTTAATCCCATTTCAGTCAGGGCGTCATTTAGGATATTGCCGTCAAGTATCACAGTCTGCGGTTCAGTTTGCGGGACAACCTTCCATTCAATGTCATGCGGTGTTACCGGCATTTTATCGGATTTTAACAAGACATTTACTTCCCCGGTCGCCTCAAGTACGGCAAACTCAACATCGGCTGTATTAAAGACATTTTTTGTGCGCAGGCTTTTTAAAAGTTCTTCACCACTCAGTCTAACCTGCTTTAGATTTTCCTCCATAACTTTACCCTGTTTTATTAAAACTGTTTCCCTGCCATGCAGCAGGTCATGGATTACCTTGCTTCTCAGCGCGAGATGTTCCAGGAGGACAGGGAATGATACCCAGACAAACAGCGCCACAAGACCAGCAATTAGATTTGGGATAATCTTTAATACAAGCAAAGAGGTAATAGCCGCTATAACCACATAGTTGACAAAAGCAAACGGCGTCATCCGGGCCACGTGTCTTTTCCCCATATACCTAATGGCGGCGAAGATCAATAAATACAAAAGTACAGACCGCAGCAGTATTTCAAGCCACTCCTGCATATTCCCACCTCTTTAGTAACCTTTATACTGAGGTTCTTCAAACTCCAGTATGCTCAGCCTTTTTTCCAAATCTTCTATCACCTGGCCTGTTGTAGCCACAGCTTCCTTAAAAACAGCCCTGGTCTTCTCGTGCCTCGCCTGCTGTGCATAAAGTCTTAAAGTTCCCTCGGCGCCTTTTAAACCTGCCAGAGTCTGTTTAAGCCGGGAACCGACTGTCATCTGATAAAACCTCCTTTTGGTCGTTATAGTTTGGTCAATTATGATTTTTAACATACGGAATAGGAAAGGACCCGCAGAAATTGCGGATCCTTAATTTAAACAGCGATAAAAATTTGGCTTAAAACAATACGCGGTCTCTCAGCGCAGGGAAAGATTCACGTATTTCAGCAACTTTTTCTAGGGAGATTTTTCCATATAGCAAGTTTGGTTCCTCTCCTCCCGAACATACAACTGTACCCCAGGGATCGACAATCATACTGTTGCCTGCAAAAGAATGTTTTCCCAACCTGCCGGCACAATTGCAGGAAATTAAATAGCACAGATTTTCCAGTGCTCTGACTCTGTTAAAGAGTATCCAGTGTTCTAAGCGGGCAAGAGGCCAAGCTGATACCACCAAAAATATTACTGCTCCCTCCTCTGACATTTTTCGATATAATTCAGGGAAACGGAGGTCATAGCAGGTGGTTATCCCAAGTACACCAAGTTCCGTTCTTACTACTGAGGGAGACATCCCGGGGGTTAAAATTTTGCTCTCTTCTGATTCGTACCCAAACAGATGAATTTTTCTGTACTTGTTAATCAGTTCTCCCCGGGGGCTAATCAGCAAAGAAGTATTAAATAAGTTGTCTCCTTCCCGCTCAACAATACTGCCGCCCAATAAATAGCAGTTGAATTTTTCCGCCCAGGGAGCAAGTACCGAGTAGGTTTCACCCTCTGCTGCTTCACTTTGAGATGAATAATTCTCAAAGTTAAAAAAACCTGCCCCCCATATTTCAGGCAAAATGATTAAATCGGGTTTTTGTTCACTGTTGTCGTAAATTCCACGAAAAATTGCCTGAACTTTGTTGAGCCGCTCCATCTTAGTGTGCAAATCACTTACTTCTAACTGAACAATGGCTGTATTCAATGTAATCACCTCAGTAAGCTGCATTTTCTCCGCCTCATCCGGGCTCCAGAAAAAGAAATCCGCTCTTTTCATCTCTGACCCGGGTTGTATCTGTACCCACTATCTCATAGATAATTACCTCCGCCATCAGCCAGGTTTTGACACCCGGCCGCAGGCACCCTGTGAGGGTATTCCCTGACCGGCCAAGCGAAGCGTGCATGTGAAGCACCGGTCTGCCATCAGGAGCAGGCGCCAGGATGCCAAGGCCAATCAACTCGTGCGCCCCGTCAACCGGCAGCAGCATCGGTTCCGGAGGCATCTGCGCCGACTTGCGCGGGCCGACCACAACCTCGCCGCCTCCTATACCGCCTAAAATGACGGCATGTGCCGCCTTTATATTGTTTTCCAGGGCAAATTCTTCGATGCAGTTGGGCACAATATCGCCATCCTCAAGCCTGATGACAAAAACCCTTCCCATTCTACCTTCAGCAAATTTCACGGCTACTCCCCCTCGTAAGAAGCGTACCATATTTGCAGGCGGGGGGCAATATGATGATGAAAGTAAAAAGCGGTGAAGGTTTTAGGCTTCACCGCTTTGACCTATTTTGCTTCTTTAGCCAGACTTAAGCCCAGCTCAAGCGCCCTGGTATTAATCTCCTCGGTTCCTTTGGGGGCTCTGCTCAGGACGGCCTTTTTCAGGACTTCGTTTGAGACAATCTTGGCCAGCCCGTTGATAACGCCAAGGGCTACTATATTGGCCACAATTTCTTTGCCAAGTTTCTCCCTGGTATACTTAGTAATGGGCAGCGCTACAACTTTCTTGCCCGTAGGTTTAACATCACGGACAAAGGTTGAGTCTACCAGGAGGATTCCGTCATCCTTATAATCATCTCCATATTTGCGATAGGAGTTTTCACTCATAGCAAGAACAAAATCAGGCTTACTGACCTTGGGATAGGAGATTTCTTCTTCGTCGGTGATTACTTCGGCTTTACTGGCTCCCCCTCGTGCTTCGGGGCCGTAGGACTGTGTCTGGACAACATATCCTCCTTCACTGGCCGCGGCCTCCGCAAGGATAATTGCCGCCAGGATTAACCCCTGCCCTCCGCTTCCACTCAACCTATATTCCCTGCGACGACTCATTTCATATCCCCTTTTCTCTTCTTCAGACAGTCAGTCTACCCCTTTTCTGCCATTTCCACCCGACGGCTGTACTCTTCCACAAACTCTGGCGCCGACTGCTGATGATGTATGCCAACGGTTATTTTTCCTTCAAGCTCAGCCGCCTCCATGCTCCCGGCCTTTTCAACCATCACTGCGTTGTCCTTATACCAGTTAAGCATGGCGGTGGCGTCCCCTTTTTTATTAAGGCGCCCGTATCCGACAGGACAGTAAGTCATAGCCTCAACAACACTAAACCCTTTGTTCTTAGTTCCTTTTTCTATAAGTTTATCCAACATACTCAGGTGGTAGGTAGTGGTGCGGCCGGCATAGGTGGCTCCAGCCGCCACTGCCAGCTTCATAATATCGAAGTTTCTCTCCGGGTTGCCGTAAGGGGCTGTTGTGGCTTTGTCTCCCTGGGGAGTAAGCGGAGAGGCCTGCCCTCCTGTCATACCATATATGTTGTTATTAAAAATTATTGCATTTAAATCTATATTGCGGCGGCAGGAGTGAATAAAATGGTTGCCGCCAATGGCTGTAGAATCGCCGTCTCCCATGAGCACAAAGATTGTCA
Organism: Dethiobacter sp.; assembly: GCA_018335875.1. Lineage (GTDB taxonomy): Bacteria > Bacillota > Dethiobacteria > Dethiobacterales > Dethiobacteraceae > JAGXRN01. The sequence goes on from JAGXRN010000043.1 coordinate 12,435, forward strand.
GCTCGGGTCTTACCATTTTAAGCCCTGTGGCAAAGGCCAATGCCCTGCCGTGAGTAGTGTGAAGTGTCTGGAAGTTCATGTAACCGGCGGCCCTGGATGAACATCCTATACCTGAAACAATAGCAATCCTTTTAGTAGGTAGGTCTAATTTTTCAATTGCCCTCAAAAGCGAACCCATTACCAGTCCGTTGCCACAGCCCGGGCACCAGATATGGGGCATGCGGCTTTCACGTAAGTAGTTGTTCTCCAGTGCGTGTATTTAGATCATCTCCTTAATCCTGGCCAGTATTTCTTCAGGCGTAATGAGTTCTCCGTCAAAACGGTTAAGCCCGAAAACTTCCGACTTTCCTTTAACGGCCCTCTCCACTTCACCATTTATCTGGCCCATGTTCATCTCCGGGACGAGAAACTTTTCTGCTGTTTCGGCTAGGGCAGCGATTTTTTCGTAGGGGAAGGGCCATATTGTTGCCGTCCGGAAAAACCCGACTGCGAGCCCGGCTTCACGCGCCTTTTTGACTGCCTGGCGCGCCGAACGGGCTGTGCACCCATAACTGACTACAACCAGCTTCGCGTCTTCAGTAGCATATTCTTCTGTAATAAGTATATCAGATTTTTGGTTTTCAATCTTTTTGTGCAGCCTGGTTAACAGTCCCTTTACTTTTTCCCCGTCTGCGGTGGGAAAACCATATTCATCATGGGCAAGGCCTGTTATATTATAAAGAAAACCCTCCCCAAAGGAGGCGAGCGGTGAAACGTCCTTATCGACTGCATACGGCTTATATTCCTCTCCCGCTGCAGGTATCTCACGGTCAATAATCTCCAGTTCATCCCGGGAAGGGATATTTATATTTTCACGCATATGCCCTACAACTTCATCTAAAAGGATAATAACAGGTTGTCTTAATTTTTCACTGATGTTAAAAGCCTTTACTGTGAGGTCAAAAGTTTCTCTGACAGAAGATGGTGAAAAGGCAATTACAGGATGGTCGCCATGAGTTCCCCAGCGGGCCTGCATTACATCTCCCTGCGCCGGCGCAGTTGCCACTCCGGTACTGGGGCCCATTCTCTGTACGTTTACAATTACGCAGGGAATTTCAGCCATAATAGCATATCCGATGTTTTCCTGTTTCAGGGAGAAGCCAGGGCCACTGGTGGCTGTGAAAGACTTTGCTCCGCCGATAGAGGCGCCGATTACAGCGGCCATGCCGGCTATTTCATCTTCCATCTGAATAAATTTTCCTCCTGTTACAGGAAGCCTCTTTGCAGCAATTTCTGCTATTTCTGTTGAAGGGGTAATAGGGTAGCCGGCATAAAATGTAGCGCCTGCAGCAATTGCCCCTTCAGCACAGGCTTCATTGCCCTGCATTAACTTCATTTCTTTTTTTTGCCCCATTATTCAGTCCTCCCATGTGTATAGCAAAGTCTGGACAATAAATTTCGCACTTGTTGCAGCCACCACATTTTTCAGGATTTTTAGCATATGCCTTGCCGTCTTCATTCATGGCCAGAACATTTTTCGGACAAATTCCAACACATATTCCGCAGCCCTTGCACCATTCGTTTTTAACATTGATTTCTGGTTTAAATTTAGCTAAAGTCCCCATCCATTGCACCTCCCCACTGCAAACTGTATTTGTTAATGCTTATATACCGAAAGTTTGGCCATAACCGCCTTTACAGAGCCAAGATCCAAAGTTGTGTTAAAGATAATTACTTCCTTTTCTCCCCTGACCTTGTTTGTAATCTCTTCACATCTACCGGGAGATACGATAATTACATCCGAGGAATCTATCACTTGCCTGATTTCATCATCCACCTGGCTTGTCGTAAAGCTGATTTCCAGGTTTTCCAGACCGGTCGACTTTAAATTTCTTTCAAACTTAAAGTAAAATTCCTGCGAGAGTGAGATAAGCCCGAATTTTGTGCCCCTTGGGTACCTGGCTATCTTAACTATCCCTTCGAGGCAGGGCTTTACAGCGACGCCATAGACTTCCTTATTGTAGCCGGATGTTAATTCTTTTACTTCGTTGACATGATTAAAGGTGGAAAATATATATTTGGCTTCCGCCAGCAGCTCTTCCACCCTTTCGTCCCTGTGGTGAAGTTCCGACAAAACCAGGGGCTTGACGTTGAAGTTGCATATTTCCCCAAGTTCGTTGGCAAACACTCTGGCCTGCTCTATATTACATTCCACAAACAGTGTTTTTACCTTGCTAAGCAGCTCTTCTTTTTGCTTTACTCTTTCCCGGACCAGATCCATAAACTCACTGGTGCTCAACCCGGCATCAAGAGCCCCATCCAATCCTGAATCAATCATGTTAAGTATATTTGCTCTGATGCGCTGTTCCTTTTCCGATTTATCTTCCGAAGCAACAAAAGTGCCTCTTCCCTGATGCGATACCAGTATCCCTTGCTGCTCAAGCAGCTTATAAGCCGAACTTATTGTGTTTCTGCTTGTTTTAAGCTGCTGTGCAAGTTCCCTCTCGGTGGGCATTTTCTGCCCCGGCCTGATATTCCTGGTGTTAAGATGGTGGATAATCTGGTTCCTAATTTGCAGGTAGAGAGGAACTCCTGTTTTTTTGTTCATCTTCAGCTCCATACTGCCACCCCGTTAGTGCCAATTTAAAATTGGACTGTTGGATTACGCCAATTACATCTTACCATAATTTCCAACAGTACACTAGCGTCAATATTGTTAATTGGTCGACGCTGTCAACTGTTTCAGCACATTACTACACTCTAACTTGCTGTTTTGTCAATTATCTTAATATTTCATCAACCCCGGCGAATCCGATTAAAATTTAACTCATTGCAGGAAAAGGCGTAAAAAAATTGGACTGCTAGCAACAGCCCAATTTTTGCAATTCATTATCTGATAACAGCTATTATCAGTGGCAGTGTCGCTTTAATTGCAATCAGGCGCGAAACATGCAGCAGACTGGCATACATACCTGCCAATTCCTGCAGTGATTTTTTACTAAGCGGCCAGATGCGGACAGTAATTGCTGTAACTATAAAGGTTATCACCAATGTTGACCAGAAATAAAGATTCCACATTTCCATCAACCCGAGTGTCCTGGCGACAATAATCATAAAAGTTGCAGATACAGTGGAGAAGCCGGTAGCTATTACAGAAGCTTCCCTGTTGGTATATTTGCCCTCACGGAAAACACGGTTGGTGATTACAAGACCCAGTGAATAGCTGCCAACAAAAGAAGCAACCGCATCAATGGCTGATCTGCCTGGGGTCTTAAATAAAGGCCTCATAATCGGTCTCATAATTACACCGACAAATTCGAGCAGGCCGTAACCGACCAGGAAGGTTTTCACTAGTGGGTTGCATAAAAGGTCAGCTTCATAGCAGTACCTAATCTGCGAAAGCATCTGCAACCCCCAATCCCGGTAGTCCTTTTCCCGTTCAACAAGCTTAACTACCTGATGTGCGGGGAGCCCGGGTAAAATGATGGATAAGCTTAGAGTATTGCGAAGGGAAAAAGGCGGCAATACTGCTGACCCAGAGCTCCGGCAGTTCAAGGCCCACGTCCTTTATAAGTGCCACAAGTTTGGAAAAAATCGGGTACCAGGGCTTGAGCAAAAACTCTTCTTCTGCCTGGTAGCAGTTAGCTTCCAACAGGCAGAACTCAACATCCAGTTGTTTAAGAAATACGTCTTTCAATCGGGTTTTTCCGATACCGGCTTCCCCGAGAATTATAACAACCCTGGTTTCTCTTGTCTTCAGGCATGTGTTAAAGAGCTCATTGAGTTGAGCCAGTTCTTGCCGTCTGCCGTAAAAAAAAGCTTCCCGCTCGGTTTTTGCTGTTTTAAACGCCTTACTTCTGACATTCATGATTTCAAGATGCAATGAAGTTGTCGTGCCTTCGGGCTGAACACCAAGTTCCATCTCCAAAATCCGGCAGAGACGTTCATGCAGCTCAACTGCTTTGTTATATAGACCGAGATCAGCGTAATACCTCATAAGAATCCTGTAAGCTCTTTCATCAAACTCATTGACTTCAATCAAAGCAAGGGCAAGTTCGTCAACGGGAAGCTTGCGGCGCCTTCTTTCCTCTATTTCTTCATATAAAATTTTAACATAACGTTCCTGGTAATGGGTCCTTTTTAACAGCATCCATTCCTCGAAAGTGTCCCCGTCCTTCAGTAAAAAACCTTTTAAAAACGGCCCCTGGTATGCCTCAACAGCATCTTTGCCTTTCCGGTTAAAAAGAGCCAGGTCGGTTTCGATATTTACTGCCGGATTAACCATCACCACTGATTTTTTTGGTGAAACTAAAATATCAGTGTCAAAAGCTTTTTTAATTTTATAAATTGCATTGCGTAAATTTTTTTTTGCCGTTTCCTCTTCCAATTCTCCCCACAGTAGGTTTACCAGTTCATCACGGCTAGCTTGCCCGTTAAGCAATAGATAATAAAACAACGCTTCCGCCTTGCGGAAAGGAAAAAGCACCCTCGTATTGTTCATTAGCACAGTAGGGGTGCCAAATAATTTCACTCTGACAGTACACATCCCCACTGCCTCCTCTTTTACACAGATAGCTTATATATTCTTGATTACTTCTTAATTTCCTTTGTCAAAGAATTGTAATAAAAAACACGCCTCACGGCGTGCAGATAATTTGGCTAGTCTTTCTTAAAGACCCTGTCTACCAACGCGCTGACCATTTCATCCCCGGCAATGTAAGGCAGTGTTATATGGTCTGTGCCTTCGTTTTCCCGGTTATAATCCATACCGGTGGAAATCGAATTCTCATTTCTGGCCCACGCTCTTCTGGCTACCCCTCCCATAACATCCCAGGGCATAGCTGTTTTCAGGATATTGTCGACACGTTCGCTGCCATCGAGCACCATGCCGAATCCGCCGTTGATCGCTTTCCCTATTCCCACTCCACCGCCGTTATGCAGTGCAACCAGGCTCATTCCCCTGGCAGCGTTGCCCGCAAAACACTGGGTAGCCATGTCAGCCATCACGTTGCTGCCATCTTTAATATTGGCAGTTTCCCTGAAAGGTGAATCAGTACCCCCGGTGTCGTGGTGATCCCTACCCATCATAATTGGCCCGACATCGCCGCTTCTGACCATGTCATTAAATTTTAACGCAATCCGCGTGCGGCCCATGGCATCCTGGTAGAGGATCCTGGCCTGTGTACCAACGACCAACCTGTTTTTCTCAGCGTCCCTGACCCACACATAGTTATCCCTGTCCTGGCCCCTCCTGTCGGGATCAATACATTCCATAGCCGCCCGGTCTGTTTTCTTTAAATCTTCCGGATTGCCGCTGAGGCAGACCCAACGAAACGGCCCATATCCGTAATCAAACAACTCCGGCCCCATTATATCTTCAACATACGAGGGAAAGACAAAACCATCCTTTTCGTCTACCCCGTTTTTAGAGACCTCTTTTACACCGGCGTCAAACACCGCTTTCAGGAAAGAGTTGCCGTAGTCAAAGAAATAAGCTCCTCTTTCCACCAGCACTTTAATCAGTTCGAAATGCTTTCGGAGTGATTCATCCACCATTTTCAAAAACTGCGGCCTGTTGTTGCGCAGCATCTCGGTCCTTTCAGCGAAGGTGAGCCCCTGCGGGCAGTAACCGCCCTCATAAGCTGCATGGCAGGATGTCTGGTCGGAGAGGAGGTCAATCTTAATGTCGTTTTCAACAGCATAGGCCAATAAATCTACAATGTTGCCGTGGTAGGCAATGGAAACCGTCCTACCGTCTGCAGCATACTCCTTTGCCCACCGGAAAACCTCTTCCAGGTTGTCTGATACCCTGTTCACCCATCCCTGATCGTGCCTGGTCTTGATTCTGGAGTAGTCGACTTCGGCTATGACGCCGACACCGCCCGCAATTTCAATTGCCTTGGCCTGTGCGCCGCTCATACCGCCCAGACCCGAAGTCACAAACAGTTTGCCCTTGAGGTCCTCACTCTGCCCAACCCCCAGCTTTAATCGTCCCGCATTAACAAGTGTATTAAATGTCCCATGCACAATACCCTGGGGGCCGATATACATCCAGCCGCCGGCAGTCATTTGTCCGTAGTTGGCGACCCCCATCTGTTGTGCAACTTCCCAATCTTTAAGATTATCAAACATCCCCACCATGAGTGCATTGGTAATTATCACCCTTGGGCTATCAGGCCTGGAGCGGAACAGTCCAAGCGGATGGCCTGACTCAACCACCAGCGTCTGGTGGTCTGTCATCACTTCCAGGTACTTCTTGAGCAGCTGGTACTGCATCCAGTTCTGGCATACGCTACCTGTTTCGCCATATGTGACAAGCTCGTAGGGATAAAGCGCCACGTCAAAGTCCAGATTGTTGTCAATCATAACCTGGAACGCTTTACCTTCGATGCAATTCCCCTTGTACCGGTCAATGGGCTTACCTTTGATATTTCCCTGGGGCCTGAACCGGTATCCGTATATTCTCCCTCTGGTCACCAGTTCTTCAAGAAACTCCGGAGCAACCAGCTCATGGAAGTCTGCCGGCACATATCTCAACGCATTTTTTAAGGCAATTTCAGTCTGCTGCCGGCTGATAGTAAATCCCCTGTGCGGGGCTCTTCTGATACCATCCACAAATTCAGGCATATCTGGAAGCTCATTATCAAGTTTAATGGTCATAGAAGCCCCTATGTCCCTGTTTAACATACATTTCTCCCCTTTCACAATTAATTATATCTCTGCTGCGTCTATAAAGCGTCAACAGGAGGGGGTTATATGCTTTATAGTGTGAGTAAAAGATTAAACAACCTTAACCCCCCGTTTATAGACACTCTCTACCAGGTTAACTCCGTAGTGGTAAGGGATATACCTGTAGTCCGGAGCATCCATTATTAGAATATCGGCCTGTTTGCCTGCCTCCAGGCTGCCTACGGCGCCGGCGCGCCTGAGGGCGTGCGCCGCATTTATTGTGGCGGCGCTTAATGCCTCCGCCGGAGTCAACTTCATTTTCAGACAGGCCAGCGTTATTATCAGCTGCATGGACTCAGTAGGTGACGAGCCGGGGTTGCGGTCAGTCGACAGGGCCACAGCGACTCCCCTGTCGATCATTTCCCTGGCAGGAGCAAAGGGCTCCATGAGGAAAAAGGCGGTGCCGGGCAGCAAAACCGCAATTACTCCTGCTTCAGCCATCTCTTCCATCCCCTGAAGTGAAACCTTCAACAGGTGATCGGCGCTGACAGCACCTACCCTGGCTGCCAGTTCAGCCCCGCCAAAGCTTACAATCTCGTCGGCATGAAGTTTAGGCAGCAATCCGTACTTCTTGGCGCTTTCCAGAATAGACTCCGACTGTTCTATATTAAATACTCCCTCTTCACAGAAGACATCGCAAAATTCAGCCAGTTTTTCTTCGGCAACCCGGGGCAGCATTTCTTCAATAACCAACCTGACAAAGTCGTCCTGCCTGTCTTTGTACTCAGGAGGGAAAGCATGGGCGCCCATAAAAGTCGGAACAATATCCAGCGCATGGGTTTGGCTTAAGTGCCGTATTACCTCAAGCAGACGGATTTCCCCTTCGGTGTTGAGGGCATACCCGCTTTTGATTTCCACTGTGCCGACTCCCTGCTTCATGAACATGTCGAGCCTGCGGCGGCCCATTTCCTCCAACCCACCTCTTGAAGCCTGCAAAGTGGCCTTTACAGTGCTTAATATGCCTCCGCCTGCCTGCATAATTTCCATATACGTGGCACCTTTTAGGCGCAGTTCAAATTCCGCCTGCCGGCTGCCGGCAAAGACAAGATGAGTGTGCGGGTCGACAAAACAGGGCATAACTACTTTGCCCCAAGCGTCAAATACCCTGGCATGGGGTAGGAGCTGTGTACTGCTTTCTATGTCAGCCGTTTTGCCGACTGCAATAATCTTTCCCTCCAGGGCAGCAACGGCCCCCCCTGAAATAATAGCCAGGTCTTCAAGCTCACTGCCCCGTTTGGGCCGGTGGCTGAAACCTGCCATGGTCAAAACCTGCGCGGCATTTTTAATCAGAAGGTCAACAGATTGTTTCATAGTTTTGGCCTCACTTTAGAAAAAAATCTTTTTCTCCAAAACCTGGTCATGGGAAAACCCATCCAACTGCAAGTAGTATGCGGTAGCATCAAGTATGTATTTTAGGGGAATCAACCCCACTATTTCAGTGGAGGCAACTGTTACACCATAACGGGCGGCTTCTGATTTAATCAGTTCTACAACCCTGTAAACAGGGGTAGCGTCACAGTCAACCAGGTTCATGGAAACCTGCGCCTGCTTCCTGTCTGCAAGCAGCACCCCCATCGCCTTAACATTGGTAAGGCCTCCGCTTTTCTCACGAATAGCCAGCGCTATTTTTCTGGCTATTTTTAAATCGCCGGTGTTCAGGTTTACATTAAAAGCAACCAGGGGGCGCCGTGCTCCCACCGCCGTGGCTCCGGCACTCGCATTAAAACGCGCAGGCCCAAAATCAGGCGCCTGGCACGAATCATCCAACCTCGCTGCCAGGCTCTCATACTCTCCACGCCGGACGTCAGCCAGGTTGCGGCGCTCGGGCCGTGTGGCCGCCTCCTCATAAAGGTAGACCGGAATCCCAAGCTCCCGTGCAATTCTCTCTCCGGTACTGCGCGCGAGCTCCACACAATCTTCCATGGATAAACCGCTCACGGGTATAAACGGAATAACATCGGCAGCACCCATACGGGGGTGGCCGCCGTGGTGCAGGCGCATGTCGATAAGTTCAGCAGCCTTGGCGGCTGCCCGGAAAGCGGCTTCGCCCACAGCCTGACGGTCGCCGACAAATGTCACCACAGAACGGTTATGGTCATAGTCACTTGAATAATCAAGAAGACGGACTCCCGGTACAGCCTTAACCGCCTCCACAATGGCTTCCACAACATCAGGGCGCCTGCCCTCACTGAAATTAGGCACACACTGCACAAGTTCAGTCAATTTACCTCATCCTTTTACTCGGTTATATTTTAAGCTGCTCTTCCAGGTAGTTTAAAGTTTTGGTGTAACTCTCATTTCCCTCTTTACGAACCAATGCAAGCTGACTGCTGCAGTTACCAACAAACTCACTGTCTTTGACGGCGCCAAGGTTAATCAATACATTATAAGCCGCCCCGGTCAACCCTGCATATGCCTGGAGGTTGGCCACGCCAAGGTCGCTGATGGCACTTTCGTTGCCTTTTCCCGCTGCAGTTTCAACCAAGCCCAATAGCTTCAGGCAGCTTTTACATACATTAAGCGGAACCATGGTTGCTTCTTTAAAAGCCTGCTGAATAGACTGTGTCCTTATTTCCTTCTCCCCTTCGCTTCCCTTTGGCAGCTTAAAAGCAGCCATTACTTTGGCAAAGGCCTGCGTGTCCTCTTCCACAGCTTTCTGAAGCTCTAAAAGGCAGCTTTCTGCCTCATTCAGTGTTTTTATCATCATATCCTCTGCGTCGCCGTATTTAACTTTACCTATGGTAAGGTTGCAGTACATGGCGAGCAGGGCAGCCGCCTGTGCCCCGGCCAGGGCAGACACACTGCCACCTCCGGGCGCGGGGGAAGAGGAAGCCACTTCATTGTTAAACTGTTCCACAGTAAGCTTGGTAAGCATTGAGCACCTCGTTATAATTGTTTTGCTGTAATTCTACCACAGCCTTGATATTACTGACAATAACTGCTTACTCGGCGATGTGACGCTTTTTCAGGGTTGAAGATAAGATAAATTTAGACTCTGATGGGGAGTCTGTAAGTATTTTAATATCATTCGGCTTTTTCCTTTCCTCTTTCCATCCAGTGAGGTCTTACATCTTTATAAGGTTTTTTACCGTATAGTACATCATCAAGCTTAGGCACGATTCTTCTTGCAACGTCTGAGTTTCTTAATGAGTATCTAACCAATCTGTGAACAAGATTATCAGGCTTATTATAAGGACAACTGTTTATACAGATACCACAGTCAGTCCCCACTTTCCTCCAAAATCCATAGCATTTTTCTTGTTTAATCTGCCACCTGGGATGTCCATTGATAATTTCTTTCTGACCGGCGGGAATTGCCTGAGAAGGACAGTTTCGTACACATTTTAAACAATAATTACAGAAATTTTGAGCACCAAAACTTTTAGGTTTACCCGGAATAAGGGGAATATCAGTAGTAACAACTCCCAGCCTAATCCTTGGACCATATTTTTCAGTCATTAAAATGCCCATGCGACCTATCTCTCCTAAACCTGCATCTGCAGCTACCAAAGGGCATACCACCAGATAATTGCCGTCCGTATGTGCTCTTGCGTCATACCCCAGACCTTTCAGATAATAAGCCAACTCCAGTCCTATTTTCGCTAACTCCATATATTGTTTTGCAGTCTCTATGCCAACAGGTAATTTTGGCGCATTTAAAATCATATTGTGCGCCATTTCAACTGCATAGACTATGGCGTATTTGTGCTTGGGAGCCGGCTCTGACCCATAGACATCCGGTCGACGTCCACGGTAAGAATAATAATGGTAATCACGCAGTTCTGTGACTCCTACTAGGTTTGCCCCGAAATACTGCGCTAACCCCTTTAATTTCGCAGTCATATGCTCAGGATCGGAATATACTTTATCGTTTTCTGCTTTGGGTTCAGTCAGTGGACGCAGATTTGCAAGCACCTCAAACAATGAGTTCATAATAGGAGCATCATAACGGTTATAAGTTTGGGTTCCTGGCTCCCCTAACTTGGGCTTTGCTCTGATATCAGCATCAACTGCTTTTTTTTCAGGATGCCTGGTATAATATTCTATATATTGCGGAGAACCTTCTTCATATGCAGCTCTGGAAAACATAATGTCTCTTTCATCTATCTGTCCCATATTGGCAGGTAATAAAAATTCTTCTTTTTTACCAATCGGTAAAAACATAACTGCACATAGACTAATAACTAAAAAATTCACTAAAACAAGAACTAAAGGTTTAAAGGGAAATTCAAAGAACAGGGCAGAGGCCCATAAGAATAAAAATATTACTCCAGAGAAAAATATTCTCTTTGCTGCCTGTGGTTCCTTATCTTTTACAAGGGCATACACCGAATAAAAGATAAAGAAGCCTAAAAGTATCAACAATCCCCATCCCATAAAAAAAGCAATGCTTCCTATTTCCATTCTAGATAACCCCCCGTTAGAACTATTAAAATAATGCCTTGCCGGGCTCCGTTCCATTCTTTATGATATCTAAATTAAATCCCCATATATGCCTTTCTAAGATTGTCGTTACGCAAAAGTGATTTAGCCTCTTCATTCATAATAATCCGTCCATTCTCCATTACATAGCCCCTGTCTGCAAGCTCCAGTGTCTTAACAACATTCTGCTCTACTAGAAGCACTGTTGTTCCCTGTTCCTTAATTTTTTCTATTATTTCAAAGACCCTTTGCGTTATTACAGGTGCAAGTCCTAAAGAAGGTTCGTCCATAATTAGAATTTTTGGCACACCCATCAACCCCCTCCCGATGGCGACCATTTGCTGTTGCCCACCACTTAGAGAACCTGCTAGCTGGCTTTTTTTTGTGTATAAATCCGGCAGCAATTCATAAACCGTTTCCAGTGACTCATTAAGCTTTTTCCTTGCCCGTTTTGAGTAAGCACCAAGGTATAGATTTTCCTGCACTGTCATCATCGGGAAAAGGCTTCTTCCCTCACAAACCTGAATCAATCCAAGATTAACCCTTTCATAAGCTGGTATATTATTTATCTTTTTTCCTTCAAAGTATATTTCACCACTGATTTCTTTTATCAAACCTGAGATGCACTTTATAGTTGTCGTTTTACCTGCTGCATTCGCACCTATTAATGCAACGACCTCACCGTCTTTTATCTCCATTGAGACATTAAATAGTATCTGGATATCGCCATAACCTGCAGAGAGATTTTTAACTTTCAACAAGAGAGTATTCCTCCCCCAAATATGCTTTAACTACTTCAGGATTTTTTGATATTTCCATTGAGCTTCCTTCCGCAAGTTTTTCACCATGATTTAGTACAATTATCTTTTCAGACAAATGCATGACAGCAGACATAATATGCTCGATAAGAAAAATGCCCACACCTGTTTTATTAATATTTACTATGGTTTTCATAACATCCTTTATTTCGGTAGGATTGAGTCCGCACATGACTTCATCTAAAAGCAAAAGTTTTGGATCAGTTGCCAGGGCTCTTGCTACTTCCAGCCTTTTGCGTTCGCAAAGATTCAGATTTTTTGCATACTTGTCACGGTGATGGTAAAGATTCAAAAAGTTTAAAACTTCCCCTGCTTTTTCATAAGCATCATTCATTCTTGTATTTCGAAGTAAAGCAGCAATAACGACATTTTTTTCAACAGATAAGTTATTAAAAGTTTTAACCAGCTGAAAAGTTCGTGAGATACCCATTTCACAGATCCGTTCAGGGGCTAAGCCGTTTATAATCTTACTGTTAAAGACAATTTCTCCCTGATCCAATTTGTATAGGTTGGTTACTAAATTAAAAATAGTTGTCTTCCCTGCACCATTGGGGCCTATCAGTCCTGTAATTCTATCTGCTTCAACTTCTAGGCTCACTTCTTTTACAGCTTTTAAACCATCAAACGCCTTTGACACTTTTTTTAGTTCCAGCATTTTTTTCCTCCCGTTTAATCAGTCTATAAAAAGCTTGCTGAAACCTTGGATATAAACCTTCCGGAATTAGGAATAGTACAATTATAAGAATAACCCCATAAATGATAAGGTGGAGGCCGTGTAAAGAACCCCCCACCCAGGCTCTTAACAGCTGAGTCAAGGGTAATATTAAAATAGCACCGAATACAGGCCCCATAGACGTTCCAAGACCACCAACTATTGCTATTAATGGTGCTTGTGCAGCAATGTTGATTCCAAAAACATTTATTGGATCAATGTAAAACATATATTGCGCATATAAGGTGCCGCCAACAGCAGCCAAAGAGGAGCTAATTCCAGAAGCTAGCAAACGAGCTCTGAAAGTGTTAACACCTACTATTCTTGCCGCATCGTCATCTTCACGATAAGCCGTTAAAAAATATCCCAGTTTTGATTTGTCAATATAAATGGTAACACTAATAACAAGGACCAAATATAAAAAGGCTATGATTACATAGGGTAATCTATTGGTAAATGCCATTAACAAAAATCCTGTATTGAAAGGCAAGGAGAGACCCTCGGAGCCTTTTGTTAAGCTACGCCAGTAAACAGCTATAATTAGCATCAATTGGCCAAAGGCAAGAGTTGCTAAAACAAAGAAATGGCCTTTCAACTTAAAGCATATGGCCCCAAGAAATATCCCGATCATACATGAGATAGCTGCTCCGGCCAGCATTCCAAGCCATGGAGACACCCCCAGGTGAATGTAGAGAAGAGAAGAAGTGTAGGCACCGATACCTATAAAGGCGCTGTGCGCAATGGAAAACTGTCCGGCAAATCCGCCTAGTATGTTCCAGGACCCTGCAAGCGCCGCCCATAATAATGCCTGAAATATAATTCCCATCACAAAATTATTACTATTATAGAGCAACATAAAAATTAGCATAATTAAGAAAATCCCTGCATCAAATTTCCTCATTGTTAAGCCACCTTCAACTTTTTTCCAAACAACCCGGAAGGTTTAAATATTAATACACAAATAAATATTATGAAATAAATTGCCTGTTTCATGGCGGGATCAATAAAATATCCACTCAGAGTTTCGACAATTCCTATAAATATGCTCGCAATGATTGCTCCCTTTATACTCCCCAAACCACCCATTACTATAATCACAACAGCAACAAGGGTAAACTGAAAACCAACCGTGGGGTAAACAAAATAAAGCGGCAATAAAAGACCTGCAGCCAGTCCCAGCGTCGAAATTCCTATAGCAAAAGTAATCATAAATACTTTATCAATATTTATACCCATAAGCATAGCCGCATTTCGATCTTGCGAGGTGGCCCTGATTGCACGACCTATCCAGGTATATTTGAGAAATAAATAGATTAGCAGGGCAGCAAACAAAGCAACGGCAAATATTAAAATCCTTGAAAAATTTAAAAATACACCACCGACTTCCCATGTTAACTGGGCTATCGGAATCCGAATTGTCCTGAAATTCCCTGTCCAGAACATCAATGCCAAATTCTGAAGAATTAGTGATAAGCCCAAAGTAGCAAAAATATGTACGTGACGGGGCTTGTCAATAGTGGGGCGGATAATAAATCTTTCCACTAATAATCCTAAAACGAACATTAGAATAATAACAACAAGCAGTGAAATATAAGGGTGAATATTGTAAAGTTCAAACATCCAGTAAATTGCGTAAAGACTTATCATGAGAAAATCCCCATGAGCCAGATTTACAATATTCATAACACCTAATGTCAGCGTCAGACCAACGCTGACAAGCGTGTAAATTCCACCGAATAATAATCCGCTTACTAAAAGCTGTATGAAAGTTTGTAGATCTATTAAAAACACCCCTCAAATGTTATTGTGCAGCAGGAGGAAAAACCCCTCCCGCTGCACCCTTTATTTTTTTCAGAATTTGGGAGTAGTAATTGAAATAATCTCCGGATAAACAGCCTTCAGCTTTCCGTCCTGCCATTGCATAACTGCCGCAAATGCCTGCTCATTGTGGCCTGAGTGTGGCTTATCGGGGCCAATAAATCTAATACCATAACCCAGTATAGTATCACCTTCATCGATATTCAACTCAAATGCAGCTTCGCGAACTGAATCAGCATCAATATTCTCAACATTCGGCAACACTTCTGTTAAAAATATCCACGCGCCGTTAAATCCGTTTAAAACACTAACACCAGGCTCAATTCCCCTTCTTTCTTTATATCTTCTCACCAGTTCATCGAATATTTCCCTGACCTCTGGTTTCATCTTATCCGGGTTTACACCAGAAGTAATACCTGCTGCAAATATTCCGTTGACGTCGTCGCCCATAGCCGAGGCAAAGTCAGCAGTTCCATGACTTGCTGTAGTCCCGATAATTACAGGTGGGTTGAATCCCAACTCTTTGGACTCCCTCGCCAGTAGTATTGAATCGTTAACAAAAGAGACAGCCATTAGAACATCGGGCCGGTGTGATCTTAATTCAAGTACAAGGGAGGATAATTCTACAGACTGTGCGCTGTAGCTGGAAATCATGATAAAATCAAAGTCATAATTGTCTACTAAAGAAGTGAGATTGGCTGCGCTTGAAGACCCAAAAGCAGAGTCTTCATAAACAAGAGCTACCTTTAAATCTTTAGGGGCTTTACCCAATCTCTCCGCTACCACATTTTGCGTGAAATCCAGCATTTGTTCTGCCATTTGTTTAGCTCTGAAAGTAGGCCTAAAAACATATTTAAAACCTCTATCCGTAATCCCATCCGCAATACCTTCTACTTCCCAGTAAAATACTTTGTTTCTTTCTGATACAGCAGTGGCAGCCAAAGAAAGCCCGCTTGCCTGTGTACCTATTATCATTTTAACATTCCTTGTAGTAATGAGCCTTTCAGCTTCTTGTGTAGCGGCTGTAGCGTCTGGTGCATCTGCTGAAACAAAGTTCACCATCCTGCCATTTATGCCGCCCCTTTCATTAACCATTTCCCTTGCTATATCTACTCCATCAAAGGTCATTTGTCCATTCACTGCCATCGGTCCGCTTGCAGGAAATATAGTGCCGATTACTATTGGCTCTGCATTTTCCTGCGGTGTAGTGACTGTACCACCTCTACCGCCGCATGCCGTTCCAATAATAGAAAGCAGAAAAATACACAGAATCAAAACTACAAACCTGTCTCTTTTAATCAATTTTAACCCTCCTGTTGTTTAATTTTCACAATTCATCCAATAAAAAACATATGACTAAAATTTCATCCCTCCTCTCTGCGATTTCTTAAAACTTCCTATAATTGGAGACTATTCTAATTTTATTATCAGTTAATTTTATCTATTTAAAGAACTTCTTAACTAATACCTATCTAAAAATCAAAGAGGCCCCTCTACGGTTTTTGTATACCGATAAAAGAGCCCCCCTGTTAGCTAATAACTCTGAGGCATGCTTCTCAGTGTAAATTAATTTTGGATTTTCAAAAAGGTTTATTATAGTGCCTTATTTGACATAATTATTAAAATTCCTGCTAAATTTGCAATGATCTAAAAACTTTGTTAAGACTGAATCGTAAATACTATTAATTAAATACCGAACATGGCAAAATCAATTTTTCCTCCACCCCCGGAGATGGCTTGGTGGACTTCTTTTAGGTCACCGTCGGTAATGACCACACGTTTTTTAGGTTCTCTGCCATGGAAAGCGAGCTTAAGCGTAGGAGCCTCGGGTGTTATACCCACTATATGGTAAAAAACCATAGAGCGGCGTCCTGCCCGTAACTGCAGCACAAAGAGCGCTTTGTGCTGCTTCTCTGTTGGACCTGGCACCATAAACCGAGTTTATATAAGGAGTGGCCCCTGACTCCGAATATGCCGTGATTTCACCAAACCGGGGAATATTATTTTCCAGGTAAGGAGTACAGTTGTAGGTAAGAGTGGCCCCTATTGCCTTGTAAGCAGCTCTGGTGCGTTCTATAATTGCTGTATCTACAGTGTTAATAATGATACTTCCTGGAAATACTCCAGATTAAAGCCGTAGATTAAAATACGGAACCTGCGTGACGCACTTTAAGTGCCCCTTCCTCAAGATCAGATCGTGTCAGGCAGTTTTCCCCCAGGCTGCCGACACTGGAAAACCTCCAGGCGGAGTCTCCCATTAGATGCGTGGCGGCAATGGTGTCCATACCGGCACATCCCGGATACAACTTTCTTACCAGCTAAAGACATGTCAGATAGCGGCACAGCATCAATGGAATCCTGCAAGCCTTGGACAACAGCTTCCTTTACATCTGTAACGGGTTCAAAGGGGTAAGGCAGGAGTTCTGCCCTGAATTTCCACTCCCCCGGTAGGGGGACATCTAATGTTGCCTCTCTTCCCCACGGCAACCGGACTATACACATTTTGTACACCACCTTTGTACGGGACAACTCAAAAGAAAATGATGTGTCCCTAAGATAGCTTCACTAGCAGGTTAATGCATCTATACTCTTAAATAGTGGATAAATGAAAAATTACGCAAAAAGATACTGACACTGAGTCAGGGCGATGGACTTACTTTAGCTACTTTCACAGGCCAAGCATTGACTGACGCCAAAAACTTTTTGCGCAATCAACCCGCTCTTTATCAGATCAACTATTTGCTTCACATCGTTATACATAACTCTGTCTTTTTCCAAAATGGAAACCCTGCTGCGTATACAGTCATAAGCTTTTTTTGTCCCTTCGCCCAGCCGGCAGGGAAAGTAGAATTCAAACGCCTGAGCGGAGCAAAAAAGCTCAATTGCCATTACATTAGTTGTGTTTTCTAAGATATTTCGCGCTTTCCGTGCCGCAATCGTCCCCATGCTGACATGGTCTTCCTGGTACGCTGAAGTCGGAATGGAATCAACACTGGCAGGCGAGGCCAGGACTTTATTTTCAGAGACCAGGGCGGCGGCTGTATACTGGGTCAGCATGCAGCCCGAGTTTAGCCCGCTATCCTTAATTAAAAAGGGGGGTAATTCTTTCAGCTCCGAAGCAAGGAGCTGAGAAATCCGGCAGTTGGCAATATTGGCTATCTCCGACATGGCTATGCCCAGAAAATCCATAGCCAGAGCTACGGGTTGGCCATGAAAATTGCCGGCGGAGATGACCTTATCAAGCGGTGGAAAAATCAGCGGATTGTCAGTGGCTGAATTTATTTCAATCTCCACCACACGCCGCGTATAGGCAACAGCATCACGGGAAGCCCCGTGCACCTGAGGCGTGCAGCGCAGGCTGTAAGGATCCTGAATACGGTATTCACCTACAGATGAAATCAGTTCACTGCCGGCAAGTATTGAACGTAGATTTTCAGCTGACCTTATCTGTCCGGGATGAGGCCTCACCAGGTTTATGTTTTCATCGAAGGCTTCAGTAATCCCGCGCAATGCCTCTATGGTCATGGCTGCCGCAATATCAGCGGTATCAAGCAGCACCTCGCTGTCATATACCGCCAAAGCGGCAATGGCAGTCATCACCGCAGTACCGTTAATCAGTGCCAAGCCTTCCTTGGCATCCAAAACCACAGGACTTATACCGGCCAACTTCAGCGCCCCGGCGCCATCCATACGGACTCCCTCATAGATAACTTCGCCCTCGCCAATCAGAGGCAGCGCCATATGGGCAAGGGGAACCAGGTCTCCGCTGGCGCCGACTGAACCCTGGCAGGGGACAAGCGGGTGGATACCTTTGTTCAACATTTCTATCAATGTCTGTAAAACAGAGAGGCGGATGCCGGAATTGCCTTTAGCCAGAGTATTGGCCCGCAGCAGCATAATAGCCCTGATTACCTCTTCAGACAGCATCTCACCGACGCCGACCGCATGACTGCGTATCAGGTTATTCTGCAGTTGGGCTGTTTGTTCTTTAGAGATTATCACATTGCTGAGTTTGCCAAAGCCTGTTGTAATCCCATAAACTACTTCGCCTGTTTCAACAAGCCGGCAAACCATAGCTCTTGACTTATTGATTGCCTTTTCTGCTTCCGATGAAATCCTGACTTTAACCCCGTGCCGGGAAACCGCCACCATTTGTTCGATTGTTAACCGGTTGCCATCAATGATAATCATTAATTTATCCCCCACACATGTAAGATTAGTTAAGCTGCATTGATTAATCAAGAGATAAGGATGGCAAACCCTCTATTGACTATTGTCTATGGATTTTTCAAATATCTCAGATATGATTTATGCCAAGACCAAGCGCCTCGTGTTCAAACCCTTTGATTGGCGCTCCTATGGTCCCGTAAAGAACAACAGCAATCCAGACTCCCTCGTTTTGCTCACCATGCTTTTTTGGTCCTTTTACAATTGTAAAGCGAAGGCCCACAGTTCTCAGAATATTTCCAAGCGCCAGCTGTCCGCGGCAAATGCCGCTTAAAGCTTCAAGCACAGCATGATAAAGAGCGTGCTCTTCCCTGTAATTTTCAGATATCAATCCTTGCCTTTTGGCGGTTGTTTCTACAGCGGCAATAACCTTTTCCATATTCATGGAGCCCACTTTGCCCCTGGCTACGAGGAACCCCATTTTACTGGCTTCTTCAATTAAACTCTGATAGCTGTCTTCCTCCTCCAGCACCACGCGCAAAGCCACCTGACCAAGGGTTTTCATGCTACTGCACCTCCTCTTACCTATAGTATTTAAATCTTCAAGTTAATAATATTAATAAAAAAAGGGAGCCTTTATAACCAAACGGTTTAAAGACGTACCCTCTAAAATCTGCTTTAGTCTATGGGTAACGCACTTTCAGTACACTTTTATTTATATATTATTCTATAGTTCTTAATTAAACTCCTGCACAATCCAAAAAACTTTAAAAAATTTTATGTTCCGGACTGTTCGCTGGCTCAGGTTTGTGCGTATAATGCGGTAAAAGTATGGGCGCAGCGATTTCTCTGCTATCTAATCCCTGTTCTCTGAGTTCACGCTGGAAGGCAGCAACATGGTCAAGTGTCGGCTGCTTAAGCTTTACCTCCTTTGATTTAAGTGCAGCATTGATGCCGGCTCTGCGGCCAAAGACCAGGATGTCAAGCAGAGAATTGCCGGCCAGCCTGTTTCTTCCCTGCACTCCGCCGGTGTTTTCGCCGGCGGCAAACAGATTTTCTATCCCTGTCATGCTATCGGCGTTGATTTCCATGCCGCCGTTTTGATAGTGGATAGTGGGATAGACAATGATGGGGTCACGGCTGATGTTGATGCCAAAGCGGGAATACTGACGGACCATGGCAGGGAAATTCTTCTCCACAGTACCTTGGCCGTGGATGACATCAAGCAGCGGCGTGTCAAGCCAGATACCGGCCATGCCGCCGGGAACAGGGACGCCGAGCTTTTTTTCCCGGCACTCCCTGATAAAAGCAGCCGCTTCCACGTCACGCGTCTCCAGGTGATGAACAAATAACTCCGCCTGCACATTAAGCGGTGTGGCGCCCATACCGCGCAATTTCTCAGTAACAAGCAGGCCTAAAATTTGGGGGGGAAACAGCGCTCCGGTTGGGTGGTACTGGACTGAATCCACAAATTTAAGTTTGGCGCCGGCGCGGTAAGCCATTACCAAACCATCTGCGGTGGCTCCGTTGTGGTTGGTGGTGGGGAACCCCTGGTAGTGCAGGCGCCCTGAGCCGCCCGCAGCAAGGATTACAGTCTTGGCGCGGGCAATTAAATACTTCCCGGTCTCCAGGTTGTATAATACAGCGCCTGCCGCTTTGCCGTCCTCGTCCAGAATTAATTCAACCGCCGGCGAAAATTCTACAACCTCTATGCCGCGGCTGCGCACTTCATCCCTCAGGACGCGCATTATCTCGGCGCCGCTGTAGTCCCTGGCAGGGTGCATTCTGCGCCTGGATGTACCGCCGCCGTGAACAGGCTTTAACGTGCCGTCATGCTCACGGTCAAACATCACTCCCAACTGAGCCAGCCACTTGATAACTTTTGGCGCATCCAGGGCAAGATTATATATCAATTCCGGTGTGTTGGTGTAGTGCCCGCCGCCTATAGTATCAAGATAATGGATGGCGGGAGAGTCAGAGGGCAGTGTTGCCGCCTGGATACCACCCTGGGCCATAACTGTATTGCTGTCGCCAAAGCGCAGTTTTGTGACAACAAGCGTTTTTACCCCCTGTTCATGCGCCATTAAAGCAGCTGATGCCCCGGCGCCGCCGCCGCCTATGATAAGGACATCAACATCATAGTCAAATTCATTTAAATTCAGGCTGGCGTCTCTGATACGGCTTTTAGCCTGCAGCAGAAACGCCAGCTCTTTTGGCGCACGCTCGCCCTTGTTTACACCCGCCTCCAGGGTGGTGAATCCTTCTTTAACATGGTCGGGATGGAATCTTTCCAGCACATCTTGCTTTTCATCAGCGGTCATGCGCCTGAATTCCTTACCCAGCCTGCTTAGCCTTGTTTCCTCCACTTTTTTAATCAGGTTTCTTATTTCAGGTGTATACATGCTGCACATCCTTAAGTAAGTCGCCGGCCATTGGAGTGGCGGCCAAATTCTTTATTGCGGCAAGCAGTGTGCGGGCATTTTCTTCATTTAAGCAAGAAGATGCCAGGAGTAAAAACTTTTCCTCAAGTTCCCCCTCTGCCGGCGGATTTTCCGGGTCTCCCCGCGGGTTCTCTGTTTCGCTGACAATTACGCTGCCGTCTTTCAACTTACATTCAAGTCGTGTGCGCCATCTGCGGGGGTACCCATCCTCAGCCCAGTCACAGAACTGTACTCTTGACGCAGATATCAATCTGGCTATTTCAGGAACTTCAAGGTGTTCCTGCTTAAACTCATCAAGCCCCAGGCGGCCGAATACCAGTGCCGCCGCGCCGCAATAGGGCAGGCTGAATTTAGCCTGGAATGGTGTCCGGGGCTGCTTCGAAGCTACAAGGTCAACGGCGCTGGAGTAAGTATGGTAGCAGAGCTCTGAAAAAAGAGGGTATAGAGCCGGGGCACCTCTGCTGGCAGCAAATCATAGTCCAGTGAAACAACAAAGTCCGCAAGCTCAACTGACAGCATCTTAGTCATGCCAGCACCACTTCCAAATCCAGCAGGGGGCCATGCTGCTGTGCACCGTAAACATCAGTTTCTCCCAGGCTGCCTGAGGGTCTGGGCCGCAGTATCGTTATCTTAATGGCTTTGGCGGGAGGAAAGGGTATTACTGAAAACACATCAACCACAGGGATACCATAAAGAAGTGAAAACAGTTCTTTTGTCACAGAGTTGCCCCTTACAGCTTTTTCAAAAGTTTCATAGTCGTTAAAGATTATATCAAAAGTCAACTCGTAGGGGCCGGCATTTTTACTGCGTATAACTCCGGCAATATCCCTCAGTCTAACGGTCTCTGAACCAGCCATTATCCCAAACCTCCTATCTCCTCATATTTAATCTTAAACGGGCTGACAGGGTCAATATTTTGCAGGAGGTGGTAGATTGAGAACTCAAAAACCTCTCCCGCTTCAAAATCGGAAGGAGAATAGGGAAAAGCAAGGTTGCCGGCAGTGCTGATGCGCCCGGGGTAGCCGTAATGAAGCATGGTTGAGCGGGCAAAACTGAGGATGGTGTTGGCCTCTTCCTGGCTTGGCGCCACTGCCTCCATCACAATGCCCAGTTCATGCGCCTTGGAGCGCACCGGCTCAAGCTCCCCCATCACTCCGCGATAGCCGTAGAGATGAAAGTGTAAGAAAAAGCGGCCATCCAGGTTAAAGTTGTCATTCACATTATCCTTCACCCCGGTGATTATTTCTTCTATTTTTTCAATCATAACAGGGTCCCTGGTCCCCGCTATAGAAACCGCCCTATAGCCTGTCTTACGCGCTGCCTCCAGCTTTATGCTGTAAGGAGCTTCGACAAAGCGCGTCCCTGTAACTTTTACAGTCTCTTCATCAACCTGGGTATACCGTGTGCCAGTTAAATCCAGGCTCCCTCCCGGGCCGTGCAGATGAAACGGGTCAGATTTTTCATATAATGAATGGGCTGCCACCGATTCCGTAGTGCAGCGACGCGTTTTGTTTGTGGGACGGATAAGAAAATGATCCTTTCTTAATATACCAAGCATGCAATCCCTGCCGCTCCCCGGTGTTGCGGCAATGGCGGCACACTCCAGAATCTTGCCCAGGTGCAGGGCAAGCCCGGGGTCAAAACCCTTCATGACGGGCAGAGCAGCAAAGCATACCGGGTCATAAGCCCGTCCCGCCACAATAACCTGCGCCCCTGCCGCCAGTGCTTTCTGCACAGGCTCAATACCCATCTGGCCCACTATCCGCACCGACTGCCTCACATCTTCTTCATTTAACACGGGGCAGCCGGGCAGCGGCGTTATTTCACCCCTATTTAACTTATCTAACACATACTCCTGTGAAAATTCAGCATCAATCCTAGCCAGCTTAAAAGAAAGATTCAGTTCACTTGCCAGTTCCTCCACAATTGCCTCGTTCCAGTCCACGTGGACAAGCCCGCCGCTGCCTCCCGCCGAGCCTATCACAACGGGTATTCCGGCAGCAGAGGCCGCTTCCAATATAATTCTCAGGTCCCGTTTAACCGCCGTCCGGTCTGTAAATGATTTTCCCTTACCAAGGTAATAAGGTCCCGGGTCTGTTGATCCCGCATCCACACCAATCACATGGGGGTTAGCTTCCATTCCCCTTTTAAAAGACTCCAGGGGGAAACCATAACCAAGGATTGCCGTCGGAGCCAGGAGCCGCATTTCTTCCATGCAGACACCCCCTTTTCTGGTTTATTCCTACTCAAACCGGGCCTTCCCCGGCATTTACCCTAATCCTAGTTTACGCTTCAAATTCCCTTACGGCAAGAGATTTAACAGCAGGATTCATTGACAGACGCTATATTTTTAAAAATTAGCACAAGAAAGGCGCGCTTTTTGTTCCCTTAGAGCGCGCTTTCGTGTGGTGTGTTCAGCTGCCGCTTTACAAATGTAAGCGATTATAATTTTCCTATACCGTAAAAAGTTCCCCACTTCTCCTGGGGAACTGCTTACACCCAAGCATAAGTGCTAAAAAAGCAGCGGCCAAAGTCAATCCACTTTAACCGCTGCTTTTTTAATGCCTTAGTTCCCAGTTGGTCCGTGCTATCAAATAAGTTATGAACCAGTGCATAAAATGAAGCCTGCAGCGCACATTATCCTGTTGGAACAGGGAGTATCCCAGTTATACTTAACAGTATTGTTAGCTTCCATTGCTGTAACTCCTTTCTGCGATTAAGCCTCTGCCTTTTTCAAATATTCAAGTGCTTCATCGTTTATAAATTCCTGAAATGAATAGTAACCTGCCTCCGCCTCTTTAGCGGTTTTAATAGTCATATTAGGCGGAAACTTAAGATTCGTGGGGCAGGGGGTATAAATCTGCACATATGTGGGCCCCACTTCGCGGGCAATGAGGATTGCTTTTTTTACAGCCTGGCCGATTTTTTTGGGGCTTGCCACAGTTACTCTGGCGCCGTAAGCACACCCAGAAACACGAGCCAGGTCAAACACCGGTATTTTAGGGAATTTCTTGCCCTGCGGCGCCATGTTAAGCACCTGGCCTTCCACAGACATGCCGCTTTCCTGTCCACCTGTGTTGCCGTAGACTTCATTATCCACCATAATCGTGGTTATATTTTCGCGACGCAGCCAGGAATGCAGTGTTAGGTCAAGGCCGATATCAGCTATACCGCCGTCTCCCACAAGTACCACCACATCTTTGTGCAAATCCGGGTAGCGGATTTTCAGCATTCTCTTCAGACCAGAAGCTACAGCGTTCTGATTGCCAAACGCTGTATTAGCGTAATTAACCGCCGTTTGAGCCAGCCCGAAAAAAGAGCAACCGGGAGTGCCGATGATGAGCGTGTCGGCCGGCGAGGGCAGTGAAGCCGCCACGAGACGGACACCGAGAGCAACACCGCACCCGGCACAATGCGGGTGCTCTTCAATTATTTCTTTGAAGGAACCCAGTTCATTCAGACCTTTGTGATCTTTAAAAGGGCCATTTAGAACCAGCTCCCGGTACTCCGGGGGCAGCAGGTCCTGAAATGCAGCGGTCGGCTTTATTATCTTCAATGACATAGTGTCCTCCTACGACATATGGGTTTTGCGCTTTGCCAGGGCTTGGTGCACTTCATTGACAATTAACTCACTGGGTATTGACATGCCGCCAAAAACACGCGGTCCTGCCACCACTCTCTTATTTTCATTAATGGCAGCTTTGATTTCCCTGGCCAGCCAGCCGCCGGCGTTAAATTCAGGCACCACAATCAAGTCAGCACCTTTGGTGGCCTCTTCAATCTCCTCTGTGGGGAAAGGCCTGATGGACTTAATTTTAATCAGCCCCGCATCGCAGCCTTCCCGCAGCAGAATTTTTAGTGCCTCGCGTCCCTGGGAAACTGCTGTCCCTGAAGCCGCAATAAATATCCGGGCATCAGGGTTTTGAACTTCCAAAAGGCCGCCAAGATAGCGGTTAATGTATTTACGTGACCTTTCCGCAGCAGCCAGCACCTCCTGATGCCAGCTGGCATTGGCGGCATAGCTGATAAAATTGCTTTTGTTCAGCAGCGGGTCCCGGGTGATTCTCATAGGCGGCGTCTCCATATCAAAGACAGGTACAGGTGATTTCCCGGGGTCATACTGTTCAAGCTTGATATCATCAGGCGGAAGCATTACTGTGTCTCTGGTGTGAGTAACAAAAAAACCATCTGCAAATATCCCCACCGGCAGGTGAACATCGGGTTTTTCCGCGATTGCGTAGGCCTTCAGAATCATATCGAAAAAGTCCTGACCATCCTCGGCGTGCAGCATCAGCATACCTGTATCAAGAAGCATACTCATCTCAATGTTTTCCGGCTGGATAGAAGGAGGCAGGGAAACGCCCCTGCACATAAAAGCACAGACCACGGGCTGCCGGGAGCCCGCCCAAACCGGAAACATCTCCATAGCTCTTAGCGTACCGGGCCCGCTGGTGGCGGTAAATACCCGTCCTCCCCCCAGGGCAGCACCGTGGATTGCCGCCATGACAGCGAATTCATTCTCCGCCCTATAGTAGTCTTTTAAATAACCGTCTGCGTAAAGGTCCCCCACCAGGTGCATGCTCTCACTCTGCGGCGTGATGGGATAAGCGATGGCCATGTCAACATTGGCCCTTTTAACAGCTTCCATTACCGCTTCACTGCCGGTGATAAAGGCCGGTATTCTTGCAGCTTCAAACATTAAATGTTCAGCACTAACCGGGCGTTGTGCACTGCCCATTTCCTCACCCCCGTCTTTAACTTACAGCCAAAGCACCTTTGGGGCAAACAGTGGCACAGAGGCCGCACCCCTTACAGCGTTTTTGGTCAATGGCTACTACCTTTTTTAATTGAATTACAGCGATAACATTGGGATCGGGGCAGGCGTAAACACACAGCCTGCAGCCGTTACATTTTTCTTCGTCCACCCTTGCTGCTACATACATCAACCTTATCCTCCTTTAAAGAGTAAATTCAACGACTGCACTGCCAGCCGCTTCAACAACTTCCATATTTTTGTCAACCAACTGGCTAACCTTAGAGAACTTGTTTCTCAGCGCATCGTCCAATACCGCGGTGGTGCCGGATGCAACAAACTTTCCACCGCCGAATCTTTCCGCCAGGGAGAGTTTAAAAGACTCGATTGATACAATCCCTGTCACCCCGAGCAGCCCTCCAAGCATTGCCATGTTGGTAGCAAGCTCCGTACCGGCAATATCCAGTGCCACCTGGGTAGCCGGGAGGCAATACAACCTTGCCTTTAAAGCGGCCAGCTTTACCAGGTCGTCACTGCCCAGTTCAGGGAAAACATCGAAATTAACAAGGATAATCCCTCCCGGCTGCAGCCCGTCAAAGAACGGCATAGTATAGCATTTGCCCAGTGTTATCACGTGCGGATGAAAAATCATGATAATATTGGGGAACAGGATCTCCCCCCGTTCATAAATCTTTTCAGAATCTATCCGCACATAGCTTTCTGCCGGAGCCAGCCTTTTCTCAGCACCGAAAAAGGGATTGACAGTGCTGACAAGGCCGTCCCTGGTAGCGGCAGCACCCAGAATATGAGCGGCAGTAACAACACCCTGGCCGCCAAGACCTGACATGCGAATGCTTGTTTTTTTACTCATCTTTTTTCGCCTCCTCCACCATGGCCAGGAACTCCTGTGCTTGGGGGCTGATATACTCCCTGGTTTTGTGTGTGCCTTCCTTTTCGCGCTTCTTTATCAAAGAGATAGTTTCCTGCGGCTTAAACTTATAGTTTGTGGGACAGGGCGCAAAAATCTGAACATATGTGGGGCCGACTTCACGCGCGGCAAGAATGGCGCGTCTCACCATTTTTTCAAGACGCTTGGGCTGGGCGGGAGAAGTTACGGCCACATAAGCACATCCTGCTTCCCTGGCTATCTCCGGCAAAGAGATTTTAGGGAAGTTTTTCCCTTTTGGCGCCATGTTTAGCACTGCTCCCTGCTGCGACATGCCGCTTTCCTGGCCTCCGGTGTTGGCGTATGCCTCGTTGTCAAGCATAATTGTGGTAATGTTTTCACCCCTGAACCAGGACTGCATCACCATATCAAGCCCGATATCGGCAGTGGCCCCATCGCCGGCCACTACCACCACATCTTTTGTTTTATCCGGATACCTTAATTTAAGTGCCCGCTTTAAACCCGATGCTACAGCATTCTGATTGCCAAACAGAGAATGGATGTTATGCAGTGCTACCTGCGGAAAGGCCAACGCGCTGCAGCCTGTGGAGCCCACAATCACTGTGTCAGCCGGATTTGGCAGGGAAGCAAGAATAAGTCGCAGTGAAAGTGCCAGGCCGCATCCCGCGCAAAGCGGGTGCTCCTCAAGAAGCTCCTTGTATGAGCCAAGCTGTGAGACTCCCAAATCCTTGCCATAGGGACCTGATGCCACCAGTTCTTTATACTCGTCCGGCATAATATCTTCAAAACACGGTGTAAACTTTAAGATGTTCTCAGACATTTACGCACCTCCTGATTTCGTCCAAAATCAGCTCAGGGGGCATTGTCATACCGCCAAAGACCCTGGGGCCGCCCACCACTTTAGTGTTATCTTCCACAGCAGCTTTAACTTCGCGGCACAACCAGCCCACACGGTTAAACTCTGGCACGACTATGGCTTTAGCCCCGGCGGCAAGTCTTTTTATCTCCTCTGCCGGAAAGGGCCGGATGCTTTTGATCTTAACAAGGCCAACATCCAATCCTTCTTTACCAGCCAGCCTTATAGCTTCCCTTCCCTGTGAAACAGCTGTGCCGGAGGCAACCACCAGGATGTCCGCACCCTCGTTTTCAGTTTCCAGCAGGCCGCCCAGGTATGAGTGAATATATTTGCGTGCCCTCTCGGAAGCTGCCATTATTTCCTGCTGCCATGAGGCATGGGCAGCATAACTTATAAAATTGCTTTTCATAACAAATGGATCACGCATCTGTCGCGCAGGAGCATTCTCCATATCCATCACAGGAACGGGAGCGCTGTAAGGATTGTATGGGGGCAGCTTCAAGTCATCGCTTACTATCTTGACTGTATCCTTGGTATGAGTGACAAAAAAACCATCAGCGAAGACACCGATTGGTATATGGACCTCAGACTTTTCGGCGATTACAAATGCTTTAAGTATCATGTCGTGCAAATCCTGTGCATCTTCAGCATGAAACATCATAATGCCTGTATCAAGCATAAAAGCCATTTCAATAGTATCCGGTTGAATAGTCAACGGCGAATTAACACCCCTGGTCAGAAACGCACAGACAACAGGCAGCCTTGAACCGGCCCAGGTAGAAAACATCTCAAAAGCTCTCAGCGTTCCGGGGCCGCCCGTGGCAGTAAACACCCGCACTCCACCCATGGCCGCGCCTGCGACTGAAGACATGACAGCAAATTCGTTCTCACCCCGGAAATACTCCTTCAGATACCCCTCGGCATAGATATCACCCACAAGATGCATGCTCTCAGACTGAGGAGTGATTGGATAGGAAATTGCCATATCTACATTGGCTCTTTTTATTGCTTCCCTGACAGCTTCGCTGCCTGTAATAAAATGATCTTCCCGCTCTGCCTGAGAAAAGAGATATTCCGGCTCTACAACTCGCTGTGTTATCATTTCAACTCATCCTCTTTTATACGGCATACAGTCTCAACCAGCCTTTCCAGACATGAAAGGCCCACATCGCGCAGTGAAATCATGGCGTCCTCGTGTCCGGCTTCGGCACAGAGAGCGATAGTATAACAACCAGTGCCGCCACGGATAATTTTCAGAGCCACATTGGCATAATGGCAATGAACGCCGACAAAGACACACACATCTATTTTATTATGCCAGATGGTCAGGTTTGGGTGGTTTGGGTTGATTTCCACGGCCGGGTTAATCATGGGATATTTGGGGCGGTAGTCTGGCATTGGTATTATACCGGCGCCTGCTGCATCAGCCAGCTTCTTTACAGTATGGGCCTTTTCCGCCACACCATCCTTCCAATCCCAAAGCAGCAGCGGTCCTGGGAAAAAATATGGATTTTTGGCGCTGAGGATTTTCAGTGCAATCTTTTCCATAGCCTTCTCTTCAGTTACAATCTCTCCCTCCATTAGAGCCTGGCCCTTTTCAGGCAGAACAATTCCCATGCAGGCTGCGGC
Organism: Dethiobacter sp.; assembly: GCA_018335875.1. Classification (GTDB taxonomy): domain Bacteria; phylum Bacillota; class Dethiobacteria; order Dethiobacterales; family Dethiobacteraceae; genus JAGXRN01. The sequence continues at coordinate 41,666 of JAGXRN010000043.1, forward strand.
AGGTGGCAGGTAACCTTCGGGTCCGGCAAGGACCCGGTACTCAGTTGATGTGGACAACTTCATCCCTCCTGTTTTTTAAAAAGGTTTTTATAATAAAAAATCCGACACCAAAAATGGTGTCGGACTGCATTTAACCGATAATTCTACCCTTTAAATGACTTCCAACTATATTTCTCTGTCCAGCACAAAAACAAAGATACGTTCTCCGGTTTTTGTACTGATATCTGTGTGCAGACTGATAACCCTGGCCGATGTCAGACGGTTTATTATATCCTCCAGTTCAGGACGCCCCTGTTCAACTAATTGCTGGAGCAACTTTTTGATCAGTGTCATCCCTTCCCTGCTTCTGGCCAAGCGGCATTCAGCGGGAGAAAGTATTCCTCTAAGTGAAACGATGACCATGTTGCGTATAATATCCGCCTTTGCTTCAGTAGGCCCCCGTCCTTTGTATTCCCTTTCCCACTGGATAAGCGCCTTGGTGATTTCGTCTTCTATTTGCCCTTTTGAGAAAGTCACAGGTCTTACCTCGCGTCAGACATAACTGCCTTTTTATTATACAACACAACAACTTCAAGTTCAATACCAGCCTTTATCTTTCCTCGCCGCGGCACACATTACAGCAATTACTCCGGCAGGCGCTGTAATAAGCTCAGTCCCCACAGCATCGGAGTCGTTTTTACATCCTCTCCGGCCAGTGCCTTGCGGAAAAATTCCATCGCCACCTCAGTACGTGCTTTAAACATTGCTTCACCCGCTTCCTGTGACGCCAAAGCCGGACATCCCACATAAGGCAGCTTATCAGGGTCTCCAACCCAAGCCAGTGTCCCTGCCAAATGCTCCAGGTCTTTTCCCAGGCCCCGTGAAAAAAGACCGGCCAGTTTCCCCAGACCCAGCATCAATTTGCTGGAAGCAGGCGGGCGGTAGGTGGATATTTCCTGCCAGTTGTCCCGCACTTTTTTCCTGTCGGCAGCCAACATGAGCGAGGTTTCATTGGTCCCGGCATGACAATCGGCATCATCCCCGCAGCAGCCGGCTCCAAGACCGGTCTTTTGCATAAAAGCCTGGTCATGTTGAACCATCAGCCTAAATTCATGGTTGAATGAATTAATCAGATAAAAACGATATTTTTTCCATGCTTTCCTCGAAGCAGCTTCTATTCCCATCTGGTGGCGCGGACCCCCATGATTGTCGGCAATAAAAAGATAACGGAATCCCAAAGCGGCAAGGCTTTTCACATAACTGAGCAAAACGCCTTTTAAAAGAGGGGCAGGCACTGAGACAGACCCTTTGACCGGTAGTGCATCCGCCCCCAAGTAAAGAGGCGGCAGTGTGACCAGGGTATAAGAAGGATATTCCTTCTGCAATTCGCCGACATAGCGCCTGATGAGTTCCAGAGAAATAAAAATATCCGCCCCCACAGGCAAATGGTGCCCGTGCACCTCCAAAGGGCTGACCGCCATCAAAAAAATAGTTTTTTTCCTGTCCAAAGCCTCTATCTCCGGAAGTGACATTTCCGCATACTCTCTTACCACTGCCATTTTTTCACCCCAAACGTTAATTATTGTAAGTAAGTTATTATACAACTAAGGGCCAAACTCCTTTAAAAAAACAAATCCCTGCCGTCCAGGCAGCGGAATCCTTGATTTATAAAGGGTTGTCCGTAGACTTGAAGCAGGTCTTTTTGGTAGCGTCAAATATCTTACAATTTAAGAGAGAGAAAAGAAAGCACTATTAATATTCATTTAGTTTTTATGCTCAAAAAAAAGTAACTGTAAAGCTTTTAAGCCTTACAGTGACTGTGCTTACGATGGTGGGCGATGACGGGTTCGAACCGCCGACATCCTGCTTGTAAGGCAGGCGCTCTCCCAGCTGAGCTAATCGCCCGAATGGTGACCCCTGGGGGAATAGCCTCAACCTTTAAAAAATTAACAGCTATACTGAAACTTCAGATTCCTTCGGGTTTGGCCCATATTGATTTTCACCCAACTGACCGTTCGTTGCCATGAGCACAATATACCATATCCATCCTGCTATGGGGATCAAGCTAATAAAAAACCACCAGCCGCTTTTACCGATATCATGCAGCCTTCTCACCGATACAGCCAGTCCGGGTATAAAAACCGCCAGCACATAGAGATAATAAAGATAATCGCTGATAAAAGATAACACAACTGCAATGATTAAGTTTATCAAAAAAAACATCCAGTATTCTTTTCTCCTCGCCCGGCCACTAAAAACAGCATATTTCTTTAATACTTCCAAGTACCAATTCATTACTCTTTCCTCCCTTAAATTATTTATAGAAAATAAATAAATAATATCTAAACTGCATAAGTAAATCATCCACATTATACCCGGATCTTTTTAATATTATGTTTGAGTATCTCACCTACTTTCTAAGAAAAGTAAATTTCCCATAATCGGATAAAGCGGACTCCTATGTATCTAATTAAATTTTTTTAAAATTTAATTAGATACATAAAAGATTCTTAATTTCTCAGTAAATTGATGATTTCATCATTACCCAATTTCACTGCATGCATTAGAGCAGTTAGGTTACTATAATCCTTATGGTCAGGGTCGGCACCGGCGTTAAGGAGGATTCTCACCGTTTCGACATCTTCGCTTCGAACCGCGTACATTAATGGTATCCAGAGGTCGCTATCGGCATAGTTATTCTCTGCTCCATATTCCAGCAATAGGGCTACAGTTTCTGAATGGCCTTTCCCTGCTGCTTTCATTAACGGGGTTTCTTTAAAGTTAGTCATAGCATCGGGATTTCCTCCGGCATCCAATATAGCCTTGGAGATATCATAATTACCGTCAATTGCTGCCCAATGGAGTGCTGTCCAACCATAAAAATCCTTTTGGTCAAGATTAATCCCTTCGCTAATCAGCTTATTTACTTCATCGATATCAGCTTTTGTCACAGCATTAATCAAAGGGGTTGTGTCCAGGTTAATGCTTAACATCATATCATCAAAAAAGCTCTCAATATCAATGGATTTAATTGCATATACACTTCCACCGATTACAAAAGCCAAGACCAATAAAGAAACCGGAATCCAGATCAGTCTTTTTTTAGATTTTTTGCTTAGAACACTTTCATAGGTTTCATTAAAATAAAGGTCAATTTGGTCGATACGCTTAGGAATCGGAGGATGGGTTGCTAACTTTTCATATAGCCATATGAAAAACCCTTTTTCATTTTGTATTTGGTTTAAGTACTGATTTTGATCCACATATTTATATAGTTTTTTCCCTACTCCCAGAATTGTTAAACAATTCTTAGCCACTTCGGCATTTTGGGTATAGTAGGCGGCATAGCGGTCACAGGTATATTCGCATGCACGGGAATAGGCTTGTGTGATACCGGGCACCCACATAGCAGGCAGTATCACCAATTGTTTAGTAATATGCCTTCTTTTTATATGGGCCAATTCATGGCCTATCACAAAGGCCAGTTCATCCTCTGCCCCCTGTTCAATCAGTTCAAACATGGATGAATACAACACCACCATGTTTTTTCCAAAAAACTTGGCAGCAAAAGCATTTAAAATCCCACCGGACTCTACAACATATACTTCGGGAATATAGCCTATCCCCATTTTTTCGGACAGTTCCTTAACCTTATCATAGACCTGGGGGAATTGTTCCGGATTTAATCGGACTCCATTCATCCTGATATTCCCCATCATCAAAACATGTAATACGAAGGATATCATACCGAAAAAAGCCAAGTAAAAAATACCTATTACTGAAAATAATAAAACCACATACATAATGATACTTATAAGAAGGGCAATTATAAAATACTTCCGTTCATTCTTATGGACCAGCTCTTTTGTGCTAATTGGATCATGCATTAAAGGCAAACCTCCCATTTATAGATTTGTACATTTTCAAATTATAGCATTATTTCAAGTTTAGTCCTATATGAACATTCTGGTGACATAGAAAAATAATTCCAGCAAAAATATATTATCTCCAATATAAATAAAACCGATTGTTCTTAAAGTCGTCCTAGTTGCAAATGAGGGGGAATTTTTACCAACTCATATCTTGGAAAAAGCACTCGCAAAACCAAAGACACACATTAAATTAGCGCCTATCACAAGTTGAGCTATCAAGCCAATGAAGAAGGCACTGATTCCAGGTCTGTTCTCCAACATAATTATAACTTTTGCAAAATCAATATAGATTCTGTCTGTAAGTCCCAAGCTTTTAATTGTAAGCGCATATACTGTTTGAATCAATATGGCTACTGTTCCCGCAACAGCACCTGCCACCAGCCTGTCTTCTTTCATGAAAATATCTCCATTCTATATGAAAAGCCCTGCATGTTAATTTTTTCACTATTCTTCATTTATAATAAGGCTGCTCTCACTTATCTAAGTTTATACAATATAGTGATAAAAACATTACACTTCCATCCGTTACATTAACAGTTGTTACCAAGGAGAGCGGGCGCTATATGATTGGAAAGCTGACAAATTTTTTTAATCTGTCTACCCTAAAGGGGAGCATAACAAAGAAGAAATGGCTGCCCAAATCGTCCTATACGTCCGTTCTCTTGATGCGCACTTTGTGAATCAAACCGCCTATTGGAGTAATATCCAGTACCTCATAACCTTGCTCCCGGGATGATTTTGGTACATTCTCCAAAGGTTCGCCTTCAGTTAAAAGCACCTCAAGGATATCACCTTGGGATAGCGCCTCCAATGCAAGCTTGGTTTTGACAAAGGTCATCGGGCAGTGGTCTTTGGTTATATCAAGCGTTTTTATAGCCATTATAGCACCTCCCTTTAGCTTTGTCCTTTTAACCTGTTAGATGAAGATGCGCTCGCCGCCGCTGGAGTAGTCAAGAAACTTGGCAACGCCGATAACTTCACGGACTTCAGGAATAAAGTCCTCTTTGGTGGTGCCGAGGATCGTCATCGACATTTCGCAAGCATACAGCCGCACACCTAGGGCCAGAGCAGCGTCAACGAGTTCGGGTAGCGTGGCAACATTGCGTTTTTTCATCATGTACGTCATTAATTTTGGAGAGACCCCGAGGAAATTCAGCCGGCTCAGAGGCAGGTGATTGGACCCACCTTGCAGGAAGTTGAAGAACCGGGCAAGGAGCCCTTTGCCGATTGGCAACCTCCCACGAGATTTCCGCAGGATGTTCAGGCCCCAAAATGTACAGAAAACACTGACTTCGTACCCAACAGCTGCAGCGCCGCTTGCTAAGGTAAATGCCGCTACGAGCCTATCGAAATCACCACTGAAACAAACGATAGAAAGACGCTTGTTTTCTTCCAGAAGCTTTGGCCGATCGGCTATAGAATCGAAATCCTTTTTGATTGCGTCTGGCATATAACGACCTCCTTCCTAGACTAGGTAAGGTTTATTATAACTATCCCATGTTAAACAGTCAACTTCATAACACGGGGCAATGTGTTTAACGCATTTTATAGAAGAGCTGTTTTTTTTTAATAAAGCTGTCCATTGCCCCGAATAAGTAAGGAGGTCGCCAGCAAGACTGATGATCTCCTTACCCCTTAAGGGGACCTATTTTTTAGAGAGAAAAAAGAGAGAACTTTTGTTGAAAACAGGCATTTTCATCCAAAAAAAGGTAACTGTAAAGCTTTTAAGCTTTACAGTTACTGTGTTTACGATGGTGGGCGATGACGGGTTCGAACCGCCGACATCCTGCTTGTAAGGCAGGCGCTCTCCCAGCTGAGCTAATCGCCCGAATGGTGACCCCTGGGGGAATCGAACCCCCGTTAACGGCGTGAAAGGCCGCTGTCTTGACCGCTTGACCAAGGGGCCATTAATTGGTATTGGTGGGCCCACTAGGATTCGAACCTAGAACCTACCGGTTATGAGCCGGCTGCTCCACCGTTGAGCTATGGGCCCGGGTAAAAAATGCAGGTGACCCTGCATTAAAATTTGTATGGCTCCCCGAGTAGGATTCGAACCTACAACC
>JAGXRN010000044.1 GCA_018335875.1 Dethiobacter sp.
AGCGAAACCTAACCTGAGACTACACCCGTAGATGCTCTTGCTGGTATGCTTTCGGACAGGGGTTCGACTCCCCTCGCCTCCACCAATACCATAAATAAAACTCAGGCTAACTTAGACCTGAGTTTTTTTATAAAGTAAATTATCTTACTCTTCTTAAAATAATTTCTTCCTATTTTCCTACTTCAATTTCAATTCGATTTAATTTCTCTGCATTTTGTTTATATCCGTCAAAAAGAGCTCCAAGTTTTTGACCGTGATCATTTCGATTCTTACTACTGTATCTTTGACGGTTTTGATTTCGTTTTTCATGACAGACATATCACTTTTGACTTCAGACAAATCATATTTTATATTCCCAACATCAGTTTTGTTGTCTTGAAGTTCTAAAATAGTGACTGCGCCTAAACATCCCGCCCGCCGCCAATCAGAAATATTAAATCTCTGCCGTGGGCCCTCAAGGGAAGCGGGGAAGCTGCCGAGGTCAAGTTGGGACACCCGAGATATTCACCACTGCCACAATATGGTATATTTAGATTAGGAGGTGGTAAGGTGTAATAATTTTACTCTTAAAGAGCATAAAAATTTTAAAAGAAATTAAATGCATTCAGAAACAAAGGAGTGGCGGTATTGAGTTTGTGCAGGGTCAGATGGATCTTGTTCCAGCTTTGCAAGCTCGTCCGAAGAAATTGTCAGGCGTTTGCGATTCTGTAATACCGGATCGTGAGCTTTTCCGAACTGAGTGCGTGCAGTACGGGCAATCCCAGAAGTTATCTTTCCCAGGCTTGCAGCCCGCTGAGCAATAGAAGCTCCTGTAGAGCTTAGCGCTGCAGAGACAAGCGGGCGTGTTCGGGGCATTAATTCTGCGATTGGTTTACGGGTTATGCGGATTAGTGCATCGCCAAGAAAGTGTCCATCCGGCCTGACACATGTTGCCCGCAGAAAGGAAGGCCCCCGGCCATCGCGCACACGTCAATCATTTCTTTTGCCGTATGCCAGACAACCGCCACATTTGTACCGTCAACACTCTTACCTGGAACACCAGGTCCGCGGGCTCTCTCTTCAAGGTCACCGCCTGTGACAGATGGCGAATGTGTTGTGATTGCAATCCCGTTGTCGCGGTAAACGAACAGGACAGGCAGCCCCAGGCTGCAGCAAGATTCATTGACTCCATCAACATGCCCTGGTTCATTGCACCCTCACCAAAGAAAGCACTTGTTTTTATCTCAAAATAATGCTATATTTAATGTACATATATTGATAATGGGAGTGTTGATTATGCCCAAAATAAGACCGATTTCAGATCTGAGAAATAATGCCAACGAAATTTCTGAGTACTGCCGCACTGAGCGAGAACCGGTTTTTATAACAAAAAATGGTGTAGGAGATATGGTCGTAATGAGTATAGAGGTATATGAGAGACAACAGGCTCTGATGGAACTTTACGGAAAACTATCGGAGGCTGAAGCTGAGGTAGCAAACGGGGAAAAGGGCGAAGAATTTAGAAGCTTTGCAAAGAAGCTAAGGGCGAGTGTTCGTGGAAAACTATAGGATTATTATTCTCCCGTCTGCCCAGAAAGATCTAAAAGATATTGTAGATTACATTAATGAACTGTCTCCTGACGCAGCGCTAAAACTATATGACGAAATTGTAGATAGCATTATAACATTGGAGCATATGCCGCTACGTTCTCCCTTGCTAAAAATCCCAGAGCTCCGGGCAAAGGGTTACCGTGTGCTGGTTGTGCAGAACTATTTAGTCTTTTATATTGTTAGTGACAAAGCCGTGGAAATACGTCGAATCCTTTACGGGCGGCGGCGGTATGAAGATATATTATAGTGTTAAAGAATCAGCGGGTCCGGGACCATGGCCCGTTTAAAACACTGAAGCGTTTTAAACGCCAACGATAATTTAGCTGTCGCTGCTTAAATAAAGCAGCCGTCTGCCTGTCCTGAGCCTGCAGGGGACAGAACAGCCAGACGCAGGCTACCGACTTCACGGTCCCTCCGGCCAAAGAAGAAGGGAATAACAACTGGACTAGCCGAAGCTGATCCGGCCTCAGGAGTCGGCTGACGCGAAACTTAATAGGCCTAACCCAGTGAGCGCAGCGAACGGAGTTACTGTAGTCAGCATTGTTAGTAGGATATATAAACTATTTGCACTTAAGCTATGAGGAAGCACGTTTTGTAGCAAGCGCCGAGGCTACACCCGTAGATGCTCTTGCTGGTATGCGCATCACGCAGGGCTTCGACTCGCTCGCCTCCACCAAATAGGTGGTAAAACTCAGGTATCAACACACCTGGGTTTTTTATTTTTAGGGAAATAGGGTTCGATAGGGGTGCAGACAGGCCTGATTAGTAAAAAATATGTAATAAAGAAAAGACCTGGCTTCCCATAAATTGAGGGGATGCAAGGTCTTTGTGCTTGCCTCTGCATGAGCGATAATCTAGCACGAGGGTTGGCTGCAGTAACTAGTAGAAGATAACGGACATTGCAGCTATAGGTACAAGCTTTAGATTGCATACCGCAACTACAACGTGGCGTGGAATAACCCCAAAACCACACCTATTTCACGTAAGCCTTCTTATGCCTATTACAAAGGGCCATACCCTGAATCAGAACCGGAAGCAAAGGTAGTTGCAAACTGGATACGTAATAACCGTCCAAAGCTTTTGCTTGACTATCATTCCAGCGGAGAAATTTTTTTCTGGTATTATAATCAAACCGGTGCAGCGCTGGAAAGAGACCGGAAAATTGCCAGAGCAATGGCAGCTTACTCAGGTTACGCAATAGAACCCGTGAACCCGAATAAAGTCCCCAGCAGCAACTTAACGCGCTGGGCTTCACAAATTATGCAAATACCAAGCATATGCGTGGAAGTGGGAACAGGCCCCTCATACAACCTTACAATGGAAAAATTGCCTGGTATTTTTACCAAAACTAAATACCTGCCCCTTATTGCGGCAATGAACTTGCCTGACTATCAGCCTTATGTGCCGGTGAGTTCTGTCAGATTATCGTCCTCAACGTTGTTAGCTGTCCCTGGTAGTGCTGAAACACTAACTGCCACTGTGTTTCCGGCAAATGCCAGTAATAAAAAAGTAATATGGTCTTCGGGCAATCCTCAGGTTGCCTCAGTTGATTCAAGTGGAAGAATTAACGTATATTCACTAGGTAGCACCACCATTACGGCAACTACGGAAGACAAGGGGGAGAGTGCATTTTGTTCAGTTACGGTCTACCCCAAACTGCCAAGACTTCAGGGCACCGATCGCTATGTTACCGCTGTCGAAATAAGCCGTTCAGGTTGGGATTATACACAAAATGTTGTGCTTGTTCGCGGTGATGACTTCTCAGATGCGGCAGTTAATGGTTACCCGATTCTACTAACTGGTAGAGATAAACTCAGTCCGGAAACCCTAGCCTATATTTCAGAAGCTGAAATAACACGTACACTAGTGATCGGTGGGAACTCAGCAGTCAGTGAGGCTGTATTTAGGCAACTTCCCCAGCCTCACCGTATTAGTGGCGCAACGCGTTATGATACGGCCATTGAGGGATATATACACTTTTATCCTCTTAGCGATAGCCTTTTTGTCTCTACAGGACATAGCTTTGCCGATGCTTTAACGGGTGCTGCCCTTGCGGCTAAACATGGTGCAGGAGTACTGCTCGTAGGGAGCCAGATTCCACAAACATTAGATCTGCTCATCACTGAAAAACAGATAACAAGCTTAACTATATTCGGAGGTTCGGGAGCAATTCCTTCTTCAGTAGAGGCCAGCATTAGTCGAATGTTACAAAAGTAAGTCTGTACCATTTTCTCCAGATTCATGGGTATATAAAAATAATATAAAGTGAGGGTGAAAAATGAGGAAAAAATATCTGGAGGTTTCCCCCGAGCGAAACCCATGGCTGGCGGATCCGCAGATTCCGGAATGGAAATACCGTAAGCTGCTATTGGCAAAGCGATATTTGCTAATATACCAGATCAAGGGAGATACAGTTCATGTGGATGCCGTGGTGGAGGTGTCATAGTTGCCATCCGGCACAACGTGTATGCGCAACCAGTGTATTAATTGTTCTTCAGAAATTCTGCTGTCTGCAACCCCAAGCATTAAATCAACAACTTCAGGTTCTGTTGCTTCGATTTCATAACCATTTAGGCCCAGGAAAGTATACATAGCCATAAAAGCGACTCTTTTATTACCATCAATAAAACAATGATTCTTGGCCAGACCATATCCATAAGCTGCTGCTAAAATTACAATATCTGATTCTTGTTCATATACCCAGCGATTAATTGGACGTGCAAGTGCTGATTCCAAAAGGTTTATATCTCTGATTCCATACTGTCCGCCATGTTCCCGAATCTGACTGAAATGAATCGTTTCGACGATTGACTTGGTCAAACAAATCGGTTCATTCATATCGGCACCTACTCAGAGAGTTCGCGAAGAGCATTGCGATATTTTTTTGCACCTTTTTCATAGACAGCCATGGCTTTATCAAAGTCGGGGTCGTAAGGTGTAATCAATATACCCCTGTCGGTTTCAGAAACAAACACTTCATCGCCTTTATTTAGGTGGAAACGCTCAGCAATTTCTTTAGGTATTGTGGCACCAATGGACCCGCCCATCTGACGTAAGGTAATTTTCTTTGCCAATTTTATCACTCCTTGGTTGAATAGTATGCCTATATTGTAGCATAAAAATGCTACAAATAAAAGTTTATTAAATTCGTAGCAAGTCCGGGCCCATGACCCGGTCAACAACGTGGAAAAGGCATGACTGCCAACGATAATTCCGCTCTCGCTGCTTAATTAGCAGCGTGTCCGCTAGTTCCGAGCCAGTAGGCGCTAGTCCAGACGCCGACAACGCAGGCTACCGACTCCACGGTTTGTACAGCCAAATGAGAAGGGAATCACAACTGTGCTAGCGTAAGCGGCCCTCGCCTTAAGTAGCCGCCCGCGCGAAACTTAACTTAAGGCTACACTCGTAGATGCTCTTGCTGGTTCGCACAACGGATCAGGGGTTCGACTCCCCTCGCCTCCACCAAAATGGTGGTAAGACTCGGTCAATATTGGCCGGGTTTTTTGTTTTTAAGAAAGTGAATTTGATTGTCAGTTTAGCAACATTTTCACGGTCCTCATCGGTAGCTGTAATATTTACATTGATATTTTACTTAAAATTAGTATACAATTAAGTAAAACATGGAGGTGATACAAATGCCAAATATTAAGCCTGTTTCAGATTTAAGGAACTATAACGATGTCCTCAAATCTTGCCAAGTCGGTGAGCCTGTTTTCCTGACCAAGAATGGCAGAGGGCGCTATGTGTTATTGGATATACAAGAATATGAAAAGCAACAGGCCGTAATTAAACTTCTGGCAAAGCTCTCTGAAGCTGAAGACGCAGTTAAGACAGGGGAAGAATGGAAGACACTAGATGATTTAAAAAGAGAATTGGATGTCTGATTATGAAGTACAAAATACGAATTAACCCTGTTGCAATATCTGATGTGCAGTTAATCAAAGAACACATAGCAGAGGATAGCCCTGATGCAGCAGCGAAGTTCGGAAATACTTTATACTCGAAGATAGAGAACCTTTCTGACTTTCCTGAAATAGGTACTTCTCTAAGCACCAGGATCAATATAAAGACAGATTACAGCTTCATTGTTTATGACAGACACCTAATATTTTATAAAGTTGAAGGCCAGTATGTTTCAGTCTATCGGGTTTTGCACGGAGCACGTGATTATTTATCAATTCTATTTACAGACGATCTTGGGGAAAGCAAGAAATAGCGGGTCCGGGACCATGGCCCGGCTAAAACATGGAAAGCGTTTTAAACGCCAACGATTACGCACTCGCTGCTTAATTAAAGCAGCCGTCTGACTGTCCTGAGCCTGCAGGGGACAGATCCAGGCCGCCGACAACGCAGGCTACCGACTTCACGGTTTGTTCAGCCAAAGAAGAAGGGAATAACAACTGAACTAGCCGAAGCTGATCCGGCCTCAGGGGTCAGCTGACGCGAAACTTAATAGGCCTAACCCAGTGAGCGCAGCGAACGGAGTTACTGTAGTATTTTCACAAGACTATTCGTTTTCTGGCTTTGTGTGCCTTCTGAGCCAAGCTGTCAGTTGTTCTTTCGAAACGCTGCTGTCTGCAACGCCAAGCATAATATCTACAACTTCAGGCTCTGTTGCATTAATAATTTCATAACCGTTCAAACCAAGAAAAGTGTACATAGCCATAAAGGCTACTCTTTTATTGCCGTCTACAAAACAGTGGTTCTTAGTAAGTACTATATTTTGCGGGCACTTTTACAAGAGGAGGTTGAGAAAGTCGCGGGTATGCTAAATGCCTAGCTGGAGAGACCTTCCCGCTCGGGGAAAGAAAATATCCTGTTGCCATTATTATTATTCCTGATTATTCTAGCATCTCTGTTAACTTAACATCCGGGATTTGTTTGAAATGTTGATCCAGGGAATATATAAATGCTTCATTATTGATTGATATTGCGGCAATCAAACAATCTGTTATTGGTATAGTTAAACCTTTTCTTCTTAATTTGAAAGATAATTCCCCAGCCAACCGCCAGTCTGCAAAATCAGTTTCAATAAAAGGCACTCCATCAATGCTATTATTCAAGGATTCAAAATCACTTTCGGTCTTGGCACCCTGTAAAATCTCAGAAATTACAGGCCCAACCATATATATAATTTCGGAAAGCAAGCCTTTATCAATTTTGTCTGCAATTTCAGGCTGATTTTTAAAATATTCAATCCAGATAGACGTGTCAACGAATATCTTCATTCACAAGTAGCTCCGCTTCTCTGATTTTTTGCGCGGCTTCTTTATCTATGGCAACACGACCCTTAAGATTCATAAAAGCCTTTAGTTTCTTGAGACGAACAGCCTCTTCAAGGGCTTTTTCCACTGCTTTGGAACGGTTTCCGGTACCGTAAAGATTTTCCACTTCTTTAACCAATTGTTCGGACAGATTTAATGTTGTCCGCATTGGCATCAACTCCTTCATCACAATAATACATCATATTATTATGAAAATCAAGATGAAAATAGAGTGACCAGGGGATGGCAGGACGTGTAAAAAAAAGGTAGTCAAGAATCCATTTACTGCTGGTGGCAATTTAAACAATTTATGTAGCTATCTTTACCAAAAAGGTCGGTATGTGACGGGGTAACTGCACTGTGGCAATTGAGGCAGTTTGCGCCTCCTGAAATTTTTATATAGTTTCTCCGGGCGCAATGCAAATTAGACATGAATTACTGGTACGAGCCCTAAGTAGGTCATTTAAACTACCAGGCATTGCCAAAAACTGCGGAAAGAAATAAAATTAAAGAGGCAAATTAAGAAAAATCTCTAAAAGAGGTGGTTACATGGGGTGCCTGCTTTGGGCTCTTTTATTTGCGTTGTGCTGGCCGTTGGCTTTACTTTTCCTCGTCTTATACCCGATTGTATGGCTGTTACTCCTGCCGTTTAGGCTGATCGGTTTTACCGTGGGATTTATATTGGAGTCGATTTGGGCGATTGTTACACTTCCTTTGCGCCTCTTGAAGAGAATATAATGATAGCGACACAAAGTTTTTAAACCCAAGCCAACGGCCTGGTTCATTAAGTAGGTAGTTTAATAGCTTAATCCAGACTCCAAGAGGGTGAAGCAGTTGCCAACGCTGGTATGCGCATCACGCAGTGTTCGACTCGCTGCCTGCACCAAAATGGTGGCCATAGTCAAGTCCCAGACTTGGCTTTTTTATTTTACCTAGGGGTCAGACCTGTTTAACATATTGGACGCCGACCTGCACAAAAAAATCAGGCTGGCTAATGCAACCTGATTATTAAATTTCACTTATATTTTTCTCTAACCATTCGGCAAGTTCTTCCTTGGAAAGTTCGATTATTTAGTATTATGCCTTGAAACCTTTGGTAAAAACAGGAGGCCGCCAAAGGCGTTAACTATGGAGACAACAATTGGTTAAACAAGGCATCCACATTTGCCGATAATCCATCAAAAACGTGTGACTTGGCAGCGGAGCCTTTTTCAAAAGCCTTGACCCGGTCGATTTCGTAGTCAGTAAAAGCATAAACCATTATACTCTCCTGCTTTGGATTAATAATCCAGTATTCCCGCACTCCCGAGAGCCTGTATGTATCAAGTTTGGTAATCATATCCTTGCTGCGCGTACTATCTGACAAAATTTCAACAATCAATGCCGGTGTGCCCATATACCGTCCTTTTTCCGTGATATTACCCTCAAGGTCACAGGCTACAAGCAGATCGGGCTGCATGACATCAGGCTCTTTAAAATTGTTCTTTTTAAAATGCACATCGAAAGGAGCAAAAAAAACTCTGCACTTATTGCCTTTAAAATAATCATTAAACGTTAAGTATAATCTTGCCAGAATCTCCTGATGGCCAATGTTGGGAGATGCTAATAGATAAATTTCACCGTTAATAAATTCCATTCTCAGTGTGCTTTTCTCGTAAATCTCCATAAACTCCTCATAGGAAACCTTTTTTCCGCCGTATTGGTAATCCAGAGCCTTTTCTCTTATTATAAAATACTGTTCAATGTCTGTTACATAAGGGGTTAAGCGGGCAATTTTATTGCCATTTTTTGTAATTACAACATCATTCTGCTGTTCAACAAGATCCAGATACTTCCCTAGATTTTGCTTGAGCTCAGTTGCTGTTATCACAACACCTTCTTTATAGTTAATTGATCCCACAACTAACCACCTCCGGTAATATTTTACCAGACAGGACATTAAATTGCAAGAAAAACGTACTTAATATTTCATAAATTTATACATAGTTAAGTATTATTCCGTACAGCAAAAATTAAAACACCGTTTGGTAGAGCCAAGTCAAGCGAACCTAACCTGAGGTCTAACTATAAATAACAGGCCCCGTAACACTATAAAAGTGTTACGGGGCCTGTTATTGTTTGGTTACAGGTTATCAGTATTTCCTAAGCTCTTCTAAGATATCGTCTGAAGGTTTGTTTGGTATGGATGCAATCTGTTTGCCGTGGTATTCAAAAACAACCCTGTCATCATTTGTAATTTCCCCGATGACGGTGGCTTTGGCATTTTTGGAACGGATGGCCGCAAGGACTTCATCAACATCCACAGGGTTAACCTGAAACTGCATCCGGGCCTGAGTTTCGCAGATCAAAATTTCCTCGGGTGTGATATCCTTATCCCTGACAGGTACATTGGTCAAGTCTACTTTTGCGCCAAAACCGCCGTAGCGGGCTGATTCACATACTGCCGCCCCTATGCCGGCTGCGCCCAAATCCGAGCAGGCGTTGATTTTACCTGTTTTAAAGGCGGCAATGCTGGCTTCCATTGTAGTCCTTTCTTCTTCAAACAGGGCGATGGCGGGTCGCATTTCCGAAACCAGGCCGGCTCTGTAGAGAGTGTCGTTACCGTCGGTGCCAGTTTCACCGACCACAATTATCTTGTCGCCGGCGTTCTTGGCAGGTTTGGTGAGAGGTTTTTCAGTTACCAGCTTGCCCACAACGGCAACCACGCAGGCAGGCACTATGTCGCTAAAGGATGTGGAAAAGCCACCGCCGGCAACAAACACATCCATGGTATTGCACATGTCTAAAATTCCTTTTAACATTATGTCCAGGCGTTCTTTGCTGGTCATAGTTTTGCAGTTGCCGCAGGTGCACTCTCCTTTGAAGCCGCAGGGGCCGACCAACACTTCCTGTTCAAGAGGACGGGTGCCGATAAAATCAAGAATAAAAAGGGGTCTTGCTCCCATGGCCACCACATCGCGCATGGCGCCGCCTGCTCCTGTGGCCGCAGCGTCATAGGGCCTTGGAACACATGGTGAATTGTGGCTTTCCATTTTCCCCACCACCAGCGTGCCTTCCCCCGGGATTTTTACTACTGCAGCATCATCATTGGCATCAGGGCCGACTAAAAGAGCGCCCGGCCAGGTTTTATCAACCTTTTCATTAAGCCTTTTAAATGCACCAAAATCAATAGCTTTATCAATATTGTGATGCAAATGAATAAAAAGGCCGTGCATTAGCGCTTTTTCGACTTTTTTCATTCTGTCCCTCCTTATGAGCACACTTATTTTACCAAATGTTTCATATTTGTTATATTATCTTTCGTCAACAAATGATTTATTCCTTCTGGTTTTAAAATAACACGGCGCTGGTATGCGTATCACGCAGCGTTCGACTCGCTCGCCTCCACTAAATAGGTGGTTAAACTCAGGTAATGATGCCTGAGTTTTTTTATACCGGAAATATAACGCTTTGCAGTCAGCAAGGTTGCAGCGGAAACCGGCAAAGTGTGCGTCAAGTGAACCTAATAAGAGCGACTTGCTTGTGAGAGTATATTTGAACCTCTCAACTAAAGAAGTCCAGGCTATTTTCTAAAAGCTGCAGATTTCAAATACTTGTTAACTAAAAAGGTCTTTGGTATATGCTGAGCCGTGACAATTCTTTTATCCGCTTTGATGAATGGTCACAAAGGTACACGATGCACAACATTTTTGCAGGTTATCTACGACGGCTCCTGGAGAATCAGGCGGACCAAACGGAAGTTTTTGGTATATACAGGCGCTCCGGCGAGTGGAATATCGCCAATGGGCACATTCTTACCGGAATTAAACTATTCCTGAAAGCCAAAGAATACGATCTCATTCTTGAAGAGTTCGAAAAGCCGGGAATTACCCACCCGGGGGTGGCGGTGGCAGTAAAACGAAGCCAATGGCGGTACATTTGATGGTAGATAGCCAAAATAGCGGTAATACCCGGTCAAATTCGACCGGGTATCTTGTTTTTTTAGAAACTGCGGTGATTGTCAACTTAGCAACACTTAAACGGATTCCTAGTAGTAGCTGTAATGGTTGTGTAGCAAACGTCGAGACTGCACCCGTAGATGTTCCGGCTGTTGTGCATCACGCAGGGGTTGGACTCGCTCGCCTCCATCCTGGTATAAATTAAATTAGGATTGTTTGACAGATGTAGATACAATGTATATACTTAAAATAAGAGGTGATTTAAATGTATTCAACCATTCAAAGGTGGGGGAATAGTCAGGCTGTTAGACTGCCTAAAGCAATTCTTGATATGGCATCTCTAAAAGAAAATGATAAAGTTGAAATAAAAGTCCAGGATGGAAATCTGGTCATTATTCCTGTAAAGAAGCATGTAACCCTAAAAGAGCGAATAGCAGAGTATAAAGGGGATTATCAGTGCGATGAATGGGATACAGGAACGCCGACGGGTAAAGAGGTGTTTTAATGAGCTATATACCGGAGCAAGGCGATATTGTTTATCTGGAGTTTAATCCGCAGGCAGGCCATGAACAAAAAGGGAAGAGACCTGCGTTAGTTATTAGCAACAAAACATATAATCTATTTACTAAAATAGCTATTGTATGTCCGATTACTAACACTAAAAAGGGATTTCCCCTTCATGTTGAATTAGATGAACGAACAGAAACAAAAGGTATAATTATGTGCGAGCAGGTCAAAGCGCTTGATGTTGTTGCCAGAAACATTTCTTATCGTGAAAAGGCTCCAAAGGATATAGTATATGAGGTAGCTGATATTATTATATCTTTTGTGGAAACAGAAAATATGTAATAAATTACGTCAACAACTTTGGAAGGCTCATCATCGGCCCCACGTTCTCAGTTTTCGGCGACGCTTAATGTTGTTAATAACAAAACAGCGGAAATACGTCGAATCCTTTACGGGCGGCGGCGATTTGGTATAGCGATGGTAGGTCGTTTCGGTCTTTAAGAACCGCGATTATTGCCGGCGGTTTTTTGCCTGGAGCGTAAATTCTCAAAATTGTCCCACGGCGTAGCAGCATACTTTGCGGTCCGCTGCCGCTGGTTGTCTAGATAGATTTCCAGTTGATCCCGCAGCCGCGGATCATTGGTGCTGCTATGAACCTGGAGCGCCGGTACCACCCCGGCGGGGCCTCCCCGGAACAAAATCTCCACATCAAAGCTGCTGAGTGTTCCCGCAAGGTAACGGCCCGCGTTGTATCGGGCAACAAACCCGGCAGGGTTTAACAGGCAAAGCAGGCAGAGCATCACAGCCCCCGTGACGGCAGCAAGCCTTAAAATAGAGAAATGCCTTTTTTGCATGGCGATCACCCCGGCGCAAATAACAGCCAGGAATACCAGAAAAACGCTGGGCAGCAGCCGGCGGACGGAAAGTCCGTATGCCCCGATATACAGGGCCATTTTACTGAAGGCGGTTGCAATAAGCAGTAAAGTGAGCAGCGCCAGTAAAACGTTGAAAGTTTTTAGTACGGGACTGCCCTGGCGCTGTTTTTTACTTAAAAGGTTTGCCCCCGCCAGCAACGATAAATTGATGGCCGTAATTGTACACAGTTCAAAAAATCCCCTGCGGGCGTATTCGGAATAAACCAGCCAGCCATCCGGCCGTTCTCCGACAAAAGCGGAGAAAAAATAGGGAAGTTGGCTGGCCATAAATACCACATACAGGCCGCATACCAAGCCCAGCAGGGTGTAGACCGTGGCCGCCGGGAGCAACCTCAGGGATAAGACATGCTTTTCAAGGTCGTCCTTTTTGAAGGTGAAACAACCTCTTTTATAAACAGAGCCTGCCATAAGTCCAAAGATATAGGCTGCTGTTGGAATACCGATAATCATGTTGAAGATAAGTTCTGCAACTTCGTTTCGCATGCCTTGAAAGTATTGCAAGACGCTGTTTGTAATTTTGGCGAATCCGCCGCTGTCAGCCTCTATCAGTAGCGGTAAAACCATTCCCCCGATTATAAAAGCGAAAACAATTCCCAGTGCGATGGAAAAAAACTGACTTACTGTCGCCCGTTTCTTTCTTCCCAAAAAGGCAAAGCTTTTAAACTGGCAATTAAAATTTTTAAATGGAATGAGTAGGCCGTTAAGAAAATCCAACCCAATGAAGTTGCTGGTTTTCCCCAGCAGTGTCAGGCCGGTCGCGCTTATCACCCAGTATACCGCGCTGGAGAATAGTAGTAAACTACGCCATGGTGTTCCAAGCCATGGTTATTCCACAGAGAGAAGCTTGCCCCGGTAAGTGCTGTAACCACCAGCCAAAACCATCCTTCCGCTGGAATCAGCACTCCTTTTTTTCGAAAATACATGGTTGTTGCCCCTAAATACCCGGCGGTAAAGACCGTTACGCTCCATCCCTGCCAGTAAAACAGCACCCAACGCGCGAAAATAAACCCCAATATAAAGACAAAGATGGCGAAAATACCGTCTTTTATGTCCGGTTCAAAAGGTTGTTTTAAAGCAAGTACGGGAACAGCAGGCTGTTCTCCGTGTTTGGCGCCGGGCTCTTTGACTTGCTGCTCTGTTTTGCCTGAAAAAACGTGTTCATTACGGGAAGGATCACTCATCTGATTTGCCGCCTTCCTCTCATTCTGCTCTGTATTCCAGGATGTCTCCCGGCTGGCACTCCAGCGCCTTGCATATTGCCTCCAGTGTGGAAAACCGAATCGCTTTGGCCTTCCCGGTCTTGAGGATGGAGAGATTGGCTGGGCTGATGCCTATGGTTTCGGACAGTTCGCCGGAGGACATCTTTCGCTTGGCCATCATCACATCCAGATTTACCACAATCGGCATGCCGTTTTCCCCCTTTTAGACGGTGTAGTCAACCTCTTTTTGCAGTTCCACGGCTTTTGCCAGCACATTTTTTACGACACGGACAATAAGTCCCATAAAGGCTGCGGCTACCGCCACAAAGATCCACGGGAAATAGTAAAAAGCCGAAAAAACACCGATCCCCGCCCCCGTAAAACAGCTCCAGGAAATCCGTCGTAAGTAATCTACGTTATCTGTGGTAAACACTTGCTCACGCTCAATCCCCCGCAGCAGGCCAAACAGGTTGTAGAGCAGGATTCCCGCGGGGATGCCTCCCACGTAGATTGTGGCAAGAAAGAACGGCTCAGTCCCCTGTAGTTCCGCCCGGGAAAATGCCAGAAACCATCGGGACAGAGAAGAATCTTTGTTTACTCCCACTCAATTGTGGCACAGGGCTTCGGACTTAAGTCATAGCAAACCCGGTTTACATGGGGGACTTCTTTCAGAATGCGATCTGTAATTTTTATGAGAACAGGCCAGTCAATTTGTTCGATGCTGGCTGTCATGGCATCTATTGTGTTGATAGCACGAATAATAACAGGGTATTCAAAGCTCCGGGCATGATTTTTTATACCAACAGACTTAAAGTCGGGGACAACCGTAAAATATTGCCACACCTTTTTATCCAAACCGGTCTTTGTAAACTCTTCCTGTAAGATAGCATCGGATTCTCTTACTGCTTCCAGGCGTTCTTTTGAGATGGCACCGAGGCATCTGACACCTAGTCCCGGTCCGGGAAATGGCTGCCTGTAAACCATTGCTTCAGGCAGGCCAAGTTCAATACCACAGGCTCTGACCTCGTCCTTGAAGAGATGGTAAAGAGGTTCTACCAGAGAAAACTTAAGATCCTCAGGCAAACCGCCTACGTTATGATGAGATTTTATAATACTGGCCGTCTTTGTGCCACTTTCTACGATATCAGGATAAATGGTTCCCTGAGCGAGAAACTCTATGCCTTCCAGTTTTCCCGCTTCTTCTTCAAATACGCGTATAAATTCGGCACCGATAATTTTTCTTTTCTGCTCGGGATCTGATACGTTTTCCAGCTTTTTCAGGAAACGTTCACTGGCATCAACGTAGATGAGGTTGGCATCCAATTGGTTTTTGAATACTTGAATGACGGTTTCTGATTCATCCTTGCGCATCAGGCCATGATTGACGTGTACGCAAACCAACTGCTTACCTATGGCTTTGATAAGCAATGCTGCAACCACCGAGCTGTCCACTCCACCGGATAAGGCGAGTAAAACTTTCTTGCCACCTACCTGTTTTTTTACCAGTTCAACTTGATCCTCAATGAAATTTTTCATATTCCAGTTTGGTTCTGCCTGACAGGTATTGAATATGAAATCTTTTAAAACTTCTTTGATTTCTTCATCCGTCTCGGGCCAGTTTTCTCTTTTGTTTTCGCACGCTGCTGACTCATGTTCAACCGACATAACAGGATAACCGGCTTCATAAGTACTATGGTTGACATCAATTTTTACGCCGTCGATCAGATTGTTTTTGCCCCCATTGATGATAATGCCCTTAATATTTGGCAACTGCGAGAGCTTATCCGGCGAGATATCGTGCGGGTGAATTTCACTGTATACACCAAGATCACGGACTGCTCTGGCAATGGCGGTATTATTTTGGCTACCCAAATCCAAAATGATAATCATATCTTGTTTCATCTTGTCCCCCTACAAGTTATTTACTGCATACGATTATAGCATTCCAGAGTTAACCTCACAAGATAATATAATAAATAAAGCGCTGGAGGGCTGGATTTCGTCCCTATTAATGTTAGTTTCCGGCATAAAATAAACGATAACGTAATAGCCATGAAAATAGACTTTTCGAAATTTTTGTCAGGGCAACAAAGTTTTAGTTGTAGTGTCAGAGGCTCGATATTTAAATTTATAAAATAGGTGCTGTCATATGCAAATCGGTACACTCTTTTCGACAAAAAGTGGTACACAGTTTCCATATTTGAGGGGCAGGATTGAATCTTGCATATTACACCATAAACTCAAATGTTACAGATCCCGTATTAGGGGGTAGGAACTGCTCTTTTAAGCATAATAACACCTTAAAAAGGAAAAATATAACTGGCCCTGAAAGCAAATATCGTCATCCTGAAAAGGAGAAAACAATGAGGAAAGCAAATGTTAATGGGGTTGTTTTTATAGTTGGTATTATCATTTTTGTATTCGTAGTAAGCTTAGTAGTTTCCACATTCTTTCAACCGAAGCGCGCTGAAGGAATACCTCCCTCTCCCCATGCTACTGAGGGGTACCTGGAGTCGGAATGCTCTTCCTGCCATTTAAGAGGAATCAGACAGGCGCCGATTTTTGACCACCCCGAAAGAGAAAACTGCCTGACCTGCCATTAGAGTTCAGCTACCTTCACTATTTGCTTTATTATGCATCTCGTGTTATGATATAAACATAATATTGTTTTTTCAACTGCCTAACTCCGGTATCGGTAAACCGAATTCTGGAATTATAAGGCGGGAAACTCAAGTATTTATGAGTTTCCCGCCAGTTATTTTTGCATAGCGAATAATTGTGGACAAAGCTTGTAAATGGCATATCGGGCGGATGCATCCTAAATCAATGCTGTACCAGAGTAACCGGACAACAGATCGAACGAATGATAAAGAAGTGGCTTGCCACAAACGAAGGAGAAACATTAATTGAAATTTGAAGACCTGAAACTTATTGCGCCTATTCAAAAGGCTGTAGATATTGAAGGATATACAATACCTACTCCTATACAGGAAAAGGCAATACCCATCATACTTGAAGGAAAAGATCTGCTCGGGTGCGCGCAAACCGGTACGGGAAAGACAGCGGCATTTGCGATTCCCTTGCTGCAGATTCTTCATAATGATAAGGTAAATGAAAAAGAACCACGCAAAATTAAAGCCTTAATACTGACGCCAACACGCGAGTTGGCGATACAGATAGGTGAAAGCCTTGGTGCGTACGGAAGATACACTGGACTCAAGTATACTGTAATTTATGGCGGGGTATCACAAGTTCCCCAAACAAATACATTAAGATCAGGTGTTGATATTATCGTAGCAACTCCGGGTAGATTGCTTGACCTGGCGAGCCAGAAATATATCAATTTGAGCTTTCTGAAAATACTGGTGCTTGATGAAGCTGATCGTATGCTTGATATGGGGTTTTCCCATGATATGAAAAGAATATTTGCACTGCTACCGGTTAAAAGACAAACACTATTGTTTTCAGCAACAATGCCTCAGGAAATTATTAAGCTAGTTGAGTCAATTCTCAAGAATCCTGTTAAGGTTAAAGTAACTCCGGTTTCATCCACTGTTGATTCCATTAACCAATCAGTCTTTTTTGTGGAGCGCAAAGATAAAAAATCCTTACTTATACAGCTATTGAACAACAGAAACTTAGATTCTGTTCTTATATTTACGCGGACTAAGCATGGTGCAGATAAAGTGGCCAGAGATTTGGTTAAAGAGAGAATATCCGCTCAGGCAATTCATGGTGATAAATCTCAGGTTGCCCGTCAGCTGGCTTTAAGCAATTTTAAGGCTAAACGTACCAGAGTGCTTGTTGCAACAGATATAGCTGCCAGAGGTATCGATGTGCAGGAATTGTCCCATGTTATTAACTTCGACATACCAAATATCCCTGAAACGTATGTCCACCGGATAGGACGAACTGGAAGAGCAGGGATGGGTGGCACTGCATGGTCTTTTTGTGACACAGAAGAAAGAGGTTACTTGGTTGATATACAGAAACTCATCTCCAAAAGGATTCCTGTCGTTTCCCATTAATTCTTTGCGGGGGAACCGAGGCGTAAATGTAAATAAGCGGTAGTAAAAGGAGAGAGTCAACTCTCTTTTTTCATTGCAGGCAGGCAAGGAATGTATATAAAAGTGATAACGATTGGAGAGGATCTACAATGATTTATCCGTCAATGGATACATTATTAAAAAAAACCGAAAATCGATTTGCACTATGTATTATCACAGGTAAGAGAGCAAGGCAGCTGATAAGTGGAGCACATAGCCTGAACAACTACAGCTCTAAGAATGCGGTAACTATTGCAATTAATGAGGTAAGCGAAAACAAAATTCCCTATGTAAGTCCAAAACATCGCATTAAATAATCATCTGAAAAAAGAGGCAGTTTGTTTGAACCTATGAGATTCCCTGTCGCTGTTAACAGGGAATCTTTTTCTTTATTAGCTGTAAAGGGCGGCCTGCGGTGGTGGCGAATATATTAACCTCTGACAGGGATAATTTAAATAGGGCATGGAATTGATTGACAAAAACCGTTTGCCGGGATAAAAGGTCTAATAAATAAAAAGGAATATGTTGCTGAATGAAAGGAGGAGCCTATGGACTACCTGGAAACAGTACGTCTGGCCAGTAAGGGCGATGCGGGAGCGTTTAGCCAACTAATCCATGAACGCAAGGAGGATATTTACCGAATCGCCTACAGCTATGTGAAAAACAGAGAGGACGCCCTTGACATCGTCAGTGAAACAGTCTACAAGGCATTCATCTCGGTCAGGAAGCTTAAAAGCCCCGAGTACTTTAATACCTGGCTCACCCGCATCCTGATTAACTGCGCCATAGACCACCTGAAAAAGAATCGGAGAACCGTGAGTCTGGAAATATCAGCAGCAGAGATGGATGGCGTTGACAGGACGGAGCTTATGGATTTATACAGTGCCATTGACAACCTTGAAGAAAAACAAAAATCAGTTGTTATTCTGAAATACCTTAACGACCTGACTATCTCCGAGGTGTCCGAGATACTGCAAGTCCCGCTTGGGACAGTTAAGACTATCCTGCACAAGGCGTTGCGGGAACTGAGGCTGGAGTTAAAGGAGGAAGAACGATGAAAGACAGGATAGATGAAATGAAGAAATCTTATCGCGAAGTCGAAGTTACTCTTGACCTTGACAGAGTAATTGAAAACGCTGTGTTAAGAGGTAGAAAACGCCTGAATAGGAACGTGATACAGATCAGGGCTGCCGCAGCCGCAGTCACTGTCTTGGTTCTCCTAACCGCGGGGATTAATCTGTCGCCTGCTTTTGCTGACACTGCCGGCAGCATACCCGTGCTTTCTTCGCTGGTACGAATTCTTCAATTTGAGAAGGGCAAGGCTGCAGGCGGTGAAATTACAGACGGTAAGCAAATCGGACCCGTTGATTGGCAGCAAAGCGGGGGAAGTGAGAATATCCTAATCCCGATTTATGAAGAGGGCGCTCCCTCCAACACTGCAGCTTATTTTGAAGTGACATACAGGCAGTACCCGTATAGTTTGACTGTGGAACTTAATGGTGTCCGCTCACTTTTTGCCGGCGAAGAGCTTCCCTCTTTTGAAGACAGTACTCTTGTTGGTGCAATGTACAGGATTGTGACACTTGATGACTCAGCGCAGCGTTTTGTTATCACCTTTAAGGAACCGGTGGAGATAGAGGTAAAGGAAATGAGCGGCCCTGCGGGGATACTCATAGAGGCTAAGGCTTCCATTGCTGAGAACCTCCCCCCCGTTTACTCGGTCCGTACAGCATCGTATGATTACGGAGAGCATCCGGGGGTATTGGAGGGGATGCTCCTCGCGGCACTTGACTATAAGGTGGACACAGTACGAATGCTCCGTGACAGCGCAGGCAGGCATTTTGCTGAAGCAGGCTATTTCTTAACTGAAAGCGAGGCTGCTGCCTTCCGGGAACAGATTCTTGCCTCAGGAGAAGTTGACTTTAATCTGTATATTGAGCAGAGGGGTCCAGGCGATACGCCGGATACAATAAACGAGTGAAATAGACCCACCCGCACACACCGGGTGGGTCTATTTATCTACTTATAGCTTTACTTTTTGGAACAACACGGTGCAAAACTTCTGCCAACTCCTCCACTACTTTTTTCAGAATTTTTGCAAATACCCCTTTACAATGTGATAGCAGTATAGTAGAATTCTAAGCAATAACACTATATTTTCTTCAATGATGGGAGAAAGTAAACTGGAAAGAGCGGTTACAGAGAGCCGGAACGGAGGGTAGCCTCCGGCTGTGAGTCCGGTACTGCATCACCGGTTGAATGGTTCCCTGAGATTGCTGACCGAAATCCACGGGAGAGTAGGCTCGGACGGAGCTTTCACCGTTAACGGAAAGCGGGTATCGGAGATTTAGTGTGTTGCTCCTGCACCCGACAAAGCGGCCTGTTTAACACAGGCAATTTGGGTGGCACCACGGGAATCCCCGTCCCTTCGAGGACTGGGGTTTTTTTAATTCCATTAAAAGTTTGTGAAAGGGGCTGGTTGTTTGGGGTGGCCTTGTAAGGATAATTATAGATGGGATAACAAAAAATAAAACTGGAGGTATTAATATGAAAATTGATGTTAGAAAGTTTAACCTGTCTGATGCGGAGATTCCCCGGCAGTGGTACAATATAGCGGCAGATATGCCAAACCCAATGCAGCCGCCGCTGAATCCTGCTACCGGGAAGCCGGCCACTGCTGAAGACCTGGCTCCTGTGTTCCCCATGAATCTCATAGAGCAGGAGATGAGTACAGAGCAGTATATTGATATTCCCGATAAGGTACTGGAAAAATTGTTAATCTACAGGCCTACCCCCCTGAAAAGGGCTTATGCGCTGGAGCAGTATCTGAAAACCCCGGCCAAGATATATTATAAGGATGAATCCGTCAGTCCTGCCGGCAGCCATAAGCCTAACACCGCCATCGCCCAGGCTTACTATAACAAGGAGTTCGGTATCAAACGTCTGACTACTGAAACCGGCGCCGGCCAGTGGGGAAGCGCACTTTCCTTTTCCTGTGCCCTGTTTGGCTTGGAGTGCAAGGTCTACATGGTCAGGGTCAGCTATGACCAGAAACCCTACAGGCGTCTGATGATGCAGACCTGGGGGGGGAAATGTATCCCCAGCCCCAGTCAGGAAACTAATTTCGGCCGTAAAATGTTGGCAGAAGACCCAAATTGCCCCGGCAGCCTGGGCATAGCCATCAGCGAGGCCATTGAAGACGCTGTAACATCCAAAGACACACGCTACTCCCTGGGGAGCGTTCTCAACCATGTGATGCTGCACCAGACCATTATTGGCCTTGAAGCTTTAAAGCAATTTGCACAAATCAATGACTACCCTGATGTTGTCGTAGGATGTGTGGGTGGCGGCAGCAACTTTGCCGGGATTTCCTTCCCCTTCCTCAGGGATAAAATCTATGGCAAACAAGTTAAGGTGATCGCTGCTGAACCAACGGCATGTCCCACCCTAACCAGAGGACCCTTTGCTTATGACTTTGGAGATACTGCCGCCACTACCCCACTACTGCCCATGTATACATTGGGGCACAACTTCATGCCTCCTACTATCCATGCCGGCGGTCTCCGTTATCACGGCGCCTCCCCCCTGGTAAGCCAGCTGGTAAGGGATAAATTGATTGAAGCCAGGTCATACGACCAGTTGACGACTTATGAAGCCGGTATCCTTTTTGCCCGCACAGAAGGCCAGATCCCGGCGCCTGAAACCTGTCATGCCATCGCTGCCGCCATTGAGGAAGCCAAGCTGGCCAAAGAAGAAGGAATTGAGAAAACCATCCTCTTTAATTACAGCGGACATGGGCTGCTTGACCTGACAGGTTATTCTAAATATTTAGAAGGCGATTTGACAGATTTTACTCTTCCCGAAGAGGAAATCAAGCGGGCTATTGCAGCAATATCCGATTTGCCCCGAATTTAGTTCTCAGAGAGAAAACTGGGTAACGCTGATATGTCAAAGTTTTGACAGTTTATCGGACGTTACCCTGTTTTTTATACGAACATCCTTACTCTGTATGACAGTTTCAAGAATTTAGACAGGCAGAAAAACTGAACTACCCATGGTAGTGTTATAATTTTCTAAAAGAATGAGAGAAATGATAAGAGACGGTATTCGCCTGAGAAGTGATGCCGTCTTTTTATTTAAACTGAAAATAAAGAGGTAAGGTGGTAGAATAAAATGAGGATAAATTAGATTAATGTTTAAAACTATAAGCAGGGAAACTTACATTGATGAGCAGATAATAATATACAACTAAAACTAACACGCACCTCAAGTCTTCAGGGAAAATAAGCACACCCATGCGTGCTTATTTTCTTGTCGTCAAAAGTACTATTGTCAATTGCAAAAAGGCTATAAGTTCCAGTCAAAATTTTATGCTTTTTACACTTTGGCTAATATGCCGAGGGAGAAAGGGATTTCTCTAAGCATTCGGATTATATTGATAGGGTTAGCAGGATTAGGTTTCCTGCTGATTTATGATATTGTTTCTTTAATGATAGAAGCCGTGATGTGGCTTCTTTTTTGCGTTAAGGAACTTAAACCACGAATTAGGACTTACTGAATAGCTGGCAGCGGCTTATTCCATAAGCCCAAATTACTGGCATTATTTACTTACTGCTTTTACACGCCTAATTATGTTAACATTGTTATAGAATCTTAACAATTAGAATCAGAAAGGATGTATTTGGAATGCACTTAAAGCAATCAAGGTACATAACTGTCTTTGTTTTAGCAGTTTGCTTAGTTTTCTTAACATTTTCCTTCCAGTCTGTATCAGCTTCCTCTTCCCAGTCAGCAGAGATTGTAGTTCAGGCATTAAATGTCCGTTCAGGGGCGGGGACAAGCAGTGAGCGAATCAACACTGTGTCAGGGGGCACTTTTCTAAATGTTCTTTCACGTCAGGGGGATTGGTTGCGGGTCAGGCTCCCCCAGTTGGGTGAAGGCTGGATTTTTGGCGGCGGTGGGTATGTAGCACTACATAATATTAAAGGGAATGTAAGTGTAACTATTGATGCCCTTAATGTGCGCTCAGGCCCGGGAACAAGCTTCACCAGGATTTCTCAGGTCACAAAAAGTATCATCCCTTTCCTTGAAGAAAGGGACGGTTGGTACAGGATTGTCCTGCCGGAAGGAAAGGCAGGATGGATCTCAGGTCAGTATGCCAGGCCAACTTCCCTGGATATAAACAGCAGCAAAACTGCTATGATCAATGTCCCCATCCTTAACATAAGAAGCGGTCCTGCAACCAGCTATGGCATTATACGGACAGGCTCATTAGGGGAAGAGTTTAAAGTTGTCAACTCTGTTCCTGGATGGCTGAATATTATTTTAGATAAAAGCAGTACTGCCTGGATTTCAGCAAGCCACACTCTGATCCGGGATGCTGACGGCGGCAGCGGTGCGCCAGCTTTAGCCGGCAAAACTATTGTCATAGACGCCGGCCACGGTGGCAGCGACCCCGGTGCTGTGGGAAGAAATCTCAGGCTGGCGGAGAAATTTGTCAACCTCGATACAGCTTTGCGCGTTGCACAGATGCTGGAGAATGCCGGGGCAAAAGTCATACTCACCCGCAACACTGATGATTTTATCACCCTTTCACAGAGGGTAAATATCGCCCACGCTAATAACGCTGATATTTTTGTCAGCATTCATGCCAATGCACACACCGACAGGTCCATAGGCGGTACGGAAACATACTACAATACAAGTTTCCGCAGCCAGGACAGTTTCCGTTTGGCGAATGTGCTGCAGCAGGAACTTGTGAGAGAATTAAAGCTAAGAGATATCGGTGTAAAAACAGCCGGATTCCACGTTATTCAGAGTACACGGATACCTTCCGCTTTAGTTGAACTGGCCTTTTTGAGCAACCCCAAAGAGGAAGAACTTTTAAACCAAGCCTCTTTCCGCCAGAGAGCGGCAGATGCGGTGTACCGGGGGATCGTTCGTTATTTTCAATAAGACTTAACTATTGCTGTTGCCTGTACTTTTTCTTCCACTCCTCAAAATTCCAGGCTTTTAAAAAGCCTCTTGCTGCCCTCTCACCATTGGCAAACAGCAGGCGGCTTTCTTCCTGAGTAATATCAAAATCAGTTGTTTTAATTTCCTTTTCCGCACCGTTAATATTGATCACTGTGGGGATTCCTACCGTCCTGTCGTAATCTCCTTTTGCTTTGGATATGTGCAGTTTATCGTGAGCGTTAATCATTGTGGCAACGAGCGCTGACAGGTAGCTTACAGGGTTACTGATTTTATTTTTAGTTCCCTTTTTTAGTTCTCTTGTATTTTGCTCAATAAGTTTAAAGCCGAATGTCGGCCACGGCGGGTTGGCAGTGCCGTCATCCAAAAGCCAGACAGGGTAGTTGCTTAGTACTCCCCCGTCCACAATGAGATGTATTTTTCCGTTGTTGTCTTTTAGCCTTACAGGTTTAAAAAACACAGGGATGCTCATACTCATCCTGACTGCTCTTGATATACTGAAAAGGTCGGGGTCATATCCGAACAGCTTCAAATCATTGGGGAGTACCAGCAGTCTTTCTTCTGTAATATCGGCAGCGATTACCTGCAGCCTGTATTTATATTTTTCTTCCGGGTAATTTGTTTTTATTTGGCCAAAAGTGGTTTTTCCCTTCGCCTGCAGCAAATTCTCGAGCCAGGTTTCAAAATATTGCCCGTTGTATATGCCATACTTAAAAGCAATCCTCATGCCTTTTCCGATAACACCGAATTTATTCAGACAGCCTTCATCCTTAAAGTTATTATAGTCCAGCTTCTCCAGTTCGTTTTTTATCTCCGCGGCCGTGTAATTCACCGCCAGCAGCGCGGCAACAATGGCGCCTGCCGAGGTGCCCGCCATATTTTCAAACACATAACCTTTTTTTTCTATCTCGGAGACCGCACCGACCAAACCAATCCCTTTAACACCGCCACCTTCAAAAACAGCATCTGCTTTCATTACAGGACCTCTCTTATATTTCTTCCCTTTAAGAAATCGTCTATATTCTCACCAGACTCTTTGCTGTATTAAATTCAGTAGTATACCTGTATTAAATTCAGTAGTATAATAGTAAATAACATAGAGTGGAGGAGCTTATATTGCTGAAAAAATACTTTTTTATGATTTTTGTAATCTGTGCAGCTATCGCTGTTGCCGGATGCGCTAAACGGGCAGCTTATAGTGAAATGACCGCGGCGCAGGTGCTGGAGATATATGAACAGGAGAATATTTTGCTTATTGATGTGCGCGAAGAATGGGAGTTTAGAGAGGGAAGAATTCCGGGTGCAATCCTGCTGCCCTTGGGAAAGCTTGATAAAAATTATCAACAATTGGGCACCGATGCAAAAATAATACTTGTCTGCCGCAGTGGGAACAGGAGCGGCACAGCTGCTAAATTCCTGGCTGAAAAGGGGTATAAAAACGTATATAACATGGTGGGTGGTATGCTGGCGTGGAAGGGTATTGTGGAAACAGGAGATTAAGTGTTGTCTTATGCAATTGTTTAAAGCCTGAGTTTTTTAAAACTGGGGCTTTTTGTCTGTCTTTTACAAATGTTAGTTTATTCTATGTTGCAAAACACAAGAAATTGATTTTCTTGGTTGACAGTGCAGGAAGTTATTTGTATAATAAAAATGTAATCAGTACAAATTTGTAACTATTATAACTATGGGCATAAAGAAGGGATAACAGTGGTCCGCGAATATTTAATAAAAAAAAATATAAAGCCTTTATTCAACAGAATTAAAGTGTTGGAATACTTGCTGTCACATCGGAATCACCCTACAGTTGATGAGATATACAATGGGCTTGTAGGGGAGCTTCCCACTTTGTCAAAAACAACGGTCTATAATACTTTAAAGCTCTTTGTCAATTCAAACCTGGTAAGGCTGATTACAATTGAAGATAATGAAACGCGGTATGATGCTGACGTCTCTGACCATGGTCATTTTAAATGTGAATCATGCGATCAAGTCTCTGACTTTTCAATCGACACCGACAAGCTTGATACAGCTGACTTAGATCGATTTAAAATTGTGGAAAAGAATGTTTATTACAAAGGCATCTGTCCCGGATGCCTTGATAATAAAAAATTAAGAATTCAGGAGGATGTATAGTTTATGAAAAGTTTGTATGGCACGAAAACTGCAGAAAATCTTTTAAAGTCTTTTGCCGGTGAGTCCCAGGCGCGCAACAGGTATACCTATTATGCTTCAATCGCTGATAGTGAAGGTTACAAACAAATTAAGAATATCTTCATCGAAACTGCGGACAATGAAAAAGAACACGCCAAGAGGTTTTATAAGTTTCTGCTTGCAGGCTTAGACAAACTCCCGGCTGTGATTGAAATTAACGCCTCTTATCCTGTTGCCCAGGGAAATACTCTTGACAATTTAAAGGAAGCCGCCAGCGGTGAAAATGAGGAGTGGGCAGAACTCTATCCCGCTTTTGCCAAGGTCGCCGAGGATGAAGGATTTCCGGAAATTGCCTATGTATTCAGAATGATAGCTTCTGCTGAAAAAAGGCATGAAAACAGATACAAAAAACTAGCTGAGAACATTGAAAATGGAAAAGTCTTTACCAAAGATACTGCTATTCTTTGGAAATGCGGCAACTGCGGGTATGTCCACGAGGGTACAGATGCGCCTGAACTATGCCCCGCGTGTATTCATCCTCAGGCTCACTTTGAAGTTTTCGTTGAAACGTATTAACCGCGTAAATCGTCAGGAAAAGGGGGTTGGCAATGAGACTGATTTATACAGGCAAAACAAAAAATGTTTATGCGCTTGAGGATGGCAATTACCTGCTCAAATTTAAGGACGACTGTACAGGAGAAAACGGTGTATTTGACCCCGGTTCCAATACAGTGGGGCTAACAATCTGTGGTGTAGGGAAAGCCGGACTTAGGTTAACAAAATATTTCTTTGAGCGATTAAAAGAAAAAGGGATACCAACACACTATATAGATGCAAATATCGATGAAGCAACAATGACAGTAAAGCCGGCCGCCGTGTTCGGCCAGGGGCTTGAAGTTATCTGCCGCTACAGAGCGGTGGGAAGCTTCTTGCGCCGTTATGGCAAGTATGTGGAAGAGGGACAACCTTTAAACGCTTTTGTGGAAGTTACTCTTAAAGATGATGAAAAAGGAGATCCCCCAATTACTGACGATGCTCTCGCAATGCTGGGCATACTTTCATTGGAAGAGTACGAGGTGTTAAAAAGCCTGACAAAAAAAATTGGAAATGTTGTCAAAGAAGAACTGGCTAAAAAAGATATTGAGCTCTATGATATAAAATTTGAATTTGGTAGGGTAGGCGAAGACAAACAAATCGTATTAATTGATGAAATATCCGGAGGCAACATGAGAGCGTATAAAAATGATATCTGCATAGAACCACTGGAATTAGAAAAACTGATATTGACATAGATAAAGATGCTTTCAGGCACAGAGTAAACTGACCCTGTCAGGTAGACAGTGGAAAAAAGTAAAACCCAGATACCAATCATTCAATTATGGTTGGTGTCTTTTTTTATCGTCAAGGAAATTATATCATACCTTTTAACTTTCTTTCCTTGACGATGGGGGTTGTTAAGGGGGACTCCCCCTTAATCTTGCGGGGTGCTCAGGGTCCGCAGACCCGCCGAAGGGGGCGCGCCCCCTAGCGGACAAGAAAAACGCGACCTCTGTTAAAAAGCGCGAAGCGTTTTTCTTGTGCTGCTAAACTGAGATGGTTTCGTCTGTACTCCAAAGAGGTCACTAAGAAAGATCATATCAACCTCGATGGCATAACCTTCTGAAGGATGGAGCTCTAGAAAAAACTTCAATTTGTGTCTCATTGTGGTATTGCATTTAGTATTTATTGGTGGTAAACTCTATATGTTTATGGAAATATTTTACCTGCACTATAATTGTATAGTGTTGCTTTTATTCAGATGGGGGGGGGAACCCTTGGATATGGAAACGGCAATCGAAACGGTTATAGAGAAAAAGCCGATACACAGGAATATTAATTTTATACTCCTGATATTGGGAGGATTTGTATCTCAGGCAGGGGATAGCATTCATGCCATAGCACTGACATGGTGGGTATTAGAAAAAATCGGAACAGGAGCGGCCATCGGAACACTTTTAATTTTTTCCTACTTACCCAGCGCAATCATCGGGCCTGTCGCGGGTGTTTATGTGGATAAGTTAAACAAAAAACATATTATTGTTGGCATGGATATAGTAAGAGGGATGCTGATAGTTTGGGCTGCTTACCTGTTTTTCAAGGACGCTTTAACCCTTCCTGTACTGATGCTGATCACCGCCTTGAGTTCCATATGTTCTTCTTTTTTTAATCCTGCCGCACTGTCTGTTGTACCGCAAATACTTGATAAGGATGAACTGGTCAGGGGAAATTCCTTATACCAAAGTATAGAGCATCTGACCGGTGTCCTGGGGCCTGCCATCGGAGGTATACTGATAGTAATTTTCGGGATTGGCGGAGTTTTTTTAATTAATGGTATTTCCTTTCTGGTTTCGGCTTTTTCGGAAGCTTTTATCAACCTTCCCTTTAATCCGGGGGATAGAAAAAAATCACTGGGCTTAAAGGATGTAATAAAAGACCTGAAAGAAGGATTCAGCTATGTTTATTCCACAAAAATACTATTTGGCCTCGTCACAACTGTAGCAGTTCTCAATTTTTTCTCCTTCCCCCTTGGGCGTATTGCCCTTCCCATCCTTATCAAGAATATATTGTCGCTGGGTTCAGAAAAACTAGGGTTTATTTTCTCATCAGCTTCTCTGGGTGCGCTGCTTGCCGCCGCCATTCTGATAAAATCCGGAATTATAAGAAAAAAGTCCAGATTAATTATTACTGGAGTGGCTGTCACTGGCGTCTGTTATATGCTGAATTCAACATTGGCGGTTGGGTATAGACTTAATATCCTCACGCCGCAGTTTATTTTTATTTTCCTTTGTTTTTCCTATTTTTTTGTAGGAGTCAGTGTTTCTGCTGTAAATATAGGCATGATGGCCCTGGCAATGGAAATAATGGCGGAAGGTAAGCGTGGCAGGGTCTTTGCGTTTATCTCCGCAGTCTCCCTGGGACTGGCCCCCCTGGCACTTGGCATCTATGGCATCCTGACAGATCTTTTGCCTAACGGGGTAATATGGTTTAGCAACGGGTTGATGATTATGCTGGGCGCGTACAGCCTGAAATATGTCAAGGGCTTTATGGATGTGTAGCATTAAGCGCGTTATTTTACACGCTTTTTCTCTATATATATGTGCAGGAGCAAGGGCTCTTCCTGGAACCCGCTTAAATCAAGTTCCCGGTTTTTAAATACCAGGCGCTCTCTTGTCAGTGGTGAAACAAAAAGGCTTATTTTCTCCCTGGGTTCCTCATCGCGAAAAACAGATTAAGGCAAAAACTGACAATCCCAGGACGTCGGAGACAAGTGTGGGCCAGACCATTGAGATTGAGATAGCCAGCAGCACAGCCATTTCCCAAAGCCGGAGCTTTGTAAAAAGCCAGCGCTGGATTACCGCGGCAAAACAGTACATTTCAAAAAGAGATGTACCGGCGATTAATACTGCTTTATACCAGGTGGTGTTAATAAGCAGCAGTTCAGGGTTGTAAATAAACAAACATAGTAATAAAACTTTTTGCTTGTATAGAAAGCGATTGCCCCGATAATTTTTACATAGGGGATGCCGGTGAACTCTGCCATAATGAATGCGGCTGCTCCCATCACAGGGGGCAAAAACTGGCCGTTGGTGGAGGCCGCCGTTTCCACCGCGCCTGCTACTTCCGGCTTAAAGCCGGCTTTTTTCATGACAGGGATTGTGAGTGAGCCGGTTATAGCAGTATTGGCCACTGAGCTGCCCACTACACTGCCTAAAAAGCCGCTGGCCAGGACGGCCGCCTTGGCAGGGCCTCCCCGGAAACGCACCAGGACGGCATAAGAGAGATTAACCAGCTAAATGCCGCCCCCGGCTTCCTGGAAGAAGGCATTGCCTTCTGTACCGCTGCCGAGAGGACCTACCGCCACTCAGAAATACCACCAAAAACAGGCTTAATCCTTTGAATTTTTTCAACTTAACCCCTCCAGTTTAATTTTTTTTGAGATAGTGACGTAATTTTAGTTATATTTCACCCCCCTCTATAAGATAGCAGCAAGTGAAAGCATCCTTTTGCAAAGCAATGAAGTACTTAACTAAACACTGTTTCAGCTTTTGACAGTGCATTGGCGAGCAGATGAAGCATGGTGTCTGTTTCTTCCCTCGTGATAATAAAGGGGGGCGCTATTATCAGATAGTCTCTGGCTGTGATATCAGCCGATGCGCCTACTCCTGTATAGAGGATCAGGCCTTCTTCCATACATATATTTCTGACTCTTTCTGCAACCTGCAAAAGACTTGTGGAATGATTCTTTCTTTTCTTTGTCTTTAACCAGCTCCAGCGAGCTGCCATGATAACTTAAGGTTCTGCCGATAATTTTCCATTTGCTTGCTTTTGCTCTTTGTATATGGTATTGCAGTGCCATACTGAAAGCGGTTTCGTTAGCCTCAGTCCCGCCGGATACAAAATAAACATAATTAAGCCCCTCTGGCGCCAAGTCAGAACAGCAAATATTTCCTGCAAGGAAAAAATTATTATCAAGAAATAATAGATGATTTAAGTTTTTGGATAGCACATTGTGGCGGAAGGAATACTAATCACATCAATGTCTTAGGTTTGTAATTTTAAAGGAGGAGAAGAATGGATAAACATAATGGGACTATGATAAATGAGCGCAGTAAAGAAGAACAGTTGGCGTCGTTCCGCAAAGAGCACGACGGAACAAGGCTTACAACCAATCAGGCGGTGCCCGTCTCTCACACCGACGATTCTCTAAAAGCAGGTTCCCGTGGACCGACATTGATGGAGGACTTCCATTTCCGTGAAAAGATGATGCATTTCGACCATGAGCGTATACCTGAGCGTGTTGTGCATGCCCGCGGCTTTGGGGCCCACGGTTATTTTCAGGTCTACGAGCCCATGACCGAGTTTACCAGGGCTAAATTTCTGCAGGACGCGTCAAAAAAGACTCCTGTCTTTGTCCGTTTTTCCACTGTGGTGGGATCACGCGGCTCAGCCGATACAGTACGCGACGTCCGTGGTTTTGCCACCAAGTTTTACACCGAGGAGGGCAACTACGACCTGGTGGCTAACAATATCCCTATTTTCTTTATTCAGGATGCCATTAAATTTCCGGATGTTGTTCATGCCATTAAGCCGGAACCGCACAATGAAATGCCGCAGGCTTCAGCCGCTCATGACACTTTCTGGGATTTTGTGGTTAACACGCCTGAGCTTGCTCATATGATTATGTGGCTGCTATCCGACAGGGCTATTCCACGGAGCTACCGCATGATGGAAGGCTTTGGCGTCAATACCTTCCGTTTTGTCAACGCAGAGGGTAAGGCGCGGTTCGTAAAGTTTCACTGGAAGCCGATGCTTGGTGTTCATTCTCTTGTCTGGGATGAGTCGCAAAAGCTGGCCGGTAAAGATCCCGACTACCACCGCCGCGACCTGTGGGACGCTATCAACAAAGGTGATTTCCCTGAGTACGAACTGGGGGTGCAGATACTGGAGGAAGAGGATGAGTTCAAGTTTGATTTCGATATCCTCGATGCCACCAAGTTCTGGCCGGAAGAATTGATACCAGTCAAACTGATTGGTAAAATGACACTGAGCCGCAATGTGGACAACTTCTTCGCTGAAACAGAGCAGGTTGCCTTTCATGCCGGGCATGTGGTTCCCGGCATAGATTTCTCCAATGACCCCTTGCTGCAGGGACGGCTGTTTTCTTATCTCGATACACAGCTTATCCGCCTTGGAGGCCCTAATTTTCACGAAATTCCTATTAACCAACCTGTTGCCCATGTCCACAATAATCAACGTGACGGCTATCACCGCATGTCCATCGACCACGGCAGGGTAAGCTACTTCCCCAACTCACTGCAGGGGAACACGCCGCAGCCCGATGCCGAAAACGGATACATCCACTATGCCGAAAAAGTCGACGGGCGCAAGGTTCGTGAGCGCAGCGAAAGCTTCAAGGACTTTTACAGCCAGGCGACACTCTTTTGGAATAGTATGTCGATCGCCGAGAAGCAGCATATTGTAGATGCTTTCCATTTTGAGGTGGGTGGAGTGATGGATAAGCAAATCAGACAGCGCGTGGTGGACATGTTTAACAATGTGGACGGGCAGCTTGCGATCCAGATTGCCCAGGGTATCGGTGCAACCCCTCCGGCTAATCCCGGCGGGACAGGTGTCAAAACTTCGTCACCTGCCGTTAGCCAGGAGAACACACCAAAGAGCGCACGTACAAGGAAAGTGGCAATCCTGGCTGATAACGGTTTCAATTTCAATGAGGTGACTCAGGTTATGGAAACCCTGAAGCGAGCTGGAGTTCACTGTGAAGTTATCAGCAAATACCAGGGCATGCTCACAAGTGTGGATGGACGGCAATTGGAAGCCAACCAGAATTACTTTACCGCCGGATCGATAATGTATGACGCAGTCTATGTTGCCGGCGGCAGGCAGTGCGTGGACACTTTGCTGAAACAGGGTGACGCGCTGCACTTCGTCAATGAGGCATTTAAACATGCCAAGGCAATCGGCGCCACAAACGAAGGCGTTGACCTGATCGCCTCTTCCCAACTACAGGGCGTACCCACAGCAGGAACCCAGACTCAGGCACAGCTTGTGAATGAACTGGGAGTTGTTACGATTCGCAACGCCGCCGATATGGGCTATTTCAGTCAGAAGTTTATTGAAGCCATAGCCCAGCACCGCCACTGGATAAGGCAGAAGCAAAAGGAAATGGTACCGGCCTGAGTATCTGGCGTCACTTTACACTGTAAACAGTTTCATAGACAGACAAAACGCCGGCCTCTGCGCAGAGGGCGGCGTTTTGTCTGTATGGTCATAACAATACATACAATACATACATAATTTCTTTTTATATATCTGTGGCAGCATCGCTGATTTGTCTGATGCCCGGTTTTTTAATCAATTCCTGCACACTTTCAGACCTGGGGCTTGAAACATGGATCTTGGGCGGCAGTCTGATAAAACCACCGATTTGGGCAAGCTTAGGCTTTAGGTCCTTTATATAGTCCCATTCGGCCAGTTCCGGGTGGGTGGCGAGGGGAATAATTTTTGAAGAGAAGCGGTAGAGCTTAACATTATGTGCTTTACAGTGCCGCAGCAGGCGGAGTGCATTTGTAAGATTCTCACGTGACGTCCGCCTGACCAAATCTTGTGCCGCCTCAGGGTCTGCCAGCCGTAACCGCCTGTAAACCTTTAGTGTCACTGTTTTTGAGGGAGAAGCATCGACAAGTTCTACCGACATTGCCACGAAACCAAAACGGACCAGCACCATTGCTCACTCCCTCTCTGTAAGGTATAAGAAACTCAGGCGCGCCTGAGTTTCTTTATCGGCATTAAAGTTTATTGAATACTGCGCCTACCTGCCACTTTCAGCCGGCCTGTAAGATAGAGGTAGGCTAAAATGCCAAGATGGATAAACAAAGAAACAAGAAAAGTCAGCGGTAGGGATCAGTTGTTGTAGGTTAAAATCCCCATGCTGATCATTGCATAGTGTATAAGAATAGAAGACAGTGGAAAAGCAATCAGAACCATAAAGTATGATGAATATCTCCAGCTTGTTTGAAGAAGCTAGCACTACTATTAAATGTGAGGTGTATTGCATGCAAAAGTTAAAAGTGGGTATCATTGGCGCCGGCATGGCTTTTGAACGTTTGCACTATCCTGCCTTAAGTGACCTCACTGACAGCTATGAAATAACAGCCATCTGTGATGTGGACCAAAGAATGGCGCCAATATCCAGATTTTCCGGGCGGGGCAATTACGGATACAGCAGTTCATGACATCGCGGGACTGCAGCACATTTTTGGTGCTGTCACAAAAGTGCATGCTTTCGGCAGGCCGCAGGATGCTGCTTATTCACCTTATGCAGTGATTAATGTCAACCTTCAGTTTGAAAGCGGAATCACAGGGCAGTTTTCTTTTTTCTGTGCAGGCAAAGAAATGCAGCGCCCGTTAACCGGTCTGCGTATATTTGGCACAGAAGGTATGATCTTTCTGGAGGAAAGAGATGCCGGCACAATTAATCTCACATTCAATGACGGCCGGTCGGAGCAAGTTCCCTATGAGGTGCAAAAAGGATTCTATAATGAGTTGGTAAACTTCCATAAATCCCTGACGGGGACAGAGCAGATCAGCATCACTCCGGAGATAGAGTTTGGTGATTTAAGGGTAATAATGTGCATTTTAAGGTCTGTCAGAGAAGAAAACACCATCACCGTGGACGATGACATGCCAAACACCATTATTACAGCGGATAAATATGAGCAAGGATTAAGCCTGCAATGAAGTGAAAACCAGTTTTATAGCTCTTCTGCTTCAATGCATAAAATACAGCCAAGTAAGGCTGTATTTTATATATTTTTTTAATCTTCATTACTTCTCCACATTTTTTTTGTATACTATGGGAGAATCATTGCAATAATTTTCAGAAAGCGCTATTAAAAAATCTTTACTACTGAGAGGGGTGTATAATTTGATTCATAATTTCAGGCACAGTGTGCGCAATGTTTGGCGCAACAAAATGCGGACAATTATTGTACTTATTATCGTTGGAATTGCAGTATCATTGGTGTTGACGATGACGACTGTTGACGCAGGTATTAAAAATCAGGTAAAGACTCTGGAAGCCGGTGTGGGGACCGGTATCGGCATCCGTCCTGCCGGTACGTTTGGGGGATTTGGCCGCGGCGGGATGCTGGATGAGTCCCTGCTTGAGGGGATTAAAGATATCCCTCATATCGTTAGCCTGGAACGTTCATTTGTCAGTATGATAGCATTTTCCGCACCTTCTTCTGATCCTGCCTCCGGGTTTAGGCAGCAGAGAGGGTTGACTGTCACCGGGGTTGAACCGGGGAAAGATCTGGAGTTATTTGGCGGTGGCAACGCCGAGATAGTCTTGGGCAGGAACTTTGAACCGCAGGATAACGGTCAGGCGGTGATGATTGTGGGAGAATCTCTGTCTGAGGTAAATGAATGGGCAGTTGGTGAAACCGTTTATCTGGCTGACGCACCTTTTGAAATTGTAGGTATTGCCGGCAGCGCAAATCGCTTTGGTGCGGCTGTCATGTTTATGCCGCTGGCAACAGCACAGTTTTTCACCGGCCAGGAAGGCGTTGTTTCCCAGGCCCGGGTTATTGTTGACAGGCTGGAAAACGTGGATGCAGTGGTGGCTGCTTTAAACAATGCGCTGGGTGAAGAAGCCGACGTGGTGGCAGAAAAAGATATGCTGCTGGCGCCGGTAGAGAGTATTCTAAATACAATAGAGTCGGTTACCCGTACTGGCGTACTGTTGGCTCTGGCCACAGCGGGTATTGTAATTTTTGCTGTAATGATTCTGATTGTAAGGGAAAGGACCAGAGAAATCGGTATTCTAAAGGCTATCGGAGCATCCCGCAGCGATATCGCCCAGTTGTTTACAATGGAAGCGCTTACTTTGGTGGGATTAAGCCTGGTGATTGGAACTGCTTTCTTTGTTATTGGCAACGAGTATATAATCGGCAGGCTGCTGTCGGCATCCATGCCGGCAACGGGCAGCGCAAGGACAATAGAGAATATTATGAGAGAAGGCCGGGGCATGGCCGGTGGTTTTGGCGGCAGCGGTTTTGCCGGCGCCGGTAGGTTCGGGCAGATGGGCATGACCGCGCTTTTGGGGAACATGGAGGTTTCGCTGGAATGGAAGACTTTGGCAACCAGTTTTGCGGGGGTTATAGGAACAGGCTTTATCGGCAGCCTTCTCCCCGCGGCTTATGCTGCCCGTCTAAAGCCAACGGAGGTGTTGCGCAGTGAGTAAACAGGGATTAGCTGCCGGCAGCAGTACGACCGCAAAGGATATGATAGCAACCAAGGTGTTGAAAAAGAGCTTTCGTACCAGTGAAGGTGTTGTAAATGCGGTAAACGGCATTGATTTGGTGCTGGAAAGAGGTGTTGTGGCTGCCATAATAGGGCCAAGCGGCAGCGGAAAATCTACGTTATTAAACCTCCTGGGTACGCTAGACACGCCTTCGGATGGAGAAATATATATAGACGGCATCAAGTTCCACAATCTCTCTGAGGGTGAGGCAACCCGCTACCGTCGCAAAAGCATTGGTTTTATCTTTCAGTCATACAACCTGATGCCAAACCTCTCAGCTTTGGAAAACGTGGAGCTCCCCATGGAATACACAGGAGTCAAAAAAAAGGAGCGTCAGGCCCGGGCCATAGAGTGCCTGAGGCTGGCCGAGCTGCCTGAAAAGCGCTACGGGCACCGGCCTGCTCAACTCTCCGGGGGTGAGCAGCAGCGGGTGGCGGTAGCCCGCGCCTTGGTTAACGACCCTTTTTTGATACTTGCTGATGAGCCTACAGGCAGCCTGGATTCCGCAACGGGCAAACAGATACTTGAGCTCTTGGGCAAGCTGGCACATAAAGAAAGAAAAACTGTGATAATAGTTACTCATGACCATGAAATTGCCGCCAGGGCGGATGTTGTTTTAAAACTTAAAGACGGCATGATGGAAGAGATAAAGTATAAGAAGTAAACAAAACCAAAAAAGGACAAGGGGACAGTTTACTGTCCCCTTATCCTTTTTTTTGAAAAGTTGACAATTTGTTTACGTTTAGTTTAAAAAGCTTTTGCATTTCTCTGTTATGGTATAAATAGAAGCTTATAGTCAGGGAGGCTGACAGGGGGAGTATATGGTGGTAAACTTGCAGGTGTCCAAAAGCAGTCGTTTTCAGGAAATTGATGCTCTCAGAGGTGCGGCTGTTCTGCTCATGGTTTTTAACCATGGCTTAGAGTGGATGTATTCCGGTACAGCACATGATGTTATTCGCATCTTTGGCAGTCTCTCCCTGGGTGACATTGCAACCCCCATGTTTTACGGTGCATCTTTCACTTTTCTCCTGCTCGGCATTGGCATATGTCTCATTTTACTTGGAGTTTTTCGTTTTAACTTTATACAAAAGTCTGTCCTCTTCCGCCAACTGGTGCAGGTGGGCAAAGACTCTTTGTTTATTAAAATAAAGAATTAGTTAATTTGCTGCCTGAGCAGAGCGTAAGCGCTTGTCTTGTTGCATCATTACCTGTTATGATTGAACAGATGGTTATGGCAACAAACCTAGATAAACTTTTTAGTCTTAAATGGCGGGAGGAAAAATATGAACAGAGAAGAGAGAATCATCAGCCGTATTGCTCAGGATATCGGGCTGTCAGCGCAACGAGTTTCAAAGGCTGTGGTTTTGCTTGATGAAGGCAACACCGTACCCTTTATCGCCCGCTACCGCAAAGAAGTCACTGAAGGGATGACTGACG
Organism: Dethiobacter sp.; assembly: GCA_018335875.1. Classification (GTDB taxonomy): domain Bacteria; phylum Bacillota; class Dethiobacteria; order Dethiobacterales; family Dethiobacteraceae; genus JAGXRN01. Next base: position 36,903 of record JAGXRN010000044.1, read on the forward strand.
AAGAACTGCGGCTGCTCTTTGACAAATTAAGCCTCTACAGAAATCTGGAAAAAAGCAGGGAAGATATCATCAGGTTTTTATCTGAACAAGGAGTGCTCACAGCTGAACTTGAGGCTTCTGTCCTTGCTGCGGCTACGGCCACTGAGCTTGAAGATATTTACCGTCCTTACCGTCCAAAGAAGAGGACGAGAGCGACCATTGCCAAAGAAAAAGGGCTTGAGCCGTTGGCTCGTGCACTTCTTACCGGCATAGAAGATCCCGAATCAGAGGCAGAGAGTTACATAAACCAGGAAAATGAGATATTTAGCAGTGAGGACGCTTTATCCAGGGCGCGCGACATAATTGCCGAGATTGCTGCCGATGAAGCACTAACGCGCCGTCAAATCAGAAATCTGATTTTTGACAAAGGCCAAATTGTCAGCCGTGCTCTCAAACAGGAAGAAAGCCCCTATGAGATGTATTATGATTTCAGTGAGCCCTTAAAAAAAGTCCAGGCGCACCGAATTTTGGCCATGAACAGGGGTGAAAAGGAAGAATACCTTAATGTTAAAATTAACTTCCCTGATGAACCTGCCCTTGAAGCCTTGGAGAGATTTTACCTGAAACAGGACTTTCCTCCTCAATCAGGAAAGCAGGTTGAGGCCGCTATTAAAGATGGCTGGAAACGCCTTTTATCGCCGTCACTGGAAAGGGAAGTCAGAAATGAAATCACTTTACATGCACAAGAGCAGGCGCTTAAAATATTTAAAGCAAACTTAAAAGGCCTGCTTTTAACTCCGCCCGTTCCCGGCAAGAGGATTTTGGGGTTGGACCCTGGGTACCGCACGGGGTGTAAGCTTGCCTGTGTAGATGAAACCGGAAAACTGCTTGAAACTGCAGTTATCTATCCCACCCCTCCATACAATAAAAAAGAGGCGGCTGCAGTTACAGTTAAAAGGATGATTGAGCAACATCGTTTAAATACGGTTGCCATTGGCAACGGTACAGCGGGGCGGGAAAGCGAAGAGTTTATTGCTGATGTGATCGCTAATGTGGGCCGTGAAGTGGAATACACCGTGGTCAATGAGGCCGGCGCCAGTGTTTACTCCGCCTCAAAACTGGGCCAGACTGAGTTCCCGGAGCTTGATGTGGCGGAAAGGAGCGCCGTTTCTATTTCCCGCCGCGTTCAGGACCCCCTGGCGGAGCTGGTAAAAATCGACCCGCGTTCCATTGGGGTTGGCCAATACCAGCACGATGTCAATCAAAAAAGGCTGCAGGAAGTTTTGGACGGCGTAGTGGAAGACTGCGTAAACCAGGTGGGTGTGGATTTGACTACAGCATCTTGTGCACTGCTTGAGAGAGTGGCGGGTATTAACAAAACAATTGCCGCCAATATTGTAGCTTTCCGCGAACAGCACGGCACATTCAGAGCCAGGGAAGAGTTAAAAAAAGTGCCCAAACTGGGCCCGGCATCGTTTAAACAGTGCGCCGGGTTTTTACGCATTCCCACAGCTGAAAACTACCTGGATAGGAGCGCGGTGCACCCGGAATCGTACACGGTTGCCGGCAAACTGATAGACATCATGCAGATTTCACCTTCCGCCCTTGGCAACCGCAGTGCCATCCCCGCCATTGATATCAAAGAAACCGCGCTTAATCTTGGCGTAGGGGAACCAACACTTCATGATATAGTTGAAGAGTTTAAAAAACCGGGCAGGGACCCCCGCGAGGATGTGCCAAAACCGGTTTTCAAAAAAGGCGTTCTTCATCTTGAAGATCTCCGTGAGGGTATGGAATTGACGGGCATAGTGCGCAATGTTGTGGACTTTGGCGCTTTTGTAGATATCGGCGTCCACCAGGACGGCTTGGTTCACATCTCCCAGCTTTCAGACAAATTTGTAAAGCACCCGCTGGATGTGGTACAGCTTGGTGATGTAGTTAAAGTTAAAGTCATTTCCGTTGATGTCAAAAAAAAGCGTATCGCCCTCACGCGCCTGGGTCTGAATGACTGCAGAGATTGCTGAAAAGCGGTCTCTTTTTTTTGACAGAAACCATTAACTGCCGGCATCAATACAAAGGATTTTATGTCAATCAGGAGAATTCTTAATGGAAAATGGGGAACACTGTCTGATTTTTTTCGTCTAAACAGAAAGTGCTAAATTATGCGGGGAGGACTTATGAAACGCTATCGATCGACTATTTCACTGCTGTTGCTGATACTGCTCCTTGTTGCAGGCTTTTTAGCTGTAAATTCCGGCGGCTCAGATGCGTCAGCCGGACAGCTGCTGAGGATTTCCGGTGCTGACAGGTTTGAGACAGCTGTTGCTATTTCGTACAGAAGACATCCCCATGGAGACAAAAGAAGCTCTCACTGGTATTGAACATACCCTGGTTGTAGGCGGCCCTGCTGTTATCAGCGTCAATGTGGAAAGCAGTCTTCCGCAGCCGGTCAGGATTGCCGGTGCAAACCGCTATGAGACAGCTGTTGAATTGATCCGCAGGCTGAATCTGCCCACGCAAAAAGTGTTTGTGGCTGCTCTTTGACATCCAGGACATCGGAGCCAGGACTTACACCTATATCTCGACCATGAATTATGCCATGGTGGCGGCAAAAAGAGATAATAAGCGGATTATTGTGCTTGACCGCCCCAACCCTGTGGGTGGTGTAATTGTGGAAGGGCCAATACTGGAAGATAAGTTTATATCTTTTGTGGGGATAGACAATCTACCCAAGGCTCATGGTATGACGGTGGGGGAGGTGGCTTTGTTCTTTAACCGTAAAATAGGTGCAAACTTAACAGTGGTCCCCATGGATGGCTATACAAGGCAAATGGTTTTCCAGGATACAGGATTGCCCTGGGTGCAAACGTCGCCCAACATCCCAGACCTGGAGTCAGTATTTGGCTACATGTCCACAGGTCTTGGCGAAGGGACCGGGATTTACCAGGCGGATAAATTTAAATGGATTGGCGGAGCAGGAATTGACTCTGTCAAGTTTGCCAAACTGCTGAATGATGCGAGGCTGCCGGGAGTTACATTCATCCCTGAAAACAGGGGGGCAGCGGGTGGAGTAAGGCTGAGAATAGACGACTACCGCCTCTTTAATCCGGCCAAGTCGGGTATTTATGCCCTGGCATATGCCAAGCAGCTCAATAACTTTAAAGTTCCCAAAAGCGGCACGACAATAGTGATGTTTGATAAAATAATGGGCACTGATAAAATCGGCCAATATCTGGAACAGCGCCTGACACCGCAGCAGATTGTGGACAGGTATTCTCCCCAGCTTAATCTGTTTAAGCAGGAAAGGCAGAAATATTTAATTTACGGACACTGAGATTCAGGCAGAAAACTCAGCGTTAAAACTGAGTTTTCTCTTTTATTATCTTTTATTCGGGAGGATATCCCGCTCAAATGTCGAATTTTATTTAAGATGTGACAATAAAGGAGTGCTTTCTTTGATTGAGTTAAGGCAGGTCAAAAAAGTTTATAACAGCAGCACACCGGCTCTTGACGGTGTAAGCCTTGAAATAGAGCGCGGGGAGTTTTTGTTTCTTGTCGGCCACAGCGGGGCAGGGAAAAGCACTCTTATCAAACTGATTTTTAGTGAAATTAAGCCTTCTTCAGGCCAAATCAGTTTTATGGGAAGCAATATGGCAGCTTTTAAGGCGGGAGAGCTGTTAAAACACAGGCGCCGCATAGGCATGGTTTTTCAGGACTACCGGCTGCTTAAACAAAAAACTGTATTTGAAAATGTGGCCTTTGCGCTTGAGGTTCTGGGTGAGCCGCCCAAAAAAATTCAAAAAAAAGTTCCTGCTGCACTGGAGAAGGTAGGCCTGGCAGCTAAGCACAACTCCTTCCCGTCTGAGCTTTCAGGCGGTGAGCAGCAGCGGGTGGGAATTGCCAGGGCAATTGTAAAAGACCCGCTGGTTATCCTGGCCGACGAGCCGACGGGAAATGTTGACCCCAATAATTCCTGGCAGTTGATGGAGCTTTTTAAAGCTATCAACGATGGCGGGACGACTGTGGTCATTGCCACACACGCCTGGGATATGGTAGACCGTATGCAAAAAAGAGTTATAGCGCTGGAAAAGGGGCGCCTGGTGCGCGATGAATTGCGGGGGAGCTACTGCCATGAAAATTAATCATTTAAGATATTCCACACGTCAAAGCTATGTTTCTATTTCCAGGAATTTTTGGCTGGCGGTTGTAACTGCCTCTATTATTGCCATCTCTCTGGCTGCTCTGGGCGGGTTTCTTCTGATGGCCGTCAACGCAAACCAGTTTTTGCATACCATTGAGTCCAATCTGGAGATAAATGTCTTCCTTGAAGACGGCGCCGATGTGGAGGCAGTAAGGCTAAAACTCAACAACCTGAGTGATGTTGAGAGTTATATCTTTGTCTCAAAAGAACAGGGTTTGCAGGATTTCAGCCGGGCCATGGGAGACAGGATCCCCATGGGCGGCTTAGAGGGCGAGAATAATCCCCTGCCTGACCTGTTTAGGGTCAGGACATTCCAGGCGGAACTTGTCCCTGCACTTGCCGGTGAGATTCAAACATTTCCCGGCGTCGAGGTTGCCGACTATGGTGAGGAACTGGTGGGCATGCTGCTGCGGGTTACAGGTTGGTTGAACAGAATTTTTCTGGGCGTCAGTATACTCCTCGCCCTGGGAGCTATTTTCCTGATTGTGACCACAGTCCGCCTGTCGGTGCTGGCGCGTCAGGATGAAATCGGGATTATGAAATACCTGGGTGCCAGCAACTGGTTTATCAGGTTCCCGTTTCTGCTGGAGGGTATGGTGATGGGGTGGGCAGGCACTCTGGCGGCAGTAACTGCTTTGGGCTTTGCCTACTACCGTGTGGCCTCCGCCTTTGAGCGTGAATCGCTGGCTTTCTTTATGCAGCCTGTCACCGACATGCAGCGTCTCTTGCCCCTATTTGCAGGGCTGCTGATACTGGGGACGCTGATGGGCGGTATAGGCAGCTTTGTCTCTATCCGCAAATTCTTGCGGGTTTAACAGGAGGAATGTATATGAATGCACGCCGTTGTTTTCTGACAGCTCTTACCCTGGTTTCTGTCTTCCTCCTGCTCATAGCTGCCGGATTTTACAGCACTGCCTATGGCAATCTGGATGAAGCGCGACGGAATGTGGAAGCAACCCGTGAGCAGATTGCAGAATTGGAAAAAGTGATCAAAGCCCTGGAAGATTCCATCAAGGTACGTGTAACCCGGATTGAGGAGCTGGAAAAAGAGTTCAGTGATACTGAGACCTGGCTTGAGCGAGCGAGGGAGGAACTGGAACGCACAGAGTTTATGCTTAAAGAGAGAAGCAGTGTTTTTGCGGACCGCGTCCGCAGCGCTTACATAAAAGGAGGCCTGTCCTACCTGGAGCTGCTTCTGGGAGCGGAAAGCCTGGGAGATTTGATAGTGCGGGCGGCTTATTTAACTCGTATTCTGACCGGTGATGCGGAGCTCATTGTCTTTATCAGGGCGGAACAGGCTTCAATTGTGGCCCAGAGAACGGCTATGGAAGAGCAGCACCAGAGGCTGCGGGACCTCTTGGGGCAGAGGGAAGGGGAGCAGCGCAATCTGGAGGACCAGCGCCGGGAAATGGATACCCTGCTGGCAGCGGCCAAGACAAGGCTGGCCAGCGAACTGGCGAAAATAACACCGCAGGCGGAACGCAAGCCTGTTTATGCTGTTGCTATCGACAATGTTGCCCAAGCCAGGCCGCAGCACGGCCTCTCCAAGGCCAGTATTGTTTATGAATACGAGGTTGAAGGCAGAACTACGCGTTACCTGGCTCTCTTTGCCGCCTTGCCAAATAAAGTGGGTCCTGTCCGCAGCGCCAGGAGCCACAGCGCCATGCTTGCTCTGGAGAATAAAACCAATTTTATTTATGCCAGCGCAGGCACCGATGTCCTGGCAATGATCAGGGAGTGGGGTGTAAACAGCACCAATGCCCTCACTTACAGCACCTCAAGCATTTACCGCGATTCAGCCCGCAGAGCACCCCATAACCTGTATGTTAATCTGTCGACACTGGGCGTTATGGCGCCCTCTCAGGAGGTGGTTATCCGTCCTGCTTTCCTGAGCAGAAATGGAACTTCCGCCACTTCAATTACAATTCAGTATACCGCAAGCTACATAGTGCGCTACGAATATGTGCGCGATAAAGGCTCCTACAGGCGGTATATCAATAACCAGCTGCAGCGGGATGCCACCGGTGAAGAAATCCTGGCCAGAAACATAATTATTCAGTACACACGTTACAGGACAGACCTGAGACTGCGCCCAACCCCGGATTTAATCGGGGAGGGGGTTATTGACTATTACGCCCAGGGTGAGCACTTTACAGGCACCTGGAAGAAGGAAAGCAGAGAATCTCCCACACGTTTCTATTACCAGGACGGGCAGGAAATAGAAAGAGTTTACGGCCAAACCTGGATACATATCAACAGGGACAGGTAAATTATATCAGCAATGCAACAGCCACAGGATTAACATCCCGTGGCTGATTTTTGTTGATCATACTGGTTATTTCAGCTATTTTAACTTATTGGCAAACACAATAAAGACCGCCGAGAGAATGAAGAACATAATCTTAAGGTTTTTCTTGCCAATTTTAGATATTAAAAATCTTGTTTTTGGGTTGCCCTCGAAAATGATTGGAAACTCGAAGATTGCGCCGAAGATATAAAGTGCTGCCAGCAGGAATAAGATGATTGACCAGGTGGACATTTTACAAACCTCCTTCTTTTAAAGATTGTTTTTTTTCTGGAAGACCCTGTATGCTGCTGCAATCAGCAGCAAATTGTACAGAAAGCCAAGACCGAGATACTGATAGAAGTTCAGGTTCATTTTGACAAGGCCGGCGTCGATCAGCGGCCGCAGTATGGAAAACTGTACTGCTTTTGTCGCCCAGTGGGCGGGAGCGAGCGCAAACAACCACTCCCTGGTGTCAAGGAAGAAAAACCCGCCGACCGGGAACAGCAGCAGGAATCCGGTGGCCTTCATTGTCACAAAGCCCTCTACCTTGTTATTGGCATAAGCGTTGATTAAAAAAGCGGCAATGGGCACCTGCATGGCCGACAGCGCAGAAATAAGCAGTATCTCTCCGGGGGCCATATAAAACGCCCGGGTAAACCAGATCATAAAAAAGCCTGCCAGTACAGCGAGAACGTAGACAAATAAGACCTTGAACCAGATGTACAGCTTAAGCGAGAGGGGCGAAATCGCAATTGAAGCGAACACCTGGTCATCACGGTCGTCCAGCAGCGAAAAGCCTGACATGGCGCCGTAAGCAAATCCGGCCAGAAGAGCAAACATTATAGTAACGACGCCCATAGCCGGGCCTTCAACAACTCCGCTGTCGATCAGATACTTGCCAAGACCGCCCAGTATCAGAGGCCAAAACAGCATGACCATGGTCATTTTTTCACGGATTAAGTTCTTAGTTTCAAACTTGGCCATTGTCAAAAACATCTTCACACCCCCGTTTCCCGCATCACGTATTCATTAAACTTGGGTTTGATTATAAATCTGTACAACAGGAAAGACAGCACAGCCAGGTATATATAACCAAAACCGAGCCTTAAAGGATCAACGTCCCTGACGATGACGCCGATGAGAATATTGGCGGTCTCGGGAGGCAGCACTATCAGATATTTTGCCGCTTTGGCATTAATGATCCCAAACATGGCTAAGACTGTGGGCAGCAGAAAGATAAAAACATAAACAATATAATTGACCAGCACGGAAGAAAAACTTTTAGCGTGGTAAGAAAGCAGAATACCAATCATTGTGTGGACTACAGTTACAACGATGACAGCAGGGACCAGCAGGAGGCAGTTATAGGTGATCCCCTTGATGAAGTAAAGCGCTGCAGAGATAAAAACAACAGTGATGAGAGAGTTCAGGATATTAACAACTACTTTGGAGAGCAGGTATTCATCCTCGGTAACGGGAGAGACCATGATGGAATTCATAGTGTGCTCCTGCTTTTCATAAAAAAGCGTGGCTCCAACGAGCAGGATGGTCATCATTGTACTGTCCAGCACGAAGATGAACGGCACAAACAGCTTCAATTCTTCGCCTTCAAAAAACCAGGCTACCCCCACCCAGAGCAGCAAAACGACGAAGTTGGCAGTAAACAGGTTATACTTGTTCAGCCGGTCGAATTCGCCCCTGACAAGCGGCAGCAGCCTATCCACGCAGTGCCACCCCCGTTACCTTGATAAAAATCTCCTCAAGGGTTGTTTCCCCGCTGTGAAGAGTCTCAATGTCCTTATCCCGCAGCAGTTCAAAGAATGTGGGGGTTTTGATTTCCTGCATGGAAAACTCCCTGGCTACCAGTTCCCCTTCTTCCTTGTATTCTACTTTTACTGTGCGTTTGCCGTATTTAAGCTTCAGGTTGCGCGGTGAATCAACCTCGCGCAGCTTTCCATCGGCTATGAAGGCTACACGGTCACACAGCTCATCTACATCGCTCATAATGTGGCTGGTCAGGAACACCGTGCCGCCTTTTTGCTTAAACTCCAGAATCATATCTTTCATGATGCGGGTGTTAATGGGGTCGAGCCCGTTGGTGGGTTCATCGAGGAAGAGCATCTTCGGCTTGTTAAGCATCGCCCTGATGAAATTAAGCCGAATCTTCATACCCTTTGAAAATTCGCCTGCCTTTTTGTCCCTGTCGTCCCAGAGTCCCATGCGCTTTAAAAGCGGCTCGACATCCACTGTCTCCTTATAGAGTTTTTTAAAAAACTCCAGGTTTTCTAAAGCCGTCAGTTTTGAGAAGGAAATAGGCATTTCAAATGATACGCCGATATCCTGATAAAATTCGTCGCTGTAGCCGGCAAGCGGCCTGCCGCGATATTCAATTTCGCCTTCGAAATCCTTGAGCAGCTTGATGATGATTTTCTGCGTCGTGCTCTTCCCGGCGGCACTTGGCCCAAGGAAGCCGAAAATCTCCCCGTCATTGATTTCAAAGTCGATACCGTCAATGGTGTATTCCTTGTTTTTTTGGTATTTAAACCTGAGATTTCTTACCTTAAACATATGCAATCCCTCCCCTGATAATCTCAAACATGTCTGCCAACCGCTTAAGAAAGTCCTCTTCGGAGCAGTTCCTGTACTCTTTATGCATGCTCAGCATGAGTGTGTACATCATATCCGTCACCAGGTCCGGATTAATTTCCGGCCTGATTAGGCCGCGCTGCTTATCACGCTCAATCATCCCTTTCCATATAGCAAACCCCTCAGACGACATCGCGCGTAGTTTGGAAATAAACTCGCTGTCATCAAGATCCATCAGCATAGCAATCTTGTTATAGTCCGGCTTCGTTTTGGCCCATTTAAGCGCAAGCCTGGCCATATGAAGACAGGAGTTTAAAAAATCCGCATCAGGGTCCAGGCTCTCTGCCTGACTGATAACATTGAGTTTTTCCTGCCCGATTTTTACCATCATATATAGGTAGATATCCTCTTTGCCGCTGAAATACTGGTAGAAGCTGCCCCTGGATATTCCTGCGGTTTTAACAATCTGGTTGATTGACGCCTCGCTGAAGCGACGCACCGAAAATTCCTGCACTGCACCTTCAAAAATTTTTTGTTTTTTTTCTTCGCTTAAATTGTTAAAGGTCTCTGTGGGCACGTTTGTCACCTCTGATAAAATTATATCATATAATTATTCAAGTGACAGGGGTGTCATATGACAATATTGTCACTTTATTAAGTTAAGAAATTTAAAGATGGCAGGAAGGGAATTAACAATGCCTGTAGAAGTACCCGGTATAATTAAATCCTTTCAGCTTTTGCTGATTTTTTTTGCGCGCTGCTAATTCCAATTTTAATAATTGTGACCATTATGTTACGAAAAAAAGACAAAAATTTGACTGTGCATGCAGGAAACGGAGAATCTTTATCGAATCAACTGTATATCCATAAGTTAGGACTTATGTCCATAGTATTATTAGTAGGATTATTCACTAGCGGGCGATTCGCTTGGTTAATAGGAGAATGAGTTGACAGGAGGTTTTTTAACTTGGCCAGACAACGAATTATTTTTGTAGTGGTGGTGACACTGATACTTGCCGCCGGGCTGGGAGTGTACTTATCCTATTTTTATGAATCATATTCCGACTTTGTCCCGGTACAGATTGGCGCTGAAATGGAAAATTGCCTCAACTGCCATGCCGGCATGAAACCCCAACAAGGTTACGTGGGCCACGTACCTGCAGAATTGGGGTACTGCACAACCTGCCATACCCTACATGCCATGGGTGAAAAATCGTTGCTTGTCAAGCCGGAGTCGGAATTGTGCCTTACCTGCCATGCCGACCAAAGCGGCGGCATGACTTCTATACATATCCCATATAAAATGTCCAACTGCACTTCCTGCCATGATCCCCACCAGAGCGCTTTCCCCGGGATATTGGTAAAGGAAGAGCCGGCGTTGTGCATCACCTGCCACAGCAGTATAGACAAAGCGGGAAGCCTGGTTAAGCATCAACCTGTCACACAGTCATGCACTACCTGCCATGAGGCGCATGTGAGTGATTCTCCCCGCCTGCTGACCGTGGCAAACACGAATGATTTGTGCTTCACCTGCCATTCACAGGTTAAAAATGACAGCTTAAAGACTTTTAAGCACAGTCCGGTTCTTTCAGGAGACTGTCAGAGCTGCCATAATGTGCACGGCAGTTCTGTTCCCGGCGCACTGCTGGCCAGAGATGAATCCTCGCTGTGCATTCAGTGCCACTCAGACGTTGTGAAGCCCGGCAGTCAGGTGCAGCACCAGCCAAACGCCGGTTCTTGCACTACCTGCCACACCTCCCACGGAGGGGAAGTTAAAAGTTTACTGGTGGCTGACACTCCGGACCTCTGTTATTCGTGTCATACAACTACAGCTGCCCAATTAAGCCTCTCTAAACAGCACGCCCCCTTTGCCGACGGAGATTGCCTTTCCTGTCATGATATACATTCCAGCACTGCAACAAACCAGGCACTTTTAACCAAATCAACTCCCGGTCTCTGCTATGATTGCCATAAATCTGTAAGCAGCCAAAAATTTGTACACAAGCCGGTTGCCACAGGCGATTGCTTCTCATGCCACGAGCCTCACGCCGCACCGGCCGCCAATCTTCTTTTCACCTCCAACATGACAACGTTCTGCCAGAGCTGCCATACCAGTACACGCCAGGAATTTAAACTGACTTCCAAACATCCGGTTGGCACAGGCGGCTTCAGCTGCACCAGCTGTCATACAAGCGCACACGGCAGTCCTAACGCAAGCTTGTTGAAGGCTGTGGGCAACAACCTCTGCAGTTCCTGCCACAGCGGTATCTTGAAGGAATTCCAGACCGGCCTCCATAAAAGCGTGGGCAACGGTGACTGCAGTTCCTGCCATGTCTCCCATGGTTCAAAGAATGTCTCCCTTCTCGAGCAGACTGTAAACCAAACCTGTTCTTCCTGCCATCCGGGAATGTTGAACCACTTTGTCGGTACTGGCAAACAAGGACAGGATGTGAATTGCGCAACCTGTCACGGCATCCATGGCCCAACCTTTGACCACTTGCTGAAAGCAGACGACACCAATCAACTGTGCCAGAACTGCCACTAATATAAGTCTAAATCTGAGGTGACAACATGACAACGCAAGCTGCAGAAAAAAGCAGCGCCAACACGGGAAGCTTTTTTCAGAAAGAAATCGGTATTTTTAGAGCGCTGGTAATACTTCTTGTACTCATGGCAGTGACAAGTACTGTTATGTATGCCATTGGCCAGAAGTATTTCTGGCGTACTCAAGCCAGAACGCCGCAGGAAAGAGGGCTCAACTATTTTATGGCCTTGACGCAAAAAGAGCCGGATAAACCCGAGCACTGGGTTGATTTGGGCTGGTATCACTATCAGGCGGGAGATTATACACAGGCGCTTGACTCCCACCTGCGCGCCCTGGAAATTAACCCGAGCCACGCCGGCGGTTTGTTCAATGCCGGCATTACACTGATACAGATGTCCGACCATGCGTCCGCTGCGGAGTATTTGCAGATGGCCACGCAGGTGAACCCCGATTACTGGGAAGGCTACTTTGCCCTTGGGGTTGCTTACGTAGGGCTTGAGGAATGGGAACTGGCACAGGCAGCTTTGGTAGATGCCGCTGATATTTATGGTGCTTCTCCCGAGGTTTGGTTTTATCTTGGCCATGTGGCAGAAAACCTTAATGAGTTTGAGGATGCTGCCTACTACTACGAGCAAGTGCTGCGTTTTATTTCCGATTTTGCACCTGCCCTTGAGGCACTGGAACGAATCAGCAACTTTAGTTAAAGGGTGGGATAATAGATGAATGTCTCAGCAAAAACAGTTACCTTAAAAAGTGTTGGGGGTTTTGGTCGCCGAAAAGTGAAAGTTGGCTCTTTCTCCCTCGTTCTTGCGCTCGCGCTCCTACTAAATATCAGCATATTTATGGCTCTTTATCTGGTGGGAAGGCCGCCTCGGGCCACCTTTTTACCCACCTTTGGGCCTCCTAAGCTTAATTACAGCTTCAGCATCATGGGTGAAGCAGATAAAATGCTGGTTAAACCCATGGGCATCAGGATAGAAGGGAACAGAATCTATGTTTCCGATACACTTAACAGAAGAATCCAGGTTTTTAACTTAGACGGCGGCTACCTGTTTGATTTTGGTGAGGACGGCACAGGCCCTGGTGAATTTCAGTTTCCCTATGGCATTGAAGTCGCCCCAAGCGGTGAAATATTTGTCAGCGATTTTTATAACGGCGATATTTCTGTCTTTGACAAGAACGGTTATTTTTTGAGATATTTTGCTCTGTATACTGATATGCTCATTCAACCGTCAGGACTTTTAATCAGCGGCGGTAAAATGTATGTCACCAACCTCAGCCCCGGTTATGTGCTGGTATTTGACCTAGCCAGCGAAGAACTGCTGAATATTATCGGTGCCGGCGAGCTGGATTTTCCTAATGACCTCACCAGGGGTCCTGATGGCAACCTTTATATAAGTGATACTGGAAATGACCGCATACAGGTCTACACACCGGATGGAGATTTAGTCAGGACGCTTGCCGTGGACTCCCAGCTTGTTACAAACCCGAGGGGTCTGGTCTTCGGTGCACGGGGAGAGCTTTATGTGGTCAGCAAACTTAATAATGAGGTGGTCATACTCGACAATTCCGGTAATTTTGCCGGTAGCTTCGGTGATGATATTTTCAACCTGCCAAACGGCATTGCCGTTGACAGAAAGGGGAGGGTCTATGTAACAGACCATATTTCTGTTGTAGTCTTTGATTAATTTCTGAAAGGAGTGACCAAGTTTTGAAAAGATTAACCGTTATTTTATTCCTCTTAGTTTTGGTACTGCTTGTATTTGCCGGTTCAGCTGCTGCATTCCATCCTCCGGACGATGCCGGCCGTACCTGCTTCCGCTGCCATTCCACCCACTCCGGTGTGAGCGGAATGCTCTTTAACCAGGTGGTAAACGGTAGGGACGTGCAGTCCGCTTTTGGTGTTGTCACCGACAGCACAGTCTGCCTGGCCTGCCATGACGGCACCGGCCACTATATTTCCGTCACCGGTGTTAACAATAACAACATGATGCACAGCGGCCTTTTTGACCTTACAAAGTGGCCCTCAAACAGGACGGAAAACTTCTCCGCCCACACCATTAATATCGCCAAGGATTACTTTGTACCCATCACTTCAGCACCGGGCAACAAGAACGAGCCACAAATGAATAACAACATAACAACACTCGGTTGTGCCTCTTGCCATGCACCCCACGGAACCTTCGAAGGCGTACACGCCTACCTGAAACCAAACCCCAATGAATCAATCGACGGCAAGTTTATGGCCACCTACGCTGATTGGGGTGCTGTTCTTGATAAGAAGCCGGAAGCTGTGGAGATCACCCTGACCAGGGTAGGCCCCGGCCTCTACGAGAACGCGGCATCAGCACCGTGGCTGCGGACCTATATCATGGCCCGCGGCGCGGTCAACACCCATTATGTCAAGTATCCGGTAGCTGTCAAACAGGGCGGCAAGTGGGTTTTCAACAAGACTGTCGGCCCCAATGCCACAAATTTTGAGGTTAACCCCCTTACAGGCCAAGTTAAGTTTGCCACAGATCCCGGCGCGGCGACACTGACCGCCAAGGTCTTCCAGCCCATCCTTGTTAAGGTAACAGGTACTTACGACGGCCAGATTATTGACGAAGCCGGCAAGCCTGCTACCATTAAGGATGTCAGGATTTTCACCAATAACGTTAACCGCTGGTGCGGCGCCTGCCACGGCAACTATAACATCAGAAGCCGTATAGGTGAGCCTTTCCAGGAGGGCGGCAACACCCTGCACGGCCATAACGTATACCGTCCGTGGGCCCAGAGTTACGCCACCCCAATGGCTGCCAACGGCCAGGCCAACTGCCTGTCCTGCCACTTTGCACACGGCACACGCAGCGACATCATGCTTGATGCCAATAAGCAGATTGTCGGCAGCAGGACTTATGCCGACCGCTTTGGCAACCAGGTTCGCTTTATTGACGCTAACCCGGCGCTCAAGCGCTTCATCGGCGGCTCTGTCTGCATCATCTGCCACGACGCCAGCCACAATACCGAGTTTTCACTCAACGCACCATGGCGTGCAGAACAGTGGGTCAAATAAGAACAACCACCTCTACTTAGTATCTGTAAAGAAGCCGGTGCTCGTAAACGAGTGCCGGCTTCTTCTTTTGTGGATGACGGAGGGACGTGGTTGGTGACAACTTTTTGTCATAGGTCACTCGGGAAGGTGATAAGTTGATATGGAACAAAAAGTTAACTTTAAGTGTCTAAATATCTAAGAAATAAAGGTTATTTCTTAGATATTTAGAATTTCTATAAGATATTATTTACTTGATGTGTCTGTGTCTAATTGTATAAGCAAGTACTCCATAAAAGCAGAAAAGCAGTACTTTATATTAAAATAGTAAGTCTCTACAACAATTTGTGGATTATTTTGTGTTTGGGCTTAAATGGTGTGATTTTTGCCATAAGGATTAATAAGAGTAAGCAGAGTTGTCTTACAGCCATGTTTTGCCTTAAAAACCGACTAGACTTCTCTTACTGACTGAAATAGAGTATTAAATAGTACATAAAATGAGGAGGATTATAAATTGGGGGTTTCTAAGAAAAAACTATTTTTGCTTACCTTCACAGTTATATTATTACTAATGATCCTGCCTTTCCTTTCCGGCTGTACGCAGGAAACTTTCTCACAACCGGATGATCCTCCAGTATCAAGTGAAAAAACGCAGGAAGAAATTGAAGCTGAAGAAAAAGCACAGCGTCTAAGAGAGGAAGAGGAACACAGACTGGCTGAGGAAAGGAAAATGGAAGAAAGGCGCCTGCGCGAAGAAGCACTAAAAGCAGAACTGGGTCATTTTTATGTGCCTCTGCCCCCTGAGGAAGTGGAAGATAATCCTGCCGTTAAAGCAAAGGGCATCTATGTTACAGGCCATACTGTGGGACAGACAGCGCGTTTTGCCGGACTGCTGTCGCTTTTGGAATCCACTGAATTAAATGCCATGGTTATTGATGTTAAAAATGATCATGGTAAAATGAGCTATAAGAGTAAAATAGCAATTGTAAATGAAATCAGGGCCGACAGTTCGGTCCCCATTAAGGATATTGAGGCTTTAATGGCCACATTAAAGGAAAAAGATATTTACCCCATCGCGCGTATTGTAGTGTTCAGGGATCCATACATGGCAGAACAGCGGCCGGAGTGGGCAATACAAAAAAACGGCGGCGGTGTCTGGAGAGACTATAAAAAATTTGCCTGGGTTAACCCCTACGAGAA
The DNA here is from genome assembly GCA_018335875.1 of Dethiobacter sp. GTDB lineage: Bacteria > Bacillota > Dethiobacteria > Dethiobacterales > Dethiobacteraceae > JAGXRN01. The sequence goes on from JAGXRN010000044.1 coordinate 52,732, forward strand.
GAACATTTGGGACTATACTATTGCCATTGCAAAGGAGGCCGCACTGCTGGGCTTTCGTGAGATACAGTTTGATTATGTCCGTTTCCCTGAAAATGCGAGCAGAGTTGACAGAGAAGCTTATTACCCGGGAAATAATGGTGTCGAAAAAGACCACAATATCGCCAATTTTATTAGCTATGCACGTGAACAGCTCAAAGATTATAATGTCCACATCGCTGCAGATGTCTTTGGCGTCATCGCCACCTCCTGGGGCGACAGCGACAGGATAGGCCAAAACTGGGAACAGCTTTCGCCGCTATTGGAATATATCTGTCCAATGGTCTACCCAAGCCATTACGGCCCCGGCTACTTTGGTTTTCCTGTCCCTGATGCCAACCCGGCTGGGACCATAAGAAGGTCAATGGCAGATTCAGTAAAAAGGAATGCGCCCCTTGAAACTCCCGCCATCATCAGGCCCTGGCTGCAGAGCTTTACGGCAACATGGGTGCCCGGTTATATATCTTACGGCGCAAAAGAGGTGCGGCAGCAGATTGAGGCCGCCCTGGAATTTGGCATTGATGAATACATGATCTGGAATGCAGGTAACAGGTATTTTAATAGTGCCTTTCTGACGGCAGAGGAAGCGGGGGCTCGGGAAGAAAAGGCTGAAAGAGAAAGAAGAGAAAAGGGCCATGACCTGCTGGGCAGGACATCCTCCAGGGCGCTTGAAGAATACCTGGGTGCGGTAAGGAGAAAGAACTGGAGGGAGGCCTTTGTCCTCCACTCCACAGGATTCACCCTGGATCATGATTTGTATAAAGATTGGGTCGGCAGCTGGACCGCGGCACTAACTTCTTTTAAAATCAACTCAAACGAAGCAGAAGGTGAACGGTTCACATTTGAGCTTGACCTGACACTTACCCAGAATGGGGAGAAAGTTAACCTTGAAGGACAGAGTTTTGAGGTCTTCATTGAAAACCGCATCTGGCGGGTTAAGCCGTCAGTGGGTTTTATTGAGCTTCTCACTAAGACCCCGGAAAATCAGTCATAAGACAGACAACTTTAATACTATGGTGAAATGAAGGCGCCCCTGACAGAAAATATCTGAAGGGGTGTCTTTACTTTTCTGCGCAGTTGCATTAAACTATATTCAATGTTGCCCTAAGTAAAAGTTGCCGCTATCAATAAAAATTACAGGTAACAGGAGCATATATTGAAATGATTAATGTAAAGTATATTTAAAAGAATTGTTTGACGGAGGCGATTAGATGAAGTACAATCCGCTGCACCAGCTGATGAATCCAGAATCAATAGCCATTGTGGGAGCAGGAAACAATCCTATGAAAATGGGGACTATGCAGGCTCTCAGTATATTAAAAGACGGCTACGGGGGCAAATTTTTGCCTGTGCATCGCAAGGACAAGACAGTCCTTGGGCATACTGCCTATGCCTCGGTCCTTGACCTTCCTGAAACTCCTGACCTGGCAATGTTGGTGGTTCCAACGGATCAGGTCATACCGCTGCTTGAAGAGTTTGGCAAGATAGGTACTAAGCATGCCGTTATAATAAGCGCAGGCTTCAGGGAAACAGGCCCTGAGGGCGAACTTCTGGAAGAAAGACTGAAAGAGACAGCTGGAAAGTTTGGGATAAGATTTCTTGGCCCTAACTGTATCGGCCTTCTCAATTCTCAGCTCTCTTTGAATATGACGGTGTTTTCCCACACGGCGCCGCCAGGCATTCTCGGCATGGCTTCACAGAGCGGGACTTATGTGACTCAGACTTTCCCCTATCTTAAAAGCAGAGGGATTCATTTCAGTAAAGCAATTAGCGTAGGTAATGAGGCGGATATCGATATCGTTGATGTACTTGAATATCTTGGTGAAGATGAAGAAACAAGAGCCATAGCACTCTACATAGAAGGAATCAGTGACGGGCGCCGATTTATAGAAACAGCGCAAAAAATTACACCATACAAACCTGTTATCGCCCAGTATGTGGGCGGATCTACTGCCGGTGCGCGCGCGGGCGCCAGTCACACCGGTTCAATGGCAGGCCCGGATTATTTGTACGATGGCGCCTTTAAACAGGCTGGAATCATCCGTGTCCATTCTGTGGAAGAACTTTACAGTCATGGTTGGGCGCTTGCCACTCTACCCCCCCTAAAAGGCGGGAGAGTGGGTGTGGTGACAAACTCGGGAGGCCCCGGCACTGCAATTGCGCACACCTGTGATGTGTACGGCCTCGAAGTCCCTGCTTTTTCAGAGGAATTGCAGCAACAGATAAAAACCCATATCCCGGCGGTTGCTTCCAGCGCCAACCCTGTAGACCTGACTTTTTTCCTTAATAGCCGTGTCCTGAGCAGCCTTATACCGGAACTGATCATAGAGAGCGGCGAAGTTGACTGCCTGATAATCCATGGCGCAATGAGTTCGGGTATGATGAAAGAGGTTTACCCGCATGTGCGCGAAGCGCTTGGCAATATAGCCCTGGACGATCTTTTGGCCACTTTTAAACAAGATATCAGCACGGCAGCATCTATGCCCGGGAAGAACGATTTCCCGGTGGTAATATCATCATTCTTCGGCAGAGAAGACAGCTTTACAGCCGCTTACCAAGACCAAAACATCCCTGTGTTTGATTCGCCTGAAAAGGCTGCACGGGGCATGGCCTCACTGCTCAGGCACAAAGAGATAAGAGAGAGAGGTAAAATCACACATCTCCCATTGCCTGTAAAATCCACAGAGGCGGAAAAGATAATATCACAGGCTTTACAAAAAGGCCAAAAAGCACTTGATGAGTATTCGGCCAAGAAAATAATGGCCTTATACAGAATCCCTGTGACATCAGAGAAAATCGCCAATTCTGCCGATGAAGCTGTAGAAACGGCGCTGCTGCTGGGACTCCCGGTGGCGGTTAAAGCATGTTCACCTCAAATTATGCATAAAACAGAGCGCGGATTAGTGCACCTTAATCTGAAGCAGACAGATGAAGTAAGGCAAGCTTTTAATTCTATCAAGGAAACCGCCGGCGAGGGCACACCTGTTATAGTTTCAGAAATGGTAAAAGGCGACAGAGAGTTTACCGCAGGTATGACCAGGTTCCCGGGCTTTGGCCCAGCCGTCCTCTTTGGGCTTGGCGGGGTTTTTACTGAAGCTCTGAAGGATGTTACATTCCGCATTGCACCGCTTGGCCTGACTGAAGCACAGGAGATGGCTTTTGATATCAGGGCAAAAAAGCTGCTTTGCGAATTCAGGGGTATGCCCGCAGCGGATATTTCGGCAATAGGAGAAATTCTGCAGGCTCTCGGTACAATAGCACTGCTTCATCCGCAGGTTGCGGAAATAGATATCAATCCCATTATAATAAGGGGAAATATGCCGGTGGTGGTTGATGCACTGGTGGTAATAGAGTAACTGCACTTTAATTCATAAAATTCAATATATTGGATACAATAAATGTTTACCAGACAAAAAAGACTGCAGGATTTCGGTGAAACTGGTCGAAGATTAATTCTTGAGGTGAGGAAAATGTCAACTGAGGCTGCTGTAGAGCTTCGTCCCAATCCAGGACGTGAACTTGTAAGGGAAGTGGAAGGACAAGCCTTCAACAGGTACCCTATCCGCACGCATTTTGTGGAAGTCGGCGAGAGCTATCTTGAGCTGGTGGAAAAGTATGTCCTCCCTCATTACCGCCATGGGGACATCCTTTCCATGGGGGAAAAGGTCATTGCGCTCTGCCAGGGGCAGGTAAGGTATAAAGACCAGGTTAAAATCAGCCTGCTTGCCAGGGTGCTGTCACGTTTTGCCATGAAAAACCCGCAAGGCCCTGCTATGGACAATGTGTATAAAATGCAGACAGCTATTGACTTATGCGGGTGGTGGCGAGTGCTGTTTGCCGCTGTTGCTTCCGCTATCGGGAAACTGTTTGGCAAGCACGGGATTTTTTATAATATGTTGGGTAATAATGTCAGGAATATTGACGGCTTCTGTGTTGTAGGATGGGAGTACTACGCTGACAAAGGTATACTGGCCCCCGCTGAGCCAGAAAAGGTCTGCCAGGAGATAAAAGATAAGTACGGCATCGACTGCATGATTGTGGACGCAAACGACGTGGATGTGGAAATACTTGGAACAAACCAGGAAATACCCTGCCAAAAAAGTTTTCTGGCGCAGTTGATCAGGGATAACCCCGCCGGTCAAAGTCGTGAGCAGACACCGTTCATACTAATACGTAAGATATAAGTTGTTTTCGTAGATAAAATAAAAAATTTTGCTAAAAAATGTTAATTTAAGCAGGAATATTAATTTGAGTGTCGTAATTATAGAGAAGAAAAAAAGACAAGGAACTAGAAATAATCTTATTTTTTGTGCCTAAGGAGCGGAGGCGACTAAATGAGCAGTTTTGGCCAAATGGCGTTGTTAGACCGCGAGCGCGAACTATTAAAACGAGTCGCGCAAAAATGGGGCTTTTCCGATGAGCGTACGCTGCGGCAAAGCCAGCGTGTCGACCGCCTGGTAAATGACATTATGTTAAATCAAAATAAGTTAAATCACGACGTAGTTTAAATAGGTGTTTTTTGTGGCGCCTATTTTTCCTGCTCAAGCATTGCAAGCAGTCCGGGAACATCTTCAAAACCGGGCCTATCTTGGTCCAGTTTTTCCAATATCCGGCGTGCTTTGACTTTTTCACCGGCCTCAATGTAAATTCTGGCCAGCAGGTAACGGCTAATCAGTTCATGTTCACCTGTGCCGGATTCTTTTGAGGCATGGCGTTCCAGAGTATTAAGAGCGTTTTTAATTTTTCCTGTTTTTAGATAACAAAGCGCCAGCAGGTTCAACTGCTGGATTTCCTGTTTTAAGTCTGCCGGCAGCCTTTCCAGTTCCTGTGCCGCTTCTTTATAAAGTGACTGCTCCATGAGTTTACCGGCATACCAAATTCTCATCTGGTTGTCGTTTCTTTCATAGTCAAAATACTGACCGTATGCTTTTTTCGCCTGCGGTAAATGAACCAATTGGAAATTTATATCTCCAACTACCGGGTAGATTGCCTTGGCGTCAGGCATTATTTCCAGAGCCTGGTTAAATTGTTCAAGCGCCTCCTGCAGTTTGTGCTTACGGTAAGCAGCCCTTCCCTGGATAAAATGGGCGCGGGCACGTCCTACGGGGGTTCTTCGCTGATTGTATACAAAAACAGCCATGCCAATCCCTGCTGCCAGGCCCAGTTTCCATTCAAACAGCATCATTATAAAAACTGCCACTCCCCACAGCACCCCCATTTTAACGCCGGGAGTAAGTTCTTTAGGCCATGGTACTTCGTTAACAGGAATTTCTTTATGCTTTTGCTCCCTCTTTGCCACTTGTTAAAACCTCCTTGCAGTTTCGTCCTTATTATAATCCATTATGTCACATCAGGTAAAGTTTTGCCTCGCGGCACAAAACGGCTCACAGGGCCGTTTTTTTATTTTTGGGACAAACAAAAAAAAAATTTTTCTTCATAGGTATCTAGGGAGAGCGTTGCCGGAGGGATATTATTTGATACGACAGCCACTCCCGCTACCCAAAATTGAAGGCGAATTCTGGACGGCGCGACAGCGCCAGATGCATTCACTGCATTACGTCATTTCTTACCGGGGTTCATTTAAGCCTGAACTGCCAGATTATTTTATCCGTCTCTACAGCAAGCCCGGCCATATTGTGGCCGATCCTTTTTGCGGGCGCGGAACCACCATTCTGCAGTCAAATTTGCTCAGGCGGACTGGGTGGGCAAACGATATTAACCCGCTGGCTCTGGCCATCACACGCGCTAAAGTAAATCCTGTTACAGTAAAGCAAGTGTCTTCCTTTCTGAGTGGGGTTGATTGGACAGGCGGAGCAAAAGAAATTCCCGATGCCGGGCTGCATGCTTTTTACCACCCCCAGACACTGGATGAAATTTGTGTCTTGAAAAAACACTTAGCCGCCTGTAAGGGCGCAGAAGCTCGTTTTGTTGAGCTCTTAGCTCTCTCGCGGCTGCATGGACATTCCAAGGGGTTCTTTTCAGTCTACACCATGCCACAGCTTTCACTCTCCATCCAGGCACAGCTGAGGATAAACACAAAGCACGGTCAGCAGCCCGAATACCGTTCTGTAGCGCCCAGGATTGTATCTAAGGCTGTTTCTGCTTTGCGCGATAACCTTGTGGTTGAAATTTCAGCTGCAGGCAAAAGCAATCTTTATTCCACATGCGACGCCAGAAATCTGACGGCATGGCCGGCGGAAAGGGTGGACCTTGTGGTAACCTCACCCCCTTTCCTTGATAAAGTTGATTATCTTGCAGCCAACTGGCTTGAACTGTGGTTTCTTGGTATCTGCCCGCAATCTCTGCAGCACAGGTTGCTTCAAACTCCAAGCTTGCCGCAGTGGCAGGAGTTTATGAAAGATGTACTGTTTGAGCTGGGAAGAATACTTAAACCCGGCGGCATCTGTGTGCTGGAGGTAGGCGACATTATCTTTCGTAAAGAGAAAATAAATCTTGATGAGATCCTGGCTGAATTGCTGCTGAGTTCCCAAAAGCCCGGCAGGCTTATTCTGCGGCAGGTTCTTATCCAAAAACAAAACTTCAGCAAACTTTCACACTGCTTTAATGTTGAAAACAACAGAAAAGGTACAAATACTCAGCGCCTGCTGATTATGGAAAAAGCTTGAACCTGCAAACTCAGAACTACAAGCAACTGTTGTAAAAAATCTTTAAAGGGGGTATAATTTAAAGAAAATTCAGGCAGGTAAAAAATGAAACATATCGACTCGCATATTCACCTGTATCCAAAGAAACTGATGGATGCCATCTTCCGTTACTTCGAGAAAACAGCATGTAATTTTCCGTATCGGCAAGATGTGCCGGAGTCACTGGCTTATCTGAGAGAAAGCGGGATGGAAAAGGGTTTTCTCCTACTCTATGCCCACAAGGCCGGCATGGCCCGGGATTTAAACCACTGGGCATTTGAACTCTGCCTGCAAAACCCTGACCTTGTGCCTTTTGCCTGCTTTCACCCCGAAGATCCAGACGCCGATGCTTTAGTCAAAGAATGCCTAAATGATTGGGGCTTTGCAGGTTTCAAGCTTCATTTTAATGTCCAGCGCTTCAGTCCGGATGACCCGCGCTTTGCGCCTGTTTACAGCCAGGTGCAGGAACAAGGCAAAGCTATGGTTATGCATATCGGACCCTTCCCTTCTCCCAGCGATCACCTCGGTGCATCCAAATTGCTGTCAGTACTGCGAAGTTTCCCACGATTAAAGGTTTTGGTAGCACATCTCGGGTTTTATGATACCGAGAAGTTTTGGCGCATCATGGACCAATACCCCACTGTTTATCTGGACACTGCTTTTATACTTGGCAACCCGATGTTTCCAGACGGGGAAAAAATAGTAGCCGAATCGATGAAAAGGTTTCCTGACAGAATACTCTATGGCAGTGATTTTCCACTAATCCGTCACGATGTGCGTGAAGGACTGGCACATATCGGGACGTTATCCTGGGACGAAAATATAAAAAAGAAGCTGCTTTATGAGAACGCCGAGAACTTCCTGAGAAACGGACAGCCCCTTTGAGGCTGCTTTTATTATTTGATTCCCAAAATATTGCAAATAATTTTAAGATTACAACTTATATGTGAAATATTGCACTTGATCGGCGCGCCAGATATAATAGAATTAGGAAGGGTATAAAGATAAATTTTAGGGGTGGTAGTATGGATGCTGTCAGCAGTTTTAGGGTCAATCCGGTTCCTGACGATTCTGACGGCAGAGTCCAGCAAATGCTTGATACTGAGCGCGGCGCTGTTTACATCGAAGGGCCCCTAAGCTCCGAGCAATTGAGTGCATATACCATGTGCAGCGGCCTGTGCAAATTCAGGCAGCCGGGTGATCAGCACCTCGCGCTCATCGATATCGCAAAACTGCCTGAGGGGCTGGTCTTTATCGCCCGCTGCGGCAGTCTAATTGTTGGTTATATCACTTTTCATTATCCTGAATTTGAGCGCTGGGCAGAGTCGGGGATACCCTGCCTTTTGGAGTTGGGCGCCCTGGAGGTGTCAACCCACTGGAGAGGCCTTGGCATAAGCAGAGAACTTGTGCAAATACCTTTTTACAATGGCAGGCTGGAAGAAAAGATTATTGTAAGCATGGAATGCTACTGGTGCTGGGATCTGCGGAACACTGACCTCTCAATCTGGGAATACCGCAACATGATGGAAAAGCTTCTGACAAAACCAGGTTTTGAAACAAAGGCAACCGATGATCCCGACATCTCTTCTCACCCGGCCAACATCCTGTCGGTGCGTATCGGCAGCCGCGTCTGTGAGGATGACATTGCCAGGTTCGAAGCTCTGCGTTTTCGCAGAAGATGGCTGCTCTAATAGGCTGCTGCACAAAGCACTGATCTGCACTACATCACCCAGAATTACAAAAGGCAGCAATGTGTTCGGCTATACCTCCGAAGCCAGAAACATAATGGACCGAGAGTATAAAAAATATAACTATGACAAGCTGCTGAGCAATTTGGCCGAACTCGTATTAGGTGAAACTAAGGTCAGCCGGCTAAAGCAACAAAGCATGACCATAAGCCCTGAGAGAAACGGGTAAGGTTGGCGCGAAACTCGGTGCCATAAAGTTTTTATATAACTGCAGGAAAATATTGCCTGTGGTTATTTTATTGCACAGCGTAGTTTAGATGGCATGTTTTTTGCAATTATAAAAATTTTACAAATGTTTGCGCTGCTTTTATTGCCGGAAGGCACTATGCGCCAATTGAGAGAAAGCCGCTGTTTGCACGATTAGTCCGGTTTTAAACTATCGGCTGAAGCCGTATTGGGTGGTGTGCAAAAGCACCATATTGTACTGACTGCACCAATGGCTACCTTTACACTGAGTAAACGTTTACGGAGGTGGTAGGCCCAAGGAGAAGATTCCATAAAAGAGGATGTACGGTGTAAATGTCAAATAAGTGGAAAAGGGGCTTATGGAATGGATGTCAGAAAACTTTTTGACCTTACCGGCAGGGTAGCTGTGGTAACAGGCGGTTCAATGGGGCTTGGGCTGCAGTTTGCCCGTGCTCTTGCTGAGCTAGGCGCCAACCTGGTGTTATGTGCCCGTAAGGTCGACCGGTGTGAGCAGGCTGCGGCTGATTTGCGTCAGGAGCTGGGTGTTAAAGTGCTGGCATTGCGTTGCGATGTGACCAATCCGCCGGAGGTTCAGCATTTGGCGGACCGGGCTGTGGAAGAATTCGGCCGGATTGACATCCTGGTGAATAATGCCGGCATTTCCTGGTGCTGCCCCGTGGAAGACCTTTCGCTGGAGCAGTGGAATAAGGTGATGTCTGTCAACGTAACCGGCACTTTTTTGTGTACTCAGGCGGCAGGGCGGATTATGATCCGGCAGGGAAAAGGGAAAATCATCAATATTGCTTCTGTCGCCGGGCTTATTGGTGCAGCACCGGAAGCTATGGACTCTATTGTCTACAGTACGAGCAAAGGTGCAGTTATTAGCTTCACCAGAGATATGGCCTGCAAGTGGGCCAAGCACAATATTCTCGTCAATGCCATTGCCCCGGCATGGTTTCCGACACGGGTGACTGAGTGGATCCTGGATCACAGGAAAGATATTCTGCTTCCCAATATTCCGCTTGGACGTTTTGGCTCTGACCACGACCTGAAAGGCGCCGTTGCGTTTCTGGCCTCCGATGCTTCCGATTATGTAACCGGCCAGGTACTGGTGGTCGACGGCGGCAGCTCGGCCTGGTAGTAAATAAATTGAAAAGGAGTGGTATTTGTGATTAGTTTTGACCTGACAGAAGAACAAAAGAGCATGCAGAAGCTGGCGCGGGAGTTTGTGGAAAGTGAGATTATTCCCATTGCCGCCGAATATGACGAAAAGGAAGAAGTGCCGTGGCAGGTTGTCAATAAGGCGTTTGAAGTTGGGCTGATGAACATGAATGTGCCTGAAGAGTACGGCGGCCAGGGGCTTGACCCCATCACTGAGGCTATTATCGGCGAGGAACTGAGCTATGGATGTCTCGGTATCAGCGGTACTTTTGGCGCAAACGGCCTGGCTCTTACTCCAATCCTGCTGGCAGGGACTAAAGAGCAAAAGGAAAAATATCTTAAGTCTTTTTGCAGTAAACCGCAGCTGGCCGCCTTTGGCCTGACTGAACCCGAAGCCGGTTCCGATGTGGCAAACATATCAACGCGGGCTGTCCTTGAAGGGGACGAGTATGTTTTAAACGGGCAGAAATGTTTTATTACCAATGGCGGTGTGGCCAGCCTCTACACTATTTTTGCCACTGTGGATAAGAGTAAGGGAGTCAAGGGGATGTGCGCCTTTATTGTGCCCGGCGACACTCCGGGACTTTCTGCAGGGTCAAAGGAAAAGAAGATGGGTGACCGGGCTTCCCATGTGGGCGAGGTGATTCTGCAGGATGTCCGTATACCCAGGGAAAACCTGCTTGGCAGGGAAGGCGATGGTTTCAGGATTGCCATGGGAACGCTCGATATCACAAGGCCCGGTATTGGCGCCTCCGCCGTTGGGGTTGCCAGGCGTGCCCTGGAGGAAGCCATTAAATATTCCAAGCAGCGCGTGCAGTTTGGCCAGCCCATCGCTGCAAACCAGGCTATTCAGTTTATGTTGGCCGATATGGCCATGCGTGTGGATGCCTCCCGGCTGCTGGTATGGAGGTCCTGCCATAAGCTGCATAAGGGCGAACGGGCTTCCCTGGAAGGGGCTATGGCTAAATGCTTTGCGTCTGATATGGCGATGAGTGTGACTGTGGATGCAGTACAAATCCTGGGTGGTTATGGCTATATGCGTGATTACCCGGTGGAGAAACTGATGCGTGATGCCAAGATTACACAGATTTACGAGGGCACAAACCAGATTCAGCGTCTTGTTATGGCAAGAGAACTGCTTAAATAAAAGACAAAATGAGGAGGGAAACAATGCAGGAAGCTGTAATTGTAAGTGCTGCACGCACACCAATCGCCAGGGAAGCAGGGTCGCTAAAAGACCTGCTGCCTGAGGATTATGCCGGACTAGTAATCAGGGAGGCTGTGGCCCGGTCTGGGATAGCTGATGCCGGTATTATTGATGAAGTGATTTTTGGACACTGTCTGGGAGCTGCCGGCTGCATGGCGCGCCTGGCGCTTTTAAAAGCGGGGTTGCCCATGACCATCCCCGGAGTGACTATCGACAGGCAGTGCGGTTCGGGCTCCACCGCAGTCAATATGGCAGCTGCTTTGATTCAAAGCGGCGCTATTGATGTCTGTATGGCAGGCGGAGTAGACAGTATGACACTGATGCCGTTTATGGTGGAGAGGGCAAAAAGCGCTTACCAGCGGACGCCAAACAGTTATATCTCCCGGCCCCTTGCGCCAAAAGAAATAGGCGACCCCCCCATGGGTATCACTGCTGAGAATATAGTTGCAAAATGGAATATTTCGCGGGAAGAGCAGGATGAATTGGGCTACCTCAGTCAGGTAAAGGCCGCGCGTGCCATAAGCGAGGGACGCTTTACAGAGCAGATCGTCCCTGTGCCCGTCCCGCAGCGCAAAGGTGAGCCCATTCTGTTTGCTGCTGATGAGCATCCCCGTCCGGATGTAACCATTGAAAAGCTGGCAAAATTGCCGCCCGCTTTTAAAAAAGATGGAACTGTAACTGCGGGCAATTCATCGGGCATAAATGATGGCGCCGCCGCCCTTTTGCTGATGAGTGCAGAGAAAGCAAGTGAACTTGGCCTTAAGCCGCTTGCTTTTGTCCGCGCTTTTGCCGCCGCAGGGGTGGATCCCAATATTATGGGAATAGGCCCGGTTCCTGCCACCAGGAAAGTTCTTGACAGGATAGGGCTGTCCATTGCAGACATTGATGTGATTGAGCTTAACGAGGCGTTTGCTGCGCAGGCCATTGCCTGCTGCCGCGAACTTGGCATTGACTGGCGCAACCAGGAGCAGTTCAACCCAAACGGTGGCGCTATTGCATTGGGACACCCCATTGCAGGTTCACTGGCCATTCTGACGGTGAAAGCGGTCTATGAACTGCAGCGCAGGCAGGGCAGGTATGCTCTCATCACCGCCTGCTGCGGCGGGGGCCAGGGTGTGTCTACTATTATTGAAAGGGTATAGACAATGTACTTACAAAAACCCTGGCTCAAATTTTATGATTCATGTGTCCGCCACACCCTTGACTATCCTGATAAGCCCCTGTCAAGTTTACTGACAGAAGTGGCCCGGAAATCTCCGCAGCAGACTGCCTACATCTTTTATGACAAACAAAGCACTTACTCGGAATTGGAATGTCAGACTAACCGCTTCGCAAGCGCCCTGCACGGCCTTGGTATAAAAAAAGGAGACCGGGTGGCAGTGATGCTGCCCAACTGCCCTCAGTTTGTACTAAGTTACTATGCCATTGTTAAACTTGGCGCTATCGTTGTCAACACCAATCCAACGTATACTGAGCGGGAACTTCTTTACCAGTTAAATGATGCCGGCGTGGAGACTCTGATCACCTTTGAGGATGCAGTGGCGCGTATTGCTGCTGTCAAAGATAAGCTTTCTTTACGCCATGTCATACTTACCAGTATTCTTGGCAATAAGCCAAAATTGCCTGACTTTGCCTGTCTGTGCATGGATGAACTGATTGAAGGGGCGACGGGTGAGGCGCCGCCGGTAGAAGTCAACGCGCTTGAAGATGTGGCGGTGCTGCAGTATACCGGAGGTACTACCGGGGTGTCAAAAGCAGTTATGCTGACTCACAGTAATCTTGTCAGCAACTCCATCCAGATGCGTGAACGGTTTGCTGTTTTAGGAATAGGGATGGAGAGAGTGTTAACTGTCCTGCCTCTGTTTCATGTCTACGGTATGACTTGCTGTATGAATATGGCGTTGATTTCCGGAGGCGCCATGATTATGCTGCCGCGTTTTGAGGCCAAAGAAGTATTGGAAATGATCAGAATTCATCGGCCCACTTATTTCCCCGGTGTGCCGACCATGTATAACGCCCTGCTAAATCACCCCGAAACGCAGCAGTATGACCTGACAGTAATACCCTTTTACAGTTCAGGGGCGGCGCCAATGCCTCTTGAATTAATTGAAGCTCTGAATGCAAGGCTTGCCGGCAGCAAATCTGTGTATGCCGAGGGCTACGGCCTGTCGGAAGCTTCTCCTGTTACCCATTCCAACCCGGTGCACAACATTAGAATTGGCAGCATAGGTTTGCCATATCCTGATACCGAGTGCCGTATCGTGGATATTGAAACCGGTAAAACAGACATGCCTGTGGGAGAGCGCGGTGAATTGGTTATTAAGGGCCCCCAGGTTATGAAAGGTTATTGGAACAGGCCGCAGGAGACCGAGAACTCACTGCGGGACGGGTGGCTCTACACCGGTGATATTGCCACCATGGACGAAGATGGCTACTTTTATATAGTGGGCCGGAAAAAGGAAATGATAATCGCCGGCGGCTTCAATATTTATCCGCGGGAAGTGGAAGAAGTGCTCTACGAGTTGCCGCAGGTACAGGAAGCGGTTGTGGCGGGGGTACCGGACAAGTACCGTGGTGAGAGTGTGAAGGCTTATGTTGTGTTAAAGGAAGGGGAGCGACTGACTGAGGATGAGGTCATCACATATTGCAAAGGGTGTCTTACATCCTACAAGGTACCAAGGAGCGTAGAGTTTAGGAGTGAGCTGCCAAAAACAAATGTGGGTAAACTGCTGCGGCGGGTGCTGATTGAAGAGGAAAAACAGAGGCTTTCTGCTGCTGATTAAGCTCTTAATCAGGACTGCTGCCAAAATTGAATGGAGGAATAATAAGATGAAGATAGAGGACATTAAGAATATCTGTGTTGTCGGTGCGGGAAACATGGGGCACCAAATTGCCCTGCAGGCCGCACTATCCGGTTTTCAGGTGAAATCTACCGATGCCAGCGAAGTTACATTACAAAAAGCACAGCAGTTTGTAGATAGTTACCTGCCTCAGCGGGTGGCTAAGGGAAAACTGACAGAGGAGCAGGCAGCTCTTGCCCGCAAAAATATTTCCTTTGTTAAAACACTTGAGGAAGCAGCACAGGATGCTGATTTTGTAATTGAGGCCGTGACTGAAAAACTGGCGCTTAAACGGGATATATTTTCAAAACTGGACACAATATGCCCGCCGGACACCATCCTGGCAACCAACAGTTCATTTATTGTCAGCTCAATGATAGCAGATGTTACAACACGCCCAAGCCAGGTTTGCAACATGCATTTCTTCAACCCCGCACTGGTGATGAAGCTGGTTGAAGTGGTCCAGGGCCCCCATACTGCCCCTGAGACAGCAGAGGTAACTGTGGAGCTTTGCCGCAGGATGGGCAAGCTTCCTGTGCTCCTCAACAAAGAAATCTATGGTTTTCTGGTCAACCGGATCCTCGGCGCCCTTTCAACTGAGGCTGTTTTTCTGCTGGATCAGGGAATCGCCAGTGCCGAAGCTATTGATTTGGCCGTTGTCAACGCGCTTGGCCATCCCATGGGGCCCTTCCGGCTGATGGACCTGACAGGTATTGACCTTTCATACCACATAGGGATGGAGCGCTACAGGGAAACTCAGGATGCTGCCGACAAACCAAGCCCCGTTATCGTTGAAAAGTATGCAAAGGGAGAATGGGGCCAGAAGACAGGTAAAGGATTTTACCAGTATTAAAATCCAGTTGCAAGAAAAACGCTAAAAAAGCCGGCTGCCCGGCTGTGCAGACATGCCAAGCGCCGGCTTTTTATTTGTAATAACAGCGAGGTGAAATCAAATGACTGAAGCTGGCCGACCGCGTCGCTTCAACCCGTATTGGGAGCTGTTGGGTATTAGTGTAGTACGCTGGGAAACGGGGTTTGCCCGCCTTGTAATGCCGGTAAAAAAAGATTTGCTGCAGGTGTATGGCCTGGTGCATGGAGGCGCCATTGCCTCTCTGATTGATTCTTCAATTGCGGTAGCTCTCACTTCCGGCCTTGCGCCGGGCGAGAGTGCATCGACGGTGGAACTGAAAGTTAACTACCTGGCGCCTGTACTGGAAGGAAAGATTTTTGCCGATACCAGGATTGTAAAAAGAGGCAAAACAATTGTTGTTGGGATTACAGAAGTTGTTGACGAAGAAGGTCGTATGGTAGCAATTGGTACCGCCACATACATGATCCTGCGGAATAACTCAAGTACACCTGAACGCAAGGAGGATTCACTAAATTGTTAACTACTGCAGCGTCTGCATTTCTGCTTAAAGGCCGCAAACTGAAAAACAGGCTTGTCTTCCCACCCATAACCACAGCTTATGCCACAAACATGGGGGAGGTGACTTCCGGACTGCTTGACTACTATAGCCGTATTTCCCAGGGCGGGGTTGGGACTGTGATTGCAGAAGCGACAGTTGTCAATGAAGCCGGCAGGCTGACTCCTTTTTCCCTGGGTATCTGGGATGAACACTTTATTACAGGCCTTTCCCGGTTGGCAGAGAGGATAATGTCAGCAGGCACGGCTGCTTACCTGCAGCTCGCTCATGCCGGTCCGCGCTCATTTGCAGCACAGGTGGCACTGTCCGCTTCGGATATCCCATTTATCAGGTCTCAGCAAACCCGCGCAATGACAGTGTCTGAAATCCACCGTACGGTTGAAGAGTTTGTCAACGCCGCCGGGAGAGCCAGGAAGGCGGGCTTTGCCGGTGTGGAACTGCACGGTGCACATTTTTATCTCCTGAGCAGCTTCCTCTCTGCAATTACCAATGCAAGAAATGATGAATACGGTGGCAGCACAGAGGGGCGCACCAGGATTGTAAGTGAAATCATCCAGGGTATAAAGCAGGTAGCAGGAGAGGATTTTGCGGTGATCTGCCGCTTCAACGGACAAGAGTTGGGCGAAGGGGGAATTGGTATTGATGAAGCCAAACAAATCGCCCTTCGGTTAGAAGAAGCAGGCACTGATTGCCTGCATATCTCCGCTTATCATTTGCCTGTGCCCGCTCTTGACGGACATGTGGCTGTGCCGGCAACTCCCATCCCGGGCAAGGATGACCCGCCGGGAGTGTTTGTGGGTCTTGCCGCAGAAATCAGGAGTACTGTCAGTGTGCCTGTTATTGCCGTAGGTAAAATTAACAGCGGCCCGCTGGCGGAACAAATCCTGGCAGAGGGGAAATGCGACCTGGTGGCTATGGGCCGCCCGCTTATCGCCGACCCGGAATTTAGCAAAAAACTCTTGGAAAACGAAGAGGCATCCGACTGCCTGTTCTGCAGAGGATGCATTAATTCTCTGCGCTTCGGGAAGATGGTTTGCAGTGTTAATTCGGACCTACCGCTTTAACCACGGCGAATTCATGAAGAAATATATTAGGAGTTTAAACTAAAAAATGGTATTTTGTTTGAACTAGGAAATGTAAAAAACAAAGAATTACGTAAGAGGAATCATTAGTGAGTATATAAGCATAAAATGAAGTATTTGGCATGTAATTAACAATAATGGTGCTGGACAACCAAATGGTCATGAAATAAGCTATTGCTCAGAAGTATGTTTGGAGGGATACTGATGAGCAATGGCTTATATCAAGGAAAATTTTTCGATCATTTTGGGGGCATAAAGGATACAAGGCAAGAAGGAAAAGTATGGCATAGATTGACCGATATTCTCTTCATCGTGGTTTGTGGAATCATTTGCGGATACGATGAATGGGACCTGATCCATGAATGGGCAAGTGCCCCGATGAG
>JAGXRN010000045.1 GCA_018335875.1 Dethiobacter sp.
TACTAAAAATAGGTGTACGATAGAGGCAAAGAAGACTATCCGTTTTCGTTATGGAACGGCTGGTTTCCTGTGACCAAGTATTGATGAATAAGAGTAGCCACCTCAAAAACATATAGCCAGCTATATCAAGAACTGATTTATCTTATATATATATATTCTTAAAAACGTTTTTCCTTAAATATGGAATTATATGGGTTCATGAATTCGCCGTGCCGCTTTAACCTTTTTCCCTTCCACTGCCAGGATGTATGTGGTATAATCAACTGAGTAAAATATTTATACAGGATAGCTGTGCTTAAATATGTCAGAAAATTTTAGATATTAAGCTATTTTATATTTTTCTGTTTGAGAGTTCCTTAGGTCAATTATCACCCGTTTTACAGTTTTTTATAACCAGGGTTAAATGCAGGAAAAGGGGGCGGCGTGCCATTTTAACAGTTAAACAGGTGATGACCAAGGATTACCTGGCCATTTGCAATGATGCCTCGATTGAAGATGCTGCCACACTGTTCCTCAAGCGCGGGTTGCAGCGTGTACCGGTGGTGGACAGCGAGGGGAAAACGGTAGGTATGATAGCAACTAACAGTTTTTTGATTGCCATGGTGGCCGGAATCGACATGAATACCCCTGTGCGGGAGGTAATGACTAAGACATTCTCCACCATCGATGAGTCAGCTCCTTTGAAAAAACTCTACAGCTACCCGGTGGAGCCGCTTCTTGTCGTCACAGCGGAAGGAAAACTGGCAGGCGTTCTGACTAAAGCTGATATGGACCGCATCGTCGGTGAAAAATGCTGGCTCCACAATCAACAGCTTAAAGAGATCTTTAACGCAATCCCCACTGGGCTGCTTGTTGTTAATACCGAGGGAGTGGTAACTCTCTGTAATAGTTTCACCGAAAAGCTGCTGGGATGCCAGTACGAGGATGCTCTGGGTCGTCACCTGTCTGAGATTGTGGATAAACCGCTGCTGCTTGGGGTCTTGGAGACCGGAAAGCCGGAAAAAGGCGGCAAGGAAGTAATAAACGGGATAACAGTTTTACGAAACCGTTTCCCTGTCAATAAAGACGGGGTAGTGGCCGGCGCCATTGAAGTCTTCCAGAACATCTCCGACCTGGAGACGATAGCCCATGAACTTCATTGTGTCAAAGCGCTTTCCCATGAACTGGAGGGAATTATTGAGTCCTCCTACGACGGTATTGTGGTTACAGACAATGAGGGGAAGCTGCTGCGTATCAGCAGAAGCTACAGCCGGATAGCAGGAATTCCCTGGGAGGATCTAATCAGGTATATTGGCTGCAATATGCGGGATATTGAGTCAGGTGGTAAAGTTTCCAATTCAGTAAGCTTGCTTGTCCTGGATCAGAAAAAAACTGTGACTATAAATCAGCGGATTTTAAACGGTAAGGAACTGATGGTAACCGGAAATCCCATCTTTGACGAAGAGGGAAAGATTGTCCGGGTTGTATGCAACATTCGCGATATCTCCATGCTCAATAAACTAAAGCGTGAAATTGAAGAGAACAAAGAAGCAGCAGCACGCTACTGTGGAGAGCTGGAAGAACTAAGGGCACGCAACCTGCAGCTTGACGGCATAGTGGCGCAAAGCCCGGAAATGAAACGCGCAGTGGATTTGGCTGTCCGCGTGGCGTCTGTTAATTCTACTGTGCTGATTACCGGCGAGACAGGTACGGGTAAAGAAGTAATAGCCAAAATCATTCATAAGGCCGGCAGGAGGAACGACCAGCCGTTTATTACTGTAAACTGCGGCGCCATACCTGAAACACTGCTTGAATCCGAACTCTTCGGCTATGATAAAGGCGCCTTTACAGGCGCCAACCGTGAGGGAAAGTTGGGCTTGCTGGAAGTAGCCAACAACGGAACTGTTTTCCTAGATGAGATTGGCGACCTTCCTTTACTGCTCCAGGTTAAACTGTTAAGAGTACTGCAGGAACAGGAAATCTCCAGGGTTGGCGGCACTAAAACAATCAAATTAAATCTGCGTATTCTTGCTGCAACCAATAAAGATTTGTCGCAGATGGTAAAAGAGAAAACATTCCGGGAAGACTTTTTCTACAGGTTAAATGTTATCCCGATTCATATGCCTCCCTTAAGAGAGAGGAGGGAGGATATTCTGCCGCTGGTACTTTACTTTTTGGACAAGTATAGCGAGAAGTATAACATGAAAAAAAGATTTTCAGCTGAAGTGCTGGATACTTTTGAACAGTATATGTGGCCGGGCAATGTGCGTGAACTGGAAAATCTTATTGAACGTGTGCTCGTTATCAGCGACGGGGAAACCATAAAAGCAAGACACCTGCCTGGCTATATGACAGGACGGGGAGAGCTGAGAAGCATACCGATTACTGTTCACAATATAATGCCGTTAAAAGAAGCCGGTGAAATTGTGGAAAAAGAACTCCTTTCCAAAGTGCTAAGCACAGGGAGAAGCACGAGAAAAGCCGCCAGCATCCTTGGGGTAGACCACTCAACTATCGTGCGCAAAATAAACAAATACAGCCTGATAATCAATAAGGGAAAATAATGTGGTGCAACGGTACACCAATAATCAGGCAACGGTGCACCAACAATCAGGCAACGGTGCAATTGCGCAAGGCTATGAATAAATAATGTCGCCGGAAAGCACATGTTTAAATAGCTTTGAATTATCCTTTCTGTGGTATGAAGTTTGCATGTAATGCTGTATGAAGAAGATTTGCTTAACATCGGCTCAAAATAGACAGAAAATTCCAAAATGACTGATAGCGGAAGGGGTGGTGCCTTCGTCAAAAGTTGTAACCATGGGTTGGCGTAGTTTAGGTTTCGAAAAAAAAGGAGGGGAAATTATTTAATGAAACGGGCAAAAAAACTGTTGGCTGTATTGTTAATTCTGGCACTGGCTGTAACTATTGCAGGTTGTGGTAAAAAGACTGAGCCTACACCGGCGCCCGGCCCCACACCGGCACAGCCGCCCAAAGAGGTGGTCATCGGCTACAGCGGGCCTTTGAGCGGCCCCGCGGCTGAATACGGGCAGGATTGTCTAAACGGTATCATATACGCTGTGGAGGAAATTAAAAATGCCGGTGGATTCGAAGTAAACGGGCAAAAATATATCTTCAAGCTGGAATCCATCGATGATGGCGCCAACCCGACTCAATCAGTAACAAATGCGCGCAGGCTTCAGGAATTAAACGCAGTAGCAATTACAAACCCGGTTATGACTTCCATTGCGCCCATGATTGAACTAAACCAGGAAGCGGGCAATGAATTCCTGATGCTGGCCTATACCAGCACACCCAAGGTAGTACAGACAGGGAATAAATATTTGGTTGCTGTACCGCCCCCATTTACGGTTTATATTAACGCCTTCTCAAAACTGGCCTGGGACAAGGGCTGGCGCAAAGGGGCCATGGTGATAACACTGGGAGCATACGGCGATGAATGGCGGCAGCTTTTCAAAGCTCACTGGGAGGGCCTCGGCGGCCAGATAACAGCTGACCAGCCGGCAAACTATTATACAGAGGTTGATTACTCTGCCCAGTTGACTGCATCACTTGCCACCAACCCCGATTTTTTGCTCATTGGCGGGCCTTCACAGCCCACCGCCCTGGTGATGGAACAGGCGCGTATGCTTGGATTTACAGGCGCGTTTTTACTTATCGACCAGGCTAAGATGGAGTATATTGAGTCTCTGATTGGCTTGGATATGATGGGCGAAGTAATCGGCGTGGGCCGGATTATGGATTTCCCGTCTGCGACGGCCAAAAAGTTCGATGACGGTTACACCAAGAGATTTGGTGTGATGAATACCTGGGAATCTGTGCTTAACTACACCATGACGCACAAACTGGCGCTTGCCATGCAGGCGGCAGGGAGCGTAGACGATGTAGCGGCTATTGTTGCGGCGTACCCGAAAGTCTATCCCATAAAAGGCGACACATACCCGGTTGAATATTTCGGCGTAGAGGCCGGCGGCGCCACTTACCTGCCGGCGATGGTGCAGACAATTGAGGCTGGCAAATATTCGAAACCGGCACTTTATGTCTGGTGGGCAAAAACAGATGCCGAGTTCCAGCAGGTTAAATCACAAGCCCAGGACGGTAGCAACATGGTTAAAATGGATCTTAAACGCTAAGCCTTAACAGGGAGCAATTGTCCCGCCGGAGAGGGCGGGACAATTGCCCAAATCTTTTCTATAATATAAAGCGTAAAGGGTGTGAATCCGTGCAGCTCTTTTTACAACAGGTATTTAACGGCATTATGATAGGAAGTACTTATGCCATTGTTGCCCTTGGGCTCACACTGGTCTTTGGTATTTTACATGTGCCTAATTTTGCCCACGGCCACCTGTACATGCTGGGCGCCTATGTCACTTTTTTTATGATGAAGCTATACGGGCTTAGTTTTTGGCCGGCGTTGCTGATTTCCATGCTCGTGCTTGCCTTGATAGGTGTTTTGGTGGAAAGAATTGTCTTTAGGCCGTTAATCAATCAAGCCCATATCACCATGTTTATTTCAGCTATCGGACTTTTGATGCTGATTGAAAACTTTGTAATTGTGGCCTGGGGCCCCCGGGCTCACCGTATTCAAAACCCCTACCCCACTATTGTCAGAGTGTTTGGCATCACCATGACGCATCAGCGCATAATTGTCATTGCCGCGGCTGTAATCCTGATGGTTCTGCTGCAGCTATTTATTAAAAAGACTATTGTGGGCACCACCATCGAGGCGGTGGCCCAGGACCGCGAAGGCGCCCTAATGATGGGGATCAGCGTCAATCGTGTGGCAGGGATGACCTTTGCTATTTCATCGGCTCTCGCTGCTGCCGCCGCTTCGCTGGTGGCCCCCATTTTCATGATTTCGCCCACCATGGGTGGCCTGCTGGTGATGAAGGCTATGATTATAATCATCTTGGGAGGAATGGGAAGTATTAAAGGGGCTATTTTGGGCGGCTATATTCTCGGCTTGGTGGAAGCCTTAGGCGGCGGTTATCTTTCGGCCGCGTATAAAGACGTTTTTGCTTTTGGACTGCTGATTGCAGTTTTGGCCGTTAAGCCCACAGGCCTGTTTGGAAAGGAGAAATAGCCATGGACATCAAAAAAATCTTAAAAGAAAAGTGGCCTTATTTATTCCTGCTGCTTGTGGCCTTTGCAGTACCGGTGCTTGTCTCCAGCCGTTATGTTTTCCAGGTGATTGTGATCAGTGTGGTTTGGTCTGTTGCTGCGCTCTCTCTCAATTTGGTTTTAGGCTACACCGGACTTGCTTCCCTTGCACATGCCGGTTTTTTTGGTATCGGCGCTTACGGAGTTGCATTACTGACCAGGGGAGGGATGTCCTTTTGGCTGGCCCTGCCTCTATCGGCGCTTTTGGCCACTGTTGTAGGCCTCTTTATTGCTATGCCCGCTCTGCGCACCCGTGAGTCTTATTTTGCCATCAGCACACTTTGCTTTGGTGTGATTATTTACATCGTGGCTGGCAACTGGCTGAGCCTCACCGGGGGGCATACCGGCATCATCGGCATTCCACGTGTAACCCCTATCCGCCTGCCGTTTTTAACAATTGAGTTTACCAGCCTCACATCGCAGTATTACCTGGTGCTGGTGCTTCTCTTGCTTACACTGTTTGTGATGCACCGGCTGGTTTATTCTTTGCAGGGGCTTACATTTATGTCAATTCGCAATAACGAGGTACTTGCCGAAGCAGTGGGGATTAATGCTTTCAGCACTAAACTGCTTTCCTTTTGCATTGCCAATTTTATCGTGGCACTGGCAGGAGGGGTGTACGCGCCTCTTATGGGCAGTATCAGCCCCACTGTCACCATGCATATCCTGACTTTTAACTGGCTTGTCTTTACTCTCCTTGGCGGAGTGGCCACATTGGCCGGCCCGATTATCGGCGCTTTTGCCATCACGGTGCTGATAGAATCCCTCTACTTTCTCGGGGAGTACCAGCTTATCATTTTTGGTGCTTTGTTGATTGTAGTCATCATTTATTTCCCGCGCGGGTTGATGGGGATTTATGATAATCTTAGCTTAAAGGCAAAGGACTTCTACCAGCAAAGGAGGTCGGGATTTAAGGATGTGCAACGCATTGCTCAAAGTCGAGGATCTGACTAAGCAGTTTGGCGGGCTTTTGGCGGTTAATAAGGTTAACTTTGAAGTATATGAAGGAGAAATCCTCGCAATAATCGGGCCAAACGGAGCGGGCAAAACGTCTATTTTTAATCTGATCAGCAAGTTGATGCCAGCTACTTCAGGCAGCGTCCATTTTCTGAATGAGAATATCACCGGCCTAAAGTCCTACCAGGTTGCGGCTCGGGGCATCACCCGGACTTTTCAGGCCACTTCCCTCTTTGACCAGTTAAGAGTAGTTGACAATCTGGCCATCGGCCGCAGAGTGCGTACCAGGACCCGCTCCTGGGACGCTATTCTCCACAACTCTGTCTGGAAGAAAGACAAGGAAGAGACGACTTTGAAGGTGATGATGATGCTGGGTTTTATCGGCCTGCAGGAGAAACCATTTCACTTCGTGTCTTCACTTTCCCAGGAAGAGCAGAAACGGCTGGCAATCGGCGTCGCCCTGATGAGCGACCCCAAGATAATACTGCTGGATGAGCCGTGCGGAGGAATC
This sequence comes from Dethiobacter sp., assembly GCA_018335875.1. Taxonomy (GTDB): domain Bacteria; phylum Bacillota; class Dethiobacteria; order Dethiobacterales; family Dethiobacteraceae; genus JAGXRN01. The sequence goes on from JAGXRN010000045.1 coordinate 6,629, forward strand.
AACAACGACGAAACCGAAGGTATCACACAGTTGATCCGCAATATTAAAGAGGCAGGCATCACCGTTTGCCTTATCGAGCATAAAATGCGTATGGTCATGGGCCTTGCCGACCGCATAGTGGTACTTAATTACGGCTGCAAGATTGCTGAAGGCGAGCCTCAGGAAATCAGGAGCAATCCCACAGTTATCGAGGCCTACCTGGGGGGGGGAAATCATTGTTAAAACTGAACGATGTCTCAGTAGCCTTAGGCGGCTATAGGATACTTGAAAAAATTTCCCTGGAAATCAAGCAGGGCGAGTGTGTGGCCCTGCTTGGCAACAACGGGTCCGGCAAGTCCACTCTCTTTCGTACCGTGGCGGGGATAACGAAGCCATCGGGGGGGACCATTGAATTTAAAGGTGAGCCAATCCACCGCTTACCGGCTGACAAAATTGTCTGCAGGGGGTTGGTTCTCTGTCCCGAAGGACGCCGACTTTTTCCACAGCTTTCAGTCTATAAGAACCTGAGGCTTGGCGCTTATGTAAGAAAGTGCAGCGCCGCCGAGTTGCATAAGACACTGGATCAAAACTATGAACTGTTCCCCATCCTGAAAGAAAGGAAAGATCAACTGGCGGGGACACTTAGCGGCGGGGAACAGCAGATGCTGGCCATTGCCCGTTCCCTGATGTGTGAACCCTCTTTTCTGCTGATGGATGAGCCTTCCATGGGACTGGCGCCTAAGGTCGTACAAAAAATCGCGGAGACAGTAAAAACAATTTGTGAGATGGGAACCACTGTGTTTCTGTCAGAACAGAATGCCAACATGGCTCTGCAGGTGACAAACCGCGGGTATGTCCTGGAAAGCGGTACTATTATGCTGGAAGGGGCAAGCTCCGACCTGGCAGACAATGACCTTGTGCGCAAGGCCTACCTCGGCGCTTAATCAGCTAAGCCGTGTATGATAAATTTACTGATTTAAAGCTCTGCACCGGCGCCTGTGGGCCTGAATCCCCACAGTGTGCCGGTTACTTTTATTTTGTGAAAATACTTTTTTATATTTATTAGACAGGATTTTAAAAAAAGGGATTATTGACCTGCAGGTCGAAGAAAAAGCGTGAGCAGACCAATCTGAGAAAGCAATGTCAAGGGAGGATTTCCAGGTGCAAGTAAAAGACAAAAAATATTGGTTGCCCGGACTGCCAAAAAATCTTTACTACCCGCAGGTACCCCTGTTTACGCTGCTTGAAACCTCAGCCAGGTATTATCCGCAAAAAACAGCAGTTAATTATTATGGTAATGAGATGACCTACTCTGAGCTTTTTGCCTGTGTGGAAAAAATGGCAGCGTCGCTGGCAAAAAAAGGAGTTAAAAAGGGGGACAGGGTCGCCCTTTTCATGCAAAACAGCCCTCACTTTATTATCAGCTACTATGGTATTATGAAAGCAAACGCCGTGGTGGTCCCCCTCAACCCGATGCTGGTGGAAGAGGAGCTGTTTTATTTATTACAAGACAGCGGCAGTGATGTGGTAATCACTACAGCGGACCTTGCCGGGCGTGTTATAAACGTAAAAAAGAAGCTGCCCATAAAAGAAGTAATTGTCGGCAGCTACAGCGATTACCTGCCCAAGGAGCCAACTCTGCCCGTGCCGGCTTTTATGCAGGCGTTGTCACAGGAACTGCCCGCAGGCGTGACTCCGTGGCATGAGGTTATGAAAGAAACTTCCCCTCCCCCGCTGCAGGATACCGGCTATAATGATTTATGCCTGCTTCCTTATACATCAGGTTCCACCGGCGATCCAAAAGGCTGCATGCACACCCACGCCACAGTGATGTCCAACCTTATCAGCGCCTACCACTGGGTCAGCCTGACTGCTTCCTGCGTCTGCCTGGCAGTGCTGCCCTTTTTCCATGTTACAGGATTGATTCACAACATGATGGCTCCACTGTATGCCGGCGCCACGGTGATGCTGATGACACGCTGGGACAGGCAGACAGCGCTCGAGGCTATTGAGAAGTACAGATGTACGCACTGGATCAATATTTCCACCATGGTTGTTGATATACTATCGGCTCCCGACATTATGCAGCGCGACCTCAGTTCACTTTTGAGCATTGGCGGCGGAGGAGCGCCTCTGCCGGCGGCCATTGGTGAGAAACTTGAGCAAATAGCCGGGTTAAAGTACATAGAGGGTTACGGCCTTACCGAGACTATTTCCCAGACTCATAAAAACCCGCCGCCAAGGCCAAAACGTCAGTGCCTTGGCATTCCGGACTTTGGCGTTGACGCGCGTATTATTGATATGGAAACAGGCCGGGAAGTGCCCCAGGGCAAAGAGGGGGAGCTCATCATCGACGGGCCTGAGGTTTTCATCGGATACTGGAACAAGCCCGAGGAAACAGAAAAAGCTTTCATGCAACTGGATGGCAGGACTTATTTCCGGACCGGGGATGTATGCTACATGGATGAGGAAGGATATTATTTCCTTGTTGACCGCACTAAGCGCATGATCAACGCAGCCGGATTTAAGGTATGGCCTGCCGAGGTGGAAAACCATCTTTACAGGCACCCGGACATATTGGAGGCCTGTGTGGTGGGAGTCCCCGACCCCAAGCGCGGCGAAGAGGTGAGGGCTTATGTGGTGCTCAAAGAGCAAACCGAAGGCAGGGTGAAAGAGGAAGAGATTATTACCTGGTGTAAGGAACAAATGTCAGCTTATAAATACCCAAGACAGATAAGATTTATTGAAGCCCTTCCCAAGAGCGGCACAGGAAAAATCCAGTGGCGGACACTGCAGGAAACTGCGCGCAAGGAGTTTGAATAATCTGCCTGAGATCAGCAAGACTGAAAACAGACTTCCCGGTTTTAGCGGGAAGTCTGTTTGTCTGCGCTGTCAGACTTTAATACAGGAGGGATTTGCTTAGTCCTTTTATAATATTTTATCATTTCCTTAAAAAGATGAACAAGAGAAGAGCGGCTGACAAACTCTGCGCGTGTCACAGGCAGTTCCATGGCTTCAAAGGTGTACTCAAGGTTGGCAATGGCCTTATCCAACATGGCGTAAGGTATCTTCCTGCCCATCAGTTGGTTTTTCTGGACTTTTTCCAGGATTCGCAAAAGCTTAGCCAGGGGCCTGGCCTGGGGGACCTCGGTTACCATCCGCTTTGCCAGCTTGTGCATCTCCTGCAGCCTCTCCAGCTGAGAAGCAAAGATGCGAAATGTTTCCCGGTAATTGTCAGCAAGGGTTTCACTGGAAAGATTGAAGCGCTGTTCTTCACGGAAGAACTTGGAAAGCTCAAGGCCTGTACTGATTTCTTTCTCCAGTTGTCCGGCCAGCTCGGAAACATGGGGTTTTTCCATGGTGGGGCGCAGCATCTCGTGCGCTACTGTTCCCATTATTTGCCGCAGTGATTCGTCCAGGTACTGCAGGCGGTCTAAAATTACCTGTCTGTGGTTAGGTGTGAAGAGAAAATTGATGGTCAGTGCCACCACACCGGCAAGCAGTGCAGACAGCACCTGCTGGATGGAATATAAGGGCAGGCTCTCTGCGCCGCTGGATATAATACCGATGGCCACTACGGTAGTGGTCATGATATTGTCCTGCCAGTTTAACTGCAGCAGTAAAAAAATAACTGTAAATACTGTGAGACCAAAGGCCAGAGGCGTAGGGCCAAGCAGCATGCCAACTACAATACCGACCATTGCACCAAGCAGTATGCCCCCCAGCTTGGCGAAGCTTTGTACCATTGAGCGGTAAAAGGTGCGCTGGATTGTCACTACTGCAACAATGGCCGCCAGGGTAATCCTTTCCACCCCTAAACTCTGCAGTATAAAAATGGTCAGTGCTACGGCTACGGATGTCTTTAGCACCCTGCCGCCTACGCTAAATCTGCCATGCATCTATCTCTCTCCTTAATCATTTGTATCAGTGCCGGCAAATAACGGCGCTTTTAAGCAGGAATTTAAATTTTTTATCAGAATGCTTTAATGATGATTTTACTCAAACGCAATGATTAAGTTTAAAACAGGAGGCTTACAATGAATCGACAGCAGGATTGCAGCAGCGGCAGCAGGTTTCATTACGGGTATGTAATATTATTTGCAGGGATATTAACAGTCATGGGCGCCCTTGGCTTTGCCCGTTTCGGTTATGCCACAATTCTGCCGGATATGAAGGCAGGCCTTTTATTGAATAACACGCAGATGGGTTTGATTGCCACAGGGAATTTAATTGGTTATACTGCTTTTTCTCTGCTTGGCGGGTTCTTTGCCGCCAGGTACGGCCCACGCCATGTGATTGCTTATTCCATGTTGCTGGCCGGGGCTGCCATGTTTTTTACCGGCACAGTGGGAGGAGTAATTTCTGCTGTGGTGCTGCGCTTTGTCACAGGCCTTGGCAGTGCCGGCGGCAATATACCTGTCATGGGGCTTGTGTCAGCCTGGTTTGCACCTAAACGCCGCGGGATAGCGGCAGGAGTCCTGGTTGGGGGTTCCGGCCTTAGTTTAATAGTGACAGGCCTTTTAGTCCCCAGGGTAATTGCTCTTTATCCGCAAAACGGATGGCGTATCAGCTGGTATCTTTTGGGTGGCATTGTCTGCTTGCTTGGTGTGATCGGCTTCACTCTGCTGCGAAACAGTCCTGCTGAAAAAAATCTGTCCCCTCTTGGCGCCTGCGGTTCTTCCTCTGCTTTGGAGGCAGAGGGAGCAAACAGCAAAACATTCTTGTGGCGGAGCATTTTTAAATCAAAAGTACTCTGGCACCTAGGCCTCGTTTATTTGTTTTTTGGTTTTTCCTATATTATATATGGCACCTTTTTTGTGGATGCGATGATGACTGAAAAAGGGTTTACCCAGGCCCAGGCAGGTGCAATCTGGTCTTTTATCGGGTTTATAGCTATCTTCAGCGGCATCCTGTGGGGGGCTGTTTCAGATTTTATCGGCCGCAAATTTGCCCTGGCCATTGTTTTTGGCCTGCAGGCAGTATGTTATTTTCTGTTCGCCGCGGCGCGCACTCCCGAAATATTGTATCTGTCTGCTTTCCTCTACGGGCTTACCGCTTTTAGTATTCCGGGCATTGTAGCAGCCGCCTGCGGGGATTATGTGGGAGCAAGGCTTGCTCCTGCCGCTTTGGGTATGGTAACTCTTTTTTTTGCCGCCGGGCAGACTGCTGCTCCTTCTGTAGCCGGCTTTCTGGCGGATAAGACACACACTTTCAGCGGGGCCTTTATTTTAGCGGCGGCAGTGGCGGTATTGGGCAGTGCCGGTTCTCTCACACTGACTTCGCCGGGAAAGTCTGCTTCCTAAGTAAAATACCTGGGAACTCTTTAACAGATACATAAGATTTTTCTGCAGAGGCAAATTATAAAAAAACAATCGGGGTGCTCTATGGACCGGCAGCAGTTGATCAACAGGCTAAACTGGTTTTACAGCCTGGAAATGAACCAGGTAGAACTTTATACCATACAGAGCAAAAAGGTTGATGACATTTATATCAAAAAGGTGCTGGAACGTGTGGCTGAAATTGAATCAGGGCATGTACAAAACATTGGGGAAAAGATCAGGGAACTGGGAGGGACCCCTACTTTACTTGGCGAGATGCTGTCGCCGGTTACCGGGAAAATAGCCGGCTTTCTCACGGCCTGGCCCGGGATTATTACTGTATTAAAAGCAGACATTGCCCTGGAGGAGAAAGCTATGAAAGACTACAAAGATTTTATCCTTCAGTCAGGGAATGATGTAAATTTATTCGCATTACTGTGGAGCAATCTGGTAGACGAGGACCTCCATACATCCTGGTTTGCCAGTAAAGTAGGGGAACTTGAAAAACAAATCTTAAATTAGTCGGTCCTTTTTTGAAAAATAAGCAAAAACTCGTGCACTTTGTTTACCCTGAACACATAAGGATAGCCGAGAGGGCGCAGGCTGTTATAATCTTTCCTGCGATCCCAGATAATTATGTCGTCAAGTGTAAACCCGCGCCCTGTCAGTTCCTGGCAGAGATCAAGGTGCAAAGGATAAAAGACAGGTCCTTTCCTTAAATCCATGACATTAACCACCAGGTAGCCGCCCTTCTTCAGGGTCTGGAGGACTTGCTCAAAAACAGAACCAAGAGCTTTTACAAATGATGTAAAATCCTCTATTCTGCTCAAATCTTCCTTTAGGCCCCCATAGTTTTGTGTCTCCCTGCAATCCGCGGTGCGTTTTTGATCTAATATATTCCAGTAGGGTGGCGAGGTCACGCACAGGGAGACTGTTTCATCATCTATGTATTGTCTGAGTGTCTGCGCATCATCATTTATTATGCCGGGTTCAGATTTTTCAAATGAAGAGATGGCAGGCAGGCCAAGACGCGCCCTGGCCAGTTCTGCAAACTCAACCGATATTTCAAACCCTGCAGCACGCCTGCCAAGCTCGCGTGCTGCCACAAGTGTGCTGCCTGAACCGGCAAAAACATCCAGCACTAAATCACCTGGTTTGGAGAATATCTGTATAAGGCGGCCGGCCAGAGCTTTGGGGAACATAGCCGGATGTTTTAATTTTTTTTCTGTGCTGTCCTTTTCTATATCACTCCAGACACTGATGGAATAACGCGCCCATGTCTTTCCGTCCAGGTCTGTTTTTTCTTTTTTTGGCCCCAAACTGACCGCCCCTTTAATAGATTTGTGGAAGGGAGCTATCTTATGACAAGTAAATTATATCATAAATTATTTTTTTATGGGACAGATTGTGACATATTTTGCCTGCCTGGCATATTATAATAGTTTATGGCATTTGACGAAGCTTTTAGGGGAGGTCTGTTATGGCGAGGGTATTGGTAATTGAGGATCAACCTTCTATCGGCATGGTCTTTAAGGTGGCCCTCAGTGAGGAAGGACATACTGTGGATGTATTCAGGGATGGCAAATCAGGCATGGAAGGGCTTGCCAGAGAACCACGGCCTGACATTATCCTGGTTGACCTGCTTATGCCGGGGATAAGCGGGAAGGATGTAGTTGAGAAATTACAGGTGGACTCCAGACTGCGGGACATACCGGTGGCAATTATTTCAGGCTGCATACCCGGTCCTGATGTTCTGCCGCGGGAGGGAAGCTTTCAGGCTTTTATCAGTAAGCCCTTTGACCTCTTAGAAGTAGTTGAATTGGTGACCAGGCTTACCGCAAATAAACAGATTTGCGCCTGAACTGCAAAAAAGGAGCTGAGGGCTCCTTTTTTAGTACCTGTTATGCAGCACTGCGCGCAGCAGTTCTTCGCCTATCTGGTTAACAAACATCGCGTAGACCGGCAGCAGCGCCTCTTTCCAAAACTCTTTTTCCACTTCGCTTAAATGATAGATTTTAATCTGGCCGCTGGCAATAATCATTTCCATGTCACGTTTATTTTGCTCAATGGCTATTTCTCTCTCCCATGCTGTAACTTCTGCCATCGTTTCATCCAGGATCAGGCGGATGTCAGGCGGAAGAGACGACCAGAATTTTTCATTAGTAAGGACCAGGTAGCCCAGGTAGCCATGGTCGCTGATTGTAAGGTGGTCCTGGACGAGAAAAAATTTCTTTGTGTAGATATTGGAGGGGGTGTTTTCCGCTGCATCCACCATACCCCTTTCAAGGGCAGCATAGACGTCAGAAAAGGGGAGGTCCCTCGCCATTGCTCCCAGTTGCACAAACTGCGCATCGAGGACGCGGCTGGGCATAATACGAAAGCGCAGGCCTTTAAAGTCGGATGGTTTGTGCAGGGGCCTGTTGGCTGTCATTACCTTGAAGCCATTGTCCCACATGGCCAGGGAAACTATGCCCTGGGTCGTTAGCCTGCTAAGAAGCATCTGCCCTTCGGCACTGTCAATAAATTGGTGCACCTGATTATAGTCTTCAAACAAAAACGGCAGGTCGAAAAGAAAAAGTTCGGGAAAGTATTCTGTCATTTTTGCCGTAGCCGGAGCTATAATCTGGATATTATTATTAATAAGGGCGTCTATTTCTTCCCCGTCCATATAAAGCTGAGAATTGGGATAGACCTGTACTTCGACGTGCCCGTTGGTACGTTCATGGACCAGTTCTGCAAACCTTCTGGCAGCCATACCCTTGGGAGTCTGTTCGGAGACTACATGTGAAAATTTAATAACAATGCGTTCTTCGGCACTGACCTGTTCCAAATCAAGGGCACGCTTCTGACAGCTTTGCAATGGAAGAGCAAACAGAATTAAAAAAAAGATTATGAGGATAGTTGTGGCCCACGATATCGAGATCTTTGTCTTCATTTTTTCACCTTTTCCAATTGTTTGGATCTGCTGCTTTAGATCAGCTCACTATATAGCGGTTGACCGGGCGTCCCACTGAGCCGTACTGAATCTCAAGGTTGAGCTTTCCCATTTTTTCCAGGTAGTCAAGGTAACGACGGGCGGTAACCCGTGCCAGGCCCACACCGTCAGCCACTTCTTCGGCAGAGAGGGCCTGTGACTTCTTTAGCAGGTAAAGAAGCACCTGGCGCAGTGTTACTTCATTTAGGCCCTTTGGCAGATCTTCCTCCTGCGCACGTGTTTTGTTCATGGCCAGCTGGTCAATCTCTTCCTGGTCCAGCGACCCTTTTCTGTGTAGTTTGCTGTGCAGCAGTTTGTAGGACTCCAGCGCGCTCTTGAGACGTGAATATTTGAAAGGTTTAATAATATAGTCCACAGCCCCGTAGCGGAAGGCATGCTGAATGGCTTCCACATCCCTTGCCGCAGTAACAAGAATAACATCTGTGGGTATATTACAGGAACGGAGTTCTTTTAAGACCTCGATGCCGCTTTTGTCGGGCAGATAGATGTCAAGGATCACCAGGTCCGGCAGCAGTCCGCGGATAATTTCCACTGCTATGCTGCCGGATTCGGCAGTGCCCACAATATCAAAACATCCGATATCATTTATATATTGAGTATTAACTTGCATAACCATGGGATCGTCCTCTACGATCACAGTGCGAATCCCCTTCATCGCCATACCTTCCTTCATTCGGGATTAGTACTTCAATGGTTGTATAAGCCTGTGGGCAGCTGTCCACAAATATTTCACCCTTTGCAGAGGCAACATACTGCTTGACGAGTGAGAGGCCGACACCGCGGCTTGGCCCCTCTTTGGTTGAGTACCCTGATTTAAAGATTAAGTCTAAATTTTCAGGCGCCACACCCACTCCGTAGTCATGGACGCGAATAAGCAGGTGTTCAGGCAGGTTTCTGATCAGTATTTTTACTTTTCTGCGCTCGGGCACAAGCCCCGATACAGCTTCCATGGCATTCTCCAACAGATTGCCGATTATAATTACTGCAGCACTGCTGTCGAGTTGGGGGGGAAGCTCATCCAGGTGGCTGTTGTGGTCAATTTCCAGGTTAATTTTTAGTTCTTTAGCCCTGCCGTGTTTGCCCAGAAGCAGGCCGGCCAGGCTGTTGTCAAGGATATTCTTTGTTAAAAAGAGTGTAAGTTCCTCACGCTCAGTGTTAAACTCAAAAATATAATCCACAGCTTCTTCGTAGCGTTTTAGCTGAATCAGCCCGGCAATTGTGTGAAGTTTATTCATGTGCTCATGATTTTGTACACGCAGCGCTTCAATAAATTTTTTCACTCCCGTCAGCTCTTCCGCCAGTTCGTGCAGTTCGGTTTTATCTTTAAATGTGGCAACAGCTCCCACTATCCCCCCTTTAACCATAACAGGTATACGTGAAACAAGGATGGCGGTGTTGTTTAAAACCCGCTGCTGGTTAAGCTGTATGCGGCCTGTTTTCATCGTCCAGGGGAGGCGCGAGTCGGGGATAACTTCAGTTACAGCCCTGCCTACTGCCTCGCCGTCGTAACTGATGATACGCTTTGCTTCTTCGTTCATTACTGTTATCTTCATTTCGCGGTCGATGGCAATAATGCCTTCACCGATAGAATGGAAAACTGAGTTGCGCTCTTCAAGCAGGCGGGCTATTTCAGTGGGCTCCATGTTGAACAGTGTCCGCTTGATGTTGTCGGCCAGGTAGATGGAACCTGCAAGCCCAACCAGGAGGCCAAGCAGCAATGACAGATAAAAGCGGGAACGAATACTGGCCAGGAGCCGGGCTATGGTAGGTGTGAGTATCCCTACTACCACAACACCCACCTGCCGTGTGCCTTCGTCGGTTTTAATCGGGACAAATGCCCTGACAGAGGGCCCCATAATGCCTGCAGCACGTGAGATATACTCATGGTCGGCAAAAGCGGGGCCTTCATCGCCTCCCTCAAAACGCTGGCCGATTCTTTCCTGAAGAGGGTGGGAATAACGTATCCTGTCCAGATCCAGGACTACAATATACTCAACATTGGTGGCAAGGCGAATCTTTTCGGCAACCGGCTGAATAACATCTACGCCGTCAGGTTTACCCACATTGGTCTGAATCTGCTCAATTTGGGCTACTGTCCTCGCTACTGCCAGGGCACGCGAACCAAGCTCATTTTCCAGCGTCAGTGAGAAATTTTCAATCAGTGTGACACCGCCGATCACAATAATCAGCACAATGAGGCCAAAAGAAAGAAAAGTAATTTTCCAACGCAGCGGGATTGGTTTATTGTTGAGCAACAGTCCTGCCTTCATTATCGTTACCCCCTGTTCAACGACTTAGTTTCGACAAATCAGGGGGTACTTCCTTTAGCTTGTCTATAAGTTTATCATAAGAAGGAACAAGAATGTTTTGAACAATAAGAACAATATTAACAATACGGTCAAATTATGGCGGTTTCTAATTCGATAATATAGAATAAATACAATATTTAAAATATACTCAGTTCTATACCGTGCTAAGCCTGACGGAAGCCATAGGCGTGGTTATTTTTTGTGTAACTTTGCTGAAACAAGGCAGTGAAATGTTCTATTTCCTTTTGCGCATGGATAATAATGGCAGAGAGTTATATTTATGCGGCAGGATTGGATGGCTATTCTAAAAATGATATTAATTAAAATTATTTTAGTAATTAAAAACTTTTTATAAAGGGATTACATTTACCGTGTCGAATCAAAATTAATTAGCTGTTCTTTAGTTTTAGCCTGGCAAAATGTCCTAATCGCCAGGCGTCAAAGATTTGCACTAATAGGAGGTGAATAGGGTGCGCTATAGCTATTACCCGGGATGCACCCTGAAGACAAAAGCCAAGGTCTACGAGGATACAACTTTGCAGACCGCCAGGGCGCTTGGCCTGGAGATTTCTGAAGTGCCCGAGTGGCAGTGCTGCGGTGCCCTTTATCCGCTCAACACAGAGGAATTTTTTCCGCTTTTGTCTCCCGTCAGGTCATTGGCTCAGGCCAAGGCTGAAACAAACGAGAAGTTGGTCACTCTTTGTGCCGGTTGCTACAACGTGTTTAAGCGGACCAACAGGACCATGCGCCAGGACGGTGAAGTCCGCCGCAAGATTAATGACTATCTTGAAGAGGACTACATGGGAGAAGTTGATGTTGTTCATTACCTTGAAGTGTTGAAAAACGACATAGGGTTTGACGTTTTGGCGGAAAAAGTGAAAAAGAAGCTTGAGGGACGCAAAATTGCGCCTTACTACGGGTGCCTGCTGCTTAAGCCGCGGGACGAGATGGACTTTGACGATGTGGAAAACCCCACTATATTCGAGGATTTTCTGCAGGCCATTGGCGCCACAGTGGTTGAATACCCCTATAAGACCGAATGCTGCGGGTCGTACCTTTCCATGGCCAACGAAAAAGTTGCTGCCACTGCCGTGGGCAGGATTCTTACATCTGCTTTTAAAAACGGCGCTGAAGCTTTAATTGTGGCCTGCCCGCTCTGCAAATACAATCTGGAAGCACTTCAGAAAGAATCAAAAGAAGCAGCGGGGCACCCTGAATTGCCTGTCTATTACTTTACAGAACTCCTGGCTGAGGCCCTGGACGTCCGTGAATAGAATGAGGAACATGGAGAGGGAGGAAATGGTATGAAGGTAACCACGGACAAGATTAACAGCAACCTGATCAGCGAAGTGGAAGAAATTAGCGGCCAGAAAGTATCAGCCTGTTTCCAGTGTGCCAAGTGCACCGGCGGCTGCCCTGTTGTCTGGGCGATGGATATTTATCCGCACCAGGTGCTCCGCTATGCTCAACTCGGACTGGCTGACGAACTCTTAAACAGCAAGACACTGTGGATTTGCGCTGCCTGTCAGACCTGTGACTCGCGTTGTCCGCGGGGTGTTGATATCCCCAAGGTCATAGAAGCTCTCCGTTTAATTCTTCTACGGGCAAAAGGCGGCAACTATCTCCACCCGAACGATCTGCCGGCCAAAGTACTTGAAAATGCGCCGCAGCAGGGTTTGGTGAGTGCGTTCCGCAAGTATGCCAAGTAGAGAAAAAAAGAAGTGGGAGTGATACAAGAGTGAAGAGGATTGGAGTTTTCATCTGCTGGTGCGGTTCAAACATCGCAGCCACGGTAGATATAGAAAAAGCTATGGCCGCGGCCAGAACCATGCCCGGTGTTGTCCACGTGGACCAGAATAAGTACACCTGCTCCGGAATCGGGCAGGCAATGATCAGAGGTGCCATTAAGGAACACAAGCTGGACAGAGTGGTAGTATCTGCCTGTTCACCCCGCATGCACGAGAACACCTTCCGCAAGACGGTAGAGGCAGCAGGCTTAAATCCGTATTACCTTGAAATCGCCAATATACGCGAACAGTGTTCCTGGGTGCACAAAGATAAAGAAGCCGGCACTGATAAGGCCATCTCTCTGATACGCACAGCAGTGGCCAAGGCCTCCAGAAACGAAGCTCTCTTTGCCACTGAGATGCCCATTGAGCGCCGGGCGCTGGTAATCGGCGGTGGTATTGCCGGCATCCAGGCAGCTTTGGACATCGCTGATGCAGGTTATGAAGTGGACGTGGTGGAAAAAGAGCCAAGTATTGGCGGGCGTATGGCCCAGCTTGACAAAACATTCCCCACCCTTGACTGCTCTGCCTGTATCCTGACACCTAAAATGGTTGACGTCTCCCAACATGAAAAAATCAACCTTATTACCTATTCAGAGATAGAGAAGGTAGAAGGCTATGTAGGCAACTTCACCGTAACCATCCGCAATAAAGCGCGCAGCGTGGACATGGAAAAGTGTACCGGCTGCGGTGACTGCACAGCCAAATGCCCGTCCAAGGTGGAAAGTGAATTTGATGTGGGCCTAGTCAAGAGAAAGGCAATCTACACGCCTTTCCCGCAGGCGGTGCCCAATAAACCGGCCATAGACCGCGCCAACTGCCGTTGGTTTAAATCCGGAAAATGCAAGGTCTGCCAGAAAGTCTGCCCTGCCGACGCCATTGATTATGAGCAGGAGGACCGGCTCGTTACAGCAAGATACGGGGCCATCGTGGTCGCAAGCGGCTTTGATACCCACAAGCTTGACAAGTATGGGGAATATGCCTACGGCAAACATCCCGATGTAATTACGAGCCTGGAGTTTGAGCGCCTGCTCAACGCGTCAGGCCCAACCGGTGGCAAGATCCTGCGCCCGTCCAACGGGCAGACGCCCAAAAACGTGGCCTTTATCCAGTGCGTGGGCTCCCGCGACAAAGCCAAGGGCAATCCCTACTGCGCCAAGGTTTGCTGCATGTATACAGCCAAGCACGCCATCCTGCTCAGCGAAAAAATTCCCGGTGCTAAAGCATTTGTCTTTTATATTGATGTGCGTACTCCCGGCAAGGACTACGAGGAATTCTACAACCGGGCCTACGAGGAATACGGTGCCACTTACATCAAGGGCAGTGTATCAAAAGTTTTTCCGGACGGCGAACAACTCATTGTCAGGAGTGTCGACGCCTTAAGCGGCGCACTGATAGAGCTGGTGGTGGACATGGTGGTTCTGGCTACTTCAGTTGATGCCCGCAGCGATGCCAAGGAACTGGCGCAGAAGCTGTCAATTACCACCAACGCCCATAACTTCTTTAATGAAGCGCATCCCAAGCTGCGCCCGGTAGAGACACACACTGCGGGAATCTTCCTCGCCGGCGCCTGCCAGGGGCCAAAGGATATTCCTGAAACTGTGGCCCAAGCTTCGGCTGCCGCTGCAAAAGTAACAGTGTTGTTGAATAAAAAGAGCCTGCTCAGCAACCCGTCAGTGGCTGAAGTTAACCTTAAACTCTGCTCTGGGGATATGTCCTGCATGGTTGTCTGCCCGTATGGCGCCATCACTGAAAAAATGATCGAAGAGCGCCGCGGCCGTGACATGATAAAACGCAGGGTGGCTGATGTGAATTCAGCCTTGTGCCAGGGATGCGGCGCCTGTACAGTGGCCTGCCGTCCCGGCGCCATTAACCTGAAGGGCTTCACCAACGAGCAGATCTTAGCGGAGGTGGATGCAATATGTCTGTAGTAAAACAGGAAGGCTTTGAGCCTTTGATCGTAGCCTTCTGCTGCAACTGGTGCAGCTATGCCGGCGCCGATCTGGCAGGGACCAGCCGCATGTCATACCCGTCCAATGTGCGGATTGTCAGGGTCCCCTGCTCCAGCCGCGTAAACCCCAGTTTTATTATCAGGGCTTTTCAGCGCGGGGCAGACGGTGTAATTGTTGCAGGCTGTCATCCCGGCGACTGCCATTACCACAGCGGCAACTTCTTCAGCCGCCGCCGTTTTACTGTACTGAAGCAAATGCTTGAGTTTATGGGTATTGAACCCGAGCGCTTTCAGGTCCGCTGGATTTCAGGCTCGGAAGGCGCTAAGTTTGCCTCTGTCATGGCCGGCATTACTCAGGATGTTAAGAGCCTTGGCCCGAACAGAAAGTTGAGGGATGTCCGATGAGAGAATATAGTGAAAAAATGCAGAAAATCGCGTCGGATGCTCTGGAAAAGAAAGAAGTTTCTTTGGTAATCGGCTGGCGTAAAAAGGATTTTTGGTGGCAGTCACCGGTTGCTTTCGTGGATGATGCGGCGCAGGCCAGGCAGCTTGTGTGGGACCCTTTTACAGTTAACAACCCGATTAAATACCTGCTGGACCAGGATTGCCATGAAAAAACAGGTGTTTTTGTCAAGGGCTGTGATTCCCGCGGTATCAACCGGCTGCTGCAGGACAGACGCTTAGAGCGCGACCGTGTTGTTCTCTACGGCGTACCCTGCGATGGTAAAGTAGACGCCGCCAAGCTAAAAAAAGCTTTTCCCGGGCAAAAGATTAAACAGGTAGCTGCCGCCGGCGACCAACTGTCGGTTACAGTGGACGGCGGTGATGAATCTGTGCCGGCTAAGGAATACCTGCTGGACAAGTGCCAAAGCTGCCGCTATCCCAACCCGGTTGTCTATGACCGTTTGGCCTGGGAAGAGGTGGCGCCGCGCCAGGTAAGCGAGGAAAGCCGCTTTTCACGCGTGGCCGACCTTGAGCAAATAGATGTGGATGAGCGCTTTGCTTACTGGTCACGCCAGTTTGAGCGCTGTATCCGCTGTTTTGCCTGCCGCAACGTTTGCCCTGCCTGCAACTGTGTCACCTGCATTTTTGACCAGGCTGAACCGCGTTGGCTTGGAAAAGCAAGCGATATGGGAGATACGCTTAACTACCAGATGATTCGTGCTTTCCACGTAGCAGGCCGCTGTTTTGAGTGCGGCGAATGCGAGAGAATCTGCCCTGCCGGTATTCCGCTGCTGGATTTGCACCGCAAAATAATTAAAGATTTAAACGGCTACTATGGTGAATATGACGCCGGCCTGAACCCGGAAGACAACCCGCCGCTTGGGATTTACCGCGGCGAGGACCCGGCCGGGTTCGATGAAAGTTAAGGGGGTGCAGCAAATGAAAAAGGTTGCCAAAGCAAATCTGGTTGAAGTATGGCGCAAGTTATCCGCCGGGGCCAAGCTGTACATCCCTGTGGACACAGATGGTGTGGCAAATTTTTTATCCTGGCAGGAAGGCGTGGCTGTTGACCTTGAGACTCTCAATACTTTTGTGCCGCCTAAAAAGTTTTTCTATCCGCAGACTGAAACCATACTCAGGTATGAGATTGGTGATGAGCTGAAAATTGAGGATTTTGCCTGCCAGGCAGGGGAAAATACCATAATCTTCGGTGTACGCCCCTGTGATGTCTCCAGTATGGCCCTGATGGACAGGGTCTACCTGGAAGACCCTGTGGATGAAGCATACCGCCGCCGCCGTGAAAGCACCACTGTCATTGCTCTGGGCTGTAAGGACCCTGATGAGACCTGTTTCTGCCAGGCATTTGATGTTGACCTGGGTAAAGCGCCGGGCGCTGATATACTGGCCACAGACACCGGTGAAGAGATAGTCCTGAATGCCCAATCAGCCAAAGGCGAGGAACTGCTTACACTGTTGGACGGGTTGCTTATAGAAGCCACCTCCGGCGATGAAAATAAAGTCAGGGATGCCCAGGACAAGGCTAAAAGCGGCTATGAGACAGTTGTCAGTGTGCAGGGACTGATGGAAAAACTCGACGGCATGTTCGAAGACCCTTACTGGGAAAAATTATATAAGCGCTGTATCGCCTGCGGCACATGCACATTTGTCTGTCCTACCTGCCATTGTTTCGATGTCCAGGAATATCCCACAGGCAACCGCGGGGAGCGTATTCGCTGCTGGGATGCCTGTATGTTCTCCGACTTCACACAGATGGCCGGTGGCCATAACCCGCGACCCACCCAGAAAGAAAGGGTGCGCCAGCGGTTCATGCATAAACTGAATTATTACCCTCACCAGCACGGCGAATACGCCTGCGTCGGCTGCGGGCGCTGTGTGCGCAAGTGCCCCGTCAACCTTGATATCCTGGAAGTGATTAAAGAGATAGGAGGTGGAGCAGGTGGCCTGTAACAACCCGTTGCTGCCCGTATCCGCAATCGTGGAGGATGTTTTCAGTGAGACTCCCGATGTTAAAACCTTCCGTGTTGTAGCGGACAAAATTGAGTTGTTTGACTACAAACCAGGCCAGTGCGCCATGGTTTCGCTCTTCCCGGCAGGAGAAGCGCTCTTTTCAATCACATCTTCTCCCACGCGCAAAGGATTTATTGAATTCAGTATCAAGGAGACAGGCATTGTCACACGTGCATTGCATGGAATTACGCCAGGCACAAAGATTGGAGTGCGCGGACCATATGGCAATGGTTTCCCCACCGACTTTCTCAAAGGCAAAGACCTGCTCTTTATCGGCGGCGGAATCGCTCTGGCGCCGCTGCGTTCACTGATAAATTACTGCCTCGACAATCGGGACGATTACGGCAAAATCGATATAGTTTACGGCGCCCGCTCCTCAAAGGACCTGGTGCAGAGAGTGGAACTCTTTGAGAACTGGCCTAAGGCCAGGGATACGTCAGTCCATCTCACCGTGGACGTTAAATCCGATGACTGGGACGGCAACGTGGGCTTTGTCCCCGCTTTTGTGGAACAGCTCAATCCGTCTCCTGTGGGTAAGGTGACAATCACCTGCGGCCCGCCCATCATGATTAAGTTTGTGCTGCAGAGCCTGGCTAAAATGAATTACCAGCCCGAGAACATCATTACCACCCTGGAAATGAAGATGAAATGCGGTGTCGGCAAATGCGGCCGCTGCAATATCGGAGACAAGTATGTCTGCAAATCCGGCCCGGTTTTCTCCCTGGCCGAACTGCAGCAAATGCCAAACGAATTCTAGAACAGTGCCGGCCAAAAGGCCGGTTTTTTTGTCCAGATAATACTAATAGTTTAAAAAAGAGGAAAAAGGGTATAGTGAAATTAATTATGCGAAAAAGGACTTCGCCCTTTATGTGGAGAATTTTTTAGATGCTGAAATAAGGTAATTAAAGGGTTTTTATTTTAACACCACAATGACGTGAAAGGAGAGAAAATGTTGAGCGAATTAAAAGAGGAACTCAGAGCAGCCGCTCTTGATGCCAGAATAGAGCTTGGGAAGAAAGAAGAGGAAGAACTGCAGGCAAAAGTTGAACGCCTTACAGAGCGGATTAGTCATTTAAAAAAGGAAATTGATACCACTGCTGAATCTCCCCTGTTTTTCCCTCATGAAATAGAAAGCAGGATGATGGAGGACAAACTGGAAGAATCCCTCTCCCTGGAAACAGCGCTGGCCAACGGACCTGATACTGGCTATAGCGGCTTTTATGTGCCCAGAATAGTTGCTGAAGAATAGGAGGAACCATGTTGGAACAAAAAGCAACAATAAGAGAATTGTTTGAAATGTACAGCAATAAAGCCATATCCAGGCAGGAATTAAAGGAATCATGCATTTGTATTTTACAGAAAATTGATTCTGAGTATAATGCGTTTATATCTTTTGCAGATAACTTTAGTATAGAAGAAGGACCTGTTTATCCATGTGTAGCGGCAGACAATATTTGTGTGGAGTCCCTGAAAACAACCTGTGGTTCAGAGATACTGGAAGAATATGAATCTCCTTTCACTGCCTTTGCCATGGAGAAGGCTTTTTTACAGGGATTCAGGCTTGTAGGAAAAACTAATCTGGATGAATTCGGCATAGGGGATTGTAGAGGGGAGTCCTTTTATAAAACTACTTTAAACCCCTGGTCAAAAGATCGCCTGGCCGGCAGCGGGACCGCAGCCGCCATAGCAGCAGGAGGTGCTGTGGCAGGCTTTGCCTCCGATGCCAGGGGTGGTTTGCGGCAGGCGGCTTCCTTTTGCGGATTGGTGGGCCTAAAGCCAACATACGGCCTGGTCTCACGCCGGGGATTAATAGATTATGCCTCCTCTTTGGACCAAATTGGAGTAATGGCGGCAACCGCAGATGACACAGCTTTCGGCCTGGAAGGTATCAGCGGTCTTGACAGCAAAGACCCTACCACACAGGAAGCGCCTGCAAATACAGATGTTGATATCTCAAAGATAAGAATTGCTTATCTGCAGGACTGGGATAAGGTGAATGGTCTCACCAAAGAGGTGAAAGAAGTTTTTGAGAATACTCTTTACGCCTTAAGCTCTGCAGATATAGAAACGGACGTGGCGCCCTTCCCCTATCTGCCTCTTACTGCAATCACCGCTTCTGTAATCGGAGCAGTGGAATCCTTTTCCAACCTGGCCAACTTTGACGGCATTCGCTTTGGCAAGAGGGTAGATGGAGACCACTTGCAGGATATGTATATAAAAACCAGGACATCCTGCTTTGGTAAAAGAGTCAAAGAATATCTGACCTTCGGGGCCTTAATGTCTTCCGGCAAGAATTATAAGGAATATTTTTTATGGGCACAGAAAAACCGCCGCGCTATTTATAAAAGCCTGATGGAGCTGCTTAAAGAGTACGATTTTATCATCCTTCCCACCGTTCCTTTTACTGCTCCTCTCTTATCAGAAAAAGACAACTCAACTGAACTGGAGAATGCTGCGGATACGTATACCTCTCTGGCTAACCTGGCCGGACTGCCTGCCGTCACAGTGCCTGCAGGGTTCAATGGTATGATGCCTGTAGGGGTACAGCTGATAGGGCGGCCTTTTTCAGAAGCAGCATTGTTAAAGATGGCAAAAATGCTGGCAGAGAAATCCTCTGTACCGGGTCGTCTCCGGGACATGCAGGAGGTGCTGTCTTCATGAAACAGTTTGAACCGGTAATCGGCCTGGAAGTTCATGTTGAACTTTTAACTAAGACAAAACTCTTTTGCAGGTGCGGCACTACTTTCGGGAAGGAGCCCAATGTGCAGGTCTGTCCAATATGTCTGGGCCTTCCAGGGCATCGTCCCAGCTTAAACCGCAGTGCAGTGGAATATGCAATTAAAGCATCACTGGCCCTCAACTGCGAGATAACAGAGTATACTACCTTTGACCGCAAAAACTATTTTTACTGTGATCTGCCAAAGGGCTACCAGATTTCTCAATTTTTTTACCCCACAGGCACCAACGGCTATGTTGATATAAATGTCCACGGTGAGGAGCGCAGAATAAGAGTACGCCAGATTCATATTGAAGAAGATACGGGCAAGCTGCTGCACCAGGGCGAAATAGTTGATTCAGCAGACAGCGAGGTTGACTTCAACAGGGCAGGTATTCCTCTCATTGAAATAGTCACTCAGCCTGATGTCCGTTCAGCAGAAGAGGCCCGGGCTTTTCTGCAGAAACTTCGTACCATTTTGCTTTATACAGAAATTTCCGACTGTAAAATGGAAGAGGGCTCCATGCGCTGTGATGCCAATGTAAGCCTGCGTCCGGCCGGAACAGAGCCCCTTGGCCAGAAAACTGAAGTAAAAAACATGAATTCTTTCCGTTCAGTGCAGCGTGGGATTGAATATGAAATCGACCGCCAGGAAGCACTTCTTCAGAAGGGCTTACAGGTAGCTCCCGAGACCAGGCACTGGGATGAGAACAAAGGAATCACCAAAGCGATGCGCAGCAAGTTTCTCGCTTCCGACTACCGCTGCTTCCCCGACCCCAACGTCATACCCCTCTTTATTGACAAAAGCTGGGTCAGCCACATCCAAAAAGAGCTGCCGGAACTTCCGGAAAGCCGCTTTGCCCGTCTTGTCGGCCTGGGCCTTCCCGCGTACGATGCTGAATTAATCACATCCTCAAAAGAACTGGCAGATTTTTATGACAGCGCCTATGAACATTATAAAGATGCCAAAGCATTGAGCAACTGGATTATGGGTGATTTCATGAGGCTGTTAAAAGCAGGCAACCTGGGAGTAAATGAAAGCAAGTTAACTCCTGATAATTTAGCCGGTCTCTTGTCTCTTGTGGATAAAGGGACAATAAGCGGAAAGATAGGCAAAGAAGTGTTTGAAGAGATGTTCACTTCAGGCAAAAAAGCGCAAGAGATTGTCAGCGAAAAAGGCTTGGAACAAATCTCAGATAGCGGGGAACTTGAAAAAGTAATTGACAGCATCATTGCTGCACACCCGGGCCCAGTGGAAGACTTCCGCAACGGTAAAACCCAAACCATCGGCTTTTTGGTCGGCCAGGTCATGAAAGAAACCCGCGGCAAGGCGAATCCCCAGGCAGTAAACCAGATTCTCACAGAAAAACTACAATAAAGTAAAAGTGCGACAGTGAACTATTCTCCTGTCGCACTTTTAGTATTAACAGCCCTTTTAGCGTGATAAGAGGCCGATTTCCTGTAGTTAATTACTTACTTAGAGAACTGTAATATAAATCAGTTGCTTGCAGTACCGGGCATAGTACGATGCTGCTGCCTGGCGGCAAGGACTGCCTGCCAGCGCTCTTCGCTCAGAGGGTGGTTGAAACTGCGGAAGCTGGCCAGCCTGAAACCGTGCTTGTTGGCCAGTTCCCTGGTTTTCAGGATGCTCTCCAGGGTGATTCCAGAGGAGCCGAGGCTGAAATTGGTGTAATGCTGATCCAGGGCAAGCATCATTGTTTCGGCCATACAGGCGTAAGCCAATCCCTCTTCGAAGCCGAAGTTCCAGCCCAGAGACGGCAGCCCAGGCACTTCCACCACCCCGCCGTCCAGGACGAGGACATCTGGCCTGACACGTTCCACATCCTCACTCACATTAGCCGGCCTTGAGATGTCACAGACGACTGCGCCATGCTTCAGGTTGCCCGCGTGTATGATTTTACCCATGGTGTTTGTAGCGCTTACAACAACATCTGCCCGTGGCAGCACCTCGTTGATGGAGGTGGAGACGCTGATCAGCCGGTTCTTACGGCTGCTGCCCCTGACAAACTCGACAAAATCACTCAAAGGAGCAGTTGACGGAGGCAGTTCTTTGCTTTCAGCGAGTACGCTGCCGATGCTGCCAGGTGTGAATTGGTGATTGTTCTCGAGGAGGGAGGCCAGGTAACGGTATATTTCAGCCGCTATGCCTTGCAGCCTGTTGATGCTTGACTCTTTATGGTTGGGATTTCCAATCAGAATCAGACTGGAGACTGTCTCCGATAAAAGCGTGGACAGGCCCTTGCCGATGGCGCCGGTAGCCCCGATAACTGCTGCCGTAGCATGAGACGGGGACATATCAAGCCTTTTAAGGGCTGTGTTGACAGCATCAATGGCTGCTACCACTGTATAGCTGTTGCCGGTGGTTACCGGTACGCCTTCATCTTTTACATAGAGCCCTCCCATGGAAACTACTGAAGTATAGGCGCCCAGCCCCACGATGCGTGCACCGCGCTCTTTGGCCAGTGTGACTGCTGCTTTCAGTTCTTCCAGTGCCTGTTTTTTAGGCATTTCGACCAGTTCCTCGGTAGTTCTGGGGACAACGATAAACTCCCCGTAAGCTTTTTTGCCGCAGCTTGAAGTTATGTGGGTTTTGGCAACCACGAAGGGGTCTATCAGGTCGTTCCATCTTCCAGTCAGCTCCGCCAGTTCACTTTCATTGAACGACAGGAGGCTGTCATCAAACTGGTGATAGCTTTGCAGGTCAAGCGGGTGCATCAGGAAGGCGAATCTGCCCTCAGAATCATCGCCGCTGGGGTATATACGGTTGGGAAGTCCCGGTGTAAAAACTGTATACTGCCGCTCTTCATTTTCACCAAGCATGAAAGAAAGCAATTTGGCTGTATTGCCTTGGGTTAAAACGGCCAGCATTCTTTCGATGCCTGCAAGAGCCTCACGGCACTGGTCTTCCGTGATTGTAAGGGGCGGCTCAATTCTGATTACAGCGTTGCCGTTTAAAGTGGGTGCCACCCGGATTTTTTCCTTATTCAACAGGTAGGCGGAGATGACAGGGGTAAGAAGTTCCTGTTCGGCCATTATCCCAAGCAGGCTTCCCGGGAAGGTGTCGCCATCGATGCCAAATTCAATACCCAGCATCAGGCCCCTGCCCCGGATTGCTTTTACGATATGGGGATACTTCTCTTGCAAAGACAGCAAACCGCTTTTTAAAACATGGCCCCTGGCATTTATATCGTCAAGAAGTGGCTGCTTTTCGTCACAGAGTATTTCCAGCGACTTCAGGCCCACGCGGCAGGCCAGCGAACCTCCGGCAAAGGTGGAAGAATGTTTCCTGGCAAAATCTCTGGTGTATATTTCGGCTCTGCTGAGGCAGGCGCCAATTGGCATCAGGCCGCCCCCCAGTGCTTTTGCCAGGAGCATCACATCAGGGATAATCCCTTCGTCCTCGCAGGCAAACAGTGTCCCTGTCCTACCCAGGCCGGTCTGTATTTCATCGGCGACAAGCAGGACTCCGTACTGTTCACAGACTTTCATTGCTTCGGCCAGGTACCCTTTTGGCGGCACTACAATCCCGCCTTCTCCCTGGATCGGTTCGACAAGGAAAGCGGCGTAGAGTTCAGGGTTTTTTTTCAGTTCTGCATCAAGAGAGGCAAGATCCCCAAACGGCACATAATTAAATTCTGCGAAAGGAGCACCAAAAGGCGCCTGATAGTAGTTGTTGCCTGTGGCAGAAAGAGCACCCAGGGTTTTGCCGTGGAAACTGTTTTCAGTGGATAGTATCCCTCTTCTGCCAGTGGCCGAGCGGCATAACTTGATGGCAGCTTCAGCTGCTTCCGTGCCGCTGTTGGTAAAAGTAACATAGGCGAGACCCTGCGGTGCAAGCTCAATCAACCTTTTAGCCAATTCACCGGCGGCGTTGAGCGCTGAAGGCTGCACGAAACCCGGTTCCTGGGACAGCTGGACACTGTTTACACTATCCCAAATGGCGGGCGGGTTGTGCCCAAAGGGCAGCGCTCCGTAAGCGGCGATACAGTCCAGGTAGCGGTTGCCTGCACTGTCATAGAGGTAACAACCGTCGCCTCTGACAAAACTTTTATCCAGCTTGATATTCTCCAGAAGATTCCCCAGGTGGGGGTTTACATATTGGGTGTATGGATGCATCAAATCTGACCTCCCGAATATGTGCACATTTATGTGCACACGACTATATTCTATTCTACCACTTTTTAGATGCACAAATCAACCTTTTCTTACTGCTTCAGGTAGTCCTGGATGGTGGTGTAGTTGACACTGTCGCCCTCCTTCAGTTTCTGCATCACATCCAACACTGCTTTTGTGGTATCCAGGGAGGTCAGGCAGGGGATATTAAGTTCCACTGCGGCACGGCGGATACGAAAACCGTCGCGCAGCGGCAGCTTCCCTTTGGTTAAAGTATTGATGACAACATCGATTTTATTCTGGCGGATGAAATCCACCACATGAGGTGAACCCTCTGCTATTTTATTAACACGTGCGGCCTTGCAGCCTGCTTCAAGCAGTGCACGGGCGGTGCCGTCGGTGGCAAAGAGTGAGAAACCGAGGTCTGCAAATCTTTGCAGCAGGGGGATGGCTTCCGCTTTATCCTTGTCGGCCACAGTGGCTAAAATGTTACCAGTGGGCGGCAAATAAAGGTTGGCAGCCAGCAGAGCTTTGTAGAGGGCACGGGGCAGGTCTGTGTCGATGCCCATCACCTCGCCGGTGGATTTCATCTCAGGCCCCAGTGATGTTTCCAGGTCGGCAAGCTTGGCGAAGGAGAAGACAGGCGCCTTGACTGCCACGAATTTTTTTTCCGGGTGGAGACCGCTGCTGTAGCCAAGATCCTGAAGTTTGTAACCAAGGGCGGTACGTGTTGCAAGTTGGATCATTGGTATGCCGGTGACTTTGGAAAGGAAAGGCACTGTCCGGGAGGAACGGGGGTTTACCTCCAGCACATACAGTTTACCTTTAAATACCACATATTGGATGTTGATAATGCCTTTTACGTTGAGAGCGCGTGCCAGGCGGACAGTGTAGCCAATAAGATCTTTTTTCAGTTCTTCTGTCAGTGAAAGAGCGGGGTAAACAGCGATGCTGTCGCCGGAATGGACACCTGCCCGTTCAATGTGCTCCATAATGCCGGGGATAAGGACTGTTTCCCCGTCTGAGATGGCGTCGACTTCCAGTTCTTTGCCCAGCAGGTATTTATCAACAAGCACCGGGTGCTTGGGTGAGACCAAGACGGCGGTTTTCATATACTCTTCAAGTTCCCCGTCATTGTAGACTATCTCCATGGCCCTGCCGCCAAGGACATAAGAGGGACGCACCACAACCGGGTAGCCGATATGCTTTGCACCAGCCAGGGCTTCTGACACAGAGGTTGCGGTCCCACCCGGCGGGCGTAAGATGCCGAGCTCCTCAAGGAGTCTGTCAAACTTGTCTCTGTCTTCTGCCTTGTCGATGTCCTCCACAGCTGTGCCGATAATGGAGATGCCTGCCTTAGCCAGCGGCTCGGCCAGGTTAATGGCGGTCTGGCCGCCAAACTGGACAATGACGCCATCCGGTTTCTCTCCGTCCAGGATGTTGAGTACATCTTCGACCTGCAGTGGTTCAAAGTAAAGCCGGTCTGAAGTGTCAAAGTCGGTGGAGACTGTTTCCGGGTTGTTGTTAATAATAATTGTTTCTATTCCCTCATCGCGCAGCGCCCAGGCCGAGTGGACCGAGCAGTAGTCAAACTCAATGCCCTGCCCGATGCGTATGGGCCCCGAACCGAGAACCACAATTTTACGGTTTTCAGTATAAACAGCCTCGTTTTCGCACTCATAGGTTGAGTAGAAATAAGGTGTCAGGGCTTCAAACTCGCCGGCACAGGTGTCTACCATTTTATAGGCAGGTATTATCCCTGCTGCTTTGCGGGTAGTGCGGACTTCATCTTCAGTGGCGCCTGTAAGCTCGGCGATAGTCTCGTCGGCAAAGCCCATCCTCTTGGCTTCCAGCCACAGTGCGACGGGAATAGACGCAGCTCCCTGGTCTTTAAAAGCTGATATCCTGACTTCCATGTCCACGATGTTCTTTATCTTCCCGGAAAAGAAGGGGTCAATCCGCGAGATTTCATAGATTTCTTCAACAGTGACGCCGCGACGTAAGGCCTCGGCTACGACAAAAAACCTTTCATCGTTTGGCCGTGAAATTTTTTCTTTTAGAGTCGTATCGTCCAGATTGCTCAGCCCGTTTAACCTCAGGCTGTGTACGCCGATCTCCAGTGAGCGGACAGCCTTTAAGAGAGCGGCCTCGAGGGTGCGGTCGATGGCCATCACTTCGCCGGTGGCCTTCATTTGCGTGCCAAGTGTGCGCTCCGCCAGTGAAAACTTATCAAAAGGCCAGCGTGGGAATTTGACTACAACGTAGTCGATAGCCGGCTCAAAGCAGGCAGATGTTTTTTTGGTTACAGCATTCTGTATCTCATCAAGGGTGAGGCCGATGGCAATTTTTGTGGCCACCTTGGCGATGGGGTAACCTGTAGCTTTGGAGGCCAGCGCCGAAGAGCGGGAGACACGGGGGTTGACTTCTATTACCACATAGTCAAAACTGTCTGTATCAAGGGCGAACTGGATGTTGCAGCCGCCTTCAATGCCAAGTGCGCGGATAATCTTAAGCGAGGCGGTGCGCAGCATCTGGTACTCGCGGCCTGCCAGCGTCTGTGCCGGCGCCACCACAATGCTGTCGCCTGTATGGACACCAACAGGGTCGATGTTTTCCATGCTGCAGATGGTGATGCAGTTATCGTTGCTGTCCCGCATAACTTCAAACTCGATTTCTTTCCAGCCTGCCACGCTTTTTTCCACCAGGATCTGGCTGATAGGACTGGTTTTGAGGCCGCGCTGTGCAGTTTTTTGCAGTTCTTCTTCGTCACGGGCAAAACCACCGCCGCTGCCACCCATGGTATAGGCCGGGCGCACAACCAGGGGATAGCCTGTCTCTGCTCCAAAAGCCACAGCATCTTCCACAGTGGACACAATGGTAGAGGCAGGAATAGGCTCACTTAATTCATTCATTGTTTTTTTGAACAGTTCTCTGTCTTCGGCCCGCCTGATAGCGTCAAGTGGTGTGCCAAGCAGCCTGACTCCGTAACGCTCGAGAATTCTCTGTTCCGCCAGGTCCTTAGCGGAGTTCAGTCCGATTTGGCCGCCCAGAGTGGGCAGGAGTCCATCGGGGCGTTCTTTGGCTATTATTTCTGTGAGGGTGGAAATCTGCAGCGGTTCTATATAGACATGGTCGGCGATGTTGGTATCTGTCATGATTGTGGCAGGGTTGCTGTTTACAAGCACAACCTCAAGCCCTTCTTCTTTAAGCGCACGGCAGGCCTGTGTTCCCGCATAATCGAATTCGGCAGCCTGGCCGATAATGATTGGACCTGAGCCGATAACCATAACTTTTTTAATATCCTGGTATTTAGGCATGACTGTCACCTCCTCTTCTCTCTTGGCTGGCTTCCATCAGGGCGAAGAAACGGTGGAAAAGGTGGGCCGAGTCGCTTGGTCCGGGAAAAGCCTCGGGGTGGTACTGAACAGAGAAAACCGGCAGATAATTGTGCAAAATCCCCTCAACAGTACCGTCATTGAGGTTGCGATGGGTGACAGAAAAGTCTAAAGCGGCCATGGTCGACTCGTCGATGGCGTAGCCGTGGTTTTGTGAAGTAATCTGGACTTTGCCGGTTACTAAATCCTTTACAGGCTGATTGACTCCGCGGTGGCCGAATTTAAGTTTATAGGTATCAGCGCCAAGAGCAAGCGCCAGCAACTGATGGCCGAGGCAAATACCAAAGATAGGCACTCTTCCTACCAGTTCACGGATATTGTTTATTATCTCGCCGGCGTCCTTAGGATCGCCGGGGCCGTTTGACAGCATGACTCCCTTAGGCTGCAGGGCTAATATTTCAGCAGCTGGAGTCCAGGCAGGAACCACTACAACTTCACATCCGGCATGGTTGAGGTTGCGGGCAATGCTTTTTTTCATGCCCAGGTCCAGCATTACAACGCGGTTTGTGCCGGGGAGGGTATACCGTTCCGGTGTTGTGACCTCATGCAGCAGGTTTTGACCTGAAAGAGGAGCCACCTCGGCTGCCAGTTGTGTCAGTTCAGTGTCGCTGTAATCACAGGTGGTGATGATTCCACGCATGGTTCCCTTTTCCCTGATAATCCTTGTCAGCTCCCGTGTGTCTATACCCGATATGGCCACGATCCCATGTTTTTGCAGATAAGACTCCAGCGATTCTGTGGTGCGCCAATTGCTGGGGTGGCTGCAGGCTTCTTTCACAATAAAGCCTCTGATAAATGGGCGGCGTGATTCAAAGTCTTCCGGGTTAATACCGTAATTGCCTATCAGAGGATAGGTCATTGTCACAATCTGCCCGCAGTAAGACGGGTCTGTCAGCACCTCCTGATAACCTGTCATTGCAGTATTAAAAACTACTTCTCCTTCTCCGGTACCGTCAGCGCCAAAACTTTGTCCGTAAAATATCTTGCTGTTTTCCAGGGCCAGTCTTGCCAGCATAAAGTTTCCTCCTGTACTTTTTATAGGCTAAAGATGAAAAGCTGCATAAAAAAAGCCAACCAAGCGGTTTAAATCCCGCGGTCAGCTCTCTGATAAAAGTTGGATATTCATAATTTGCCTCCTTTTTAGCCTCTCAGGGCTAAGTTAAAGGTAGCTGTATGCATTTTTTTTATTCTAACAGACATTATTTCTTGTGTCAAGGCACATGGTTTACATAACTTTATATCTTTTTATCTTTTTTATGTATAATCGAATATTTATTTGACAAAGAAAATGGGCATTAGTATAATTATTTTGACAACAATTTTCACAATGCGGTATTACTGCGCTAAGATAGGGAGAAACGCCGGCAGATAGCAGGGCATGCCTGCTTTTCTTGTTTTAAAACAGTTGTCTTGATAAGCGAGGGGGCAGAAGTTATGAAACAACTAAATGACAGGCACAGTGTACAGTCGGTGGAAAGAGCACTGAAAATACTGATTATTCTTGCTGAAGCAGGGATGCCGCTGACACTCAGTCAAATCAGGGACAGGACAAGCCTTAATATTTCCACGGCTCATCGCCTGCTGCACACACTGATGAATTTTGGCTTTATCAGCCAGGACAGGGACACAGGCAGGTATATGCTGGGCTTGCGTACATTCGAAGTTGGCCATGCAGCTCTTTATACTTTTGATATACGCACAATGTCAAGGCCCCTGCTGCAGGAACTTGTCGACAGTATCAACGAAACAACCAACCTGGCAATTCTTGACCAAGACGATGTGGTTTATATTGATCAGATTGAATCCACCAATATGATTAAAATTTTCGCCCGCATCGGGAGCCGGGGGCCTATCCACTGCACAGGCGCAGGCAAGGCGATGCTGGCAAACTATACAGACCGGGAGTTTGAACGGTTTATACAAATCAAATCACCATTGCCATCATATACAGTTAATACAATTATAGACCCGCAAAAACTTAAAGAAGAAATGCTTATTATCAGGCATAACGGTTATGCCCTCGACAACTGCGAGTTGGAGGACGGAGTACGGTGTGTAGCGATACCGATCTGGAATTTTGAAGGTAAGGTTATTGCGGCTGTCAGTGTTTCCGGGCCGGACACCCGCTTTACAGACACTTTCATTAAGGAATACCTGATACCGGAAGTCAAATCTGCTGCCGCTAAGATTTCTGAGCGTCTCGGCTTCCGAAGGTGATATGGGAAATAAACGCTGTAATAGAAAGCAAGTGGTTGTTTATTCAACCACTTGCTTCTGTTGATGCCTATTGTAATTTTAATTTTTAACAAAGTTTAAAAAAGCCAAGAGTTGAAAGCCGCTGGTACTCTTTATCAAAAACTTCTGCAAGGTCAAGATCGAGTAAATGACAGAGGGCTGTGAGATAAAAAAGGTGTGTCCCAATCTTTTCCTCCACGATCTCTCTGCAATGCTCGCAGAGTTGGCCCCTAAGGTGTGATTCCATGTACTCACGACGGTCCTTCAGAGCGATTTCAGTGGGGCATGACTGTCTGGTAGCGTTAATATTCAGGCAGCCACAGCTGGTTACAGTCTTGGCGATGGAGCGGTTAACTTTGGCGGTTGATTCCTGGAATTTGGTCAGACTGTCCAGGATACTGCGATGTCGTATCAGTAATTCTGAAACCTTGTCCTGAAATTGTTCCACAGCTTCGCCTTTCATTACAGTCACCTCTTTGTTGTGAAAAAGCTTAACTTAGCAAAATCTTTTCTTTTATTATACTTTTTTCAGCGAAACATTGTCAATGTGTGACTGTAAAGTCGCTTGGTACAACCGCTTTTAGCCTGCAGTTTAAATTTCTTGCTCTGAAAAGTTTGAATTTTTCCCAGGCTGCTCCAGTACTGAACGCATGAATTAAGAAAAGCTTGCAGCTAAGGATAATTAGAGTAACTTAAGAAAATTTTATCGCAAAGGGGGCTGGTCAAACCAAAACGGATGTGAGATAATAGTGGGCTCTTGCTTATAAGCGAGGGATAAAGCTGGACATTGACCCTGCTCTATGTTATGATATAATTAAAGGTTGTGAGTAGGAGTGATGATTATGTCAGACAAGTTGAGTTGGAAAGACGTCCTCATAAATCAGTTAATAAAGAGCGGTTTCAGCAAAGAGGAATCACACTCGGTCTATCTGGTTGAAATGGAAGCAAGAAAGTTTTTTGATTTTGATGGAATAGTGCCAAGCTGTCTGATGCTGCAGAACATTGAGCAGGACGAGAAAGAAATACGGTACTTTTGGGAATCTAAATCTGTGGAAACGCAATGCCCGTATTGCGGAACGTTGAGTACGAGGCTGAGCGGCGACTACTACACCAAGCCAATACAAGATATTCCATACAACAACAAGGCGGTATATCACGTCGTACGCTTCAACAAATACTTCTGTGAGAATTCAGAGTGTAAATACGAGGAAATCATTGAGCAATTTAGTTATTTTTCTGAAGAGAAAGCAAGGAAAACGGTTCGTTTCAAAAAATTCTGTATAGAACGTTCCCTTGGATGTGGATGTAACCATGCGGAATATGAGCTAAGGATGGAAGGCGCTGTGAT